>DASWKB010000071.1:0-8799 GCA_036396895.1 bacterium | reverse complement strand
CACATCGTGCAGGAAATGGCGTATGATGAGTTTGGGAGGGTGCTGGCGGATTCAAATCCGGGTTTTCAACCCTTCGGATTTGCAGGAGGCTTGTACGATTCGCATACCAAGTTGACGCGCTTCGGGGCCAGGGACTACGATGCTGTGACGGGGCGGTGGACGAGTAAGGATCCGATTGGGTTCTCTGGAAAGAACCCAAATTTCTATAATTATTGTATTAACGATCCGATCAATACCCTTGATCTCATAGGATTGGCAAATGATAAACACAATACATGGAAACAATTGGGGACGCTTTAGGGAACTGTTTGAGGGAGAATTAGTTATGATGAAATTCCCCCGGATTTCACTCCGCACTCTGCACTCGCCCCCTTGCCCTTGGCCCGATGGGCCTCGCTGTAGGGTGTCCCCTTGGGGGCTGGCCCCTTTGACGTAGCAACCAGAGACCAGCGACCAGAGATCGGCGACCAGCAACAGGCAACTGTGTCAAATTCGGAATGCGGAATACGGAATCACCTGCGGCTTGAAATTCCCAATTCCGAATTCCCAATTCCGCATTTGGCAGACTCCGAACGTGTCACGCCCCGCCCCGCGCCCCATCTCACCAGGCCGCTCGCTTCGCCAGCGCCAGCAGCTCGCCCGCGTCATGCAGGAGCCAATCCGGCCTGGCCGCCCGGAGCTCGGCGGCCGAGCCCAGCCCGTGCCGCAGGGCGACGGTCGCCGCTCCCGCCCGGCGTCCGGTCTCGATATCGATGCCGCTGTCCCCCACCATGAGCGTCTCTTCAGGCGAGGCGCCCGAGCGCGCCATCACCGCTTCAAGCGCCGCAGGATCCGGCTTGCGGGCATAGGGGCCCGCGATGATCTCGCGGAAGCGTCCGGCCACGCCCAGTGCCGTCAGGATCTCGCGCGTGAACGGGTCCGGCTTGTTGCTGAGCACCGCCTGGGCGCGTCCGGCGAAATGGGCCAGCAGGGCACGAACGCTGGGGTAGAGCCGGCTGTGGTCCAGCATGTGCGCGGCATAGTACTCCCGGTAGGCGCGCATGGCGGCGCTCACGCGGGCCGGGTGATCCGCGCCCATGCTCCCGCGAAGGAGATGCTCAAGCCCCCGCCCCACGAAGCGGAGTATGCGCGGGGCCGGCCTGGCGGGCAGTCCCAGCGCCCACAGCGTGTGATTGACGGCGCGCACGATGTCCCGACGCGTATCCACCAGCGTCCCGTCGAGATCGTAGACCACGAGCCGGAACACGCGCCCGCGCCGGTCCGGGCGCAGCCGGGGCCGCCCCCAGGTGACGCCGGATGAGGCAAGGTCGCGCTCGGCCTGCGCCAGGAGATCCGCCACCGCGATCCCGGCATGCCGCGGCGCCCACGCGCTAAGCTTCTCCCGGGCCTTCCCGTGCAGCTCAAGGGCCCCGCGCCGGTTGCCGCGCCCGCGGTGGTGATACGCGGCGGCGAGCTGGATCAGTCCCTGGAGGAACCTCCGCTCGGGCCCCGCGACCTCGTGCCACAGCGCTTCCCAGATCTCGTGGCTTTCGAAATAGTCCCCGGCGTTGAATCGCGCGATCCCGCCGAGGAGCCTCGGGTCATCCCGCGGCACGCGCGAGCGGGCGCGCCGCCGCGTCTGCCTCCCGCCGGCCGCGGCGGGGCTCACGAGACGACCACCGTTTTGATGTTGACGAGCTCGTGGATCCCGAACGCCGACAGCTCGCGGCCGTAACCCGAGTGCTTGATGCCGCCGAACGGCAGACGCGGGTCCGACTTGACGAACGCGTTCACGAAACAGGCGCCCGCATCGATCGACTCCGCCGCGATCTGCTCGCCGCGCGAGCGGTCGGCGGTGAAGACCGCCGCCGAGAGACCGTATCGCGTATCGTTGGCGGCGCGCACCGCCGCGCCCGCGTTCTGCACCGGCACGATGGAGGCCACCGGGCCGAACGTTTCCTCGTCGTACGCCGGCATGCCCTTCGCCACGCCGGTCAGCACGGTCGGCGGATAGAACGCGCCGGGCCCCTCCGGCACCGTTCCGCCCAGCCGCAGCACCGCGCCCTGCGCGATGCTCCGCGTCACCTGCCCGTGCAGCAGGCCGCGCAGGTCCAGGCGGGCCATCGGCCCGACAGCCACGTCTTCCTCCAGCGGATCGCCCACCTTCTGCGCCCGCATGCGCTCCACCAGGAGCTGCTCGAACCGCTCGCGGACCGCGTCGACCACGATCATGCGCTTCGCCGCGATGCAGCTCTGCCCCGCGTTCTGCATCCGGGAGGCGACGCATTGTTCGACGGCGTGCTCCAGATCCGCGTCCTCGAGGATGAGGTATGGGTCGCTGCCGCCCAGCTCCAGCACCGTCTTCTTCAGCGCCGCGCCCGCCTGGGCGGCCACCGCCCGCCCCGCCCGTTCGCTTCCCGTCAGCGTGACGGCCCGGACCGCCGGGTGCTCGATCAGGCCCGCCACGCGCTCCTGGCCGATCAGCAGCGTCTGGAAGAGCCCCTCGGGCAGCCCCGCCTTGCGGAACACTTCCTCGATGGCGAGAGCGCAGCCGGGAACGTTGGCCGCATGCTTGAGGAGCACCGCGTTGCCCGCCATCAGGCCGGGCGCCGCGCACCGGAACACCTGCCAGAACGGAAAGTTCCAGGGCATGATGGCCAGGATCACGCCCAGCGGGGCGAACGTGACGTAGCTGTTCGCCCCGTCGGTCTCGACCGGCCTGGCCGCGAGGAACCCGGGTGCGTGCTCCGCGAAGTACTCGCACCCCCACGCGCACTTGTCGATTTCCCCGCGCCCCTGGGAAACCGGCTTGCCCATTTCCGTCGCCATGAGCACCGCGAACGCGTCCCGCCGCCCGCGGAGCATCTTCGCCGCCGCCTTGAGCACGTTCGCGCGGGCGGGAAATCCCGTACGGCGCCAGGCGGCGAACGCCTCGTCCGCCTGCTCCACCGCTTGGGCGATCCGACCGTCCGGAAGCTCCTCGTACCGCTTGATCAGCTTGCCGGTCGCCGGGTTGATCGCTTCGATGGCCATCCCTCATCCCTCCTGCATGCGCGCGCTGAGCTCGTACAGCGCCCGCTGGTCCACAGGGAGCTCCACGACCGTGAGCGTCCGCGAGTCCAGCGACCGCTCGAGCACCGTCCGGAACTCGCCGACGGTGGAGGGCCGGTGCGCCGGGATGCCGAAACTCTTGGCGAAGGCGGCGATGTCCGGATTGCCGATCCGCGTGCCGGTGGCGCGCCCCCGGCCCATCCACTGCTTCCAGGCGATCTGGCCGTACTCGCCGTCGTTGAACACCACGATCACGAATCCCGCGCCGAGCCGCACGGCCGTTTCCAGTTCCTGCGCGTTCATCAGGAAGCCGCCGTCCCCCATGGCAGCCACGATGCGCCGCGCCGGGTCTTGCAGCGCCGCCGCGATGCCGCCCGGGAGCGCGATGCCCATGCTCGCGAGGCCGTTGGAAATGAGGCAGCCGTTGGGCTGGTACACGGGAAAGTTCCTCGCGATCCAGAGCTTGTGCGTCCCCACATCGCTGATCAGGAGATCCTCATCCCGCATGACCTCGCGCATGACGCGCAGCGCCCCCGGAATCGTCCAGGCGGCGCCGTCCTCGAGCTCATACGACGCCAGATCCGCCAGGATGCGCTCCCGCACGGGCTGCGCCCATCCGCGCTGCCACGCGCACCCGGCCTCCGCCAGGGCGCTCCGGAGCGCGGCCAGCGACGAGGAGATATCCCCCACCACCTCCACGACGGGCTGGTAGTGGGTGTCGACCTCGGCGGGCGTAAAATCCACATGGACGATCGGCGCGGTCAAGCCGCCTCGCCAGGCCTTGGGCGGGTACTCCGCGAGGTCATAGCCGACCGCCAGGATGAGGTCCGCCGCCTCCACGGCGTCCATGACGAGATCCCGGAACGGAAGGCCCATGGTCAGCAGCGACTGCGAATTGCGGTCCGAGACCGCGCCCTGACCCATAAACGTATGGACGACCGGGATGTCGCACTGCTCGACAAGGGCCCGCAGCGCGCCCGAGGCGCGCGTGCGGACGGCGCCGTTCCCGGCCAGGATGAGCACGCGCCGCGCCCGGGCCATCGCCTCCATCGCCCGCGCCAGCGCCTCGGGGTCCGGCCCCGGCCGGCGCACCGGGATGGCCGGCAGCGGCTCCCCCGATACCTCCCGGGCCGCCATGTCGTCCGACAGTTCGATATGCGTCGCCCCGGGTTTTTCGCGCTCGGCGATCTTGAAGGCCTTGCGCACGATCTCGGGGACGGCGTCCGCATGCGTCACGGCCGTATTCCATTTCGTGACCGGCCGGAACATGTCCACGATGTCCAGGTGCTGGTGGCTTTCCTTGTGCAAGCGGCCGAGTCCCGCCTGGCCGGTGATGGCGACCACGGGACTCTTGTCGAGATTCGCGTCGGCGACGCCCGTCAGCAGGTTCGTGGCGCCCGGCCCCAGCGTGCTCAGGCAGACCCCGGCTTTCCCGGTGAGCCGGCCCCACACGTCCGCCATGAACGCCGCGCCCTGCTCATGCCGGGTGGGGATGAACCGGATGGAGGAAGCCTCCAGAGCGAACAGGAGGTCCTCCGTCTCTTCGCCGGGGATGCCGAAGACGTACCGGACGCCCTCGTTCTCCAGACACCGGACAAAGAGTTCCGCCACCCGCATCAGCTCGCTCCCCGCTCACCGTCAGGAAAACCGAGAGGCGTTCCGC
This sequence comes from bacterium, assembly GCA_036396895.1. GTDB lineage: Bacteria > Omnitrophota > Gorgyraeia > Aquiviventales > Aquiviventaceae > DASWKB01. Next base: position 4,106 of record DASWKB010000071.1, on the reverse strand, counting down.
GCGCCGTGGCGCGGAACGCCTCTGCCGATCCCCCGCTCGCGCTTACAGCCGAGTCAACTCACCCGAGGCAATCTTCTCTAGCAGGGTGTTCCACGCGTTCTGATCCAGCACGACGAGGTTGCCCTCTTCCCCGATGCGTACCTGCCTCCGCTCCGCATCCACCACCACCTCGGGGCAGCACTTGTCCCCGCCGCACAGCGAAATGCTCTGACGATGCCGCTCCATGACGCCCGTCACCTCCCCTCCGTCAACCGGCCGCGGCGGGCACGCTCAGCTCGCCGGCTTCGCGGCCCGACCCCGGTTTCGCGCCTGGCGTCCCGCGATCCGCCGCCTGCCAACGGACCAGCCGGCGCGCCAGCGACCACAGATAGATCGCCACAAATCCGTAGATCAAAAACTCCCGCAGCTCACCGTAGTCGAGCCCGCTGGCGCGCACGAGCTCCAGATTCAGTCCTTTGTCGACCCGTTTCACGAGCGCGGTCACCAGCAGCATGAGCGCCGCCACGCTGCCGGCATGGGTCGGCCAGATCCACTCGCGCGCGCCCGTGGCGCCAAGCCCCGCCGTCCGGCGCATCGAGCGCCACGCCGGCCGCAGCAGGGCGGCGAAGATGATCGCGTACTCCAACGCGCCCTTCGGCTTGAACACCATCCACCCGCTGTGCAGGTTGTGCAGGTTCGTCTCGCCCTGGTAGTTCCACCGCTCGTACCATTCCGGCGTGGTCCAGCCCAGATAATGCTGCCCCCAGCTGATCTCCTCGCCGAGCACATAGAGGCAGCCGACCAGCAGGACCCCCACCCAGCGCTTCAGCCACCGCACGGGCATCGGCCCCGGCCGGCGCAGAATCCACACGGCCATTCCCGCGACGGCCGCCAGCAGCGCCACCTGGACGTTCTCCAGAATGCCCAGCTCTCCCTTCGCCGCGAGCCACCCGCCGAGCCAGAGGAGATCCACCCCGCGCATGGTGAAGTCGGCGCCCGACCAGATCCGAAGCTCCACGTCATAGAGCAGCACGATCACGTACCCGAGCGCCGCCGCCACCGGCAGCGCGCCCCACACCCAGGGATTGAGATCGTCGTCGCGGGAACGCATGTGCGCCTCCTCGCATGATAGCAAACCCCGCGGGCGGGCGAAAGCAGAACCGGGACGGGGAGCGGGTCCGCTCACGCGCGCGCCGCGCGGCCGTGATCCGCGGCGCGCATCGCCTGATCGCCCAGCCACCGTTCGCATTCGATCGCCGCCATGCATCCGCTGCCCGCCGCGGTGACGGCCTGCCGATAGCGCTTGTCCTGCACGTCCCCGCAGGCAAACACTCCCTCGATCGAGGTGCGGGTCGTGCCGGGCTCCGTCACCAGGTAGCCGTACTCGTCCATCTTGAGCTGCCCCTTGAAGAGTGCGGTGTTGGGCGTGAACCCGATGGCGTAGAAGACCCCGCCGCAGGAGAGCTCGCGGGTCTTGCCGCTCGGCACGTGCTTGACCCGCACGGCCTCGACCGCGTCGGCGCCGAGCACCTCTTCCACGACCGAGTCCCACACCGGCTCGATCTTCGGGTTCTCCAGCACCCGCTTCTGCATGATCTTGGAGGCCCGCAGCGTGTCCCGCCGGTGCACGAGGTATACCTTCGACGCGAATTTGGTCAGGTAGCTCGACTCCTCGCAGGCCGAATCGCCGCCCCCGACCACCACCAGCGTCTTGTTCCGGAAGACCGGCAGCGCGCCGTCGCACACGGCGCAGGCGGACATGCCTTTGGTCCACAACCGCTCCTCCCCGGGCAAATGCAGCCGCTTCGCGGTCGCGCCCGTGGCGAGGATGAGGCTGTCCGTCTTGAGCTCGCGGCCCGCGGATGCGACGGTGAACGGCCGGCTGCCCAGCTCGACGCGGGCGACGTCTTCCGTGACGATGCGCGTCTTGAACCGCAGGGACTGCTTCCGGAACGCCTCCATCAGCTCGGGCCCCTGGATGCCCTGCGGAAACCCAGGGAAATTCTCGACCTCCGTCGTCGTCATCAGCTGGCCGCCTGGAATGCCGCCCGCGGCGAAGCCTTCGAACATCACGGGCGCGAGGTCCGCGCGGGCCGCGTAGATGGCGGCGGTGTGCCCCGCCGGTCCGGATCCGATGATCACGACGTGTTCAGCCATGCTGGCTCCCTTTCCCCTCTGGAACTCCGAAGGGCTCCGATCGGGTCAGGCCGTCCAGACCGCGCGCAGCCGGTCCGGATCGAATCCCACCGTCACCCGCCGCCCATCGGTGATGACCGGCCGCTTGATCAGGCGGCCGTGCCGCGCCAGGAGCGCCAGGAGCGCCCGTTCGGACATGGCCGGCGCCTTCTCCTTCATCCGCATCGCGCGATAGAGCTCGCCGGAACGGTTCAGGAGATCGCACGCGCGGTATCCGCCGGACCGCACGGCCGCCGCCAGCACGGTGCGCGACGGCGGGGTTCGCGTGATGTCGACATCGCGAAACGGCATTCCGCGCTCCCGCAGCCACCGCTGCGCATTGCGGCACGTGCCGCACGTTGCGTAGCCGTACACCGTGACCGCCGCCCGCGTGCCTGCGCGCTTCCCCGCCGGCCCGGCATGATTCATTGTAGCATCCCCGTCACCCGCGGTCGCTCCGTATCCATGTCTAAATGGAACCCACATTGCATGTTAACATTCGAATGGGTTCCATTTACCCCGAGCGAGCAAAGCGAGTCGAGGGGGTCCCCTTCGACTTCGCTCAGGGTACATGCGCCCAATATTTAGATGCAATCGTGGGCGTATTTAGTCCATAGTCCACCGTCCATAGTCCATGGTCGATACGGAGAGAAGTTGGAAGGTAGAAGTTAGAGTGTTGAGGGTTGAGGGTAGATCGGCTCGGTGCTTCATCTGCCGTTCGACCTTCCACCTTCCATCTTCCATCTTCTACCTTCCACCTTCTACCTGCGATCCTCCACCTTCCATGTTCTCCTGATAACGTACGACGGACATGCGTGACGCAGAATGTCGAAACAGCACGATGAGCCAGAAGAGGCCGGCGGCGGACAGCGCGACTCCCGCAAGGTTGAGCCACCACGGATGGAACACGGCGGGCCCGCCCGGGTCGCCGCCGTAGGAGTATCCGGGAATCCGCACCGACGGCACGAGGCTCACCAGCACGGGAATCGCGTTGTTCACGGCGTGGCCGAGGATGGCCGGGAGCAGCGAACGGGTCCGAAGGAACCACCACGCAAACAACAGCCCGAGCACGAACGGCGCGACGACCTGCCAGGGATTGAGGTGGAACGCGGTGAAGACCAGCGCGGACGCCGGAACGGCGATCCCGGCCGGATACCGGGCGAGGAATCCTGTGAGAATCAATCCCCGGAACAGGAGCTCCTCGACCACCGGCGCCGCGACCAGGAGGATCAGCACCGTCGCGGGCATACCCCGGCCGCCTTCCACGAGGGTCTTGAAGACCGCCGCGACCGCCTCCGGCATCGGCCACACGGCCCGCACCACGTTGTCCGCTTCGGACAGCAGGACGTGCAAGCCGAGCACCGTGACCACAATCGGCATGATCAGCGCGGCCGGCACCGGCCGGAACGCGAAGACGCCGCGCGCGGCTTCACCCCGCCGCCAACAGCCCCACCCGAGCACCGCCACCATGGTCGAGGCGCTGATCGAGGCCAGGATGATCGGGTCCCCGCCCAGCATCCGCCCGGTGGCGGTTTCCATGACGTGCACGAGCAGACCGAGCCCGAACGTCAGCGCAAGGTAGCACGCGAAGAGGACCGCCGCCTGGCCGATCGAGGGGTACCGGGAATCACGCGTCATTGGTCGGAGGACGAACCACGGATCACGCCTGCGCCGACATCCGCGGCGGCGGCTCCGGAGCGCCCGAACCCGACGCCGCCTCGATCGCGCGCCCGAGACTCTCGAGCGTCAGGCGGTGCTTCGCCAGGAACCCCGCCGCGCCCTTGCGGCGCGCGGCGCGGACCACGGCGTCGTCGTCGATGCTGGTCAGCAGCACCACCGGCACGGCGGGAGAAGCGGCGCGAACGCGATCGAACGTTTCCAGCCCCAGACTGTCGCTCAGCGTCAGATCGAGCAGCACGAGATCCACCCCACCCCCGCCCAGACGCTCAAGC
>DASWKB010000070.1:0-6407 GCA_036396895.1 bacterium | reverse complement strand
TCACGCCTGTTCAACGACGCCAGGCCTACTTTAAACTGTCACCGATGTCTTGAAACAACACATCTACCCTCTACCTTCTACCCTCCACCTTCTACCCTCTACCAGTTCAACGATCGCACGACATGCCACATGCCCCAACGGTGACGGACTGACGGACTAGACGGAAATGACGAGCAGACTGGTTGCTGGAACACGGAAGCCCTCTTGACAAGGCGAGACGCAGTGCTAGACTTTCACAAACCAGCAAAGGAGGTGGGGATGGGAAAGCGAATCGGAATCTTGGTGACAGGCGCGGCGCTGATCGCGCTGTTGGCGGGCCCGGCGAACGCGTCGGCCGCCAGCCCTTGGGCCGATGAGCCGACGTACAGCGAGCAGGCTGTCGGCAAGCTCAAGTTCGGGTTGACCAATCTCCTGCTCGGATGGACGGAACTGTTCCGCCAGCCCTACCAGTCGAGCCAGTACGGCGAGAACGTGCTGGGCGGGCTCGGGCGGGGCCTCTGGTATGGGATCGCCGATACGCTCGGCGGCGCGGCCCATACGATCACGTTCCCCTTGCCCCAGATCGACATTCCGCTGCCCGGCGGAGGAACGCAGATCCTCAGCTCGTCGTAAGCGCACGAGCGGACCAGCCCCCTTCAGGCCACCCCGTTGAACAGCGGCGGGGTGGCCCTCAGGGGGTTGGTCCGCAGTCTCACGCCTGAGAGAATGCCCTCCATCTCGGCGCACCGGGGGGCGTTTCCTCTTTCGCTCGTTTATCTGGCAGAAGGTGGACGGTAGAAGGTGGAGGGTAGAAGGTAGACGGTAGACGGTAGAATGGCGATATTCCACCCTCCACCTTCCATCTTCTACCTTCTCATGGTCATCCCCACGCCGTGCCCCGGAGCGAACGAAGTGAGCGGAGTCCTGAGCAAAGTCGAAGGACTCGCCCCTCGCCCCGTCCTGGTCGCTGGTGGCTAGCCAGCGCGCCGCTTCGTCTGGTCCGCGACTGCCTGCGTCGCCTGCTTCACCGACTCCGCATCGCCCAAGTAATAGTGCCGGATCGGCTTCAGCGACGCATCGAGCTCATACACGAGCGGAATCCCCGTCGGGATATTGAGCCCCACGATCTCGGCGTCCGACACGCCGTCCAGGAACTTCACCAGCGCCCGGAGGCTGTTGCCGTGCGCCGTGATGATCACCCGCCGGCCCTCCGCGACGGCCGGCGCGATCGTCTCGCGCCATTCGGGAAGGAACCGCTCCACCGTATCCTTGAGGCATTCCGTCAGCGGAACCTGCTCCGGCGCCAGCCCGGCGTAGCGCGGATCGCGGCCGGGATACCGCGCGTCGTCTTTGGCGAGCGCGGGCGGACGGATGTCGTAACTGCGCCGCCAGACCCGCACCTGTTCCTCGCCGTGCCGCTCGATCATCTCCTGCTTGTTCAGCCCCTGCAGCGCGCCGTAGTGCCGCTCGTTCAGCCGCCAGCTGCGATGCACCGGGATCCACATGAGCTCCATCTCGTCCAGCACGATCCAGAGTGTGCGGATGGCGCGTTTCAACACCGACGTAAACGCCACGTCGAACGTGTAGCCTTCCTTGCGGAGCAGGCATCCCGCCGCGCGGGCTTCTTCGACGCCGCGCTCGCTGAGATCGACATCGGTCCATCCCGTGAACCGGTTTTCCTTGTTCCACGTGCTTTCCCCGTGCCGGAGCAAGACGAGTGTGTGCATCGGGACCTCATTCATCATACGCCGCAACCAGCGACAGGCAACTGTGCCAAATGCGGAATTCGGAGTTGGGAATGCGGAATGACGAGCGTCCGATTCCGAATTCCCAATTCCCAATTCCGAATTTTGCAATAGCTCCCCGGGTCCCCCACGCCGTGCCCCGGAGCGAACGAAGTGAGCGGAGTCCTGAGCGAAGTCGAAGGACTCGCCCCGTGCCCCGAACCATGCCGCGCCCACCGCCCCGTGCCAGGTCCATGTTCCAGCTTCCAGCCTCGAGCCTCCAGCTTCCGACCAGTGAAGAGGTCCCACGTTACGCGTTTCGCGTTACGCGACGTCAATCCCGTATCAGCCGGTGTGCCGCATGCCCGCGGCGATCCCGTTAATCGTGAGCGCCAGCGGCCGCTCGAGCTGCCGCCGCTCGCGCTCCGCTCCCGCCGCCCGGCGGCGCTTGAGCAGCCGCACCTGCAGGAGGCTGATGGGATCCACGTACGGGTTCCGCAGGCGGATCGAGTTCTTCAGGACATCATTGGAATCCAGGAGCTCGCGCTGCCGCGTGATGGCCAGCACCGCCCGCCGCGAGCGGGCGAACTCATCTTCGATCATGCGGAAGACCCGGGCGCCCGTGCGCCGCGGCGAAAAGAGACCCGCGTACTCCCGCGCGATGCGCAGGTCGGCCATTCCGAGGCTCATTTGGATGAAGTCCACCATGACGTGGAACCAGGGGAATTCCCGGTACATCCGGGCCAGCAGGAGCATGCCGTCCGGCCGCGACGAGGCGAAGCGCTCCACGGCCGAACCGAACGGGAACCAGCTGGGGATCAGGTGCCGGCTCTGGATCCAGCTGAACACCCAGGGAATCGCGCGCAGGTCCTCGATCCGCTCGGGACCGGCGGATTCCGCGCGGCGCCCGCTCCCGGGACGGACGGCGGGCCGGGACCCGATGCGGAACTTGCTGATGGCGTCGATCGGCGTCGCCTGGTGGAAGTAGCTGATGAAGTCCGGGTCCTCGTACACCACGCGCCGGTATTGGAGAAACGCGTGCTCGGAGAGCTCGGTGACCACGTCCTGCCAGCGCGCCAGGTGCGCCGGGGGCTGCGGCGCGATCAGCGTGGACTCCAGCACCGCCGCGAGCGCCAGTTCCAGGTTCCGGAACGCCATGACGGGATTGGCGTACTTCGCGGCGATGACCTCGCCCTGCTCGGTGATCTTGATCCGGCCTTCCAGCGTCCCCCTGGGCTGCGCGAGAATCGCCTGATGCAGCGGACCGCCGCCGCGGCCGATGGTGCCGCCCCGGCCGTGGAACAGCTGGAGCCGCACGCCGTGGGCCCGCGCCACGGCGTGCAGGTGGCGCTGGGCCTGATAGAGCTCCCAGTTCGCCGTCAGGAATCCGCCGTCCTTATTCGAATCGGAATAGCCGAGCTGGATCTGCTGGCGCCAGCCCCGCGCCTTCAGCTGCTGGCGGTATGCGGGATGGCGGTAGAGCGTGCGCATGATGTCCGCGGCCTGTCGGAGCTCTTCGATTCCCTCAAGGAGCGGGACGATGTTCACCGCGCTCCACCAGCCCCGCGTGGTGCGCCGGAACAAGTCGGTCTGCTGAAAGAACCACAGGACGATGAGCACGTCGCTCGGCTGGTGCGTCATGCTGATCACGTACCCGTCGACCGCCTGCGGATCCACGCGCGTCAGATGATCCGCCATGACCTGGAACGTCCTCACGACGTCCAGCGTCCTCGGCGAGCAGTCCTTGGCCAGATCGACGTAGCGCGGGCGGGCGAGCAGATCGTCGAGCAGCGCGCGCCGCTCGGATTCGGACATCGCGCGGGGGTCGGTCGAAGCCACGTGGTGCCGCATCGCCAGCTCCGAGAAGGCCTCAAGGTGCCGCCGGCTGTGATCCCGCACGTCGAGCCGGGCGAAGTGGAACCCGAACAGGGAGACCTGCAGGCGCAGCTTGGCGACGTCCCGCTCCGCCACCGGCTCCGCGCGGTGCGCGAGCAGACTGCGCCGGATCAGCTCCACGTCCCGCTGGAATTCGGCCTCGCTCCCGTAGCCGTCCTCGGCCTCGACGGGATTCCGCACCATCTGGCGCAGGCGGTGCGACATGACGGCGAGTTTCTGCCGATAGGGCTGCTGAGGGAATTTCGTGTCGAGGGATTCCGCCAGCGCAGGAAAACTGCGCCGGTCCGCGGCGAGCGAGCGCTCGAGCGCGGCGGGGACGCGGCAGAGCTGGCTCGATTGCGTCAGCTGCTCGCCCAGCCGCTGCAGCGATTCGAGGTACTTGGTCATGATGGCCTGCCGGTAGCGCAGCAGGGCCCACCGCAGCGCCTCATGCCCGACGTTGGGGTTGCCGTCCTTGTCGCCGCCGATCCACGAGCCGAAGTGCACGAGGCCGGTGAGCGGCATCGTCCGTCCGTACACCCGCTCGACCTCGCTCCGGAACGCCAGCGCCACGTCCGCCAGCGCGTCATACAGGGTCGAGGAGAGGTGGTAGATGCCCTGCTCCACCTCGTCCTCAACCGTGGGTCGCGCCACCCGGAGCTCGTCCGTCTGCCAGAGGCTGGTGATCTGCTCCCGCAGACGCCCGGCGATCCCGAGCGCTTCTTTCGGCGTCGGGTGGAACAGCTGGCGGCGCATCAGGAGGTCCCAGATCGCCCAGTGCTTGCCCAGCACGGTCGGCGGGAGCGCCTGGGTCGGGTGCGCCGTCAGCACCATGATGATGGACATCTCCCGGACCCGGCGAACCAGCGTCTCGTACGGCACGCGCGCGGCGTGGAGCCGGTGGACCAGATCCTCGATGGACCCTCGCTGGGGATGGAATCCCGGCTGGCTTTCGTGGAACCGCTTGCGGCGCAGCCGCTGGTTTTCCTCGGCGATGTTGACGAGCTGGAAATAAATGGAGAAGGCGCGGATGATCTTCTCCGTCGTCGCCGGCGGGACCCGGAACAGGGACCGGCGCAGGGCGGCCTCGTCCCGTCCGCGCCCGCGCCGCCGGGCGTTGATGGAGAGCCGGCGGATCCGCTCGACAGTGTCGAACACCGCTTCGCCTTCCTGGTGAACGAGCACGTCACCCAGGAGCCCGCCGAGGAAGCCGACATCGGCGCGCAGCGGCGCGAGTTTCGCCCTGATGTGGGCGGCGCGCTTATCCGGCATCGGCGTCGAGCCGCTGGCCCGCCCCGGTGAACCGGCCCAGCAGCCAGGAGAAGACCGCGGAGTAATCGAGCTCGCCCAACCCGTCCGCGTCCGCGCGCGCGAAGAGTTCCTCGACCGCGCGCGTGACCGGCAGCGCCGCTCCCTGTTCCTCGGCAAGCGCCCGTATCAGGCGCAGATCCTTGTGCATGTGCTTGAGGGCGAAGTGCGGCGCGAACTCCCTCGCCGCCAGCCCCGCGCCTTTCGTCTCATACCAGCGCGACCGGAACGGGCTCGCTTGGAGCACTTCGAGGTACCGCGCGGGCTCGATGCCGGACTGCTCGGTGAGCAGGAGCCCCTCCGCCAACCCCGCCATCAGGTGCGCCAGCATGAGATTCGTCGCCAATTTGAGCGCGGACCCCATTCCCACGCCGCCCGCGTGAATGACCGTGCGGCCCATGGCCTCCAGCACCGGCCGGCAGCGCTCCAGGGTCGTCGGCAGCCCACCCGCCAGGATGACCAGCGTGCCCTCGGCCGCCGGCCCGACGGAGCCGACGACCGGAGCGTCGAGAAACTCCGCCTGCCGGGTGGTGGCGCCCGCCGCGAGTTTGCGCGAGGTCATCGGCGTCACCGTGCTCATGTCGATCAGCACGGCCCCGGGACGGATGCCTTCCAGCACGCCGTCGGGTCCGAGCACGACCTGCTCGACGTCTTCGGGCCCGGTGACCATCGTGATGACGATCTCGGCCTCCGCGGCCACTTGCGCGGGTCCCGGCGAGGGCTTGGCGCCGAGCGCCTCGAGCGGACGCGTCCGTGCCGGCGTCCGGTTCCAGACGACCAGCGCGCACCCGGCCTTGATCAGATTCTCCGCCATGGGCCGGCCCATCGTGCCCAGCCCGATAAAGCCGACTTTCATCGCGTGTGGGACCTCGTGCCGTCGGTGGCGAGCTTCGCCAGCGCATCGCACACCGCCGGGATCATCGTGACGCGCAGCCACAGGAGCATGACCGCCGTCGCGCCCAGCGTCCATTCAAACAGCCGCGGGGCCGGCGAACCCACGGCCGAGTTCAGCAACCCCAGGAGCACAGGCGCTTCCGGCAGCGCCACCGCGACCATGGACGCCGCGAAGAGGCGCCCCGAGAGCGCGCGCCGATCCGACTCGGCGAGCACCTGCCAGGACCTCGATGCGCGGGCCGCCAACCCGTTCATCACGCGGCTCCGCGCCCACCACCAGGCGGCCACATAGAGCGCCGCGCTTCCCCACCGCAGCCACTCACGCGCGTCCAGCCCCCAGTCCGCCGAGGCGCCCGGCGCGAGCGCCCCGCGGGCGACCCAGTAGCCCCCCAGCGCGGCGAGGCTCGCCGCCCAGAACAACTGGAGAACAAACGCACGCGGTGTGCTCATGAGGCTGCGTGGACCGTCGTTAGCATAGCGACCGCATCCCCGCTCTGTCAATGTGAACCAGCCACGCCGCGTAACGCGAAACGCGTAACGTGGGAACTCTTCACTGGTCGGAAGCTGGAGGCTGGAACATGGATGGGGCGAGGGGCGAGTCCTTCGACTTCGCTCAGGACTCCGCTC
>DASWKB010000069.1:0-3800 GCA_036396895.1 bacterium | reverse complement strand
CCCGCGGACCGACTGGCCCTGTTCCAACAGTTCGATGCTCCGCAGCTTCATGGCCAAGGGAATCCGGGATGACTCCATCGCTGACACCTCCGTGCGGTCATTGTACTGACCGAGTGTCAACGATGTCCTGAAACATTACAGATAGAAGATAGAACTGCTACCTTCCACCTTCCACCTTCCACCTTCCACCTTCCACCTTCCACCTTCCACCCTCTACCCTCCACCTTCCATCTTCTACCTTCCATTTTGCAACTTCTTATGGAAATCCCCACGCGGCGCCCCTCGCCCCGCGCATGCCCTTACGTCGCCGGTCCGACGAACACGCCGTCGAACCGCGCGTACGGCGCGCCGTGCCCCACGTGCATGAGCTGCATCGGCTCGCCCTTGGCGCAGTTGGGGATCCCCCAGAGCTGCCAGTCCTCCCGGCGCCCGACGCCGGTGCACCGGCCCCAGAACTCCGGGGTGATGCCGGTGTAGAGCGGCCGGCTCACGAGCCGCCCAAGCTTCCCGTCGGTGATCTCCCAGCCGAGCTCCGTCGTGAACTGGAAATTGAGCCGCCGGTCATCGATGGACCAGCTCTTGTTCGTCGAGAGCAGATAGCCGTGCTTGACGCCCGCAAGCAGCTCATCGAGCGACGCCGTGCCCGGCTCCAAATTCACATTGGTCATGCGGATGAGCGGCGGCACGTCCCAGCTTTCCGCGCGCATGGCCCCGCCGCTCGCGGGGAGGCCGATCCGGGCCGCCGTCTCGCGCGAGCTGAGATAGCCGGTGAAGAGCCCGCGGCTGACGAGCTCGACCCGCTGGGCCGGCACGCCCTCGTCGTCGTAGCCGAAGGTGCCCACGCCGCCGGGGCAGGTGGCGTCCGCCGCGATGGTGACGTGCTCCGAGCCGTAGCGGAGGCGGCCCAATGCTTCAGGCAGGAGGAAACTGCCTCCGGCGTAGCTCAGCTCGTGCCCCAGCGCGCGATCGAGCTCGGTCGGGTGCCCGCAGGATTCATGGAGCTGCATGACCACTTGGGTCGGATGCAGGATCAGGGTCGTCGCGCCGGCTTTCGGGGGTTCGGCGCGCAGGAGCTGGAGGGCTTCACGCTGGGCCTGGGCCGCGCCGCCGACCAGGTCGAGCGATTTGACGTATTCGTACCCGGCCTGTGCCAGCGCGCCGTGGTGCGAGTTGGGGTAGCTGCGGGTCTCGACCCGCCCGCCTGAGTGCGCGACCACTTCCAGCCCCGCGCCGCTTTCGATGATCCGCTGATCGATGTGTGCGCCTTCGGTGGAGACGAACCGCTTGCGCTTCGAGATGAAATCCATGTGGGTGACGGCCTGCTGGATCGCGTCGGGCCCCATCAGCGCGGTGTTGGCCCAGAGGAGGTAGTCGAGCTTCTTGGCCAGGGGGACCGTGAACGGGTCCACCTCGCAGGGGGAGCGGTACGAGGCGCGGACGGGCTTGACAGGGGTGCGCGCGCGCGGGCCCCGGTTCAGGAGCGAGGAAGCGCGGGCCATCGCCAGGGCGTTGTCGGCTGCCCGGCGCAGGGCCCGCGGGCCCGTGTCCGGCGTGGAGGCGAAACCCCAGGAACCGCCGTCGAGCACCCGGACGCCGATGCCGGAGGTTTCGCGGACGTTGATGGCCGCGACGCGGCCGTGCTCCGCGCGGAGGTGCTCGTGCAGGTGGTGTTCCCAGCGCACGTCACCGTACTCGATTCCGCGCTTCTTCAGGCGGGTGATGAGCTGCCGGATGGCTCCCTCGGGCGGGGTGGTCGCGTGGCGCATGATGCGTGATGATAGCATAATGGGCAACCAGCGGCCAGAGACCAGCAACCTCATCCGGGACAGGGGACAGGGGACGTGTCGTGCAATTATTGAACTGGTAGGAAGGTGGAGGGTAGAAGGTAGAAGGTAGAATTACTACCTTCAACTTTCCAGCTTCCAGTTTCCAGTTTCCAGCTTCCAGCTTCTATCTTCTACCTTCTCATGGTAATGCCCACGCCGCGCCCCGGAGCGAACGAAGTGAGCGGAGTCTTGAGCAAGGTCGAAGGACTCGCCCCGTCCTGGTCGCCGATCTCTGGTCGCTGGTCTCTGGTCGCGCCGTGATGTAGAATAGGAGTCCCATGGACTACATCCCTCGACGGCTCATCGATCAGGCCATCGCCCGTCTCGGTCCCGCCGAGCTGGCGGGGCGTCTGCGCGCCATGCGCGACCTGGCGGGCCGGCGGGGCATGGGCTACGTGGACGACCGCGGGCGGGCGAGGAACATCGACATCACGCTCAAGCCGTGGATCCTCACGGCTGCACAGCTGGCCGCGTTCCGCGCCGTCGTGCATGAATTCGTCGATGGCCTCGTGCGGGCGCGGCGGTTGTGGCGCGACGTGCCGGCGGTGCGCGGCGTGCTGCGGCTGACGCCGGCGCAGGAGGCGTGGCTGGCGCTTGCGCCGCGGACCGCGGGGCGTCCATGGGGCGTCATCGGCCGCCTGGACTCGACCGCGAGCTATGACGGGCCCTCCTGGCGCCGCTGCATGATGCTGGAGCCGAACGCGGTGGGCGTCGGCGGCGTCCACTACGCGCCGGCGGCCGGCAGCATCGTGCTGGACGTGATGGGGGATGTCCTCCGGCGGGTCGTGGCGCCGCGCCGGCTGAGGCCCGCGCCTGATCCGCGCGCACTCCTGCTCGGGGAGCTCACCGATGTGGGGCGCCGGCTCGGCATCCGCGTGCGGCGGGTCGCGCTCATCGAAAACACCGATTTCACGACCGGCACGGACGAGTTCCGGCACCTGGCGGCTGACCTGACGGCGCGGGGACTTCCGGCGGTGGTCGCCGACCCCCGGGAGCTCAGCCTCAAGCAGGGAAGGCTCCGCGCGAAGGGCGGCCCGGTGGACCTGCTCTACCGGGATTCGGAGCTGAACGAGTTCATCGACATGGAATCCGGCGGGGCGCGTCTTGAGGCCATGCGCCGCGCGGTGCAGGAAGGGCGGCTCGTGTCCGGCCTGCCGTGGGAGCTCGATCAGAAGTCGGTCTGGGAAATTTTCTCCGACGCGCGCTACGCGCGGGCGTTCCGGCCGTCCCAGCGGCGGCTGTTCGCGCGCCACGTGCCGTGGACCCGCCTGGTCCGGGAAGCGCGCGTGCCGGACCCCGCGGGCCGGTCCGTGGACCTGGTGCGCTACATCCGTCGGCACCGCCGGCGGCTTGTCCTGAAGCCGAACACCCTCTTCGGGGGGCAGGGCGTGCTCATCGGCCGCGAGACCGCCGCGGCCGAATGGGAGCGGATGCTCGCGCGCGCGCTCGCCGGCCGCCAGGAATACGTCGTGCAGCGGGAGGCCCCGGTGGCGTCGGAGTCATTCTGGTTCCTCGAGCGCGGCCGCGCGGTGCTGCGGCGCCGCTCGACGGTCTCGGGGTTCTTCTTCAGCTCGCGCGGGATCGGGCTGATCGGGCGCTGCTCGGCCCGCCGGGTGGTCAACGTGTCGCAGGGCGGGGGCGTCGTCGCCGCCCTCGTCGCTTCGTAATTCCGCGGAACGCGGAACGCGGAACGCGGAATCCCGCCGTTGGGACATGGGACGAGGGACAGGGAGCATGTGCGTCAACACGGGTCTGAGGCTGGAGGCTGGAAGCTGGAAAGTGGAAGGTGGACGATAGAAGGTAGAAAAAGAAGATGGAAATAGACGGTAGCAATTCTACCTTCTATCTGTGTTGTTTCAAGACATCGGTGACAGTTTAAAGTAGGCCTGGCGTCGTTGAACAGGCGTGAGTCCACCAAGACTGAGATGGGGCCGTGCATGATTGTAATAGCGCACGAAGTTCTGCAGGCTCAGC
>DASWKB010000068.1:0-34084 GCA_036396895.1 bacterium | reverse complement strand
GGGACGAGTTCATCGTGGCCCTGCCCGAAACCACCGTCGAGCAGGCCGAAACGGTGGCCGCGAAACTTCGGCAGGTGGCGATTCCGCCGCTCAAGAGTTCGGCCGGCCTCCCGCCCATCCGCTTGAGCGTCGGCCTCGCGTGGAACCAGCGAGAGGAGTGGACGTCGCAGGACATCCTGAACGCGGCCGACGCCTCCCTCTACGAAGCCAAGCGCGATGTCTATCGCAAGCGGTCCCGCGCCGAGTCCGTTCGCGCCTCGACGTAGCGCCGCGCCGGCCCGCGGACGACGTCTCGCCTCTCTGGTCCTGGCGGCGGGGTGTCTCAGTCCCGTTCCCGGTTCAGCCATGGAAGCCGGAGGGCCGCCCGCTCAGGAAGGGCTCTCGTCGGTCCTCCGCCACAACCTCTCCCAAGACGTGCCCGCGGCCGAGTTCCCCGCCGGCGCCGACTGGATCAATACGGCCGAACCGCTGACCATGGCCGGATTGCGCGGCAAGGTGGTCCTGTTGGATTTCTGGACCTTCTGCTGCATCAATTGCATCCACGTGATCGAGGAGCTGCGCCGGCTCGAAGCCGCATTCCCCGACACCCTGGTCGTCGTGGGCGTCCATTCCGCCAAGTTCGAGAACGAATCCAGGACGTCCCAGGTCAGGCAGAGCGTGCTGCGCTACGAGATCGCGCATCCGGTCGTCAACGACGCGCGGCTCGTTCTCTGGAACACGTACGGCGTCCGCGCCTGGCCGACGCTCGTCCTCATCGCGCCGGACGGCCGGGTGGCGCTCGAAGCGTCCGGCGAGCACAATGAGCCGCTGCTGCACTCGGCGATCGCCTGGCTCATCGAGGACGCCGAGGCCCGCGGGGCACTCGACCGCCGGCCGCTGGCCGCCATCCGCCCGGACACGGCGTCCACCGGCCCGCTCCGGTTCCCCGGCAAGGTGCTCACCGACGGCGAGCGGCTCTACATCGCCGATACGACCCACCATCAGATCGTGATCGCGGATCTCGACGGCCGGGAGCGCCTGCGCATCGGCCGGGGGGCTGAAGGCGCCCGGGACGGCTCCGCGTCCGAGGCGGAATTCTCCCGTCCGCAGGGCCTGGCGCTGGATGATCGCGTGCTCTACGTGGCCGACACCGGCAACCACCTCATCCGCGCCGTCGAGGTCGAATCGGGCGCGGTGCGCACGATCGCGGGCACGGGGCGCCAAGGGAACGCCCTTCGGGGGTCCGCCCCCGCGTCCGGCACCGCCCTGAACTCGCCCTGGGACGTCCTCATGCTGAACGGGACACTGTACCTGGCCATGGCCGGCGCGCACCAGCTGTGGTCGCTTGATCCGGCTCGCGGCGTGCTCGCGCGCGAAGCGGGCTCCGGACTGGAGGCGCTGATCGACGGACCGGCCGAATCCTGCGCGCTCGCGCAGCCGAGCGGGCTCGCGGCGGATGCCGAGGGCCTGATCTACATCGCCGACAGCGAAGCGAGCGCGATCCGAATGTTCGATCCCAAGACGCGGCGGCTGACGACGCTGATCGGCCGGGGACTGTTCGAGTTCGGCGACCGGGACGGGCCGTGGACCGAGGCGATGCTTCAACATCCCCTGGGGATTGCTTGGAATTCAGGAAACCTGTACGTCGCGGATTCGTACAACCACAAGATCAAGCGGATGGACCTTGCCGCGCGGACGATCGAGACCGTCGCCGGCACGGGCGCGCCGGGAGACCCCCTGGCTGAGCCGGGAGGCCTCAGCGCGACCGGGAGCCATCTCTACATCGCGGACACCAACACCCATGGCATCCGCCGACTGGACCTCGTCACAGGCGAACTGATCGTGGTGCCCGTCACCGAGACCGATGAGTGACGTGTGGGCCGTGAGCCGTGTTCCGTGGCGGGGTCTGGAGGCTGGAAGGTAGAAGGTGGAAGTTAAGGTAGAAGGTAGAAGGTAGAAAATGAAGACGGAACAGACGGAATAGACGAACATTGATTCCACCTTCCACCTTCTACCCTCCACCTTCCACCTTCTCATGATAATACCCACGACGTGCCCCGTCATAGGTCGCGGAACATAGCCGCGCGTACGAGTTATCAGATATACTTATTCTTACATCATGTTGCATGGCATCGAGACGACCGTCGGCTGGAGCACCCGGCCGGAATCGAGTCTGGCCGGCAGCGAGGCGGCTGAACGGGCCCGGGAAAAGCTCTCGAGCCGGACCGGCCACCAGCTGGCGTTCGCGTTCGCATCCTCCTGGTACGAGCAGGATTCGCTGCTCCGCGGCGTCCGGGGCATCTTGGACCGGGCGATGGTGTTCGGTGGTTCGACCGCCGGGGAGATTACGCCCGATGGGCCGATCAGCCATGGATGCGTCGTGCTCGTGCTGTCCGCGGAGGAGATCCATTGGGGGCTGGGTTTCGGACAGGACATGGACAGCGAGCCCCGGCGCGCCGGACAGCAGGCGGCCTACCTGGCCTCCCGGGCGTTCCCGAGCAGCCAGCGAAGCGCCTTTTTGATGTTCGGCGACGGGCTCATGACCAGCTACAGCGCCGTCGCAACGGGCGTGCAGGAAGTGCTGGGCACCAACGCGTTTATCGTCGGGGCGTTGGCCGGAGACGATCTGCGCTTTTCCGAGACGACCCAGTACTGCAACGAGCACGCGGCGACGAACGCCGTCGCCGGCATGCTGATCGGTGGACCGCTGCGCCTCGGGGTCGGCATCGACCATGGCTTCGCCCCGATCAGCAAACCCAGGCAGATCACGCGGGCCTACGACAACGTCCTGGTGGAGATCGACCGGAAGCCCGCGGCCGTGGTGTACGAGGAATATTTCGGGCCGGCGCTGGTCTCGCGGATCCGCGCCGATCGGCTGACCCGGCCCGGCATGGCGTATCCGCTTGGCATCCAGGAAGCGGGCTCAAGCCAATGGCTGCTGCGCAACGTCGTCGCGTTCCAGCAGGACGGCAGCCTGTGGTGCAACGGAGAGGTGAAGGAAGGCTCGTGGATGCAGCTCATGCTGTGTAACCGCGGGCTCGTGCTGGAGTCGGTGCGGCGAGCCGCCGAGCGCGCCGTGTCGTCTCTGGATCACGTCGCGTGCGTGCTGGTGTTCTCGTCCTACGTCCGTCAGCGCGTGCTGGGCGCCACGTTCGCCGGGGCGGAGCTGGCGACGATCCGCCAGACGATCGGCCCCGCCGTCCCGGTCGCGGGCTGCTACACCTACGGCGAGCTGGCGCCGACGGCGACGCCGCCGGACCCCGGGATGCCCGCCGTGCACACGGGCTCGGTCCTCGTCATCGGAGTGGGCGTGTGATGCTGCCGCTGTGGGCCATTTGGCTGATGCTGATCGCCGGGCTTGTCACGGCGGTGCTGCTGCCCGTCCTCGCCTGGCAGCTGCAGCTGGTCGGCCTGGCGATCGTCCTCGCCGGGTTCGGCGCGATGACGCTCGTGGTGCTGCAGGCCCGGCGGCACCTGGTCGAGCTGCACCGGCTGCGCTCGGCCTACGATCAACTGGATCAGCAGGCGAAGCTCATGATCCAGACCGACGTCGAGCTCCATCACGCGCAGGAGGAGCTCGACCGGAAGCTCGATTCGCTGATGTCCCTGCACACGTTCGGGCAGCAGCTCAGCGTCGGCCTCACGGCCGAGGAAGTGCTCGCCAAGCTCGACGCCGCCACGGTCACCAAGTTCGGCTACTCCAAGGCGCTCCTGGGCGTGTACAACACCGATGGGACCTTCACCTGGCACCTCGCGCACGGCGTCGCCCAGACGACCGCGGCCAAGCTCCGCGAGCATCTCTCGCGCACCGGATTGCTCGGCACGCTCCTCACGCAGCCGGCGCCGAAGCTCCTGCAGGCCAGCCTCGTGCAGGATCCGGTCCACCAGCAGGTGCTCGATCTGCTCGAGTCGCCGCTGGCGGTCCTGGCCGGCATCATCCCCCACGCCGAGCCCAAGGCCTGCCTCATCGTCGCCCGGGCCGGCAGCATCACCAACGCGAAGGGCGACGAGGAGCTGCTGGCGATTCTGACCAATCAGCTCACCATCGCCATCGACAATTCCGCGCTGTACGAGGAAGCGTGGAAAGCGAAGCAGGTGCTGGAGAGGAAAGTCCAGCAGCGCACCCACGAGCTCGCCGAGGCGAACGCCGCGCTCGTGCGCCTGAATAAATCCAAGTCCAATTTCGTCTCGGCCGTGTCGCACGAGCTCAGGACGCCGCTCGCGGCCATCAAGGGCTACGCCTCCCTGCTGGGCAGCGGGCAGTTCGGCCCGCTCGAGAAGGCGCAGAGCGACCGCCTGGCGAAGATCGAAAAGCACGCCGACGGCCTGACGCAGCTCATCAACAACCTGCTGGACATCGCCCGCATCGAGTCCGGCCGCATTACGATGGAGCAGAAGCAGATCCCGGTCCAGGAGTTCTTCTCCGCGGTCCAGGACCTCGTGCGGCCCCAGATCGAAGCCAAGCAGATCCAGTACACCGCCGACCTCGACGGCGTCACGGAGCTCACGGGCGACGAGCAGCACCTGCAGCGGGTCTTCATGAACCTGCTGTCCAACGCCGTGAAGTACACCCCGGACGGCGGGCGGATCACGCTCGGGCTGCGGGCCGACGGCGGCACCATCGTCGCGACGGTCCGGGACTCGGGGTGCGGCATTCCGCCCGAAGATTTGCCAAAGCTCTTCCAGGAGTTCTACCGCTCCTCCGATCCGATCAACCAGCAGATCCGCGGCACCGGGCTGGGCCTGGCGCTGGTGAAACGGATCGTGGAAGCGCACCAAGGCGAGATCACGGTCGCGTCGGAACGCGGCCAGGGGAGCACATTCACGGTCACGCTGCCGGCGGGCTTGGACGGGCCCCGCGAGGCGCGGCCACGATCCGAGGGTTGAGGCGCGATGGATACTCAGATGACGAAGGTGCTGGTGGCGGACGACGATCCCGATCTGCGGGATATCTTGCGGGCTATTCTGGAATCCGCAGGATTCTCCGTCGTGGAGGCGGCGGACGGACAGGCCGCGGTCGAGGAGATCCGGACGCACCAGCCGGCCCTGGTGATTCTCGACAACATGATGCCCAGGATGACCGGCCCGCAGGTGTGCACCTGGCTGAAGCAGGACATGCTGCTGCGGCACGTGCCCGTCATCATGCTGACCGGCAAGAGCGAGGTGCAGGACAAGGTGGAGGGCATCAACGCGGGCGCGGACGACTACCTGGTCAAGCCCTTCGAGCCGAAAGAGCTCCTGGCGCGCGTGCAGATGGTCATCCGGCGCTCGGCCCAGGACCTGGAGGCGAATCCCCTGACCCGGCTGCCCGGGAACACCTCCATCCACCGCGAGATCCAGCAGAGCATCACCAGCCGAACGCCCTTCGCCGTCTGCTATGTCGATCTCGACCAATTCAAGGCGTTCAACGACCACTACGGCTATTCGCGGGGCGATGAAGCCATCCGCTATACGGCGCAGGCGCTCCTGCAGGCCTCGAAAACCGCCGGGGGGCCGTCGGATTTCGTCGGGCACATCGGAGGGGACGACTTCATTCTCATCACCTCCCCGGATCGGGCGGAGGCGGTGTGCCGGACGATCGTGGAGTCGTTCGATGCCGGGGTCGGCACGCTGTACGACGAGGCCGACCGCCAGCGCGGGCACCTGCTCCACCGGACCCGCACCGGTGAGATGGTGGAAGTGCCGTTTCTCTTCATCTCAATCGCGCTGGTGTCGAGCGAGGACCATCAGTTCGAGCATCCGGGGCAGATCGCGGAATTGGGGGCGGAGCTGAAGACGTACGCGAAGCAGTTTCAGAAAAGCCTGTACGTGCGGGACCGGCGACAGATGCCGGCGCGCCCCGGCGAGCCGGCTCCACCCGCGGCGGGCTGACCGGCCCGATTACCGGGCGACCTCCGGCTCGAGCACGCGGATCATCCGGGCCGATTCCGCCGGCTGCGAAGTCAGCGCCGCGCCTTCCCAGACGAGATACCCGCGGTTCGTCCCGGCCTCCGGCGGTTCCTCAGACCGGTCCTCGGAGGCGCGCGCGGACGCGGCGGCTTCCCGACGGGCGCGGGCCGAGGCGGCCCGGCGCGCCGTGATGGCCTCCCGGATCGCCCGGCGCAGCTCGGGAACCGATGACATGCGCCGAGCCGTGTCCTCCCGCTCCTGGTTCAGGACCGTGACCACTTCGTTGCGCTGCTCTTCGATCGCGGTCACTTCCTGCAGCAGCGACTCGCGCGCCGCGAGCATGCCGGCATAACGGTCCTGCACCTGGTCCAATCCCGCGCTCAGCTCGCCGAGCTGCGTCTGAAGGCGCTCGCCCTGCACCTCGAGCCGCTCGACGACCTGGGCGGTGATCGTCAGCGTGTCGCGGGCCTGCGCGAGCTGGTGATGCAGGGCGCCGGACTGCTGCTCGAGCTGGCCGATCACCTGGTCACGCTGGCTGATCGCGCGGGCCAGCTCGCGGTTCTCCTGCCCCACGCGCATGAGCCAGACGGCGGCGGCCGCCAGCGCCAGCAGCGCGCCCGCGGCGGCCCATCGCCGGAGCGCCGAGCCGGCGACCCATGCCGGCGCGCGGGGCGCGCCCGGCTGCGGGTCCGGCCCGTCCGCCCGTCCAGCGTACGCGCGCAGGCGCCCGGCGACGGGCGCGTCGAGCGGCAGCCATTCCGCGCCGACGTCGTACCACCCTCGCCGGCCGGAGGCGGTTTGGCTCCAGCGGATGGTGCCGGTCGCGGTGAAGGGTTCGGGGTCGTCGGGGAGCGCCAGGCTGACCGTAATGCGCTGCCCGGGCTCATGGGCCTCTCGCGTCCTGAGTCGGACGCCGTGCTCGCTCACGTCGGACAGGCGGCCGTCGCGCGGCAGCAAATCATCCGAGGGACAGTAGTGGGCGCGTCCCTCCCGGCTGAGTCTCACGGTCGAGCGGCGTTCCTGCATCAGGCGCGCTGCGCGGCTCCCGTGCGTGTCCTAGATCGAAATGTCCACCAGCTGGCCCAGATACGACTGCAGCGATTCCGGAATGCCCACGAACTCGCACCCGGAATCGAAGCCGTTGGACCCGCCGGAGGCGTCACGCTGCCACACGATCCTCGTCTTCGTCCGGACGGGCTCCGGCAGCCCCGGCAGGGTCAGCGCCGCGTCCAGCGTCTCGCCCGCCGGGAGGGCCGACGGCGTGCGCACCTGCATGCCGTTGGCGCTCAGGTTGAGCGGCGCGCCGCTGAACACCGGCTCCGCGTCTTCCGGCGCGAGCTCGATCGACGCGTCATGCACATAGGCGCGAAGGCCGCTGCGGCGCTCACCGTTGGCGCGGATGGCATGGAGCTCCTCCCGGAGCGTCTCGAACGCCGCCTGCAGCGCCAGCTCCCTCCGCATCGAGGCCTCGTGCGCCTGCCGGAGATTGTCGAGCTTCGCCTCCAGCTCCGTTCGCTGCCGTTCCATGTCGCCCATCGCGCCCCGGGCGTCGTCCCGTTCGCGCGCCGCCTCGTTCAGCTGCTGCGCGCGTTCATCCGAGGCGCGCAGCCGGTCCTCCAGCTCCAGCACCCGTCCTGCCAGAAGATCCGCCCGTCCCCGCATCTCGGCCAGATACCAGTTGGATTCGTCCCGTTCCCGCTCCGCCTGCTCGGAGCGGCGGGCCGCCTCCTGCATGGCGGCGAGCTGGGTCTCCAGGTGGCGGACCCGCTCGCTCGACTCGCCCAGAAACCACTGGCTCTCCTCCCACTGGGTGCGGAGGGCGATCACCTCCGCTTCCCACTGGCGGAGGTCATCCTCGAAGCGGCGCAGCTGATCCTCAACGGTCGCCAGCTGCGATTCGAGAGCGGAGGACTTCACCCGCTCCTGTCCCAGCTGCCAGCTGGCGTCGTTGCGCTGCCGGCGCAGATGCTCCAGCTCCGTCGCGTACGTCTCCAGCGTCCGCTTCGCCTCATCCAGCTCCGTGCGCGAGGTCTCGAGCCGGCCGGCCAGCACCGCATCCGCCGCGGCCGCGCTCATCAGCTCCATCAACTGCTCGCGGCCGATCAGCGTGATCCTCCGCTCCTTGGCCAGCCGCTGCGCCGGAATCGTGAACGCCCCGGTGGCGACGAGCGTGCCGCCCTCCAGCTTCGCCAGGTCGAGCGTGCGGCGAAACTCCTCGACGGTCTGCTTCTCGAAGAACCCGCCGTTGCCCACGCACATGAGTCCGGCCTTGCCGCCCTTGGAGTCCGCCACGATCCGCAGCAGGCCTCCGGAGGGCTCGCGCACCGCCATGGCGCTCACCAGCTGGTATCCGCGGCGCTCGAATGCCTGCCACACGAGCTGATCCACGAACTGCGTCACCGCCGGCGGCCTGATCGCGGGACCCGCCCCGGGCGCTCGTGCCGCGCGGCGCGCGCCGATCCGATCGAACAGCATGAGACTCAGCACGGCAGCCGCGAAGAGTCCCAGAATGACGAAATATCCTGAGCCTGGTCCGGCCGGTGCCGGCGCCTGTACCTGCGTCCCCGGAGCCGCGTCGGGAATCCGGGGCGCGGACGCGCCGGGCTCGCCGGCGCCGGCCGCCCGCGCAGGCGCGGTCGCCGCCGAAGACCGGGAGACCCCCGCGCCGCCTGCCTGCGACAGCGCCGCCTGCATGGCCTGAAATCTCGCGTCGAACGCGCTGCGGGCCAGCGGGCTGATCACCGTCCCCCCGCGAAGGCCGACTTCGACCGTGGCTCCTCCGATCGAGACCGGATGCTCAACTTCGATGATCACCCGCCCGGGCTCCGACCAAGCCCGGTAGCCGTAGTCGTCCTTGAGGACGATTTCAAGCGCGCGGAGGTAGCGCTTCGACTGGCCGGACGGCCGGTCCTGGTAGCGGGTGGTGATCGATTCAATGACGCTGGTGTTGACCGCCGTCCGTTCAGGCAGCAGACCGACTACGCGGTCCTGCGGGAACTCGATCAGGATCGTCGGCGGCGTGCCGCGGGTACGCGTGCGGATTGAAAGCGCCTCCGGGGTGTCCAGACTCATGACGACGCGGGTCTGCGTCAGCTGCGAAGGGTCAGCCGTCTCTGCGGCGAAGAGGGGCGCGCTCAGCGCCAGACCGAGGAGGGCGGCGCCGGCGCCCAAGGACGCGCGCCGCCGAGGCGTCGACGCGCAGGCGCGCCGCCACGGCGTCGACGCGCAGGCGCGCCGCTCAGAGGACATCAACCACGTCATTAATCTTGACCTGCTCGATCGGCCAATCCGGGAGGAGCGTCGCGGCAGAGAACTGCTTCTGTACGCGCTCGATCTTCGCGTGACCGAGCACCTCGTCGTTGCGCATGATCGTCACGGTATCGCCGATGCGCACCGTGTCCCACCCGAGATCCGTGACGATAAAACTCCATTCCGGATGCACCGACACGACCCGGCCCCGCAACCCCAGCTCCGAGGCCCCGCTCACGATGATGCGCTCCAGCTCCACCGACGATGCCGCCTGGGGCGCGGCGCCTCCCTGCTGGAGCGCGAGCACCAGCTCGCCCTGCAGCTCGCCCATCTGGCGCTCCATCGCGGCCAAGCGGTGCTCCAGCTCCTGCACCGCGCGGGTTTCCGCCTCGAGACGGGCGACCGTCACATCGAGCTCCTCGCGCTTTTCCTTCAGCGCCACGCCGAGCGTCTCGGCTCTCGCGCGCTCTTCGCCCAGTTCCCGCTCGAGCGCCGCGTGGTCGTCCAGCACCGCCGTCAACTGTCCGGCCAGCTGCTCCTGGTTCTCGAGCGCCAGACGGTACCGCTCCTGGATCATGCGGCGCGCGAACTCCTCCGCGGCCACCCCCGCGATCAGGACGGCCACGGCGATCAACACTGCGACTCGGCGGCCCTGTATCACCGGCTGATCCTCCCGTCGCGCGACCGATGCGCGCGCACAAAAAATCCCTCAACGCTTGTGCGTCCGTTGAGGGATCGCGTCCATGCTGTTTCGAATACCGCCCATGTCATCGCGGCCGCGATTGCAGACTCCTCCGCCGATTGTCCGGCTACGGCGCTCTGGAGCGCGACCACGCGTCTGTCTCCCTGCTGGGTGCCCCGTGTCCACCGCGCGGCCCGCCCTGCGCGGCGTCCTGCTCTCCGTGTCGGCAATGGCTTGTTGGATGGCACTTTAGCAGGCCGTCCGACCCTTGTCAATACTCAGACCGACCAAAACTTCTGGTTGATTACACGGATTTCCGATGGATGACACGGATGACAATGCAGTTGATGACAGTCATCCGTGTCATCCTGCTTTTCGCGTCGTGTTTGCTTTAAATCCGTGTAATCCCCGAGTATGTGTATCGGAAAATGGTGGGGACGAGAGGAGTCGAACCTCCATGGGTTGCCCCACATGGCCCTCAACCATGCGCGTATACCAGTTCCGCCACGTCCCCGAGGAAACTCATTATACGATACATCACCTTCGTTGGATGACACGGATTTTCGATGGATGACACGGATTATTCGAACCTGATCGTCACCTGCTCTTCCGAATCCGTGTCATCCTTCTTTGACGTCGTGGTGTCTTTGAATCCGTGTCATCACCGTGGCTCCTCCGGAAATGGAAACCGGTCACGGCGCCTTCGGAGGCCGACGCGACAAGCATCGCGTACTTCGCGAACACGCCGGCAGCGTACTGCGGCGACGGAGCCCGCCAGCGCGCCCGGCGCCGCGCCAACTCCTGCGCGCCGAGACGCACGTCGAGCCGCCGCGCCTTGACGTCAAACGTCACGACGTCGCCGTTGCGCAACAGCGCGATCGGGCCGCCGTCGGCCGCCTCGGGCGACACGTGGCCCGCCATCAGGCCGCGGGTGGCGCCGGAGAAGCGACCGTCCGTCAGCAGGGCGACCGCGCCTCCCAGTCCCTGCCCGACCAGCGCGGCGGTGACCGCGAGCATTTCCCGCATGCCCGGGCCTCCGCGCGGGCCTTCGTAGCGGACGACCACGACGTCGCCGGGTAGGACCGCGCGGCGCTGAATCGCCGCGAACGCCTTCTCCTCGCTGTCGAAGACCCGGGCCGGGCCGGTGTGCCGGCCGGGCTCATGGCCGGTGATCTTCACCACGCAGCCCTCCGGCGCGAGGTTGCCGCGGAGGATGGCCAGCCCCCCCGTCCGCTGCAGCGGCCGAGACAGGGGCGCCACGACAGATTGCCCCGGCGTCTCGATCGCGCCGTCGGCCTCCTCGCCGATCGTCCGTCCGGTCACGGTCATCGCCTCGGCGCGGAGGCGCCCGGCTTCCCGCAATCGCTTCGCGATGAGCGCGACTCCTCCGGCAGCATACAGATCCGTCGCCACGAACCGCCCCCACGGCTTCATGTCCGCCAAGAGCGGCGTGCGCCGGCTGATCCGGTCGAACGCGTCGATCGAAAGCGGCAGACCCGATTCCCGCGCGATCGCCAGCAGATGGAGCACGCTGTTCGTCGAGCCGCCGGTAGCGGCCACCGAGGCAATCGCGTTCTCCAGCGACTTCATGGTGACGATCCGGCGCGGGCGCAGATCCCGGCGCAGGAGCTCCATCACGAGCCCGCCCGCGCGCTCGGCCACTTCGCGCTTGCGCGGATGGAGCGCCGGCACGCTGGCGCTGCCCATCGGGGACATCCCGAGCATTTCGATGGCCATCGCCATCGTGTTGGCGGTGAACTGCCCCCCGCAGGCACCGGCGCCCGGGCACGCCCGGTCCTCGAGGCCGCGCAGCTCGTCGGCGCTCATCCGTCCGGCCGCGCAGGAGCCGACGGCTTCGAACACGTCCTGGATCGTCACGTCCTTTCCCTGGAATTTCCCCGGCGCGATCGATCCGCCGTAGAGCATCAGCGACGGCAGGTTCAGGCGCAGGAGCGCCATGACCGTTCCCGGAATCGTCTTGTCGCATCCCGACAGCGCCACGACCCCGTCGAACAGATGGCCCCGGACGACCAGCTCGATCGAATCCGCCACGACTTCCCGGCTGATGAGCGACGCCTTCATCCCCTCCGTGCCCATGGAGATGCCGTCCGAGATGGCGATCGTGTTGAACTCGATCGGCGTCCCGCCGGCCGCGCGCACGCCGGCCTTGACGTGCTCCGCCAGCTCGCGCAGATGGTAGTTGCACGGCATCACCTCGATCCACGTGTTCGCGATGCCGATCAGCGGGCGGGAGAGGTCGTCATCCGTCAGGCCCGTCCCCTTCAGCATGGCCCGCGCGGGCGCGCGGTCGAGCCCCTCCAGCAGCGTCCGACTGGGCCTCTTCGTCATTGGTGTCATGGATCCCGTCCCTTTCAGTGCCGCGTCACGCGACACGCGTAATGTGGAACGCAATGGTTGGGACATGGGACAAGAGACATGGGACATGTGGCGAATTGCCTTGGTTGCGACATGATGCTCACACATGTCCCCTGTCCCTTGTCCCCTGTCTCAAACCTGCTTGCTTGCGTGCACATCCCGAGTCCCGTGCCCCCTGTCCCACACGAGGGTGCTGGTTTCAGGCCGATGGTCACTGGTTGCTCGCCCTTGTTGCTTGTTGCCTGTCGCTTGTTGCTATCTGGTTGCTGGTCTCTCGTCGCTGGTTGCTGGTTGGACGCCGAGGAACCGCTCCTTCTCATGCACGAGCCGGGTGATGAGGGCGTTCGCCGGCACCGTCACGCCGGCCTGCTCGCCCAACCGAACCAGCGCGCCGTTGAGCGCGTCGATTTCCGTCGGGCTTCCGCGCAGGACGTTCTGGAGCATCGAGGGCCGGTGCGCGGCCGTGTCCGGAATGAGGCGGCCGAACAGGGCCTCCAAATATCCGGCGGCCGCCGGCGGCTCCAGGCGCACCCCCTGCGACGCCGCGACGCGGTAGGCTTCCTCGATCACGGCCCGCATGAGTCCGGGCGCAACCGGGTGCTCCGGCAGCCGGCCGTACGGCACCTCGAGCACCGTCGAGAGCCCGTTCAGCGCGCAGTTATACAACACTTTCGCCCAGAGGGCGGCCACGATATTCCCATCGGTCCGGCAGGCGATGCCGGCCTCCGAAAGCGCCCGCGCCAGCGCCTCCAGCCTCGCCGGCGGACCGGATGCGCCCGGCCAACCGACCAGCACGTCTCCCGCCGAGACCGTGACGCGCGCGCGCCCGGGCTCGATCTCGGCGCCGAAAATGACGCGCCCGAGCGCGACCCGCTCCGCGGGCATCTTCGCCGTCAGCGCCTCGTAGTTCCCGAGCCCGTTCTGGAACGCGCACACCAGCGTATCTCGAGCGAGCACCGGCGCCAGCGCCCGGGCGGCGTCCGCCGTTTGATAGGCCTTCACGCAGACGAACACCCAATCGGGAGGGCCGGCGCCGGCCAGCTCTCCGACGCCGGACACGGCGGACAGGCCTCGGACGTGATGCGAGCCCCAGAGGCCTTCGATCCGCAAGCCGTCC
Source organism: bacterium (assembly GCA_036396895.1). Taxonomy (GTDB): domain Bacteria; phylum Omnitrophota; class Gorgyraeia; order Aquiviventales; family Aquiviventaceae; genus DASWKB01. Next base: position 20,792 of record DASWKB010000068.1, on the reverse strand, counting down.
CGCTCGACGGTTGCAAGCAGGCGGCGGCGACCGAGCAGCACGACGTCATGCCCCGCCTGCCCCAGCAGCCCGCCCAGCACGCTGCCGATCGCGCCCGCGCCGAACACCAGCACGCGCATGAGCCCGCCGGCGCGTCAGGCGTAACCCAGCATCGTCAGGAACGCCTCGAGGGTGGGCCGGCTCAGGAAGGGACTCGCGCGCTTTTCTTCTCCGAGCGCGATGCTGGGCACCTCGGCGTAGTTGTGGCCGGGATAGAGCACGGTTTCATCCGGGAGGGCCTTGATGGCGCTCAGGCTGTCGTAGAGCTTCACGGGATCTCCGCCGGGCAGGTCGCACCGGCCGCACCCCTTGATGAAGAGCGTATCGCCCGTCAGCAGGCGGCCGTCCGTCAGCAGACACTGCGAGCCCGGCGTGTGGCCGGGGGTGTGCATCACGCGCACAGCCACCGCACCCACCCGCACGAGCTCGCCGTCGGTCGTGGGCGCCAGGTTCGCGGGGCGGACCGGCAGCGCGTCCGCGTCCGCCGCGTGCACGTGGACCGGCACATCCGCGGCGTCCAAGAGGCCGCTCAGGCTCATCACGTGATCCGGGTGCCCGTGGGTGATGAACACCCGCGCGAGCCGGTAGCCGTCGTCCCGGAGCGTGCCGAGGATGCGCTCCGCCTCCCAGCCGGGATCCACCACGGCGGCTTCCCTGGCCGCCGGATCCCCGATCAGGTAGATGAAGTTCTGCATCGGCCCCAGCTCCAGCTGCTTGAAATACGCCGGCGGCGCGGTCATGGCTGGGCGGGCTTGGTGTGCGGAAGCACCAGCGGTTTGACCCACCAGCACAGGCCGCTGATGAGCAGCGTAACGAGGTAGGTGCACGCGAGGTACAGCAGCGTCACCGTGAGCCCCACCGCCGGACTGATGCCCTGCTGGGCGAGCAGCCCGATGACCGCCGCGTCCTTCGAACCCCACCCGAGCGCCGAGAGCGGGATGACGCGGGCGACCAGCCGGCTGCACGCCAAGATCTGCGCCACGACCGGAAACGGCAGCGCGAGCCCCAGCGACAGCAGGATCGCGTCCAGTTGGAGGAACAGGATGCTGAATCCCGCCACCGCGACCCCGAGCGGCACGAGGAGACTGCTGGACGCCAATTGCCGCATCCCGGCCCAGAACTCGGTCATATCGACCTGCCAGGGCGAGAGCCGGCGCCATTTGCGCGCCAGCCTCCGGAGCGAGAGCACCCAGAGACTGATGCCGATGGCGAGAATGACCAGGACGATGCCCGTGCCGACCGCGAGCCCCTTCACGCCCTGCGCGAAGGTGACCTGGCCGACGATCTGCAGCCCCCAGATGCCGAACCCCATCAGGGTGAGCCAGGCGAGCATCTTCTTCATCACGACGCTGGAGAGCGCGTAGCCGAACGTGATGCCCGTGTTCATCGAAATGTACCCGGCGGCGAGGAACTCTCCGACATGCCCCGGCGTGACCATGCCCAGGTACTGGCTCGCGAGATGCGCGACGAGGGTGCGCGGATAGGGGTGCGGAATCCGCTGCCGGCGCAGCAGGAGCTGCCAGACCCCCGCCTCCACCAGGAGAAAGAGCATCGTCAGCAGCATGCACACGCCCAGCCAGCGGAGGTCGATCTTGGGCACTTCCGCGTCCCGGGACTGCGGCAGCCCCAGGAGCACGACGACGAACGCGATGACGCCGATGCAGCGCAGCCACCACACGATCGAGCCCCGGACGGGCTTGCGATAGCCGACTTCAGGCCGCGCCGGCTCGTACGGGAATGCCGCAGTCGAAGGGGTTTTCACCGGCATGCTCTTCTCTCTTTGAAAACATTTGCGAAGCCGATTGTTTCAGCTGACGAAGACGGCGGTCCCGCCCGAGGCGCGGACCGCCGCACAATCAAGTCACTCCGGCGCGAATCGCCGGAAAGGCGATTACTGCTCGGCCGGCTCGGCGGGTGCCGGCGGGGTCATCGCTTCGGGGGCGGGCTCAGCCGCCGGCTCGGTCATCGCGGGCGCCTCGGGCGCGGACGGCTCCGCGGGCGCCCCGGCGGCTGCGGCACTCTCCACGACGGCGAGCTTCACCGCCACGGCGTGCCGCTCGGCCGTATTGACGTCGAAGTTGTATTCCACCTCGACCTGGACGCCGTCGGCCAGCGCCTCCCGTCCGACCGCGGCGCCGCCCTGCTCCACCCGCGTGTCCGCGTTGATGATGATGGGCGTCTCGAATCCGTAGCGGTCCTTGACCCGCAGCAGGACGGCGGAGGGGTTGGCGGCGTCAAGCGACACGACCTGTCCCTTGATGAGCAGCGTAGGAAGCACCCGGGTATCCTCTTGGGCGGATGCGGGAACCGCCGACAACATGCCGAGCGCGAGAACCGCCACGAGCGTCTGCAATTCGAACCGGCTCATTCTGTTCCTCCTTCTGCGCGCTTGCGCGCATCATTCACGTCGCAATTCGATATTATCGTGCAGTATAGCAACTCCGGCAACCTTGTCAAGAATACCCCAGAGAATACCGCAGAGACCGGCAACCAGAGACCAGCAACCAGAATTAGGCGAGGGGCGAGGGAATCCCGGGATGCTGGAGGCTGGATGTTGGAGGCTAGAAGGTAGAAGGTGGAGGGTAGAAGGTAGAACGAGCTGGCTTTCTACCTTCTATCTTCTACCTTCTATCTTCTATCTTCTCATGGTAATCCCCACGCCATGCCCCGCGCCCCAGGTCCCAGTGTTATCTGGAAGGATCCAGTTCCGGAAGCGCAATGACGAGACGCGTCGTGCCGTTGGCCTGCTCGGACCAGAGCTGGCCGCAGTGGAGCTTCACGACGTCCGTCGCCAGCTGGATGCCCAGACCCAGCATCTCCTGCCCGCCGGCCTCCGCGTCGGGGTTATCCGGGCCGGCGGCCCGCTGGAATTCCACCGTGAGGCGCCACTCGGTGTTGACCCGTCCCAGCGTGACGGTGATAGGGGTCCCTTCGATGCCGTCCTGCACCGCCTTCTCGAGCAGGCCCCCGTAGGCCTGTGTCAGCTGCTCCCGGTCGCCGAGGAACAACACCTGCGGCTCCGGAAGCGCCATCGTGATCGAGCGCCGGTAGATTTTAAAATACGACTCGCGGATGCGCACGGCCTCCTGCACCGCATCCCCGAGCGCGAACACCACCTGTTTCGATTTCGAGCCGTCCGCGCCCGCGCGGGAGAATTCCTGCAGGCTGGTCGCCAGCCGGATCAGCCTTCCCGCGATGTCCTGGCACGCCTGGGCGGTCTCCTTCTGCTCGGCGGTGACCGTCCCCAGCAGGCCGTCGGAAAGATTGCTCAACGAAAGCTGGATGGCCGCCAGCGGGGACTTGAGGTCGTGCACGACGTTGCCCATGAACACCGCGCGCATCTGCTCCTGGCGCCTGAGGCGCACGTTCGCTTCGATGAGGCTGTCCAGGACGCGCTGGATGTTCCGCCGGCCGATAAGAAACCCGAGCAGCGCGATGACGATTGCGACCAGGAACAGGAAGCCGGTCCAGCCCTCGAAGACCTGGATCGTGAACAGCCTGGCCGCGAGCAGATACGCGACGATGAGCAGCGGGATGCAGCTCATCAGCGCGAATGCGTTGTGGAACTGCTGGAAGGCGGACTGGCCGACCGTCGAGGAGAGCTCCTCCCGGATGCGGCGCGACTCGAGCTTCAATGCGGGTTCTTCCGGCATCGCCATTGCGGAGTCAATTGTAGCGTAAAGCCTCACCAATGGAAAGCAGGCCGGGCGGGAGTCGTCGATTCCGTCTGATCCGTCAAGTCCGTCTGTCGGTCATTCGGTTACAGCGTCGCAACAAGCAACATGCAACAAGCAACAAGGGACTTCCTGCTGAACGCGTCAGAAGCTGGAATCTTGAGGCTGGAGAGGTCCCGCCCGATCATTCCAGCTTCCAGCCTCTAGCGTCCAGCGTCCGAGCAGCCAACGCCTCGGCACACGGTACGCGTCACACGGGACACGATGAATGTCCTTCTGCTCTCCTCAATGAGGTTGTCCGCCTCGACCAGTGCCATGCAAGCACGGAACCGGTAAGATTGTGCCAGAGGCTGAAGACCGCCGCGGGAAGCGCAGCCAGCGGTGTGAAATGCGCGACCGCCAGGACCGCGCCCAGCCCAGAGTTCTGCATGCCCACCTCGATCCCCACGGTCCGCGCCTGGGCTTCCGGCAGGCGGAGCCATTTCGCCGCGCCGTAACCTCCCGCCAGTCCGAGGCCGTTGTGCAGCATCACCGCCAGAACCACCAGCGCGCCCGCCTGGGCCAACCGCGCCTGATTCAACGCCACGATCACGGCGATCACGAGGACGATCCCCATCACCGAGATGAGCGGGAAAACATCCCGGATTCCTCCGAGCCGGCGGCCCCAGACCGTGTTGAGCCCCACGCCGAGCACGACCGGGAGGATGATGACCTGCAGGATGCTGACGAGCATGCCGGCGACCGGAACCGGCACCACGCGGCCGATGTACAGCCAGGTCAGCGCAGGCGTCGTGATGACCGCAATCAGCGTGCTCACCGAAGTCAGCGCGATGGAGAGAGCGACGTCGGCCTTCGCCAGATAACTGATGACGTTCGAGGCCGTCCCTCCCGGACAGGAGCCGACCAGCACCATGCCGGCCAGCAGCTCGGGAGGAAGGCCCAGCATCTTCCCCACCGCCCAGCCGAAGAGCGGCATCAGGAGCACCTGCAGTCCCACGCCGATGCCGACGGCCGCCGGCTGGCGGGCCACGTAGCGGAAATCCTCCACCCGGAGCGTCATCCCCATCCCGAACATGATGACGCCCAGGAGCGGTGCGATCGAGGATTGAAGCGGCGTGAACAGCCCGGGCCGCAGGTACGCGGCCGCCGAAGCCAGCACGGCCCAAATCGGAAAGAGGCGGGTGATGCGCTGCATTGGCACCGCCTATTGTACCGTGGATCTCGTATCGCGTGCCGTGTACCGCGTCACGTGAAACGCGGAAATCCGGGGACATCACTATACCCATTTCTCCGCGTCGGAACCGAGAAATGCGTATTGTGTCCCCGGATTTCCCCTGCCTTTGGCAGGACTCGTTCGGGATATTTCGCCTCGGCCCATATCGAACCGAAGGCGAAGTACTGAGCGAGGCCCCGAAGGGGCCGAGTCGAAGTACTACCGGACTAGGATTCGTCGCCCCGTTGGGGCTCCATAGGAGGGAAACCAAGGTTTCCCTTTTGGGTGCACACAAATAATCCGTTCACGTCTGCTTCAGGGCCTTCAAATCTCCAGCAATCAGGGCAAGCTTCTTACGACGTGTCCAACCCTTGAGCTGTACCTCACGTCGAGTCGCGTCGGCTTTAGTCGAGTACGTTTCATGATACGCCAGTTCAATCGGCTGCGAAGTGCTCGTGAACCACCCACCGATGCCTGTCTGATGTTCCACGAGACGCCGGCCAAGATTGCTTGTGACGCCTGTGTAGAGCTCACCACGACCGCAACGCAAGATGTAGACGACCCACTTCATGTTCTTGGTCGGCCTTCGACTCGGCCCGCTTCGGCGTGCCTCGCTCAGGCTGCTTCGCCTCCGCCGCCTACGCGGCCAAGGCGAAGTGTTGAGCGAAGCCGCCGAAGGCGGCGGAGTCGAAGCACTGCCGGACTAGGATTCGAACCTAGACAAGCAGATCCAGATTCTGCTGTGCTACCATTACACCATCCGGCAAAATTGGTTGAACCTGGTCGGACGCTGGACGCTAGAGGCTGGAAGCTGGAATGATCGGGCGGGACCTCTCCAGCCTCAAGATTCCACCTTCCCGCCTGCGCGGGTTTCGGAAATTATATCATTTCCGGGGCTGAAGAAAACCCAAGAGGTGGCCGGTCAGGCGGTCGCGGGCTTGCTCATCCTCCCAGGTAAAGCGGACGCCGATTTCGTACTGGGGCCCGCCGTGGCGGGCGATCTCGCGCACCCACTGCACCTCGCCGACCGTCCGCATGGTCATGTTCGACGCGGGCAGCGCCAGGGTGAACTCGACGCGCTGGGCCGCCCGGAACTGGACGCCCGAGGGAAACCGCATCCCCTCTTCGCTCACGTCCTGGGTGAAGCTGCGCTCGGTGTCGCCGGTCGCCGGATCGTCGAATTCGATCAGAATCGGCGTGCCGATCCGGATGATCCGGCGGCGTTCCTGCATGCGTGCCTGGCCCATGTTGACTCCTGTTGCCGTGACACCGCCTGACGCGTCCGCGGTGCCTCTGTGGTGGTGCCGAGTCTCTGCGGCGCAGCCACCGATGCCGTCACCGGGGCTGTGGGACGAGGTGCGTGGCCGCGTAGTCAAGGCGGCGCCGCACCCGGTCCCGGCCCAAGAGCGCGATCACGTCAAACAGCGGCGGACTGACCGACCGGCCGGTGAGCGCGACGCGCACCGGGTGAATCAACGCCTTCGCCTCGATCCCGAGCTCCTCGATCAGGGCCCGCGCGGCGGCCTCAAGCCCGGGCGCTTCGAACGGCTCAACGCCCGCCAGGCGCTCGTTCAGCGCCAGGAGCCGCGGGGCGAGCTCCCCGTCCCTCAGATACTTCTCCACGGCCGCCTCATCGTACACGGGAGAATCCGCAAAGAAGAAGGCGTGCTCCTCCTCGATGTCCTCCAGGACCTTGATCCGGTCGCCGATGACGCGCGCGAGGCGCTCGAACCACGCCGGATCGTCCGACGGCGCACGCCAGCCCCGCCCGGCCGCGCGCTCGGACAGGAGCGGCGCCAACCGCGCCGGCCCCAGACGCTTGAGGTACTGGCTGTTGAGCCAGTCGAGCTTGCGCTGGTCGAACTGCGCGGCCGTCTTCTTGACGCGCGAGAGATCGAAGAGCTGGACGAGCTCCTCGGGCGGCACGAGCTCCCGGTTGCCCCCGGGCGACCAGCCGAGCAGCGCCAGGTAGTTGACGAACGCCTCGGGCAAATAGCCGACCTTGCGGTATTCCGACACCGAGGTCGCGCCCTGGCGCTTCGAGAGCCGCGCCCGGTCGGCCCCGACGATGAGCGGGATGTGCGCAAACACCGGCAGGTCGAACCCCAGCGCCCGGTAGAGCACGAGCTGCTTGGGCGTGTTGGCGATGTGGTCGTCGCCGCGGATGACGTGCGAGATCCGCATGAGCGCGTCGTCCACGACGCACGCGAAATTATACGCCGGCGACCCGTCGGACTTGAGGAGCACGATCCGGTCGATGAGGCCCGTGTCCACGGTGATCCGCCCGTGCAGGAGGTCCTCGAACGCCACCTGCTGGAACGGCACCGGAAACACGACCGCGCCCTCTTCCTCGACCGCGGCGCCCGCCTTGAGCAGGCGGTCCGCCTGCTCCCGGTAGAGCGCCTGGCGCTCGCTCTGGAACACCGGGCCCTCGTCCGCCTTGATGCCGAGAAACGCGAGGCTCTCGTAGATGTCCTGCAGGAACGCGGGATCGGAGCGCTTGCGGTCGGTGTCTTCAATGCGCAGGATGAACACGCCGCCCTGGCGTTTCGCGAAGAGCCAGTTGAAGAGCGCGGTCCGCGCGGATCCCACGTGCAGGGTGCCCGTGGGGCTCGGCGCGAACCGGACTCGCACGCTCATCGCGCCGATTCGCCGGCCAGTCGCAGCTCGTCGGTCGTCCCGCGCCCGGCGCCCCGGAGCCAGCGGAGGATGTCCTTCGCCAGGAGATCCGGCGTCAGGCGGCACAGCTCCAGGAGCTCAGCGCGCGTGCCGTGCTCGACGAACACGTCCGGGAGCCCCAGCCGCAGGAGCGGCACCGCGCCGGCGTCCCCGGGGCCGAGCGCTTCCGAGACGGCGCTGCCGAATCCGCCGCCGACCTGGGACTCCTCGATGGTGACCACCCGCCCGGTCGCGGACGCCAGCTTGCCGATCAGGTCGGCATCGACGGGCTTGATGAACCGTGCGTTGACGACGGCGGCGCTCACGCCCTCGCGGGCGAGGCGCTCGGCCGCCTCCATCGCGGGATAGACCATGCTGCCGATCGCGGCCAGCGTGACGTCCCGCCCCTCGCGCAAGAGCTCGGCGCGGCCGGCCGCGAGCTTCGGCCCCCGGCCCAGCGGCTCGCCGCAGGTAATGCCGCCCCGGGAGTAGCGCAGCGCGACCGGACCCGGCTGCTCCAGGGCCCAGCGCAGCATCGCGCGCAGCTCATCCGGATCCCTCGGGGACATCACCGTCAGGTTCGGCAGGATCCTGAGGTAGGCCGTGTCGAACACGCCGTGGTGCGTCGGTCCGTCCTCGCCCACGAGGCCGGCCCGGTCCGCGGCGAGCACCACGGGCAGCCGCTGGAGACAGACCTCGTGCATGATCTGATCGAACGCCCGCTGGAGGAACGTCGAGTAAATCGCCACGACCGGCCGCATGCCGCCCGTGGCGAGGCCCGCCGCCAGGCCGACGGCGTGCTGCTCGGCCATGCCGACATCGATGAACCGCTCGGGGTGGCGCTGCGCGAACGCGGCGAGGCCCGTGCCCTCCGGCATCGCGGCCGTGATGGCCAGCACCCGGGGATTGCCGTCGGCGATGCGGACCAGCTCCTCGCTGAACGCGTCGGTGAACGAGACCGGCTGCTTCCCGTTGCCGCGGGCGGACTTCCGCCGCCCGTTGTGATGCTCCGCGGCCTTGGCCCGTCCGGTCGGGATGTCGAACGGCTCCGTCTTGTGGAACCGCTCGGGATCCTGCTCGGCGGACTTGTAGCCTTTGCCCTTGGTCGTCACGACATGCAGCAGGATGGGACCCTTGAGCCGCTTGATGTTCCTGAGCGTCCGGATCAGCTCCCGCAGGCTATGCCCCGCCACCGGCCCGACGTACCGGAACCCGAGGTCCTGGAACACCTGCCCGGGCACGAGGAGCCCCTTGAGCGAGTCCTCGAGACGGTGGCTCACCCGGAGCACGCGCGAGCCGGCCGGCAGCCGCTGCACCAGGTGCTCGATGTCGGCGCGAACCCGGTTATACGTGGGGTTCGTGATCACGCGGTTGAGGTAGCGGCTCAGCCCCCCGATCGGCTTGGAGATGGACATCTTGTTATCGTTCAGAATGACGAGCAGGTTCGGCTTCAGGTGGCCGATGTGGTTGAGCGCCTCGAGGGCCATCCCCTCGCCCAGGCTCGCGTCGCCGATGACGGACACGACATGGCGCGACCCGCCCACCTCATCGCGCGCCATCGCCAGGCCGAACGCCGTGGACAGCACCGTCCCCCCGTGGCCCGTGAGGAACAGATCGTAGGGGCTCTCGTCCTTGTTGTTGAAGCCCGACAGGCCGCGGAATCGCTTCAGCGTCCGGAAGCGCTCGCGCCTGCCGGTGATGAGCTTGTGGGTGTACGCCTGGTAGCCCATGTCCCAGAGGAGATGGTCCTCCGGCGCGTCGAAGACGTAGTGCAGCGCAAGACACAACTCCACGGCGCCGAGACTGGAGGCCAGATGCCCGCCGAGCTCGGAGATAGCGGTCACCAACTCCTCCCGCACCTCTTTCGCGAGCGCTTCGAGCTCGTCCATCTTCAGGGACTTCAGATCCGCGGGCCGGGCGATCCGCTCAAGCAGCGTCATCAGGCCTCTTTCAACCAGTTGGCCAGTCCCGCGAGCGCGGCACCCCGCGCGCCCAGGGGCTCGACCTGTCCCACCGCGGCGGCGATGAGCCGCTCCGCTTCGGCCCGCGCCGCCGTCTCACCGGCAAGTCTGGCATATCCGTCGCCGTCGTGCGCGTCGTCCACCATCTGGAACGCGACGCCCACCCGTTCTCCGAACCGGCGCAGGCGGCGCCGCGTCTCCGGCGATGCGCCTCCGAGGACCGCGCCGATCTCGACGCTCGCCGCGATCAGGGCGGCGGTCTTCCGCCGGGCGATGTCCTGGAGCATCGCCTCATGGCCGCTGTCGGGCCGGCTGATCAGCTGCAAATCGAGCACCTGTCCGCCGATCAGCCCGCGGGTGCCGCCGGCTTCCGCCAGCACCCGGGACGCCTCGAGCGCCCGGGCTCCGCGCAGCCGTCCGAGGAGCTCGAACGCCAGCGTGAGGAGCGCGTCGCCCACCAGCACCGCGACGGCCTCGCCGTATTTCCGGTGGCATGAGGCGCGCCCCCGCCGCTCATCGGCGTCGTCCATCGAGGGGAGATCGTCGTGCACCAGCGAGTAGGCGTGCACCAGCTCGACCGCGCAGGCGCCCGGCAGCGCCTCGCGGACGCGGCCCCCCGCGGCGGCGCACCCGCTCAGCACCAGAAGCGGACGGAACCGTTTGCCGGATCCGAGCACGCAATAGCGCAGCGCCTCTTCCAGCGGGCGCGGGACATCCGGACCCGACGGCAGCGCCGCCTCCAGCGCCTGCTCGATCCAGCGCGTCCAGCGCGCGAGCGCGCCGGGTGAGCCGTTCGTCCGCGCTCCCGTGTTACGCGCCGGCCGCTTCTTCAGCGTCGTCGTCATCGTCCGCATCGTCAAACGGCTGAATCGCGCCTTCGCCGCCGCGCGGCTTCGAGAGCATCTCCACGCGCTTCTTCGCCTGCTCCAGGCGCTTGTGCAGCAACCGGGCCAGCTTCGTGCCCTCTTCGAATTTCTTGAGGCGCGCTTCGAGCGCCAGCTCCGCGCTCTCAAGCTGCGCCACCAGCTGCTCGAGCCGCTTCAAGGCCTCTTCATATTTGAGTTCGGTCATTCCGCTGCGTCCAATTCCGCCGGGGCGCCCGGCGCCGCCGTGTCCACCACGCTGTGGATGCGCCCGTCGGCCAGAAGCGTCTCCAGCCGGTCGCCCGGCTGCACGGCCGACGACGTTCGGACGACCCGCCGGCCCGGGAGCGTGAAGGTGATGCTGTAGCCCCGCGCCAGCACCGCCAGGGGGCTCAGCGCCTCCAGCCGCCCCGCCAGCCCGCCGATGCTCGCGTCCTCGCGCGCGAGGAGATGCCGCATCGACGCGGACATCCGCTCCCCCGCCCGCTCGACCCGGCCCATGGACTCCTCGAGCCACGCCGCGGGATGCAGGAGCCTGAGCCGCTGGATGAGCGACTCGACGCCGCGCTCCGCAACCTCCAGCGCCGCGCGCATCGCGTCATCGAGGCGCTGGAAGAGCTCGCGCGCTTTCTCCAGCATGTCCTGCCGCCGCTGGACCAGGAGCTGGGCCGCGTGGGTCGGCGTCGAGGCGCGCAGATCCGCCACGTAGTCGGCGATGGTCCAGTGGTCCTCATGGCCGACCGCCGAAATCACCGGGATTGCCGATTGCGCGATCGCCCGCGCCACGGCTTCCTCGTTGAACGCCCAGAGGTCCTCGAGGCTGCCGCCGCCGCGCCCGACGATCAGCACGTCGGCGAGCCGGGCCGCGTTCGCCGTCCGCACGGCTTCGGCGATCTCCTCCGCGGCGCCCTCGCCCTGCACCTTGACCGGCAGCACGATGACGTGGAACTGACCCCGCAGCCGCACCAGCATGTCGTGGATCGCGCTGCCCGTGCCCGACGTCACGATGCCGACCCGGTCGGGCAGCGTGGGGATCGGCCGCTTGCGCGCCTCCTCGAAGAGCCCTTCGGCCTCGAGCCGCCGCTTGAGCTGCTCGAACGCCAGCTGCAGCGCGCCGATCCCGCGGGGCTCCAGGCGCACCACCCGGAGCTGGTACTGCCCCTTCGCCTCGTACGTGCCCACCTCGCCCAGGCAGAGCACTTTCATCCCGTCCTCGGGGCGGAAGCGGAGGTGTTGGTTGGCGCCGCGGAAAAACGCGCACGGCAGGAGCAGGCGCTGGCCGCGGCGGTCCGTCGCCTCTTCGTCCGCCAAATCGAAATAGATATGGCCCGACGCCGGGAAACTGCAGTTGGACAGCTGGCCTTCGATCCAGACGGCGGCCGGAAACTGGGATTCAATGAGCAGCCGGATGCGCTGCACGACCTGCCCGACGGTCAGGACGGGCGCGCCGCCCGTCACCGCCGCGGCGTCAGTCGCCTGGGGCAATGCGGATTTCGGCATCCGAGGACATCGCCACGCGGTCGATCGCCTGCGCCCGTCCCGTCGCCGGATCCACCGTCACCAGCGCTCCGCGCAGCTGGACGTTGCCCTCGGCGACCTCCGAGCGGACCGCAATATTGGTCAAAAACCGCTCCAGGATCTGGTCGACCCGCCGGCCGATGACCGAATCGTGCGGCCCGGTCATCCCGACGTCGGTCATGACCGCCGTCCCCTTGGGCAGGACGCGCTCGTCGGCCGTCTGGACGTGCGTGTGCGTGCCCAGCACCGCCGACACCCGGCCGTCCAGGTACCAGCCCATGGCGACCTTTTCGCTGGTGGCCTCGGCATGCATATCCACGATGATGACCGGCGTGATCAGCGTCAGGCGTGCGAGCTCACGATCGGCGGTGCGGAAGGGACAGTCCAGCGGCTCCATGAACACCCGCCCCATGAGGTTCAGCACCCCGACTTTCAGGCCCGAGGGCGTTTCGACGACGGTCGATCCGGCGCCCGGCACGCCGTCAGGGTAATTGGCGGGCCGGATGACCCGGGGATCGAGCTTGAGCAGCTCGTTGGCCTCTTTCTTCCTCCACACGTGGTTGCCGGACGTCAGCACATCCACGCCTCCGAGAAACAGATCCTCGGCCGTGCTGGGGGTAATGCCCGAGCCCGCCGCAGCATTTTCACAGTTTGCGATGACCAAGTCAATGCCGGACTCCTCCCTCAGCCGGGGCACGAGCTGCCGGACGATCTCCCGCCCGGGCCGTCCGACCACGTCTCCGATAAGGAGGATCTTCATCACCAAGAGATCCACGCGAGTCCACGCACGATGCCAAATTCGGAATGCGGAATGCGGAATTCGGAACGCCACCTTCGTTGAAGGAATTCCGAATTCCAAATTCCGCATTCCGAATTGGTCTTCATCTCGCGTACTCGATGGAGCGGGTCTCGCGGATGACGGTGATCTTGATCTGGCCCGGGAACTCGATGGAGTGCTCCACCTTCTTCTTGATCTCGCGGGAGAGCGAAATCGCCTCCAGATCCGTCACGCGCTCCGGCTGGACGATCACCCGGACCTCGCGGCCGGCCTGGATGGCGTAGGCCTTCTCCACCCCCTGGAACGAGTCGCAGATCGCTTCCAGCGCGCGGAGCCGCTTGACATAATTCTCGAACGTATCGCCCCGGGCGCCGGGGCGCGAGCCGCTGATGGCGTCCGCCACGATGGTCAGCACCGCCAGCAGGGTCGTCGGCGGCACGTCCTCATGGTGCGCCTCAATCGCATGCACGATCTCGGGCGTTTCCCCGTACTTCCTCGCCAGCTCCGCGCCGAGCAGCGCGTGCGGCCCTTCCACCTCGTGGCTGACGGCCTTGCCGATATCGTGCAGGAGACCGGCGCGCTTGGCCTGGCGCTGGTCGAGGCCGAGCTCCGCCGCGAGCATGCCGCAGATGTAGCCGGTTTCCTTCAGGTGGGTCAGCACATTCTGGCCGTAGCTCGTGCGGTATTTCAGCTTCCCGACGAGCTTGACGATCTCGGGGTGCACTTCGAAGAGCCCGACTTCCGTGATGGTCTTCTCGCCTTCCTGGACGACGTGCTGATCGAACTCCTTGCGGAACTTCTCGACCACCTCTTCGATGCGGGCCGGGTGGATCCGCCCATCGGTCATCAGCCGCTCGAGCGCCCCCTTGGCGACCTCGCGCCGGCACAGATCAAAGGAGGAGAGGGTCACCACGTCCGGCGTGTCGTCCACGATCAGGTCCACGCCCGTGGCCTGCTCGAAGGCGCGGATGTTCCGCCCTTCCCGGCCGATGATCCGGCCCTTCATATCCTCATTCGGAAGCTGGACGACCGTCGTCGTGGACTCGACCGTCGCATCCGCGGCGCAGCGCTGCATGGTCTCGATCAGCACGCGCCGGGCGACCTTCTGCGCTTCCTGCCGGGTCTCTTCCTCGATCCGCTTGATGGTCATGCCCGATTCGGCGCGGCATTCCTGCTCCAGCCGGCTCAGCAGCAGCTGCCGGGCCTCGTCTTTGCCGAGGCCGGTGATCGTCTTGAGCCGCTCCTTCTCCTCCTCGACGAGCTTGGCGAGCGCCTCTTCCTTGCTCCCGAGCGCCTCTTCCCGTCCGGCGAACTGCCGCTCGCGGGCCGTCAGCGCCTTCTCCTTCTGATCAAGCAGATCGAGCTTGCGGTCCACGAGCTCCTCGCGCTGATGGAGCCGCTTCTCCTGCTGAAAGTGCTCCTGGCGCTGCTCCTTGGTCTGCTGCTCGAACTCCTGCCGGAGCCCGTGCAGCCGGTCCTTGACCTCCAGCTCCGACTGCTTCCGGATGGTCTCGGCGTCACGCCGGGCCGCCTCCAGGAGCTGCTGCGTGCGCTGCTCCACGCCTGAGAGCGAGCGGCGGCCGAGCCACCACCGGAGGGCGAATCCCCCGGCGAACGCCGCGCCGATCCCTATCACCGTCAGGATGAAGATGAGTGCATCCATGGCGAGTACTCCTCATCAGTGCCGCGCCGGCGTGAACGACACGCGTGCCGGCGGTTGGCCGATCAGGCGGTCAGCACCCGGTGGACGGTGTAGTCGTGCAGCGAGGTGGGAAGGCGATCGAAGAGCTGGGAGCGGAATGCCAGCCCGACCGTCTTGGTCGAGCCGGGCAATCGGGCGAGCAAGCGGTCGAAATAGCCGTGTCCGTGCCCGAGGCGTCCGCCCCGGCGGTCGAACGCGAGTCCCGGCACGAGCACCAGATCGACCCGCCGTCCTGGGACGGTCCGCCTGGCTCCCCGGCGGGGCTCCAAGACCCCGAATGCCCCGGGAACGAGCTCGGTATCCGGCTCGCGGATTTCGCACAGCCGGAGCACGCGGCTCCGGCGAGACACGATCGGGACCACCACCCGCTTGCCTTGCGCAAGCATCCCTTCAATCATCTGCCACGTCTGCACTTCATACGGCAGGGCGACATAACAGCACACCGTCGCGGCCCGCCGAAACGCCGTCAACCGTCGAACTTGCCGCCAGATTGCGTTGCTCTTGCGTCGACGAACATCCTCCCGTTGGGTCTTGAGCTGCTGCAGCATGCGCGCGCGCAGGACCTGCTTCGCGGCCTCCACATCGAGGGGCCGGCTCCTGCGTGTCTTCGCGATTCCGTGGCGCGTCATCACGCTCAGATGTGAAACACATACCGATGATCCAGCGGCTCGCCGGCGGAGCTTCGGACCTCGTCGCAGAGGTCCTGCAGCGTGACGCTGCTCAGCGATTCCGCGAGCCGGTCGTACACGCACCGATGGACCGCCGCCTCGATGTCACGGCTGCGGCCGCGCGAGTCCCCGTTGGCGCTTTGCGCCCGCCCGTTTCGGCGGGATCTCGCCGCCGCCCGCCCGTTCTCGGACGGCCGCGCCCCGTCTAACACACTGACCACATCCGCCATCGTAATCTCGCGCGGATCCCTGGCCAGGCGGTATCCGCCGTGAGGTCCCCGCGCGCTCGTCACCACGCCGGCCTTCTTCAGCCGGTGAAACAATTGCTCCAGGTAGGCAAGCGACAGCCCCTGCCGCTCGGCGACGTGGGAAGCGGAGACGACTCCGCGCCCCGCGCCGAGCGCAATCTCTGCCAGCGCACGCATCCCGTATATGGAACGTGTCGAGAGCTTCATCATCTGCATACGGCCCCTTCGGGCCTCCTGTTGAAGTGTATGATACCTTACTAGTTCTGTCAAGTTCTCCCGCTCCGCGGGAGGCGAGAAGAACAACTCATCTGATTACACGGATTTCCAACCTAATCAACCAAGTCGCCTCTCCCACAGATTGCTCAGAATTGCTCTGCTTCAATCCGTGTAATTCATTTGAAAATCCGTGTCATCACATCGTCTTACGGAATCAGAATGAGTTTCCCGAAGACGGCGCGCGAGAGCAGCTGCTCTTGCGCGGCTCTCGCCTCGGCGAGCGGCCATGCCCGGTGCACAACCGGCTTCACCCGCCCGGCGGCCAGGAGCTCGAGCAGCCCGACCAGTTCCGATCGGGTGCCCATAATGGAACCCAGCACGCTCAACTGGCGGGAGAACACATAGCGCAGGTCCAGCGGCGCCTGCGGCCCCGTGGTCGCGCCGCAGGTCACGAGCCGCCCGCCCTTCGCGAGCGCGCGGACGCTGTCCTCCCAGACGGCGGGACCGACGTGCTCGACCACCACGTCCACCCCGCGCCCGCCCGTCAGGGCGCGAAGGCGGTCGGCGAACGACTCGCGCCCGTAATTGATGACTTCCTCCGCCCCGAGTTCCCGAGCGCGCTGCGCCTTCTCGTCCGATCCGACCGTCGCGTACACGACGGCGCCGCGCAGCTTCGCGATTTGCACCGCCGCGTGCCCGACCCCGCTGCCCGCGGCGTGCACCAGCACCCGCTCCCCGGATTGCACGGCCGCCCGGGCGACCAGCATGTGCCAGGCCGTCAGAAACACGAGCGGAAACGCCGCGGCCTGCTCGAACGGCACCGACTGCACCAGCGGCAGGACGTCCTGTTCGCGCGCGAGCGCGAACTCCGCGTAGCCGCCGTCATTCGTCGCGCCGCGGATCCCGTATGTGTCGCAGAGGTTGTCCTCGCCGGCTTGGCACCGGGCGCACGAGCCGCAGCTCAAGCCCGGCGTCAACACCACCCGGGCTCCGGGCCTGTGCGCGGATACTCCCGGGCCGACGCGCTCGATGATGCCGGCGATATCGGCTCCGGACACGTGGGGCAGTTTCGTCCGGTAGGCCGGCAATCCCTGGCGGACCCAGCAATCCACCCGGTTGATGGAGCACGCCTCCACCCGGACGAGCACCTCGCCGGGTCCGGGGCTTGGGTCCGGCACGTCCGCGTGGCGGAGCACTTCCGGTCCGCCGAAGCGATCAAAGATGACCGCTTTCATCAGGATTGTCCCGGCGGTTCGGCGGGAAGGATGCGCTCAGTCGAGCGCATTCCCCGTCTCCTCAAGGCCGCTGGATCGCAGCACCAGAAGCTCTGAGGCGCCTCCGGAGGACGCGATGCCGAAGGCATCTTCGAGGCGTGATTATCCGGTGATCCGGCCGCGGAGCTGGGCGCGCTTGAACCGGCCCCAGGCCTCGATCGCGGCGCGCTGTGACGGAAACCGCTGGCTGAAGCATGGGACGCCGTCGGCGAACACCGCCAAGTGCCACCGGATGGGCGGGCCGGATTCCCGGACGAGCTGCGGCACAAACGCGCGTGTCGCCGTCACGAGCGGTGCCAGCCCCTTGCGCGGAGCCGCCGACGGCAGGGAGCCGGAGGTGCCGGGAGCGATATCCAGCAGGCCGAGCATCTCGCGCAGCAGCGGGGAGGGATCGACGAATTCGATGCCGATGTCGAACAGGAACGGCGGACGATCCCGCAAATCGAGCCGCTGCACCACCCAGGCGACCCTCCCGCGGCACTGCAGCGGCTGCCTGGATCGGGCAAACGCCTCGCGTTCCGAGGACACCTCCAGGCGCACGAGCGAACGGATCTCGAGGGCCTCCTCCATCCGCAGACACAACCCCCCTTCGCTCACATTCACGCCGTCCACCGCGCCCGAGGGCCTCGGCTGGAGGAGGCTGACGCCGAGGGGCCTGCCCGAGCCGCTCCGCGAGAATCGCCTGCGCTCCGTCATGGTCTTGGTCTTCAGTGACATGCTCGCGACCTCCCCCGTGTGCTGAGCATCATTGTATGCCGGCCCGGATGCCGCCGCAACCCGTCATCGCGCCATCGCGAGCCACCAGCGCCCATCGACCGGGTTTGGGACAGGAGACATGGGACACGGGATGTGTCGTGCAATCGTTGAACTGGTAGAGGACAGAAGGTGGACGGTAGAAGGTGGAGGGTAGAAGGTAGAGGGTAGAAGATAGAAGGTAGAATGGCTATATTCTACCTTCCATCTTCCATCTTCCACCTTCTACCTTCCACCTTCTACCTATCTCATGGGAATCCCCACGCCGTGCTCCGGAGCGAACGAAGTGAGCGGAGTCCTGAGCGAAGTCAAAGGACCCGCCCCTCGCCCCATCCATGGTCCAGCGTCCAGCTTCTAGCATCCAGCTTCCGACCAGCGAATGGCGTTACGCGTTACGCGACCCTGACCGCCGTGATACAATGCGCCCGCCATGGCGAAACTCCTCCCTCCCCCGGAGAAACGGATCGGCGGGATTCTCGACGCGCTCGAGCGGCAGTACCCAGACGCCGCCTGCACCCTCGACTATACGACGCCGCTTGAACTTCTGGTGGCGACGATCCTTTCCGCCCAATGCACCGATGCGCTGGTGAACCAGGTCACGCCCGTCCTGTTCGGGAAATACCGCCATGCGCGCGATTACGCCGAGGCGGATCCAGCGGAGCTTGAACGGGACGTGGCGCGGGTCAACTTCTACCGGAACAAAGCGAAGAGCATCCGGGGAGCCTGCCGGATGCTCCTCGAGAGGTTCGGGGGGGACGTGCCCAACCGCATGGAAGACCTGATCGAGCTGCCCGGAGTCGCGCGAAAGACCGCGAACGTCATCCTGGGGAACGCCTTCGGCGTTCACGCGGGCATTGTGGTGGACACCCACGTGCTCCGCCTCAGCCAGCGCCTGGGCCTCACGCGCCACACGGACCGGGACAAGGTCGAGCGGGACTTGCTGGCGCTTGTGCCGCGCGCGCGTTGGACGCGCTTCGGCCATCAGATGATCCTGCACGGGCGCCGGATTTGCGCCGCCAGGGCCCCCAAGTGCGGCGAGTGCGTCCTCGGAGAAGCGCTGTGTCCATCGTATCAGATATCATGACGGGGACAGTCCCGGTATTCGCGAAGCGAAAACCGGGACAGTCCCCTTAATGCTGAATGAGTTCGCGGAGGGCATCGAGCACCGCGCCCGCGTGTCCGCGTACCCGCACCTTCGGAAAGATCTTCGCGATGTTCCCTGCCGGATCGATCAGCAGCGTTGTGCGCTCCACGCCCATGAAGAACCGGCCGTAGAGCGACTTGCGCTTGACGAGGCCGTACGCCTCGGCGGTCTTCGCGCCCGGATCGCAGAGCAGAGGGAACGGCAGGCCGTACTTGCTCGTGAACCGCTCATGCGAGGCCGGCATGTCCGGGCTCACGCCCAGGACGACCGCGCCGGCGTCCGCAAAACGCGCCGACGCGTCGCGAAAATCGCAGGCCTCCTGCGTGCAGCCCGGCGTCTGGTCTTTCGGATAGAAGTACAGGGCCACCCACCGTCCCCGGAATCCGGACAGGCGCACGGAGCGAGCTCCGGTCGTTTCCAGCTCGAAATCCGGAGCTGCCTGCCCCTCGCGAAGAACGGACGACGCGTCCGCAGCGCTACGGGGCTTCATGGAGCAGGGCGGAGGCGAACTCCTGGAAATACGAGGGAGTAATGACGCCGCGGATCTGGATCCCGTTGACGAAATAGGTGGGAGTGCTGCTGAGGCGGAGCCGCGCGCCTTCGGCGATATCCCGCTCGACGGCCCGCCGGCCTTCCCCCGACGCCACGCATTCGCGAAACCGGTTCAAGTCCAGTCCGAGCGACTCCAGATCGGATTCCAGTCGCTGGATCCGGTAAGGGGCGGACTCGAACACCCGATCATGAAACGACCAGAATTTTCCCTGCTCGTGGGCACATTCCGCCGCTTCCGCGATCCGGCAGGCGCCGGGGTGCACATTGTGGTCAACCGCGGGATTGCAGGCCGAATCGAGCGGAAAATGCTTGAAGGCCAGCTGCGCGTCATCGCGGCGGCTGGCGAGGATGATGGTGTTGATGTGCGCGGCGCGCGAGCAGACCGGGCAGAGGAAGTCGCTGAATTCGATGAGCTGCAATCGTCCCGCCGCCGCGCCCTTGACCGGATCGCCGGCGATGTCGATGTTGATCCGCTCCGCCCGCTTGATAAACTCCTCCATCTGCGGCCGGAGGCTCTTCAGCGTGCCCCGGCTGACGAACGTCGTGGCGCCATGGACCGACCCCATGCCGATCGCCCCCATGGTCACCACGCCCCAGAACAGCCACGCCGCCGGACGGCCCTCCCCCGGCACCAGCGCGCCGAACGCGGCCAAGCCGCGGCGGAAGAGCTCACCCGGACCGCACCGCAGCGCCGACCATGCCGTGATGAGCAGGAGGAGATTCACGGCATACGTTGCCATGCAGTACAGGCAGTAAACCCGGATGACGAACGCCATCAGAAAGAGGAGGTAGGCGTCCAGCGCCAGGAATCCAATCGAGAGCGCCGCGAGCGCCGCCAGCGCGCGCTCCGGCCATTCCCCGCCTTGGCGGGCGAGCAGCGCCAGCGCGAACGTCAGCACGTAACCCATCGCGCCCCACAGCGCCAGCGGCACTCCGAAGAGCGAGCTCCAGCGGCTGGCGGTCACCGCGTGGCAATTGAGCGTGTCGCCCACCCCGCAGGCCGCCCCGCCAAGCAGTTCTCCGCGGAGCAGCCCCAGGTGGAGGTATTCCAGGTACGCGGACACGCCCAGCCCGATGAGGCTGAGCACGGCGGCAAGCAGCGCGGCTCGTTGATGACGCATGTCAGCTATTTAACCGGGACGCTCGACAAAAGTCAACTGCGCGTTGTCCAGCCACGAGAAACTGGAAGCTGGAATGTTTGATCGTCGGTTCCGTCTGTTCCGTCTTTTCCGTCTGTCCGTCGTGGATGGGGCACGAGGAACGGGGCGAGGGGCGGGTCCTTCGACTTCGCTCAGGACTCCGCTCACTTCGTTCGCTCCGGGGCGTGGCGTGGCGTAGGGATTACCATGAGAAGGTAGAAGGTAGAAAGCCAGCTCGTTCTACCCTCTACCTGTAATGTTTCAGGACATCGTTGACACTCGGTCAGTACAATGACCGCACGGAGGTGTCAGCGATGGAGTCATCCCGGATTCCCTTGGCCATGAAGCTGCGGAGCATCGAACTGTTGGAACAGGGCCAGTCGGTCCGCGGG
>DASWKB010000067.1:0-2029 GCA_036396895.1 bacterium | reverse complement strand
CGACCGTGCCAGCTCCCGCCCGCCCGAGTGCACGCGAATCACCAGCGGATGGGACAGCCCCTGGGGGAGCACGGTGAACTGCAGGCTCTTGCGCGAATCCCGGTGGAGTTCCAGCTTGCGCCGGTGGACGGTGACGAACAGTCGACCGCGCAGCTCGTCACCACCGGTGACCTGCACCTCCAGCTCCCCGCTCAAGTCGCCGCCGTGATTCGCCACGGTGACGGTGAGAGGGGTCCAGCGCCCGGGCCGGAACGTGTCGGTAAATCCCACCACCGCGGCGATGTCCACCGCGTCGGCGGCTAACGCCGGCGGTAGCGCACACAGCAAAGCGAGCGGCAGGAAGATGTCAGCCAGGCGCCTGCTGAATGGCCGGTGTGGGCCGAAGCGGCCTTGCCCGACGACCCTGTCGCGGATCGCAATCATGCGCCATTGTAGTGGCGAGCAAAGGAGTAAGCAGTAGGGGGGAGTTACCTGCTCATAGGCGCGCTGCGTGAGCCGAGGACGCGCACCTCGTCACCGATTCACCCTCTATACTAAGTGCCGGGCCCGCTGGATAATCTCCGGCGCCGTCAACCACCGCTCGAGGGGGCGATCATGGCAGAGATTCTGGGCATCGGCACGACGCACTATCCGCCGGGGCTGGTCCCCGAGGAACTCAAGCCCTGGCCGCTGGCGCGCATGCTGCACAACGATCCGCGCATCCCGGAGCGCCTGAGGGACCCCGCCAACTGGCCCGAGCCGATGCGCCTCGAATGGGGTGATGACGAAGGCATCACGTCCCACAAGACACACAAGGCACGGATCTTCAGCGCCTACCGCAAGATCCGCGAGGAGATCGACGCCTTCCGGCCCGATTTCATCCTCATGTGGGGCGACGACCAGTACGAGAACTTCAAGGAAGACATCATCCCGCCGTTCTGCGTGCTCGCATACGAGCGGCTCGACTTCAAGCCCTACGAGCGGCTGCGCGGGCGGCCCAACATCTGGGGCGAGCCCGCCGACAAGGTCTTCTCCCACCCGGGGCACCCCAAGGGCGGGCGCTGGATCGCACGGCGGTTGCTGGAGGATGGCATAGACATGTCCTACGCCTACAAGCCCCTGCACCAGGACGGTCTCGGTCACGCCTTCGCCAATACGCTGCTCTACCTCGATCTCGACCGCAAGGGATTCGACATTCCGGTCGTGCCGGTGGCGGTCAACTGCTACGGCAGCTCCGTGATCCGCTTCCGGGGCGGGAGCACGGACTACTCGAAGGAACCGGATCCGCCCTCCCCCTCCCCGCGCCGCTGCTTCGAGATGGGACAGGCGACCGCGCGCGCGCTCAAGCAAAGCCCCTGGCGGGTGGTGATCATGGCGTCGTCGAGCTGGTCGCACGCTTTTCTCACCGAGAAGAACCACTGGATATATCCCGACCTGGATGCGGATCGCGCGCTGCTCGCGCACCTGCGCACCGGGAACTACGGCGCGTGGCGCGACACGCCGCTGGCGCAAATGGAGGCGGCCGGCCAGCAGGAGGTGCTCAACTGGACCTGCCTCGCCGGCGCCATGGCCGAGCTCGACTACCGGGCGGAGATTCTCGACTGGGTCGAGACCTGGACGTTCAACGCGCCGAAGTGCCTGGCCGTGTTCAAGGCTGCATGACGCCGCGGCGGGCGCCCGGGACAAACGACGCTCCATCGTAACGTCTCGCGATGCCGCCGCCCCGCATTGGGCAGCGGCGCACCATGACGATCCGTATCGCCGCCATCGAAGTCGGCCACTGGCACTCGCTGTTCGACGCCGCCTACCTCAGGACGCTCGCGAAAACGCCGGACGTTCAGCTCGTCGGCATTCAGGATCCCGACGCCGGCATGGCAGCCGCGCGCGCGCGCGCGCTGGGCGGGCCGCCTGCGTTCACCGACTATCGCGAAATGCTCGCAAGGACCCGGCCGGATTTCGTCGTCGCCCTCGGCCGGCCGAGCGCGATGGCCGGCATCGCCCATTACCTGCTCGACGAGGGCTACCCGTTCCTGATGGAAAAGCCGATGGG
>DASWKB010000066.1:0-9991 GCA_036396895.1 bacterium | reverse complement strand
GTCTGGTACCCCTCCCAGTGGCTCGGCTGGGGCTGGTGGCCGAAGCACGCGGACTTCGGGTCGCCGCTGGCCGGGCACATGCGCTTTATCGACCGGAGCAGCCGGCGCCTCGCGCGCACGCTCTTCCACGGCGCCATGCGGCATCAGATGCGCCTGGCCTACCGCCAGCAGCTGTTGGGCCGCCTCGTGGACATCGGCAGCGAACTCTTCGCCATGGCGGCCGCCTGCGCGCGCGCCCGCGCGCTGACGCAGCAGCATCCGGCGGATCGCTCGCCGGTCGAGCTGGCGGACGTCTTCTGCAGGCTGGCGCGGCGCCGGATCGGGCGCATCTGGCAATCCGCCGCCGCCAACGACGACCAGCGCGTCTACCGCCTGGCGCAGGACGTGCTGCAGGGACGAATGGCGTGGCTCGAAACGGGTATCCTTTGAGGCGCGTGAGGGAGGGTCGCCGGATGGCGCAGACGACGCAGGGAAAGCGGATTCTGCTGATCGACGATGATGAGTCGATCCGGAAACCGCTGCAGCGCAGGCTCGAGGCCTGGGGCTTTGAGGTAATCCCGGCCGCAACGGGAGAAGAGGGCCTGACGCTCGCCGAAGCGCAGCAGCCGGACCTCATTCTGCTTGACGTCGTGCTGCCCAAGATGAAGGGGCGGGAGGTCTGCGGCGCGCTCAAGAGCAACCCGAGCACGCGCCGCATCCCCGTGATCTTCCTGACCGCGCTGGGTCTGGCCGATCACATCAAGGCGGGCATGGACCTCGGAGCCGAGGATTATATCGTGAAGCCCATCGAGCCCGAGCAGCTGAGGATGCGGCTCGAGGTCTGCCTGCTGCGGCACGCGGACCGGCCGGACGCCTGACGCGGGGAGGAGCGATGCGCAAGACGCGGATCCTGCTGGTGGATGACGAAACGACGTTCACGAGGCTGCTCAAGCTGAATCTCGAGAAGCTGGATCGGTACGAGGTGCGGGTGGAGAATGCGGGCGCGCAGGCACAGGCCGCCGCGGTGGCATTCGAGCCGGACCTCGTCTTCATGGACGTCATGATGCCGGATGTGGACGGCGCGGAGGTGGCGTCCCGGATGCGGGCCGATCCGCGGCTGGCGCAGATCCCGATCATCTTTCTGACCGCGGTGATTTCCAAGGAGGAGGAGGGGCGCCAGGGCAAGACGGCCGGCGGCTATACGTTCGTCGCCAAGCCGGTGAGCATCGAGCGCATCGTGGAATGCATCGACACCCACGTCGGGGGCGGGCCCCGGCCGGCCGAGGGAGCGTGATGGAGCGCAAAACCATTTTAGTCATCGATGACGAGCAGGACTTCGCGAAGCTGCTCAAGCTGAATCTCGAGTCCGCGGGCGAATACCGCGTCCTGACGGCCGGAGGCGCCGAGGAAGGGCTCGCGGCCATCGAGCGCGAGCGGCCGGACCTGGTGCTGCTCGACATCATGATGCCCGGGCTCGGGGGGCTCGAAGCCCTCCCGAAGATCAAGGCGCTCTCGCCCGAGACCCCGGTGGCCATGGTGACCGCCGTGTGGAAGGAGGACGAGGCCAAGCGCGCGTTCCGGGCCGGCGCGTATGAGTACATCACGAAGCCGGTGGATCTCGAGCACCTTCGCCGGGCGCTCCTGGTCAAACTGTTCGCCTAACCCTCATGGGCGCAGCGCGGATCCTGCTGGTGGAGGACGACGCGGCCCTCGCCAGGATGATCAAGGTCAATATGGAGCGCGCCGGGGAGTTCGCCGTCGCTTCCGCGGCCACAGGCCGCGAGGCGCTTGAGCGCGCCGACGCGGAGGCCTTCGACCTGGCGATCGTGGACATTGGGCTTCCGGACATGAGCGGGACGGTTGTGCTGGAGCGGCTCAAGGCCTCGCATCCCGGGCTGCCGGTCGTGGTCTGCTCGGTGTTCTATGACCGTCAGGCGCTCATCGACCAGGAGGCGATGCGACGGGCGGATGGGCTGATCGGCAAGCCGTTCGAGCACGACCAGCTCATCGCGACCGTCAAGTCGGTGTTGGCGGGAGGGCGCAGGAAGCCGGGGGGCATCGGTCCGGGTTCCGGCGACGCGTCGCCCACCGGCTCGAGCGCGCCGCCAACGGATCGATGTCATGGCGGCGACGCTTCGCCCACCGGGGCGAGCGCGCCGTGACGACGCGGCGCGCGGAGCGGGCCGGCATGGAGTCGCAGACGGCCGACGGGACGATCCCCGCCATGTTCTACCGGCAGGCGGAGCGATTCGGCGAGCGCCCGATGATGCTCATCAAGGGCGGCGGCGCGTACCGGCCGTTGTCCTGGCGCGCGGTCCGTGACGACGTCGAATCGCTCGCGGGATGGCTGCTGCAGCGGGGCGTCGCTCCGGGCGACCGGGTGGCGATCTTCGTCGAGAACCGGCCGGAGTGGGGCATCGCGGATCTGGCCGCGCAGAGCGTCGGCGCGTGGGGCGTCCCGATCTACCCGACGCTCAAAGCGCATGACGTCGGCCTGATACTCGAGGACTGCCGGCCGGCCGCGGCGATTGCCTCGGGAGCCGATCGCCTGGCGACGCTCGTGTCCGCGGCCGCGCGGCTGGAGCGCCCGCCCGCGATGATTGCGCTGGACGCGCCCGGAGTCGATGACCGCGGGGTCCATGCGTGGCCGCAGGCGCTGGAGTCAGGACGCCGGGCGCTCGAGGCGGTGCGCCCTGAGCTCGAGCGGCGCCGCGCGGCGCTTCGCCCCGCCGATACCGCCACGCTGATCTACACCTCCGGGACCACCGGAATCCCCAAGGGCGTGATGCTCTCCCACCGGAATTTCCTTTCCAACGCGGCGGCGAGCGCGTCGGTCGTGCCCATCGGCCCGGAGGACGTGCACCTCTCGTTCCTTCCGCTTTCGCACGTCTTCGAGCGCATGGCCGGCTGGTATTTGATGATGTCCGTGGGCGCGCGCATCGCATTCGCCGAGTCCATGGACACGGTGCCTCAGAACATGGCCGAGGTGCGCCCGAGCGTCATGCTGGGCGTGCCCCGGTTTTTCGAAAAGCTCTACGCGCGCGTCCAGGAGCGCCTCGGCGCGATGCCGGCGCGCAAGCGGCGCCTGGTGGAGTGGGCGCTGGGCGTGGGGCGCAGGCACGCGGAGGCGCGGTTCGCCGGCCGCCGGCCGGGGCCGGGACTCGCGCTGGCGAGGGCGGCTGCGGACCGGCTGGTCTTCCGGACGTTCCGCCGCCGTCTCGGGGGGCGGCTGCGGTTTTTTGTCTCGGGAAGCGCGCCGCTGTCGCGCGAGATCGGGGAGTTCTTCTTTTGGATCGGCGTGACGATTCTCGAGGGCTACGGGCTCACGGAGACCTCGCCGGTGATCGCGGTCAACCGGCTGGAACGGCCCCGGTTCGGCACGGTCGGTCCGCCACTGCCGGGGGTCGAGGTGAGGATCGCCGAAGACGGGGAAATCCTCACCCGCGGCCCGCACGTGATGCAGGGCTATTACGGGCGCCCGGCCGACACCGCGGAGGTGATTCGCGACGGCTGGCTGCATACCGGGGACGTCGGCGAGCTGAATGCGGAAGGCGTGCTGCGGATCACGGACAGGAAAAAGGACCTCATCAAGACGGCGGGGGGGAAGTTCGTCGCGCCGCAGCGCCTTGAAAACCTGTTCGTGATGGACCCGTACGTGAGCCAGGCGTTCGTGTACGGGGACACGCGCCCGTTCTGCGTCGCGCTCATCGTGCCGCAGGCGGAGGCCCTGCGCGAGCATGCCCGCGCGCAGGGCCTGCCGGACGGCTCGCTCGCGGAGCTGGTGAGCCGGCCGGACATCCAGGCGTGGTACTGGGAGCGGGTCCAGGCGGCGCAGCGCGACCTCGCCGGGTTCGAGCAAGTGAAGAAGATCGCGCTGCTGGACGCGGAGTTTTCCCTGGATTCCGGCGAGCTCACGCCGACCCTCAAGACCAAGCGCCGCTGCGTCGCCGAGCGGTATCAGGTCCTCCTCGATTCGCTGTACGCGTAACATCATTGTCTGAAGCTGGACGCCGGAGGATGGAAGCTGGAATGCGCGGCGTGATGGGGACAAGAACGGCTGCGACGCGCGTGCCGGCGACCGGTTGTTCCAGCTTCCAGCTTCCAACCTCCAGCTTCCGACCCGGCCCAATTCCGCATTGTGCATGACGAATGTGAAGCAGGACGCCGGCATGTGGACCGATGAGCGGGGCGGCACGCTCGCGTATCGGCTCTGGCTTCCCAGCGATCCGGCGGCGCTGGTCGTCATCGTGCACGGCTATACCGAGCACACGGGGCGCTACCGGACTTTTGCGGAGGCCCTCGCTGCACGAGGAGTGGCGGTGGCGGCGCCGGACCTGCCGGGGCACGGACTCTCCTCGGGGCCCCGGGGGCACCTCGGAGCACTGCCGGAGTGCGTGCGGACGCTCGCGACGCTCGTGCGGGACGTCGTGCTGCCGGTCTGCGGACTCGAGCGCTACACCGTCTTCGGACACAGCTTCGGCGGGCTGCTGGCCATCGTGTGGGGCGCGCACCCTCCGGATGAGCTGGCGCGCCTCGCGCTCAACTCGCCGCTGGTCGAGACCGCCTTCCGGGTGCCGTGGTGGAAACATCTGGCCGGCGAGGTTGCGGCTCTGGCGGCGCCGCAGATGGTCCTGCCGATCGGATTGGACCCCCACGCGTTGTGCAGCCGGCCGGAGGTCGTGCGCGACTACCTGAGCGATCCGTTGGTGCACGGCTCGATGAGCGCGGGGACGTACCGGTCCATGCGGGACACCCAGCGCCGGATGTGGGCCTGGGCAGGGGAATTCCGCGTTCCCGTCCTGCTGACTTGCGCGGGGCAGGACCGCATCGTGTCCGCCGAGGCGGCCCGGCGGTGGCTCGCGCGCGTGCCGGCGCAGACGCGGACCGAAGTGTTCCCGGACTGCTACCACGAGCTGCACCACGAACCGGGCGCGTCGGACCGCCTCGCCGACCTCGTCTCAGCGTGGTGCACGTCATAGCGCATCAGCCATGATGCCCAATTCCCAATTCCGAATTCCGCATGTCGCACGGAGCCGGATCCGTGGAGTCGCCAACCTGGCGCCGGTGGTCGCGCTCGTGCTCGCGGCATCTGGGACTCCGGCGCGCAGCGAGGACTGGGAGGCGGTGACCGATGAGCTCGAGCGGGAACTGCGCCGGAGCGCCGGACGCGAAGACGTCCGGCGGCAGCTTGCGGTCGCCTACAACAATCTCGGGGTGGAGCGGGCCGACGCCTCACGTTGGGAGGAGGCGGAGCAGGCGTTCGAGCAGGCGATCGAACTCCTGCCCGAAGACCGGCAGTTCCAGCTCAACCTCTCGCAGGTTTCCCTCAGGCACGCGGCGGCCCTGCTGCACGAGATCGACCCGCGCCGGCGGACCCAAGGCGACGTCCGGCGGGTCCGGACGCTGATCGACCGCGCCGTGGAGCTCACGCCCGATCTCGCGGATGCCCACCTCTTCCTTGGCGATGTCGCGTACCGCGAGCAGCGGCTGGAGGACGCGGAGCGCGCCTGGTCCCGCGCGGCGGAGCTGGCGCCGGATCGGGAGGACATCCGCGCGCGCCTTGATCGTGTGGGGGGGGAGCTGCCGGTTGAGTCGGACTTCGACCGGCTCACCGGGGCGTACTTCGAGATCCGGTATGAAGAGGGGCTGCAGCGGGGCGTCGGATTCGACGTCAGGGAATCGCTGCTCGACGCGCGGCGGGAGGTCGGAGGGGATTTCCGCTACTGGCCGAAGCAGAAGATGATCGTGCTGGTGTACGACAGCGAGACGTTCCGGGCGATGCGGGCCGGAACACCGGAGTGGGTGGCGGCGCAATACGACGGCAAGATCCGTCTGCCGCTGCCCGGAGACTCGCTCGGCGTGAACGACGTCCGTCGGATCCTGTATCATGAGTACACGCATGCGCTGGTGCAGGACCTGGCCAGGGGCCGCTGTCCGGTTTGGCTCAACGAGGGGCTGGCGGAGCACCAGGCCGCGCGCGTGATGGAGCCGCCCCGCGCGCTGCTGGGGGCCGCGATGGCGCAGGAGCGGCTGATTCCCTGGGCGGAGCTGGAGCGCCGGCTGACCGGGGCGAGGACCGGGGAGGAGGCGGCCCTCGCGTACCAGCAGGCGCACAGCGTGGTGAGCTACCTCGCCGGACGGTTCGGGTTCTGGCGGATGCGCCGGCTGCTCGAACGGCTCGCGGACGGCGCGGATATCGAGGATGCGCTGCGGCAGGAGCTCCACAGCTCGCCTGAGCGTCTTGAGCGGGCCTGGCGAGCGTGGCTTCCTTCATTCCTGGGTTGAGCGTCGCAGGAGGAGCGGGTCGGAAGCTGGAAGCTGGAGGCTGGAAGCTGGAATACGCGATCGTGCATGCCGTCATTTCCAGCTTCCGACCGACGGACATACGGAGATGAAGCAGCACGAACTGGCCGACCTCTTCGAACAGACGGCGGATCTTCTGGAGTTCCGCGGGGAGAATCCGTTCCGCGTGCGCGCGTACCGCCGCGCGGCGCGCAGTCTGGAAGGGCTCGGCGGGGATCTGGCCGGCCTGGGCGAGGAGGAGATCCGAGCGATCCCCGGCATCGGAGCTGATCTCGCCGGGAAGATCGCGGAATTCACCTCGACCGGGAAGGTGAAGACGCTGGAGGCCCTGAGGCGGGGAGTGCCTCCCGGCGTGCTCGATCTCCTGGGGGTCCCCGGTCTCGGGCCGAAGACCGTGAAACTGCTGCATGAGAAGCTTCGAATCGACTCGCCCTCGAAGCTGGAGGAAGCGGCGCGGGCGGGCCGGCTTCGGGGCCTGCCGGGCATTCAGGCCAAGAAGGAGGCGCGCATCCTCAAAGGGCTGGAGATGGCCGGCCGCGCCGGGGAACGCATGCACCTGGGCCTGGCGCTTCCGATGGCGCTCGAGATGGTGCGGTTCCTCCAGGGCGTCAAGGCCGTCTCACGGGTCTCTTTCGCCGGAAGCCTGCGCCGCATGTGCGAGACCATCGGCGACGTGGATCTCTTGGCGGCGTCGCGCCGGCCCGGCCGGGTCATGGAGGCGTTTCTCGGCTCGGCGTTCGCGTCGCGCACCCTGGCGGCGGGGCCGACGAAGTCCTCGATCGTCACGAAGGCGGGCATCCAGGTCGATCTGCGCGTCGTGGCACCCGACAGCTTCGGGGCCGCGCTGCAGTATTTTACGGGCTCCAAGGAGCACAATGTCCGGTTGCGCGAGCGCGCCGCGCGGCAAGGGAAGAAGGTCAACGAGTACGGCGTGTTCGCGAGCGGCACGAACACGCGTCTCGCGGGCAGGGAGGAGGAAGACGTCTACAAGGCCCTGGGGCTGGCGTGGATCCCCCCCGAATTGCGCGAGGACCATGGAGAGATCGAGCTCGCCATGCGAAGGCGGCTGCCTGAGCTGGTGGAAGCCAAGGATGTCGCGGGCGATTTTCACGTGCACACGGCCTGGTCGGACGGCCGGGACAGTCTGGAGGCGATGGCCGAAGGCGGAAGGGCGCGGGGCTACGCGTACATGGCGATCTGCGACCATTCCCGATCGCTGACGGTGGCGCACGGGCTCTCCGTGGACCGGCTCAGATCACAGCGGAAGGACATCGACGCCTGGAACCGTCGCAAGCGCGGCCCGGTGCTGCTGCAGGGCGGGGAAGTGGACGTTCTGGCCGACGGCTCCATGGATTATCCCGACGACGTGCTGGCGGAGCTGGACGTCGTGATCGCCTCGATCCACACGGGCTTCACCCAGCCGCGGGAACGGCTGACCGAGCGGCTGATCCGGGCCGCGGAGCATCCGGCCGTCACGATCCTCGGGCATCCGACCGGGCGCCTGCTGGGCCAGCGCGACGCGTATGACGTGGACCTGGAGGCCGTGCTGCGCGCGGCGAAGCGGACCGGCACCGCGATCGAGATCAACGGCTCGCCGACCCGCCTGGATCTCTCCGACGGGTGGGCCAGGCGGGCCCGGGAGCTCGGCGTGACGCTGGTCCTTTCGACGGACAGCCACAGCGTGGATCAGCTGGGACACATCGACTTCGCGCTCGGCGTGGCGCGCCGCGCCGGCGTGCCGCCGTCGGGCCTGCTGAATTGCCGCCGGCTGAACGCACTCCGATCATGGATCGCGAAGAAGCGCCGGTAGAGCCGGACGGGGATGCCGGCGCGAGGCCCGATTCCGGGCCCGGCGAGATGCCGCCGGGTCCAGCCGCGCCAGTCGGCGGGGCCTCGCCGGATGAATGCCCGCCGGGCTACCGGTCCGGATTCGTGGGCATCGTCGGCCGGCCGAACGTGGGCAAGTCGACCATGCTCAATCACTTTCTGGGCGATAAGATCGCGATCACGTCCTTTCACCCCCAGACCACGCGCAGGCGGATCCTGGGGGTGCTGACGCGCCCCGACGCCCAGGTCCTGTTCTTGGACACGCCCGGGATGCATGAGCCGAAGCACGCGCTCGGCCGCGCGATGGTCGAGGCGACGAAGGCCGTGCTGGACGACGCCGACGTGCTGGTGCAGGTCATCGACGCGCGCGCGGGACTGCGCGAGGCGGACGAATGGGTCGCCGAGCACGTCGGCCGGGCGAAGAAACCGGCGCTCGCGGCGATCAATAAGGTGGACCTCGTGGCGAAGCCGACGATCCTGCCGCTCATCGACGCGTGCCGGCGCCTGGGCGTCTTCGAGGCGTACATTCCGGTGTCGGCGAAAACGGGGGTGCAGATGGGCTCGCTGCTGGGAGAAATCGTCGGGCGGCTGCCGGAGGGGCCGCGCTGGTACGAGCCGGCCCAGCGCACCGACGTGCCGCTGCGGGAGCTCATCGCGGAGCTCGTCCGGGAACAGGCCCTGGCGGTCACCAGGGAGGAAGTGCCCCATGCGGTCGCGGTCCTCATCGAGCAGATGGAGGAAGGCCCGAACGTGCTGGAGATCCGCGCGGCGATCCTCGTGGAGCGGCAGGGTCAGAAGGCGATCATGATCGGCCGGGAGGGCGCCAAACTGAAGGCAATCGGCGAAGCGGCACGGCGGGAAATCGAACGGCTGCTGGGTCGCCACATCTATCTCGGGCTCTGGGTGAAGGTGGAGGAGGGCTGGCGCAGCGACGCGCGGCTGCTCCGGGAACTCGGGTATCTCTCATGACACGGCCCGTCCGGACGCTCAGGCGGCAGGTGTTGTATCGGGGGCGGGTCATCCGCCTGATCCGGGAAACGATCGAGGTCCGCGGCCGGCGGATGATGCGGGAAACGGTCGAGCACCCGGGTGCGGTTCGGGCGCACCTCCTTGAGCTGCCGGCGGGCACCCTGGAGCCCGGCGAGCGCCCCGCGAGCTGCGCGCGGCGGGAACTCGAGGAGGAAACCGGCTGGCGCGCGAGTCGGCTCAGACGGCTGGGCGAGCACTACAGCGCGCCGGGATTCACGTCCGAGCGGATGATCGTCTATCTGGCCCAGCAGCTGCGTCCCGGCCGCGCTCCCCATCCGGATTCCGATGAAATGCTGGAGCCCGTGCGGCTGCCGTTGCGGCGGGCCCTGGCGGAGGTGCGGCGGGGCGCCATCCGGGACGGCAAGACCATCATCGGCCTGTTGCTGGCGGAGCACGCGCTTCGCAGGAAGACGAGCGGGAAACTGGAAGCTGGACGCTAGAGGCTGGATGGCCATCATTCCAGCTTCCAGCGTCCAGCCTCACGCCGGTGACGCGTCCTTCGAGTTGCTTCGAGCGCAGAACTCTGGTATCCTCGACGGAGAACAAGGAGTGACCGCATGGCGTCCAAGCTGATCGAACGGATCGAGTCGGATTATAAGACGTCGCTGAAGAGCGGCCAGCGCACGCGGGTGGATGCGCTGCGCCTGATGAAGGCGGGGATCCAGCATGCCGCCATCGACAAGCGCGGCGAGATGGAGGACGCGGACGTGATCCGCGTGCTCGCCTCTCAGGCCAAGCAGCGCCGGGAAACCATCGAATCGGCCAAACAGACCAACCGGGAGGACGTCCTGGCACAGGCCACGGAGGAGCTGGCGATTCTGAACGGCTACCTGCCGGAGCCGCCCTCGGAGGA
>DASWKB010000065.1:0-9661 GCA_036396895.1 bacterium | reverse complement strand
GGCTGCTCTGCGCGCTGTTCGCCATCGAGGCGTGGCGGGACACCCACCGGGAGTGGCATGGGTACCAGCGCCGCTTCATGGACACGTTGAACCCCGAGGAGCGTCGGGGCGTCGGCGGCGGCGTGCAACAGCTGATCGTGGATGGCCTGGACCGCGTGGATCGCTGCACGACCTGTCATCTGGCGATCGAGCGGCCGACCGTAGCGCTGGGAGTCGAGCCGTTTCGCGCGCATCCGGGCCGCTATCTCGAGTGGCATCCGCCGGCTGCATTCGGCTGTACGGTGTGCCACGGCGGGCAAGGGTTGGCGACGGACGCCGCCGCGGCCCACGGCGACGTCCGGCACTGGGAGGAGCCCCTGCTTCGGGGGCCGCTCGTGCAGGCCTCCTGCGCGAGCTGCCACGGCGACCTGGAGGCGATCGCGGAGCACGTGCCGCTGCTCCTCCAGGGGCAGCGGCTCTTCGAGGCGAAGGGCTGCTACGGATGCCATGCGATCGACGAGTTCGGCGGAACGATCTCGCAGGACCTCACGGAGGTCGGGTCCAAGCCGTACGAGCTCATCGCCGCGGACTTCGAAATGATGCCGCCGCCGCACAATCGGATCACCTGGCTCAGGCGCAAACTGCACCATCCGAGGACCCTCAATCCCGGTCTCGGCACAGATGAGCTGCCTCCGGGCGAGGAAGAGGTCTTCCCGAGCGCCATGCCGAACTTCGGGTTGGACCAGGCGGAGACCGAGGCGCTGAGCGTCTACGTGCTGAGTCTGCGCGAGCTGGATCCGCCCGCCTCGTACGCGATCCCGGCGCCCCCGACAGCCAGACCGTCCTACGAGTCCCAGGTGGCGTGGGGCCGGGCCGTGTTCAGCCGGTTCGGGTGCGCGGGATGCCACGGGCCGGACGGAACCGGCGGCCGGCACAACTGGAACGCGGGGCTCGGATTCGAGGTACCGCCGCTCCTCTATGTGAAGGCGTATTTCGACGAGGCGTCGCTCAAGCAGCTCATCCG
This sequence comes from bacterium, assembly GCA_036396895.1. Classification (GTDB taxonomy): domain Bacteria; phylum Omnitrophota; class Gorgyraeia; order Aquiviventales; family Aquiviventaceae; genus DASWKB01. Next base: position 8,658 of record DASWKB010000065.1, on the reverse strand, counting down.
GGACGGCCGCCAGCCCGCCTATCCCGCATCGGCGGACCGTCCCATCCCGCCGCTGTACATGCCTCCATGGAAGGACCGCCTGACGGAGCCTGAACTCAACGCGCTGGTCGCGTATCTCTTCTCGCTCCATGAGAAGGTGTTCCAGCCCGCCGCGCGTGAGGCCGCGACTACGGCGGCCGACTAAGCTGCCCCGGAGCGCACCCTGATGGCGGAGCGAGTCCTGGTGGCCATGAGCGGGGGAGTGGACAGCTCCGTCGCGGCGGCCCTGCTGCACGAGGAGGGCTGCGACGTCCTCGGCGTCACCTTGCAGCTGTGGGGCAAGGACGTGTGCGCCTCAAGCGGCTCCAGGCTGTGCTGCTCGGTGCGCGACACGATGGACGCGCGGGCCGTGGCGAAGCGCCTCGGCATCGCGCACGAGGTCCTGGAATTGGAGACGGTGTTCCGGCAGCGCGTGATCGGGTATTTCGTCGACAGTTACCGGTCGGGACTCACCCCCAACCCCTGCATCGCCTGCAACGACCACATCAAGTTCGGCGAGCTCATCGCCTACGCCGACCGTCTCGGCGCCTCCCGGCTCGCCACCGGCCACTACGCCCGTCTGGACCGCGACGCCGAGACCGGCTCGCTCCGGCTTCGCCGCGCGCTGGACGCCAACAAGGACCAGTCCTACGTGCTGTTCAATCTCAAGTCCGATCAGCTTGCGCGCGTGCGGTTCCCGCTCGGGGGGATGACCAAGGACGCGGTGCGCGGCGCGGCGCGCGCGCTCGGCTTCCGGACCGCGGATAAGCCGGACAGCCAGGACGTGTGCTTTGTGCGGGACCGGGACAAGAACGGGTTTTTGCGCCGGGAAGTGAACGGGGCCGAACGTCCCGGGCCGATCGTGGACCGGGCGGGGCGCCGGCTGGGCGCGCATCAGGGGCTCCTCGGATTCACCATCGGGCAGCGAGAAGGGCTCGGGCTCGCGGCGGGCGTGCCGCTGTACGTGCTCGAAATCGATACGCCGGGCAACCGGCTCGTCGTCGGACGGCGCGAAGAGCTCCTCCGGCGCTCGCTGCACGCTTCCGGCCTGAACTGGATCGGGGACCCCCGCGGGGGGACGGAGCGGTTCGCCGAGGGCGGCTGCGGCATCGGCAGGGCCGAGGTGAAGATCCGTTCCCGCCACGTTCCGGCGGGGGCGACGATGGTCCCGCTCGGAGACGGGGGAATCTGCGTGCGCTTCGATGAGCCTCAGAGCGCGGTCACGCCGGGCCAGGCGGCGGTGTTGTATGATGGCGACACCGTGCTTGGCGGCGGATGGATCGCGCGGGAGAGCTGCGATGGCCAAGACGGACCCCAGTGCCGGGCGGCTTGACGAGCTGGACGAGCGCGTGCGCGGACTGCTGCGCGGGTGCGGCAACTCGGTGATCGCGTTTTCCGGCGGCGTCGATTCCACGCTGCTGGCTTGGTATGCGCGCGACACGCTGGGCAGGGATGCGGTGCTGGCGGTCACGGCCGACTCCCCATCGCTGGCCCGCGAGGACCTCGAGGAGGCCGTCCGGCTTGCGGCCGCGCTCGGCCTGCGCCACCAGATCGTGGCGACGCGGGAGCTCGCGGATCCCCGGTACGCCGAGAACAGCCCCGCCCGCTGCTACTACTGCAAACACGCGTTATTCGAGGAGATCGGGGAGCTCGCGCAGCGCGAGGGGGCTCAATCCGTCCTGTACGGCGCGATCGGCGAGGATCTCGCGGACGCGCGGCCCGGACACCGTGCGGCGGCGGAGCGGGGCGTGCGGGCGCCGCTGCAGGAGGCGGGGCTCGGCAAAGACGACATCAGGGCGCTGGCGCGTCGCGCGGCGCTGCCGAATTGGGATCGCCCGCAGAACGCGTGCCTGGCATCGCGCCTCGCGCACGGTCTGCCCGTGACGGCGGACGCCCTGGGCCGCATCGAGCGCGCGGAACGGGCGGTCCGGGCCGCTGGGTTCCGGCAAGTGCGCGTGCGCGACCACGGCGCGCGGGCCAGGGTGGAAGTCGGGCTCGACGAGCTTGGCCGTCTGGACGATCCCCGCCTTCGGCGCGAACTCACCGATGCGCTTCGGGCGTCGGGGTTTGACGGGGTTGAATTCGATCCGCGGGGGTACCGCCCCGGCGGCGCGAACGCGCCTCCGGCGGGCTAAGGAGCCTTCCCGCCAGGCTGGGAGGCGCGTTACAGCTCACAGCACTGGATCGCGACGAGCTGCGTCGTGCTGGCGGTGAGGCCCGTGACGGAGAATCCCGCCGGGCAAATGTGCAGTTGCGCGATCGCGCTGACCGGGACCAGCGTGCAGTTGGTGCCGTCCGGAATCGGTTCGGCCACGAAGGTGCCGATGGGGCTCACGACGACGTTCTGCGTGGCCGTGCCGGAGAGGCCGCGGATCCTCGCTCCGCCGAAGACGTCCAGGCGCTCCGTGGGCGAGACGGTGCCGATGCCCACGTTGCCGCCTGAGCGGGACTGGAGCACCAGGATCGAGCCGTCGACCCGCGTGCGCGCAAACGCCCCCACCGCGACGTTGAATCCGCCCATATCGGCCCAGCCGTCGTTCGGGCCGGCTTCGAGGAAGGCATAGACGCCGCTCTGCTCGAAGGCGCGGAACGCGTCGGCTTCGACGGGACCGATCACGTAGAGCTTCGGGCTGGTCGCCGGCGGGGTGGTCGTGCCGATCAGCACGCTGCTCGAGGGCATCAGCGCCATGTAGACGTTCCCGCCGTTCTCAGCCATGTAAATATCGCCGCCCTGACTGGCCAGGAACGTGTCGTTCATCGTCCGGAGCTCCATGTACACGCCGCGCGGAGACGGGTAGTAGCTGGTCATCACGATCTCTTCCGCACGGACCGGAGCGGCCAGGACGAGGGCCACGGACAGGCTCCAGAGGGACGTTCGCGTCTTCACTTCCTACCTCCTGCGGCGCCGGGGGATCTGCGGACCCTCAACGGGGCTTCCGCACCCCTCTATTGTAGTCCTTGTTGATGCATGCCACAACGAGTTTCAGGTCGGCGGGGCCGTCACTCGGGAGGGTTCAGCCGTCCGGATAGAGCTTCTTGCGCTGCTCCTCCGGAAGGCTGTCCTTCACGATGTTGACGACCTTGCGGAGCTCGAAATCAAGCTCGGTGATGAACGAGAGCAGCTTCTGGGTGAGCAGGAACACCCCGCACAAGGCGAACCCGATCACGGCGGTGACCCATTCGATCTGCTCCGACGGCACCATCAGGATATAGAGCAGGATCAACGCCGCCATGAGCACGAGCAGGAACTTCAGCCGGTCGATGACGCCGAGAAACGTACGGTCCTTGGTCGACAGCCCCATGCCTCCCTCTCCCGGTTGCGGACGCTCCGGCACGACGTTATAGTACAAGTATACTGAGTGCCAAAAAGTTGCGTACGCAAATTTTTGGAGCGGTATAATACGCCCCGGTCTTGGAATCCATTCCTGGCGGCGTAGCTCAGCTGGTTAGAGCAGCGGAATCATAATCCGCGTGTCCGGGGTTCGAATCCCTGCGCCGCCATCTTTGTTCGTCTTCGGCGCAGGGATGAGAACCGGTTCGACGACCGAGCCCGGTACCGTCACGCCGGAGGCGGGATGGTGGGCGAGGGAGTCCCGGAGCCGAAGGCGGAGGGGATCCCTGCGCCGCCATCTCATGTGGTGTAATGTTTGATGTGTAATGTGTAATGGATATTTGCTGCCGGCGTGCACATTACACATTACACATTGAACATTACACGTGATGCAGCGTATGAAGAACGACGTCATCCGCCGTAGAAATATCTTGATTTCCGCCTTTGTGGTCGTCTGGACCGCCGTCTTCCAGTACGAGACCCTTCGGTACAAGTACCTGGGCCCCTGGCTCGGCCGCGACCTTCCGAAAATCCGCCTGCTCTTTCCGCCCGCGGGATGGATCATGTTTTACCGGATCGACCCCGCCTACGGCATGGCGGAAGTCTACGGCGTGCGGCCGGGCGGGCCGCCCGAGCTCCTCGATCCCCACGCGATGTTCGAAACCCGCGCGCTGGGATACGACAACATCCGGCGCAACGTGCTCGTGGGCGTGCTGACGCGCGACGCCGCGGCCCCGTTCTGCCGGTACCTGCACCGGAAGTTCCCGGCGTACGCGTCCTTCTCGGTCGTGTACGCGGAATACCCTGATCTCATCGGCGAGCCGGCGCGCGTGCGCCGCGCGACGGCGTACCGCTGCGAGCCGGGCGCGCCATGACCGGACCGGGGTCGAGCCTGCGGCGCCTGTGGCGCCGGGCGTTTCTTGAGGAGCGCCCGTCCGTCGGCCTCGCGGCGTTCCGGCCGGCCGTCGCGTTGACCGTGGGCGCGCACGTACTGCCCAGCCTCTTCGAGCTCCAGGACAACTATCTCCGCGGCGCGTTCAAGGCCAAGAACCACTGGTTCTTCCCGCAAGAGATCCTCACGCTCATCGAGGCCAGCCCCGACTGGCTCGTCATCGGCATGGCGTCGTGCTTCGTCCTGGCCCTGGCCAGCTTCGCCCTCGGACTTCGGACGCAGCGGAGCGCGATCGCCATGACGGGGGGATGCTACTACTTCTACGCCCTCAACGCGATGCACATCGGCACGCTCAGCTTCGACATCCTCCTGGTGACGCTGGTGCTCGTCTGCGCGACCGAGTATCCGGGCGATGCGCTCTCGCTGGACGCCGTGCGGCGGGGCGACGCCGCGGCGCACCGGCACAGGCGGCCGTTCTTCGTGCAGCGGTTGCTGCAGCTGCAGCTGACCTGGACCTTCTGGTATACGGCGCTCTCCAAAATCAGCGCGGGAGGCAACTGGCTGACGGGCCAGCCGTTCTTGTCCCTGATGCAGTATCCGCCTGAAGGGGTGGTCCGCGCGTTTCCGCTCCGGGCGTGGCTGGGCGGACAGCCGCAGCTGTGCCACTGGCTGGGCGTAGCGCTGGTGGCGTTCGAATTCGTGCTGCCGGCGCTCTGGTGGATCCCGAGGACCCGCCGGATCGGGATCATGCTCGGCGTGGCCTTTCAGCTCATGCTGTGGGGAATCCTGCACGTGCCGACGATCTTCCTGTTTATGTTCCCCGCGCTGATGGGGCTCTTCGTGCCGCCCGAGCGGATCGTGTCCTGGATCGAGGATCGGCGGGCGGACGCGCAGGCGGGCGCGAGGGCGGTCCTGGTGTACGACGGGGCCTGCGGATTCTGCCGCCGGCAGGTCAGGCGGCTGCAGGCGGCCGACCTGTTCGGCTGGGTGCGCGCCGTCGATGCCGCGACGCTGGACGCGCCGGAGCGGCTGGCGCCGGGGCTCGATGCCGCGCGATGCCGCCGGGAGCTGGTGCTGATCGAGCCGGGCGGCCGCGTCTCCGGGGGGTTCGCCGCGCTCGCGAGGCTGACGCGGCGCCTTCCCTTGCTCTGGTGGGCGGCGCCGGCACTGGCGCTCCCGGGCGCGTCCTGGGTCGGCGGGCGGCTCTATCGCGCGGTGGCCGCGCGCCGCCGCCGCTGCGGGGACGCCGCGGGCTCCTGCGGGACGGATCAGGGAGCGTGCTCCTCGAACGCGTGAGTTCGAAACGCGAACAGCTCGCCGTCCCGCCACGCGTCGGGCGGCAGTCCCGCCTTCTGCGAGGCGAGCTCCCTCAGGAATTCCGCTCTTGTCCATCCGGTCGACTCCCACACGGACGGCAGGAACACGCCGCTGCCGCGGGGATGCGTCAGCACGACGCCGTCGCGGCCCGCGACGAGGTCCTCGGGATCCTGCAAAGGCGCCAGCGGCGTCAGCACCGCGACCTCGATGCGCATCTCATCGAGCTCCTCGAAGACCAAGGGCGGGAATCGAGAGTCCTTGAAGGCCGCCTCGAGCGCGACCTTCGGCACGGAGTCCGCCAGAGGTTCTCCGGTCGTGATGCGGCCGATGCAGCCGCGCAGGGCGCCGTGGCGCGTCAGCGTGACGAAGACCCCGGCGGCCCGCTCCAGTTCCGGCAGGCGCGCGGGGAGCGGATCGCCGCGTGCGGGGTCCTCCGAGAGCGCCCGCACGATGGCCCGCCTGGCCGACCGGACCATCGCCGTCCCGGCCTCATCGGACACCAGCGGCTGCGCCGTGTCCGGGCGGGGCGACCAGGCGATGGCGGCATAGCCGACGACGCGGGCGCGCTCGCCTTGGGTGTCGCCGGAGTTCATCGCGTGGAGCAATTCCGGCCGGAGGTATCCGAGCCGGGCCGACAACAGCAGGGCAGCCACGACGGGCCCGGCGCCGCAGGCTTCGCTGCGCCCGGCCGCGAACAGACGCGCGTTCGCCCGTCCGGTTTCGGAGAGGATCGCCTCGATCGTGCGCCGGTCGATCCGCCGCGCGTCCTCATGCGGGCGGTCATGAGACAGGTCCGTGCTGAACACGAACAGGTAGTCGCCGGTCGCGGCCAGGTCCGCCAGCGCATCCGCGAGGGACTCAAGATCGGTGAGGGTGGCGTCGCCGATGATGACGGCCACGAGGGGGGTGTCCTCCAGCGCCACCTGGAGGAAAGGAAGCTGGACCTCGAGCGAGTGCTCGCCGTCCGTATGCGCGCGCTCCACGTGGCGGACGGGGCCCGAGCCGTCGGGCGAGCGGCCTCCCATGAGCCGTTGAACCGCCTCGCGGTGCACTCGGATATCTCCCAGCGGGCCGCTGTAGGCGTCCGCCGCATCCACTGAGACCCCCTGGAAGGACGGCCGGTGCTGAAATCCCACGACCACGACGCCGTCGTACGAGGCCCCTTCGAGCGTCCGGTACGCCGCGGCGGCGACGGGGCCGGAATACCGATACCCCGCGTGAGGCACGAGGAGGATGCTGACAGGGGGCGCGGAGGCGCGGGCGGGCGCGGCGTCCAGGAGGCCGCGGACCATCTCCCGCAACTCGCCGGCGCCGGCGGGATAGAACTGTCCCGCGACCTGCGCGCGCCGCACCGCCTCCGCCGCGGCCGCCATGGGGCACGCGAGGCCGGCGATCAGCGAGACCAAGAGGGTCCGGGCCGCGAGTCCTCGGACCGGCCTTCGCGATCCGCACGCGCGTGCGCTCATTCGGCTCCTCCTGGGCCGCGGACCACAGACCTCAGACGCGTGGACCGGGTCTGTGAACCCCGGACGATGGACGATCGACGATGCACGATGCGCGGACAGTGTAGCACGGTTGCTCATGACGGAAGGGGACGAACCGGATATAATAGCTGCATGATGCCGGCGATGGATCTGCGACGATGGATGCGGCTCGGCGCGGTCGCGTGCGCGCTCGCGCTGACGGGCGCGGACTCGGGCCGCTGCGGCGAGTCCCTCGGGGCCCCGGCGGTGGAGGCGGCCCTGGTCCGGCTGGGTTCCGGCGATGCGCATGAGCAGCAGAAGGCGTTGCTTCAGCTCGAGGCGCTTCGTGACGCGTCGACAGCGGATGAGGTTCGAGCCCGCATCGAGAGCCGGGACGCCGGGGTGCGAGCGTACGCGGTGCGGGCGCTGGCCGCGATCGAAGGGATGGGCGCCGTGCCGGTGATCCTCGAGCGGCTTGCGGGTGACCGCGACCCATGGGTGCGCCGGGCGGCGTTGACGGCGCTTGAACCATGGGCGAAGACCGATTTCCGGATCGCGGAGACCATGGTCTCGGCGCTGAACGACCGGAGCCCCGAGGTTCGGATGGTCGCGGCCGACGTGGTCAGCCGATTGTCCGATGCCGAGGCCGCGCGCGGAGCCCTGGAGGCCCGCCGGAGGAGGGAACGTCACCGGGACGTCAGGCGGGTGCTCGACGCGCTGCTCGATGAGGCGCCCGGGCGGCCGTGAGATGCCGGCGAAGGGCTCGGCAGCCCGGACCCGGCGGCGGCCCGGCACCGGCGAGGTCGCACAGGACGTTCCGGCCGCGCTCCGCGGGCGCGTCTGCGCCGCCATCCGGGCGGACGCGTTGCTGCAGCCGGGGGACCGGGTGGTCGTCGCGGTGTCCGGCGGATCAGATTCGATGGCCCTCTTGGCACTGCTCGCGGAGCTCCGCGGGCGGATGCGCCTGCGGCTGACCGCGGCGCACGTCGATCACCAGCTCCGCGAGGGCTCGACGGAGGATGCCCGGTTCGTCGAATCGCACAGCCGGAGCCTCGGGGTTCCTGTCGTCATCGAGCGGCGGGACGTCGCGGCCGCGTGCGCGCGCCGTGGCTGGTCGATCGAGGAAGGCGCGCGCCACGTCCGCTATGACGCGCTGACGGCGGTCGCGGTGCGCGTTTCCGCCGCCGCCATCGCCGTCGCGCACACGGCGGACGACCAGGCCGAGACGGTGCTGATGCGCCTGCTGCGCGGCGCAGGACCGGCGGGCCTGGCCGCCATGTCGCCGCGGAGGCCGGCGACGGCCTCCGCGGATGCCCCCGCCGTCATCAGGCCCCTCTTGGGCGTCTGGCGGCGCGAGCTCACGGAATATCTCCGCGCGCGGGCGGTGCCGTGGCGCGAGGATCCGAGCAATACGGACCGCCGGTTCCTCAGAAACCGCATTCGCCATGACCTCCTGCCGCTGTTGGAGCGGGAGTACCGTCCGAATATCCGGGCGGCGCTCGCGCAGCTGGCCTCGCAGTGCCGGGCGGAGACCGAACTCGTCGAAGCGGCGCTGGATCGCCAGTGGTCACGGATTGCGAGGCCGGATCAGCGCGGCGGATACCGTCTGCGGCTGGCGGCGTTCCGCCGCCAGCCGT
>DASWKB010000064.1:0-13704 GCA_036396895.1 bacterium | reverse complement strand
ACGACACGTCCCTTGTCCCGTGTCCCCTGTCCCGGATGAGGTGGCTGGTTGCCAGCCAGGTGCTCGCTGGTTGCTCCAGACTCAGAAGTACGGTACAATGAGTCTCCGACGACAAACACCCTTCGGAGGCTCGGATGTACGACCCGCGGATGACCAATCTGATGCTTGGCCTCATGATCGGGCTGAGTCTCGCCCTCGTGTGCCACGGGGTTGCCTTCGCGTTGCGGTGAGCGCGCGCAGGGCCCTGCCGGCTTGTCCGGGCGCATCCGGTCCGCTGCCGAGCCAATCCCACCAGTCCACCAGCAGCTTGCGGAGCTGCTTTGAGGGCGACGCGGAATGGCGCCGCTCAAGCTTTTTGCTGGCTTGCCAGTGACGATACGCTTCTTGGGCGGTGTCGGCGGATTTCGCGCCGAACACGTGGGGGTGCCGGCGGACCATCTTGGCGCGCGTGCCCGCCAGGACGCCGCCGAGACTCCCGCGGCCGTCGCGTTCGGCGAGCATGATCAGGAAGAGCACGGTGTACAAGACATCGCCCATCTCCTCGGCGAGCGCCGCGGTGTGGCGGGTGCGGACGGCGTCGAAGAGCTCCCAGGTCTCCTCGACGAGGCAGGGCATGAGCGATTCCACCGTTTGCGCGCGGTCCCAGGCGCACCCCCGGGGGCCCTGGAGACGCCGGGCGGTGGCGAGCAGGCGAGTGAACTCCCGCTCCGGCGTTCCGACGGAAGCAGGGCGTTGGCGACGCGTGCGGATTTGACCCATGGGGACTCCTCGTTTATAATAAGTCCTGGCTGCATAAGACGTAATGATGCAGGCGGCTCTGCCTTGTGTCATGGTTGATGTGAATCGAACACCTGTTCGGGGCCCGCGCGCTGACGCGGTCCGAACGCTTCGGCAGATCGAACGCCGCCTCACCAGGGCATTCGGCCCGCAGCACTGGTGGCCCGCCAGGACTGCGTTTGAAGTCATGGTGGGGGCTATTCTAACCCAGGCGACGAATTGGAACAACGTCGAACGGGCGATCGGGCGTCTCCGACGCGAACGCGCGTTGACCGCGACGGGGCTCAGACGCGTGCGGACGGAGCGGCTGGCCCGCCTGATTCGTCCCGCGGGCTATCCGGGTGAAAAGGCGACGCGGCTGGCGGCGTTCACGCGCTGGTACCTTCGTCGTGGCGGCGGGCGGGCGGCGCGGCTCTTCCGGACGCCGTGGCCGGCGCTCAGGCGGGAGCTGCTGAGGCTGCGGGGCATCGGGCCCGAGACGGCCGATGCCATCTTGTTGTACGCCGGCGCGCAGCCCGTATTCGTCGTGGACGCGTACACGCGCCGGGTATTCGCGCGGCACGGGCTGAACGCGCCCGCGGCCCGCTACGAGGACATTCAGCATCAGGTGATGGCGGCCCTGCCGGGCGGGGCCGAGCGGTACAACGAGCTGCACGCGCTGCTCGTTGTAGTCGGAAAGCGGCATTGCCACCGTCGGCGGCCCGCCTGCGCGGGGTGCCCGCTGGAGCAGTTGCCTCACAACGTTTGCTAGCGCAAATGTTGTCAACGAAACACCATAGAGAAAGAGAGGACAGGATGGGGGTTGGAGATCGGCCGGCGAATTGCGCCGAGACCGGCAAGCGGCTCAGGCGGAAGTCCTGGTACTACCGGGACGGGCAGTATTATTACAACAAGCGGGCCTGGCAGGCCGCGGCGGCGAAGAAGGCCGAGGAACGGACGGCACAGGAGCAGGCGCAGCAGACCGAAGCGGCTGAGGCGAAGAAGCGGGACGCCAATCCCGGCGCCGGCGACGCGGACGCCGAGGCGAAGACCGCAGCGCCGAACGCGAAGGAGGCCGAAGGCGGCTCCTCATGACGCGAGCGGATTGTCTGTTCTGCCGGATCGCCAACCGGGATCTTGAGGCGAACGTGGTCGGGGAAACGGAGTCGTTGCTGGCGTTCCGCGATATGAACCCGCAGGCGCCGACGCACATCCTCATCATTCCCAAAGAGCACATTCCCACCCTCACGGACCTCACCGAATCGCACACGGCGCTCATGGGCGGCGCGCTGCATTTCATCAACCGCCTGGCCGGACAGTACCAGCTGTCGAAGGGCGGCTACCGGGTCGTCATCAATTGCGGGCCCCAGGCGGGCCAAAGCGTTTTCCATTTGCATTTTCATCTGCTGGGAGGCAGGCAACTCTCATGGCCGCCGGGATGAGCAGCCGTCCAGAGCGCCGCCGGGCTCCCCGCATCGATGAGCGCGTGCCGCTCGCGCTCGCCGGGGAAGACGCCGAATTTCAAACGCAGACGCGCAATCTGAGCGCCAGCGGCGTCTACTGCCGGTTGAACCGGTTCATCCCGCCCATGGCGAAGCTCGCCGTCACCCTGTCGATCCCGGACGGCGCGAAGGCCAGGACGGTGACGTGCACGGGGGTGGTCGTCCGCGTGGAGCCCTCGCCGACTCCCGACGGACGGGACCAGTATGAAATCGCGATTTTTTTCAGCGAGATCACGGACCGCGACCGGACGGCCATTTCGCGGTTCGTGCAGCAGCGGTTGACGCAGCAACCTCCGACGACGGTCTGAGCCGTGTGGCTCTGGGTCCTCTGGCTCCTCGGTCTCTTCGGCGCCGCCTGCGTCGTCTGGGGCGGGTGTTCCGCCTGGTGGGCGCTTCACCCGCCGCGGACGGTCCCGGAGGCGCGCGAGCCCGCGCCCGGCGGGATGGTCATCCCGTTCGTGGATGAGCGCGGGGAGACGTTCGACGTCTGGTACCAGCCCGTCGCCACCCCGCGAGCCAGGGTCGTGCTGCTGCACGGATACTACGCCAACCGCGATCAGATCATCGGGGTCGCGGACGGCCTGACGCAGCGGGACTTCGAGGTGGTGCTCCTTGAGCTGCGCGGTCATGGGGACCGCCAGGGGCCGTTCACGTTCGGCGTGTCCGAAAGCGACGACGCCGGACGCGCGCTCCAGTGGGTCACCAACCGGCCGCCCAAGGGATTGCCGTCGGCCATCCTGGGGTTGTCCGCCGGCGGCGCCGTGGCCTGCCGGGTGGCGCTCCGCTATCCCGAGATCAAGGCGGTGATCACGGACTCGACCTACGCCACACTGTTCCCGGTGCTGGCGCGGGAGATCCATACCCGGTACCGCCTGCCGGCCGTCCCCTGGGCGTGGGTCACCTGGGCGGCCATCCACGCGTTCCTGCGACAGCCTCCCGGCACCCTTGATCCGGCGATGCTCGGCCGCTCCGTGCGCCGTCCGCTGCTCGTCATCCAGGGCGGGATGGACGCGAGGGTGTCACTTGAGGATTCCGATGTGCTCGCGCGCGGGTGGGGAGGGGTGGCGGAGCGTTGGGTGGAACCCAACGTGCCGCACGTCGGGATGTTCACGATGCATCCGGAAGAATACTGCGACCGGATCGACGCGTTCCTGACGCAGGCGATCAGGATTTCCTGATGCGCGCCGGAGGACATGACCGCGCGCGGCCCCGGCGGCGCCTCCCCCGAGCGGTCAGGCGGCCCGCCGCGCCCCTCGTCGCGCTCCTGAGCGATTTCGGCACGCGCGACTGGTACGCGGCCGCGATGAAAGCGGTCATTCTGGCCCGGTGCCCCGCGGCGCAGCTTCTCGACATCACGCACGACGTGCCTCCCCAGGACATCGTGGCCGGGGCGCTCGCGCTCGCGGGAGCGGCGTCCTGGTGTCCGGACGGCACGATCTTCGTGGGAGTCGTCGATCCCGGGGTCGGGACCGTCCGGCCCCTGGTCGCGGTGGAGACGCAGCGGCACCGCTTCCTCGGTCCTGACAACGGCCTGCTTGCGCCCGCGGCCGAGGCCGACGGCGTGCGAAGGATCGTGCGCTTGACGAACCCCCGCTACTGGCTGCCGCGCGTGGCCCGGACCTTTCACGGCCGGGATATCCTGGCGCCGGTGGCCGCGTATCTCGCCTCGGGCGGCGCGCTGGGGCGCCTGGGCCCGCGGGCGGACGCGATGGAGCCGCTCGCGCTGCCTCGGACGTCGGTCCGGGGACGGCGGGCGCTGGGGATGGTGGTGCACGTGGACCGGTTCGGCAACGCGATCACCAATCTGGCGGGAGGAGATCGGGCCGCGCAGGTGCGGGTCGGCCGCCGCGAGGCGCGCTGGGTCCGCTCGTACGCGAGCGGCCGTCCCGGTGAGCTGATCGCGTTGACGGGGTCGCTCGGGATGATCGAGCTGTCGGAGCAGGGCGGGTCCGCGGCCGATCGCTTCGGAATCCGACGAGGAGTTCCGGTGGAGGTCGAATGGGCGCGCGAAGGCTCCTGATCATCGGGCACCGGGGCGCGGCCGCCATGGGTCCCGAGAACACGGCCGTGGCGATCCGCGCGGCGGCTGCCGCCGGCGCGGACCTGGTGGAGGTGGACGTGCGCCTCAGCGCCGACGGCGTCCCCGTGCTCATGCACGACGCGCGGCTCGAGCGCACGACGGACGGGCGAGGACGGGTGGATGGGACGGCCTATGCGGCGCTCCGGCGGCTGGATGCGGGCGGGTGGTTTTCTCCTGGATTCTCCGGTTCAACGATTCCGGCTGCGCGCGAGACGCTGCGGCTCGTGCCGGAGCGGATGGGGATCATCTTCGAGCTCAAGGCCGCCGCCGATCCGCGGGCGCTGCGGCGCGGCCTGCTCAGCGCGATGAAGGGAGCGGAGCGGACCCGGCTGATCCTTTCCTCGTGCCGCGCGGAGCTGCTTGAGGCCGTCGGCTCCCTCGGATGCCGCAGGGCGCTCGTGACCCGACACGGACCGGACCAGGCGCTCGCGCTCGCGGCGGGACTGCGGCTGGACGGCTGGCACCTGCACTACCGCCATGCCACGCCGGCGAGAATCCAGCGCGCGCATGCGGCGGGGCTGCACGTGTACGTCTGGACGGTCAATTCGCGGGCGCTGGCGGCCCGGATGGCCGAGCGAGGGGCGGACGGCATCTTCACGGATGACCCGGCGCTGTTCGTCAAGCTCAGGGTCGGCCCGTGGAGCTTCGGGCGCCGGCCCGTCCAGTCGTCCTCCTTCCGGCAACCAGAGACCAGCAACCAGCGACCAGATCGAGGCCTGACACGCGACAAGCAACACAAGGCAAGCGACACGTGACCAGCCACCAATGACCATACGACATTCGGATTTCGGAATGTCCCTCAGGGGACCGGCCCGCATGCGTACGCACCACGGCCCACGTTGCGCGTTTCACGTTACGCGTTACGCGACATGATCAATCTGATTCCTCCTGAGTCCTCCATCGGTGAGTCTCCAGCTTCCGACCCGGTGAACCATGTTTGAGTTCCCCCACCCCAAAGACAAAGTCGTCATCCTCAAGCGGATGCCGGTCTTCGCGGCCTGCAATGAGCAGGAGCTGCTGCTCGTCGCGGAGCGGACGCGGATCCTGGAGATCAAGAAGGGCGAGTTCGCGTACCGCGAGCGGGACGAGGCCACGGCGTTCTTCATCGTCATCTCCGGCCGGCTGCGCGTGTTTTCTCAGGCCGGGATCGAGGAGAAGACGCTCACCATCCTGCACAACGATGATTCCTTCGGCGAGATCTCGCTGCTCACGGGAGAGCGGCACTCGGCCTCCGTCCAGGCGCTGAACGACACGCTCGTCCTGCAGCTGTCGAAAGATGATTTCGACGAAGTCATCAACAAGATCCCATCGCTGGTGCTCTACCTGAGCCGCCTCTTGTCGCGGCGGCTGCGGGTGCGCGAGCGGGACGGGGAATTCTCGGAAGGCACCATCGCCTCGATCTACGGCGCAGGCGGCGGCGTCGGCTGCACGCAGTTTGCGGCCCTCTTGGCGGCATCGCTGGTCCGGGAGGCGCGCCGCCCGGTCGTGCTCCTCGATCTGGGCGGGTCGGAGCACAACCGCGAACTGCTCTACGGCCGCTCGACCCCGGCCGAACCGGTGGCGCTGCCGGCACTCGGCCTCGAAGCTCCGCCCGCGCCGGCCGCGTATGAGCACCCGCTGGGATTCCGCGTGCTCGACTGCCGGGATTGGCGGCGCTCGCCTGCGGGCGTGGAGGCGGTGGCGCCGCTTCTCAGCATTCTGTCGAACCGCTTCGCCTACGTCCTGATCGATCTGCCGCCTCAAGTGGACGAGCTCATCTTCAAAGCGCTGACCCAGTCGGACGTCATTTATTTCGTCGCCGATCCGAACCGGAAGCAGCTCGTCAGCACGAAGACGCTCATGGAGCGGGTGGAGCTGGCCCTCGGGACGGGCGAGCACCGGCTCAAGATCGTGCTCAACAAACTGCGCACGGGGAGCGAGCCCGGAGGGCTGCTGGGCCTCTTATTCGGCGCCGAGCCGCGGATGACGGCGGGCGAGGTTGCGACCGGACTCGGCGCGGGGATCGATTTCGTGTTGCCGTACGTGCCGTCGCTGCGCGGTCAGGCGACCCTCGAAAACCTGACGGCGCTCCATGAAAGCGAGGACGCACCGTACATCCGGACGGTCCGCCGCATCGCGCGGCAGCTCTCCGGCCGCCTCATCGGATTGGCGCTCGGCTCCGGCGCCGCCCTGGGCCTTGCTCATGTCGGCATCCTGAAGGTCCTGGAGCGGGAGCGCATCCCCATCGATATGGTGGCCGGCAGCAGTATCGGATCGCTCATCGGCGGATTGTGGGCCCTGGGCCGGTCCACGGAGGACCTGGAGGACATGGCGCTCAGGTTCAAGAACCCCTGGAGCATCCACCAGCTGTTCATGCTGGATATCGGGATTCCGCTTCCGGGGATCTTCATCGGACTGGCGGCAGGGCTCGTGTCCGGCTGGCTGGGGGGCTGGAGCCTCGGCCTCTCCGTGGGACTGATCACCGGCGGCGTGCTGGCGCTGCTCCTGGGCCCGCTCGTCGGCGGGCCGATTCAGGGCGCCCAGCTGAGCCGTAAGCTCGCGCGTGATTTCGACGGGGGGCGCTTCGAAGATACGAGGATTCCGCTGCTGGTGGTGGCCGCCAATCCCATTACGCGGGAGCAGGTCGTGTTCGATTCCGGCCCCATCGCCGACGCGGTGCGAGCCTCGGTCTCGATTCCGGGCATCTTCAAGCCGGTGGTCCGTCGGGGCCAGCTGTGCCTCGACGGCGGCGTCATCAACCCGGTGCCCATCAGCGTGCTCAAAGAGGCGGGCGCCAACCGCGTCATCGCGGTGAACGTGTTTCCGACCAGCGAGGAGCTGCGCGAAGTCTTCGAGAATCTCAACCGGCGCCACGCGGAGCGGGCGGAACAGCTGGCGGGGCGAAGCTTTCCCGTCCGGCTGTTCGCATGGCTCACTCAGGAGCTGAGGCGGTCCTTGTCGCCGCTGGTCTTCGACGTCATCATGCGGGCGATGCAGTCCATGGAGTGGCAGATCGCGGAGTGGTCCTGCCAGGAGGCGGATCTCACCCTGCGGCCGACGGCGCCGGGCTCCCACTGGCTGGAATTCTTCCATCCGGAGAAGTTCATCCTTCGCGGGGAGGAGATCGCGACCCAGCATCTGCCCGAGCTGCGCCGCCTGACCGGCCTCTCGGCCGATACCGACAAGCCCTAGTGAGTGTGATTGAGCGGACGTGAGGGAGATTGACAAGGCGCAAGCCGCATCGGTACGATGAAGCACTCGGCGGTGCGGGGCCGGCGAACCAGAAAGGACGCGCATGGCGACTGACGTCGTGATTGTCGATGGGCTGCGGACTCCGCAGGGGGTCTTCGGAGGGGCGCTGCGCGCCCTGACGGCTCAAGATCTCGGCGAAACGGTGGTGCGCGCGCTGCTGGCCCGCACGAACCTCAAGGGCGCTGACGTCGAGGAAACGATTTTCGGCTGCGTCGGCCAGGATTCGGACGCGCCCAACATCGCGCGGGTGATCGCGCTGCGGGCCGGCATTCCCAAAGAGACGCCGGGCTATACGGTGCAGCGCAACTGCGCCTCCGCCATGCAGGCCATCGTCAACGCGTATCAGAATATCGTCTGCGGCGACCGGGACGTCCAGATCGCGGGCGGGACCGAGTGCATGAGCGCCGCGCCCTACCTGAACCGCGATCTGCGCTGGGGGCGCCGGATCCGGCATTCCGAAATGATCGACAGCGTCTGGGAGGGGCTGACGGATCCCGTCTGCGGCCAGATCATGGGCCGCACCGCCGAGAACGTGGTGGAGGAGTTCGGCATCACGCGCCAGGAGCAGGACCGCTTCGCCATCGTGTCGCACCAGCGGGCGTTCCGCGCCACGAGGGAGAACCGGTTCAAGGACGAGCTGGCGCCCGTCATGGTGCCGAAGCGCGCCATGGGGAAGGACCTGCCTCCTGAGCCGTTCACGCAGGACGAAGGCATCAATCCCGGCATCAACGAGCAGATGCTGAGCCAGTATCCGACGGTCTTCAAGGAGGGCGGTGCGGTGACGCCCGGCAACGCGTGCTTCAACGCCGACGGCGCCGCGGCGGTCCTCGTGATGTCGGCGGAAAAGGCCAAGGCGCTCGGATACACGCCGATGGCGCGGATCCGGGCCTATGCGTTCGAGGGGCTGGAGCCGGAACGGATGGGCTTGGGGCCCGTCCTGGCGGTCCCCTCCGCCCTCAAGCGGGCCGGGTGCTCGCTCAAGGACGTGGGGCTCATTGAGCTGAACGAGGCGTTCGCGGCGACCTACCTCGCCTGCGAGCGGAAGCTGGAGCTCAACCGGGACCAGACGAACGTCAACGGCGGCGCGATCGCGCTGGGGCACCCCGTCGGCGCGACCGGCGCGCGGATCGTCGTGACGCTGATGCACGAGATGAAGCGGCGCGGGACGTCCCTGGGGATCGCGACGGCGTGCATCGGGGGCGGGCAGGGCGCGGCCATCATCCTCGAACGCGCGTGATCCATCACGCCCTGCCGCGTAACGTGAAACGCGTCACGCGTCACGTGGCGAAAACCAGAACTCAAGGTATGCCGAGCGCTTGGAGGGGACGAACGGCTGCATGGGATCGAGCGGGCATGTCCCCCGTCCCAGCGCAGCGATGCGGATAACTCACGTTACGCGTTTCACGTTACGCGTTACGCGACACCAAGGGTGGAGTGACGATGTATATCTATAAGACGGCGGTGGTGGGGGCGGGCGCGATGGGCGCCGAGATCGCGCAGGTCATCAGCTATAGCGGGGTCCCGGTGCTGCTGAAGGACGTGGATCAGGCCAGGGTGGACCAGGGGCTCAAGACCGTGCGCAAGATCTACCAGCGGCGGGTCGACCGCGGGAAAATGACGGCGGATGAGCTGGAGAAGAAGGCGGCCCTGGTCACGGGGGTGACGGACTACGCGCAATTCTCCGATGTCGACCTGGTGGTCGAGGCGGTGCCAGAGCAGTTGACCCTGAAGCAGTCGATCTTCCGCGAACTGGATGGCGCCTGCCCGGAGACCGCCATGCTCGCCTCGAACACCTCCTCGCTGTCCATCTCGGCGCTCGGCGGCGTGACGAAGCGTCCGGAGAAGGTCGTGGGCATGCACTTCTTCTACCCGGCGCACGTGATGAAGCTCATCGAGGTGATCCCCGGGCTGGGGACGAGCGAAGAGACGGTGGGCGACATCATCGGCTTCGCCGAGAGCCTCAGGAAGCTCCCCATCCGCGTCAACGAATGCCCCGGCTTCCTGGTCAACCGCATTCTGATGCCGTATCTCAACGAAGCCGCGTTCTGCGCGCAGGAGGGGGCGGCCTCCACCCGCCAGGTCGATGAGGCGATGGTGGAGTTCGGATTCCCCATGGGGCCCTTCACGCTGGTGGACAATCTGGGCTTCGACGTCTGCCGGGAGGTCGTGAGCGTCCTCTTGGACGCCTACGGGCCGAGGATGCGCCCCGCGGAGATTTGGGATCGGATGGCCGCCTGCAAGCGGCTGGGCGTCAAAAGCGGCGCGGGCTTCTATCTCTACGGAGAGCGCAGCGGGCAGGACGATCCGGAACTGGAGAAGATTCTCGCCGAACTCCGCGCGTCCCGCAAGCGCGCGTCCGAGTTCTCGGTCCACCGGCTCGTGCTGCCGATGATCAACGAAACCATCCGGTGCCTGGATGAGGGCGTGTGCACGGCGGCGGACGCCGACCTGGCGATCATCGCGGGGCTGGGCTACCCGCAGGCGAAAGGCGGACTCCTGCACTACGCGGACGAGGCGGGGCTGGATGAGGTGCTCGAGGAGCTGACGAAGCTCACGGCGGCGCACGGCGAGCGATTCTGGCCCTCGCCTCTCCTGAAGCGGAAGGTGGCGGCCGGGCATCTGGGCCGCGCGGCGAAGCGCGGCTTCTTCGACTATGAATCATCCGTGACATCAGAGGGCAGATAACGGAGGCCGCATGCCATTGACTTCGGGCACGAACGTGAAGGTGACCGTGGAAGATCGGGTGGCGGTCGCGACGATCGACCACCGGCCGGTGAACGCGCTCGATAAGCAGACGATGGAGGAGCTGGACCGCCTGGCGGCGGAAGCCGACGGCGATGAAGGCGTCAAGGTGCTCATCCTCACGGGGGCCGGCTCGCTGGCGTTCGTGGCCGGTGCGGACATCAAGGCCTTAAGCGACATCACCTCAGGCGAGGAGGCCGCGCGGCTCTCGTCCATGGGACAGGCAGTCCTCCTCAGGCTGGAGCGGCTGTCCAAGCCTGTGATCGCGGCCATTAACGGCATCTGCCTCGGCGGAGGGCTGGAGCTGGCCATGGCCTGCCATCTCCGCATCACCGGCGACCGGGCGCGCTTCGGACAGCCTGAAATCGGCCTGGGCATCGTCCCGGGTTGGGGCGGCACGCAGCGATTGCCGCGCCTCATCGGGCCGGCCAAGGCCGCGGAATGGATTCTCGGCGGCGAGGTCTACTCGGCCCAGGAAGCCCTGCGCCTCGGGCTGGTGAACCTGGTCGTCCCGCAGGATCAGGTGCTCAAGGCCTCGAAGGACTTCGCGCGAAAGCTCGCGGGCAAGCCCGGCGTCGCGCTTCGGGAGGCGCTGCGGCTCCTGCAGGCGGCGCCGCACTCGGCGCTGGAGGCGGGGCTGGCGAAGGAGGCCGAGGCGTTCGGCCGCACCGCGGCGACGGCGGACTGCCGCGAGGGGGTCCGGGCGTTCCTGGAAAAGCGGCAGCCGAAATTCTCGGACCGGTAATCGGCGGCGCATGACACACGGCGGTGCGGCATGAAGGCGGTCTTCTTCGAGACGGCGTCATGGGAGCGCCGCTTCCTGACGCGCGCGCTGGCGCGGGGCGGCCTGCAGGTGCGGATGCTCGACGAGCCGCTCTCACCGGCGACGCTCTCGTCGGCGCGCGACGCGCACATCGTGTCCGTGTTCATCTACTCGCGCCTCACCGCCGCGATCCTCGGCCGCCTCAAGGCCCTGCGCCTGCTCGCCACGCGCTCCACCGGGTTCGACCACATCGACCTGCGCGCATGCCGCCGGCGGAGGATTGCGGTGTCCAACGTACCCTCCTACGGCGAGAACACCGTCGCCGAACACACCTTCGCGCTGATCCTGGCGCTGTCCCGCAACGTCCACAAAGCGTACGTGAAAACCATCAAAGGCGATTTCTCGCTGAGCGGCCTGCAGGGCTTCGACCTCAAGGGAAGAACCCTGGGGGTCGTGGGCGCCGGGCACATCGGCATGCACGTGATCAAGATGGCCAAAGGGTTCGGCATGGACGTGCTCGTGGCCGACGTCCGGCGGGACGTGTTCTTGAGCGAGGTGCTGGGGTATGCCTACGCGCCGCTGGACAACCTCCTGGCGCGGTCCGATATCGTGAGTCTGCACGTGCCGTACTCCGCCGTGACTCACCACCTGATGAACCGGGAACGGTTCGCCCGCATGAAGCACGGCGCGCTGCTCATCAACACCGCGCGAGGCGGACTGATCGACACGGCGGCGCTGGTCTGGGCGCTGGAGTCGGGCAGTCTCGGAGGCGCCGGCCTGGACGTCCTGGAGGGCGAAGAGCTGGTCAAGGAGGAGCGGCAGCTCCTCTCGGAGGACTTTCCGAAGGAGCGCCTGGCGACGGCGCTGCGGAACCATATCCTGCTGCACCGGGAGAACGTGGTCATCACCCCGCACATCGGCTTCGACAGCCGTGAAGCGCTGCAGCGGATTCTTGACACGACGGTGTCGAACAT
Source organism: bacterium (assembly GCA_036396895.1). Classification (GTDB taxonomy): domain Bacteria; phylum Omnitrophota; class Gorgyraeia; order Aquiviventales; family Aquiviventaceae; genus DASWKB01. Next base: position 1,656 of record DASWKB010000064.1, on the reverse strand, counting down.
CAGAAGCTTTCTCGACGGCGCGCCCGCGAACCTGGTCGGAGCCGGGACGCGGTGACGCGCGCCGGCAAGCGATTGATGTGACGCCGGCGACGCTTCGCCCTCCGGGGCGAGCGCGCCGGCAAGCGATTGATGTGACGCCGGCGATGCTTCGCCCTCCGGGGCGAGCGCGCCGGGGGCGCAGCACAACCGCCGGCGCCAGCCGGTAGGAGAGCATCCTCACGATGAGCGCACCCGAGTCGGACGTACCGCTGGCGGCCGGGTCCGGGTCTCCCGAAGCTCTGGAAATCACCGAGGCGGCCCGGGAAGCCGAGTGGCGGTACCCGAGCTTCGTCGCCGATGTGTTCATGGGCCGTCTGCGCGCCGACCTGATCTGGCCGTACCCGGAACAGCCGGAGGATGACCGGCGGGAAGGGGACGCCTTCCTGGCGCGCCTGGAGGCGTTCCTGCGGGAGTCGGTGGATCCCGAGGAGATCGACCGGACGCGGGAAGTTCCGCCGCGCGTGATCGACGGGCTCACCCGGCTCGGCTGCTTCGGGATGAAGATCCCCAAATCGTACGGCGGCTTGGGCCTCTCCCAGACGAATTATAACCGGGCCATCGCGCTCCTGGGCAGCTACTGCGGCTCCACGACCGTCTGGCTCAGCGCGCACCAAAGCATCGGCGCGCCCCAGCCGCTGATGCTCTTCGGGACGGACGAGCAGAAACGCCGGTACCTCCCGCGGCTCGCCAACGGCGCGGTGTCGGCGTTCGCGCTGACCGAGCCGGACGTCGGCTCGGACCCCGCGAACATGCTCACGACGGCGACGCCCATCGAAGACGGCGCGGCGTACGTGCTGAGCGGGGAGAAGCTGTGGTGCACCAACGGGCCCGTTGCGGAGATCGTGGTCGTGATGGCGCGTACGCCCTCGGTCATCGTCCGCGGGAAGGAGCGCAAACAGATCACCGCCTTTATCATCGAGCGGTCGATGCCGGGCGTGGAGATCGGGCACCGGTGCGATTTCATGGGGCTCAAGGGCATTCAGAACGGCGTCTTGCGCTTCCGGAACGTCCGGGTGCCCAAGGAGAACCTCATCTGGGGGACGGGCCTGGGGTTGAAGCTCGCGCTGGTGACGCTCAACGCCGGGCGGATCGCCATCCCGGCCGCGAGCGTGGGCACGGCCAAGCGCGCCGTCCAGATCGCCAGAGCCTGGGCGCAGGAGCGCAAACAGTGGGGCTCGGCCATTGGCAAGCACGAGGCCGTCGCCGCGAAGATCGGCGAGATGGCCGCCATGACGTTCGCGATGGACGCGATGGTCTGGCTGACCTCGGCGCTCGTGGACCGCAAGACGATCGACATCCGCCTGGAAGCGGCGATGGCCAAACTGTACTGCTCGGAGGCGTGTTGGCGCATCGTGGACGATCTGGTGCAGGTCCGGGGCGGGCGAGGATACGAAACCGCGGACTCCCTCAAGGGGCGGGGCGAGTCGCCCATTCCCGTGGAGCGCATGATGCGGGATTCGCGCATCAACATGATCATCGAGGGGACGAGCCAGATCATGCGGCTCTTCATCGCGCGCGAAGCGCTGGACGCGCACATGCGGATGGTCTCGAGCCTGATGGACCCCCGCGTGGCGCCCCTCGCGAAGGCGGGCGCGGCGCTGCGGGCGGCGGGTCGTT
>DASWKB010000063.1:0-1830 GCA_036396895.1 bacterium | reverse complement strand
CTTCCAAGTAACATCTTCACGCGGGTGAACTGGTGGCCACTGAGACGGTCTCATTTTTGATGAGCTGGTAGCCGAGTTGTTGAGCGCGGCGCATGAGATGAGCGACGACACGGCTCTGATACCGCTGCTCGTAGTAGTCCTGGCCGGAGTCGACGTATTCGGTGCCGAAGCGGAGCATGCGGTAGATGAGGCGCGCGAGCTTGTGGGCGGTGGCGGTAATGGCCTTGGGCGCGCCCAGCCGGCCCTTGAGGCGCCGATAGAAGGCCCCGAGGGCCGAGCGGCTGTGGTGGAGGGAATGCGCGGCGAGCCGGAGCGCCGTGGCGGCCCGGTTGGCCGAGGGTTTGGTCCGGCCACTGAACTGCTTGCCCCCGGTGACCTTGCTGCCGGGCGCCAGGCCGAGCCAGGAGGCGAAGTGTTTTTCCGTGGGCCAGCGCGTCATGTCCAGCCCGATTTCTGCGACCAGCTTCAGACCCGTGGGCGCGTCGATGCCATCGATCCGCGTGAGGTCCACGCCGGTGAGTCGCTGCAGGTGCTGGCGCGCATCGAAGCTCAGGGCGCCGCGGCCCGCCGGCCGGCCGCGGGGCGCGGCCCCCAGGGGCTGGCCCCCGCTCTGGTCCGCGAACTGCCCGAGCTGCGCCTCGATCTCGGCCTCACACGCGGCGATCTGCGCGCGGTAGACATCGAAGAGCTCCACGGCCTGTCGGAGCTCGAACAGGTGCTCCCGACGCCAGGTGCCCTCCAGCGCGCGAGCTATGGTCGCCTCGTCTGCCTTGCAGCGCCGGTCGCGCAGCCGGGCCAGCACGCGGGGGTCGCGCTCCCCGGCGAGGATGGCCCGGATGATCGCCAGGCCGGTGAGCCCGGCGATGTCGCTCACCACGTGGGTCAGCTTGCAATTCATCTGCTCGAGCGCCTTCTGCATGTGCTGGATGTGGTGCGCGGCGTAGCGGACGAGCATCCCGCGCTGCCGCAGATAGCTGCGCAGCACGCAGATCTGGTCGGCGGGCCGAAAGGCCGCGGCCAGCAGCCCGAAGGTGTGCAGCTGTTGGATCCATTGGCAGTCCAGCACGTCGGTCTTGCGGCCGGGCACGTGCTTGAGCTGCCGCGGGTCGACGAGCTTGACCTCGAAGCCGCGCTCCGTCAGCTGCTCGAACAGGGGGATCCAGTACACGCCGGTCGACTCCATCGCCACCGTCTCGATGCCACCGCGGGTGAGCCAGTCGGCCAAGGCGATCAGATCCGCCGTAAACGCCCCGAAGGTGCGGACGTCGCGCCCGTCGGGGTCGCGCCCGGGCGGGACGGCCACGTAGTGGTGCGCGGCGCCGATATCAATCCCCGCGGCGTTCAGATTGACCTGGTGCAGTTCAGGGGGCAGCGTCACCGCGCGACCCCGGTGGTGAGCGTGGGGACGGACTCTCGGCATGATCGCCTCCTCGGGCATCGGAATTGTCGCGGACATGCCGGGCGCGGAGAGACGCAGTTCGCATTCTTCCAAACGGGATCACGCCCCACGCGCGGGCGGTCACCAATGACACCCTCGTCCCTCTCCGAGACCACGCTATTCAACGGGCCGGTCGCACCAATGAACGGACGGCCTTCTCGACCCGACACGTCCGCGCCGACCCTAACCGATCCCCGTCGCGCGCACAAACGTTACTCCCGGACATCCGGCCGCGCAGCGGCATCACCCCGCTATTCACGAACGCGTGTTCCGCGTCCGATGCATCCCCTCACCCTGTCCCTCTCCCCCTCGGGGGGCGAGGGGATCGAAACGGCTCCCTCTCCCTCGGCGAGGGAGAGGGTCGGGGTGAGGGTGGCGCATGTGTTCACGCA
>DASWKB010000062.1:0-19805 GCA_036396895.1 bacterium | reverse complement strand
AGACGCTCAAGCGCCGACTCCAGCGTCCGGGCCCAGCTCACGGCGGGCGGAGGCATCCGCACCCTCGCGAGCATGGCCTGGAACACCTGCGCGTGATCCGGCTCGTCTTCGACCAACAGGAGTGTGAGCGGCTTCTCGTGTGAGCTGGTCATCATGCGCGCCGACGTTGGGGACGTCACCCCGATCCGTATCGTCGGCCTTCAACATCCGTGCCGTCCGTTCAGAGGCGGTCGGTGATCGCGAAGTACACCTCGTGCGCGGTCTGGACACTCGGCAAGATCGTCATGCGCCTCGCCCGGACTTTCAGCTGGACCGTTTCCCTGGTCACCGGTTTCACGGTAATGGTCACCTTCGCGTCCTTAACGGTCGCCCGGATGATGCCGCGGGCCTCATCTTCCGTTTCGATCAACCCAGCGCTTCCACCGCAGCGAGACTCCGGCTGAAGACATGGGCGGCGGGCAGATCGAAGTGGTTGGTCACGGCGTCACGGCTGACGGCGTAACCGCCGGCGACCCCGGCGCCGACCAACAGGGCTGCGCACCCGGCGGTCCCGCACGCCGCGAGCGCGGCGAGCAGAGCGAGCGCCGCGGGCGCGGGACGGCGCCGCGGCCGATCACGCGGTTGCGCCGCTCGGCAAGGCCAGACCCGATCCATCGCTCGAGAACGCCAGGTACCCGATCACGATCCAGCTGACGAACGGCAGCATCACCAGCACGCCCAGCCACGAGGGGCGTCCCCGGGCCGTGGCGATGCCCATCCACACCAGGACGTCCACGATCACGTTCACGAACGGCACGAAATACAAGAGCACCCACCAGCCTGGACGCTCGCCCACGCGGCAGGCGAGGTACAGATGCAGCACCGGCACCCAGGCCAGCCACGCATCATCCGTCCCGGTCCGCTCCGCCAACCGGGACAGGCAGACGGCGTAGTACACGAGCACCGCAAGGGCGATCACCCACAGCCACACCCCCAGGACGCTCACCCAGGCCAGGACCAGCTCCTCGGCCGGCCTGCCTTGCGGCGCCGCGGGTTCCCCCGACGCGGCCGGCGCGGTGCCGGAGGGGCCTTCCAGCCGCACCGGACGCGTCTTCTCCGCCAGTTCGCGCGCGCGCGTCACCGCGTCCTGCACGGACGCCGAGCGGGCGGCGGCATCGTCCTGGACGTGCTCGAAGGCATCCCGGCCGGCGGCCGACTCCTCGGCGTGAAATACCCGCTGGAGGGCCGAGTGGACCGCCTGGGCCGCCTCCTGCGCCGAGCCGAACGCGCTCCGGCGGGCCTGCTGCGCGGCTTCCAGCTTAACGCGCTCCTCCTCCGTCAGCTCCCGGATCGAGTCCACTTCGCCCTGCGAGAAGGTCATCACGCCCACGCCGGGCACATCGAGGGTGACGGCTTCGCCGTCGGCCTGCCGCACCGTCCCGTACAGCACGTTCCCGTTGCGCAGCGCAAGCGCGTGCGTGAAGGGGGGCAGATCCGGCGCCGGCCCCGGCGTGACGGACGCGATTTCCTCCTCGCGGAACTCCAATCGGCCGAGCGTGTCCGTGTCCAGCACCACGCCGCCCGACTCGCGCGACACCACCCGCCCCTCGACCACGCTGCCGTTCTTGAGGCGCACGACGTCCGCCTCGCACGGCGCGGCCGCCAAGCTGGCCGACGCCAGCGCCGCCCAGCTCCAGCGGAGCAGCCGCGTGCCGATGTCGCGCATCAGTCCGCTTCGACTTCCGGGACGGGCCGCCTCAGCGCGTCTGCCGCTCGGCCAGGGCCTTGAGCTCCGCCCGCACCGTATAGCGCGTCATCCAGTACACGGACGACAGACCCAGCACCACCGACACCGCCACGCACATGCCGCTGTTGAACAGGTCCTGCCCCGCGATGACCACGGCCGCGAACGCCAGCAACGCCGCGGCGAACAGCATGAGCACCGCGACCCCGAGATCCATCACCTTCATCGCCTGCCTCCTCCCGTCCGGCCCCGCCGGCACCGCCTCGAATCCGTCTTCCGCCGCGCCGTCAGGCGGACCCGCCCCATCGATTCCCGCCGCAGCCCCGCCGGCCGCGGCCGTCCCGCGCCTCAAGCAAGAGGCCGTCATCAGGAGTGATGACGGCTTCGTCCCGCGCGCCCGCCCGTCCGGGTCGGGAACACGTCATTCCACATGGGCCAAGGATTCCTGCAGCAGCGGCAGGATGCCTTCGAGCTCGTCCTTCGTCAACCGCCCGAGCTTCGCGAACGACGGGCGCCCGGATTCGGCGCCCTTGAGCTCCCGGCGGATCTGCACCTTCCGCACGCCCTGGTTGTAGGAATAGACTCCGACGATGAGACGCGTCGTGCTGGATTCCCACGTCTTTGAAAATATCTCCTGATCCAAACTGCTGTCATACGGCATCGCGGCTCCTTCGGTCGCTGTGTCACGCACAGATCACGGACCGCCCACCCGTGGCGTCATTCTACCGCCGATTGTCCGGTTGCGTCAGAAAAAATCTCCATCGCGGACGCAGCACGGCACGACACCACAGCCTCACAGCGGGGTCACGGCCGTCGCTCCCGTCTGTTCCGTCTGTTTCCTCAGCACGTGGGGCACGGAGCATGCCACTCGGCTATCGTCCATCGCATCCGAAGCAACCAGCGACCAGTTCGCCATGATCAGTCTACGTGCCAAATTCGGAATGCGGAATGGGGAATTCGGAATGCGGAATTCCGCATTCCCAATTCCGAATTCCCAATTTGGCACAGGTGCCTGCCGATGGACTCTGGTTGCCATGGAGATGGACGATGGGTGGACGAAGGAGGGAGGCTCGACCCCGGCCGGCGTCAGGCGTATAATACAATATCAGGTATACTTCTCGTATGTCCACGCACGCCGCTGCGAACGGGAGGAACGCCCGATGACGTTGACGCTCACCGAGTTCCTGCTCATCGTGATCGCCGTCAGCGCCGTTGTCGCGTGCGCCGTGCTGGTGCGGCTGGCATCCCAGATGGGCCGGAGCGCCCAGGAAATCGAGCGGCTGGCCCGCTGGCTCAGCATGAAACGCCCGGAGACCGAACGGCTGCTCGGCGACGCCGAGCACGGCCTCGCGGAACTCCGGATCACCGTGCAGCGCCTCGACCGAATCGCGGAGAACGTCCAGGGGATTACCGGCGGAGCCCGCCGCCTCACCTCTCCCCTGATCGCGCAGGTGGCCGCAGTGGCCGCCGGCGCGAAAATGGCCTACGACACGTTTCACAGACGACGGTCCGGGAACCATCGTGGCACCGCCGAACCAGAGGAGGAGTCCCATGAGCAGAACCAGTGACACGCTGCTGGCGTTCCTGCTTGGCGCCGTCGCGGGAGGCGTGACGGCCCTGCTGACCGCGCCGGAACGCGGAGCCGATACGCGCCGCCGCCTGCGCCGGGAGGCCGCCGATCTCTACGGCCGAGGCGAGGAGCTCCTGGAGCATTCGCGGGAAGCGCTCGAGGGGAAGACGAACGAATACGTCGGCGCCGCGAACGAGATGGCCGAGGAAGTGCGCACGAGCGCGCGCCGCCACGCCTCCGCCGTGCGGGAGGCCGCGCACCAGGCCAAGGAAGCTTACCGCCGGGAGCTCGAGCAGACGGGCAAGGCGGCGTCCTAAACGCCTTGCGAACGTGACCAGTTAAAAGACAAAAGATCCAAGTGCAGGTTCAAAGTTCACATGCAACGTTTCCCGTTACGCGATACCCGCCGCGCGCCGGGCGGCGCCATACAGCGCCACCCGCGATTCCAGCACGACCCGAACCGGAATCCGCTGCATCAACGGGGATAATCGCCCTTTCCCGGTGAACGCCGCCATGAAGCCGCCGCGCTCAAGCACCGAAAGAATCGGCGGGGCGACCCCGCCGGCGACATACACGCCTCCCGTCGCCAGAAATTTCAGCGCCAGGTTTCCGGCCTCCGCGCCGTAGATCGACGCAAACAGCTCAAGCGCGCTTGCGCACAGCGGGGCGCGTCCGCTCACGCCGAGCTCGGAAATCATCGGGCTGGGATCCGCCTGGGCCCCGAGCGCCTCCGCGACCCAGGCCGGCTCGGCTGCCCCGGCTCGGGACTGCAAAAACCGGTAGACGGCGGTCTTCCCAGGGCCGGACAGCACGCGCTCATAGCTCACGTGCCCATGCAGCGAGGCGAGATGGCGGAAGAGCTCCGCCTCCAGGTCATGTCGCGGGGCGAAATCGGCGTGCCCGCCCTCGGACGGCACCGCCACATAACGGGAGCCGCCCCACACGAGCGCCGCTTCTCCTAGCCCGGTCCCGGCGGCGATCACGGCGATCGCCCCGCGGGCCTCAGGCTCCCCGGCGTTCAGCACCGCGAACGCGTCATCGGGAAGCGCCAGGATCCCATACGCGGCCGCCTCCAGGTCATTCAGCAGCTCCACACGCTCGAGGGACAGCGCGCGGGCCAGCTGCGCCCCATCCACCTCCCACGGCAGATTGGTCGCCCGGCAGCGGCTGGCCCTCACCGGTCCCGCGACGCCGAGGCAGGCGCGGGAGACCCGCGCCTCCTCCCGCTCGAGAAACCGGCGGACCACCGCCTCGAGCCCGTCGAAATCGGCGCTGGCGAACTTCTCCTCGCTCGCCAGACGCAGGCGGGAGCGTTCCGGCTCGAACAACGCCAAATGGGTCTTCGTCCCTCCGACGTCTCCGGCAAGGATCACGGCATCGGCCCCGCTGCGCGCGCGGATCAGCCGGTTTTTCCGCCCGGCTCCGATCCGCAGCACGCGTCCTTCTTGCGGCACGGGCAGCAGGCGACCATCGACACGAGCAGCATCAGCCCCGCCACCCCGATCAGAATGTACGCCGTCCTGGCCAGCGGGGTCATCAGGCCGAACAGCCGTTCGATGAGATCCAGCTGCGCGAGACCCACCAGCCCCCAGTTCAACGCACCCACTCCGGCCAGCACCGCCACCACTGTGCACACGCCGCACTTGCCCCTCGTCATGGCCTTCGCCTCCGCGTTGTCCGCCTCCACCGCCAACCGTCCGGCGCCTCGCCGGCAAACAGGACTGGGAACATGTTCATCAATTCCGTCATGTCCGTCTGTCCGTCAGACACGCCATGTTCATCGACGGCATAGACGGACCGACGGAAGTCACGGAACTGACGAGCGTCAACGACGGAGGGGTGGACAGATGCACAACGATCATCTGCCTTGCCAGCACCAGCATGCTCGTTCATTGCGGCACGTGATCATTCCAGCCTCCCGCCGATCTCATCGGTCATGCCGGCGGGGCGCTCAATCGGCCCTGAGGAACAGCACGAGGCCGACGATGATGAACGCCGCGGCGGCGGTCCTGCGCAGCAGCGATTCCGGCACGACGCGGGTCAATCCCTGTCCGAACAGCACCCCGATGGCCGTCACCGCCAGCAGCGCCGCCGCGCCGCCGACAAACACGGACAGCGGCCGCCTGGTCGAGGCCACGAGCGACAGGACCGCCAGCTGCGTCTTGTCACCCAGTTCGGCCAGAAACAGCGTGGTGAAAGTGGTGAGCATGACGGCGAGGTCCATCGGGTCTCCTCTGGTTCGTGTCCGCCGGAAGGCGGGCGCTTACTCGGCCTGAAGCGTCTCCCCGGCTTTCGTTCCGCCTCCGAACACGCCGCGCATCATTTTCCGGATAAACGACTCCTGCTTGGGCTCTTCTGTCCATCCGGCTTTCTTGCCCTTGTCCCATCCCGGCGGCGTCTTCTCCTGCTTGGCCAACCCCGGAGGGGTCTTGCCTTGCTTGCTCAATCCGGGCGGCATGCCGTTCGCGCCGCTTGGGGCATCCTCGCCTGCCAGTGCATCCGCCGCGGCGTCCACAGCTGCCTTTGCCGCCCGCTCGGCCGCGCCCTGTGCGGCCTCGCCCAGACCCTCGTCCTGCCGGCCGCGGGCCTTTCCTGTCCCCGGATCACCCGCCCACGCCGCGCCCGCCATGCCCAGCACCAACACGCAGACCATCCAGCTGCGCATCATGACCGTCCCTCCGGTTGATGCCGGGTCAACGCCGGCTCCGCAATTTCGCCAACAGCCGCAGGATCTCGATGTACAGCCAGACCAGCGTCACCAACAGGCCGAATCCCGCGTACCATTCCATGTACGCCGGCAGGCGGCGCTCTGCGGCGTGCTCGATGAAATCGAAATCCAGCACCAGGTTGAGCGACGCGATCACGACGACGAACAGGCTGATCCCGATGCTGAGCGGGCTGCTGTCGTACAGGAACGACATCCGGACCCCGAAGAAGCTCAGGACGAAGCTCGCCAGATACACGAGCAGGATTCCCCCGGTCGCGGCTGCGACGCCCAGACGGAAATTCTGCGTGACGGAAATGAGGCGCGACGTGTACGCAAGGAGCAGCGCGGTGAGGGTGCCGAACGTCAGCGTGACCGCCTGGATGACGATGCCCGGGTACGCCCGCTCGAATGCGGCGGAGATGCCGCCCAGAGCGAGGCCTTCCAGCAGCGCATAGACCGGCGCGGTCACCGGCGCCCAGCGCTGCTTGAACACGGTCACGATCCCCGTGATGAGCCCTCCGATCAGGCCGGCGAGCATCCATCCCTGCACCGGCGCTCCCGCCCATGCCTGGTTCCAGATCCAGGCGCTGGAGATGACGACGAGCAGCAGCAGCACGGCCGTCTTGTTCACGGTGCCCTGCACACTCATGGCGCGTTCCCCGGCCGTTCCGGCGACGCGGCTGAACGTCCCGGCGCTCAAAGCCGGATTTGCCGTTCTCATGGGGCCCTCCCGTCTCCGCTCAGAATCGGATCAGCGTCTTCTTCACGCGCTCGCCCTGAACCTCGTCCCCGCGTTCCTTCAACTCCCGCCGGCTGCACCCCGCCGGCGCGGCCGCCGCGAGCAGGGCCGCGACATGCAGACCGCGCCGCGGCGTCTTTCCCCGGGCTCCGGCCGCCGTCCAGTGTACCACGTCGTGATTCCATCAGTCTGCACTCGCCGCGGCCCCAGGCCCACGGCCCACGCGCAGATCTCACGATGGAAGCGTCAGATGTGCATCATAATGCGCCGCGAGCTCGGCCGCGCGCTCGGGGGGCAGCGCACCGGACGCGGCAGCCCAGTCCAGGGCGAGTTTGGAGGCGATGATGTCCAGCGTCTGCCGGTCGGTGAAATACCGCGTGTGAGACAGCACATAGCCGCCGGCCTCGACCGCGACATCGCGCCAGACGGCCCGGCCGTATTCCTCATTCAGCCCCTTGAGCGGCATCCCGATCGGGTCATCGGCGTCATACATGTTGACCCAGCGCCCCGCCTGCGCTTCCATCACGATGGGCTGGCGGAACGCCTCTGCGCCTCCGAAGCGAAGCGAGAACAGCGCCAGCGGCGAGCCGAGCGTGAAGAAGTTGGCCAGCGACCACGAGTCATGAAAGCCGCTGCCGCCGGAGGCGCGTCGGCGCTTCATCTGGTCCCAGATGTAATCCGAGCTGATGACCGTCCCGAGACTATGCGCGATGATCGAGAGCGGCGCGCGCTCGGCCGTCCCCGTCAGGCGCGGGCGCAGGCGCGCCAGCGCTCCCGACAGGCGCGCCTGGATGGCCCGGCTCGTCTCGGGATCCAGGTAGCCGATCACGTCCGAGACATACTCGGCGAGGAGGCGGCGCTCCACCCGCCTCCAGCGCGACCACATCCAGTTCCAGAGCCGGGCCGGCCAGCTCTTCGAACGGTGGACTGGCTGGTGGCGCTCGAGATGCTCATAGAGCCGGCGCTGGTTCGCGGAGAGAATATCCGCCCACGTCACCGCCTCCACGACAATCGGATCCTGCTCCGCTGGATCGACCAGCGCGCGCACGCGCGCGCGGGCGGCGGCTTCAATGCGGGGGATGACCTGCGCGGCCCAATCGGCCTGTTGCGTGCCGATCCCGTGGACCAGCAACACGCCGAGGCTCATGACGGACGCCACGCCCGCGCCTGGGGGCATTCAGAGGACATCGAGCTCCGGTCGATCATGCGAGTATGATACCCGCGGCCCGGACGCGGCTCAATCTCATTGGAGTGTGTGAAGAAGGTAGAAAGTGGAAGATGGAAGGTGGACCAGTCAAGATCAGCCACTGGACACTTTCTCTCTTCTATCCTCCATCTTCCATCTTCCATCTTCTATCTTCTATCTTCTATCTTCCATCTTCTACCTTCTACCCTCCACCCTCTGCCAGTTCAACGATCGCACGACACGTCCCTTGTCCCCTGTCCCCTGTCCCCTGTCCCGGATGAGATTGCTGGTCGCTGGTCTCTCATTGGCGTCAGCCCGCGGCGCGGGCGAGGAGCCAGCCGGCCGCCAATAACATCGCCATCCATCCGGCGAGCTTCAGCAGCCGGCTACGAACCGGATACGCCCGCACGCCGAAATAGCCCTCCACATGCGGCCTGAACAGGTACAGCAGCAGCAGCACGCTGATGAGGATCCGTCCGCCGTGCTTCAGCGCGGCCCGTGCGAGATCCGCGGAGGGCGCCCCCGCGGCGGCAAGCGCCGGCAGGACCAGGAGCGCGCTCAGCCCACGAAGGACGGCGTAGCAGTAATACGCCGCCGTCCACCACCAGCCCCATGCGGTGCCGAGCCACATGCCCGCGGCAGAGGCGAGCGCAAGCGCCGCCAACACCCCGAGCGATAAGACGACCAGCGGAGGCGCGATCCCGAGGGCGTCGGCGGCTTGGGGCGCCCGGCGGATCGCCAGCGGCAGGATCAGCACCAGGAGCACCCCGCCGATCGTGTGCAGCACGGCCAGCATCGTGATGCCACGCGGACGGGCGGGCTTCGCCGGCATGCGGGGTTCCGTCAGCGACGGATCCTGATAGTCCGGACTCCCGCTACCTGAGGCGGGTGGAGAGGACAAACCCTTCCAGCTCCTTGAACTGGACGGGCCGTCCGTCCAGCATGGTGAACGTGTCGCTCTTGACGCTGACGCGGCTGACTTCGAGCGACGCGTTGCCGTACGACACCGACAGGCGCTTCAACAAGGTCACCTTCGCGTTGCGCTTGGCGAACACGACCGGGTTCGCCCGGGTGACGGGTTCCTCATGCGCATCCTGCCACAGCCCCTCTTTCGCCGCGGTGCCCTCAATCGCCTGGTACGGAAACAAGAGCACCCGATCGCCCCTGTACGGATACGGCTCGGCCGCGGCCGCTGCGCCGGCGATTCCCATGAGCAACAGCGCTAGTGCCACATTGGGAATTGGGAATGCGGAATTCGGAATTCCGCATTCCCAATTCCGAATTCCGAATTTCATTGAAAGCTTTCCTCAAGAAAGGTCGTCATGTCGTTCCAGGACGCCTGATCCGCGTCGGCGTCATACCCGATCCCGAGACCGAACTGTTCGGCGATCGCGTCTGCGCCCGGATTCGTGAAGCTGTGTTGCGCGCTGTCGTAGACGATGAACCGGAAGTCCGCGCGGGCGTCGCGCATCCTGTGTTTCAAGGTCTCGATTTGCTCGCTCGACATGAACGCGTCCGCGCCGCCGTGGCACACGAGTACGCGGGCCGTCACCTCGCCCGGCTTGGCGGGCTCCACCAGCGCGTAGCTGCCGTGGAAACTCACGACCGCGTCCAGGTCCGCGCCGGTTGACGCCATATGGAGCACGATCCCGCCGCCGAAGCAATACCCGATCGCGGCCATGCGGTCCGGATCCGCCATCGGGTGCGCCTTGAGCAGCCGCGCCGCGGCGTCGAACCGCATGCGGGCGTCATCCAGGCGCGACGTGACCGCGTTCGAGAACGCGGCGGCGTCTTCCGGATGCTTGGCCGTCTTGCCGTCGCCGTACATATCGACCGCCAGGGCGATGTACCCCAGCTCGGCCAGCATTTCCGCTCGTCGCCGCGCGTACTCGTTGTGCCCCCACCACTCATGAACCACGAGCACGCCCGGCCGGGCCTGGCGCATCGCGTCGTCGTAGGCCAGGTAGCCCCTGAACGCCTGATCGCCCACCGTATAGCTGACTTCCTCGCCCCGGACGGCGGCGGATGCCGCCTGGGCCGCCGCGCTCACCCCGATCAGCGCAGCCGCCGCCAGAATCCATGCGCGCATGTCTCGCTCCCTGCCGTGTGCGGCGCCCCGCCTCACACATCGAAGGCGGTCCTCCCCGGACCGCCGTTCATGCTCGCGATACGCCGCCGCGTGTCATCACCGGGTCATTCTACTCCGATTCTCACCTCCTGAGAACCGCCCCGGGGACCGGCGAGCCGCGATAGCCCACGCGCGCGGTGCCCCGGTCGATCGTCACCCCGGGCCCGCCGAAAGCACGATGATCGAACCACGACTCATAGGCCACGACGATCCCGTCTCGGCGGATCTCCGTGAGGACGAAACGCTGCCCGGCATGGTGGTCCGGCTGCGACATGAAGGCGTCGCCGACCTGCAGGACGAATTCCGTGCGCCAGTCCTGAAGCCCCTCCCGCTCCTCCCAGACCCCCGCCATCCCGTCCGTCACGATCCGCGCGCCGTTTCCCGCGCGCTCCACGACCCGGCAATGGGAGTCGAGAAATCGCTCGATCCACTCCTGCTCCTTGCCGGCCGGTGCCGGCGCGGTGTCTTGCGCGACCGCGGAGCCCGCCACGGCCACGCAGGCGGCCAATCCGGCGGTCACCCAACCGGCGCGCATCCCGGCGCTCCCATGTCCCGATCACCCTCCCCGCGACACCTGCTCCAGGCAGCCGTGCCTGCGAATCCTGTCATCGTGTTCCCCCCCCGCGTTGCCGTCCACGCGAAGTTGGACGCGGAAAGACCGGCCGGGGTTGACCGGCTCGGAGGGATTACGGCAGCAACGTATCGGGATGGGTATGGTCGAACCGGCGCAATCCCGCCTCCCGGGCCAGCTCACAGGTCCGGCGGTATTCACGTGACGTGATGCGGCGCGCCAGCTCCGGATACTCGGCCGCGCGGGCCGCCGGACGATACTGAGACATGATGTTGACGTACGTGTCCGGAGAGAGGTCCCGGGCGAGGAACGCCATGCGCTCCGCAGGAGCCGATCCCGAAGTGCAGGCAGCCGCGCCTCAAGATCCGCGGGCGGCTTGGGAAACCACGCAATCGCCTCAGACAGCGTCCGGACGCCCGAACGCGCCGCGATGTCGGTGATCAGCGCGTCGGTCTCCGGCGTGAACACCCGGCGCTTGTGAACGACGATCTTCGTCACCGGATGATCCCCGGGTTTCCCGTTCGGCCTGCTCCCCCCGCTGCGCGAGTGCCGCTTCAGAATTGGAACGGCACCCACAGCTCCCGGTAGGTCCAGTAGACCCGGCGCAGCCGGCGAAGGAACGGGCTGGCCGACCCGTCCCCCTGGCCGGCGAGGCCGCAGTACTCCTGATCCCATGTGACCGCACCCACCCCCTGCCGACCGGTCGCTCCGACGGGCGCGTGCACCGCGGGATCACCGGCCTTCCACCATTCGTCGAGCCAGCTGTAGGCGAGGCCCCCGAGGCTGTTCCCTTCGCCGCGGCCCGCGAGATTGGCCGCGATGTCCAGCCAGCAGCCGCGGTGGTACGCCGCTTGCGCCTCTTCATTCGAACCGGCCGCGTCGGATCCGCCGTATTCGGTGATCAGCACGGGCCGATCCAGCTGCTCGCGCACCTCGACCCACAGCCCGCCGAATCCGTCCGGACCCCGGTAGGCGTTCACGCCGAAGATGTCGATCCGCGGGCTGAGCCGCCGATACTCGTTGAGGAAATGCGCATCCCCGTTGACGAGCGCGACGGGATGCCGCCCGTCCAGCTCGTGAATGAGTTCCGCCGCGCGATTCAGAAACCGCGCATAGGCCTCAGGGTCCTCGGCGGCATTCGTGTTGGTGAAGCGCAGGTTGTTCTCGTTCCCGAGCAGCCACAGCAGGAGATAGGGCTCGTCCTTGTGGTCCAGCACCATGCGGCGGACGCTCTCCAGCATCCGCGCCTGCTGCTCAGGATTCCGGTAATCGGTTCCCTCGCTCCAGGATGCGCCGGAATCGATCGTGTACGCGCCGAACTTGTTGCCGACGGCAACACGGATCCCGTACGTGCGCACGAGGTCGCGCAACAGCGCCTTCCGGGGCGACTGCCGCTTGAAATCGTTCATGTACCAGCGGATGGTATTCACGCCCATGTCGCGCAGCAGCGCGAAGTCCCCGACCGCCGGTTCGTCCCCGTCCTGGCGGTGGTTCCCGTTCCGGTCCACCCAGGCGTCATACGGGCCGTCGCTGCGGCCATTGCCGTTATGATCGTACCAGGCCCAATCCTTCAAGGTGCCGGTATCGGGACTTTCGCCGACTTTGGTCACCCGGTAGGTGACGCCCCGAACGACATACGGCTCGCCATCGACCAGCAGCTGCCAGTGCCCGCGCGCGTCCTTCCGCACCCTGACATCCGCGTTCGCCCGCGGCGCAGAGAGGACCAGCAGGCCACCCAGCATGATCCACCCGCAGGCCCATCCCCGCCGCATCCGCGTCTCCGCTCCACCGCTCAGCGTGCGGGAGGCTTGATACCGAGCCCCCTCGGGATCGCCCAGGCGGTC
Organism: bacterium; assembly: GCA_036396895.1. Classification (GTDB taxonomy): domain Bacteria; phylum Omnitrophota; class Gorgyraeia; order Aquiviventales; family Aquiviventaceae; genus DASWKB01. Next base: position 7,337 of record DASWKB010000062.1, on the reverse strand, counting down.
CCGACCGCCAGCAGGACCCAGACGGCGTCGAACCCGCTGAGCATCGACGTGAAGTGTTCGGCGAAGAGCCGGATAAGTTCTCCGGACAGCGGCGACACCCCGGCTGCGACGTCCTTGCCCATCTGCTGCGAGGCCAGCTCCTTGATCGTGTGCCAGAAAATCAGGTACTTGCCGATCGCGATCCCGAGCACGGCGGATCCCGCCGCGACGGCCTGCAGCACACGGCCGCGCTTGCCGCCCGTCAGCTTCACGACCGCGTAGCCCGCCAGCCACCCGAGACCCCAGGCGACGTAGCCGATTTCCCACCCGGTGAGGATGACCAGCCACGCCCAGACCAGCCCTCCGGCCGCCGCCGCCCCCAGCCCGCCCGCCAGCGCCGGAGTCAGCGCACCTGGCGTGTAGGCCTGCTCGCGCGCGGCCTTGAGCACCTTGGGATAGATGGTCTCCACCGCGTGCGCGGCGTCCGCGCGGTCCATGCCTTGCGCGGCGAGTTCCTGGATGATCGCGCCCTGGTCCGCCCCGGTCTTCATCTTTCCGATGATGAACGCGTAGAGTTTTCCGACCGCCTGCTGCTGCGCTTTCGCCGAACCATCAGCCATGCCCGCCCTCCCCGTGTCTCCCTCGCTCCGCGCTCGACCCTGCCCTAAAACAGCTGCTGATAATACGCCTGAATCTGCCCCACCGCCCATACCAGGATGCGGACCACGGCCGCGGTGATGAGCAAGATGACGGCCGTGACGGCCAGTTTCGCGTTCCGGCTCAGCCTGGGCCGCATCCAGACCAGAGGCAGCATCAATGGTCCGACGGCCAGAAACATGACGATGAGCGCGGTGGAGCGGTAATACCAAGGAAGGGATACCGGCAGGCGCGTGAGGAACTCTCCGCAGTACCGGCACTTGATCGCCGAATCCCGGATCTCCTCGGCGCAGAAGGGGCAGCGCGTCATCGCGGGCTCAGGGGGCGGCCCGGCGTGATCCGCCGCGCGGGGTGGGGATGCACCGCCCGGCGCGCCCACAGCACCGCCTCCTCGGCGTCCTCCAGCACCGAGGCGGGCACCTCATAGTAGTGCCACAGCGTTTGGCGGGGGCTCGGGCGGAACGGCTTCATGCCCTCGGCCTCGTACGCGGGCCGCGTCGCGTCATCGGTCTTGAAGTAGAGCCGTCCCCGGTGGATGATGCCGAAGAACGTGTTGCCGTCGTAGAGTCCGTACCCGCCGAACATGGGCCGGATGACCAGCGCTCCCAGCCCCGCGAGCTGATCTTCGATGAATGTCCGGAATCCCGCGTCACGCATCCTGAAGATGCGGCGGCGCCGATCGGCGGGGCCGGCACCAGAAAAAGACGGGAAGAAAATACGTCAGCAGCCAGATGAACTGCCAGGTTTGAAACGACCCCGTGTACTGGTCCCGGTATCCCAGCAGCTTTCCGGCGGCGGTGAACGCGGCATCCAGCGGATCCCAGGCGATGCTGAGCGCGATGACCGCATGGAGGGGGACCGTGGCGAGCCAATAGCGCGCGCGGAAAGCCGGAGGAAGCAGGAGCATCGCTCCCGACGCCGCCATGACCACGGACGCCGTGATGAAGGAGAAGGGGCTCGTCAATACTTCCTTCCAGGGCAGCCACGCCCACACTTCATCCTGAAACAGCGCCCGGTAGGTGAGGGTCGAGACGGCCAGATACACCGCCGCCTGCACCAGATGCGGCGCGTCCCGCCGGATCCCGGCGGAGGCCAGCACGATCAGCGCGAATCCGGCGCCGACGAGCACGCTGCCCCAGACGTTCCATCCGTACGGAAGCGCGTAGAGCGCCGCAAGCGACGCCCAGAGCCGGATGCGTGCCCGGCGCGCGGCGCTCATCCTGCGTGCGTGCGCCGCTTGCGGGCTTTTAGCTCGTTGCGCAGCGCGCGCAGGCGGTGAGCGAAATCCTGCGGCGGTTCGGGCAGCCAGCGGAATTCATCCAGCAGCCGCTGGATGCCGGCGAGTTTCGCGATCTGAACGATCATGGCGTCGATCTCCTCCGAATACACGCGCTGCCCGTGCAGCACGATATCCGTCACCGGATGGTCCCCTGGTGTTCCATAGGCCATCACAACCTCGAACTCGACACGGTGTAATGTGCGATGTGTAATGCCGCACCGGTTCTCATATTACACATTACACATTGACCATGACACCGCTGCGAGCCGCGTCACACGTTACACGTGACGCGTTTCGCGAACCTGATGTGAATCCCGGACCAGCAGGAGAGTCGCCAGCCCGCCCAGGATCAGGAACAGGAGGTATGTCGGCTCCCACCGCGACGGCCCCATCGGCACGAGTTCCTTCGCAATGGCCCAAGGAACCACGCTCCAGACTAGCACAAGCGTCGCCAGATGGGGAATCCGGGCCGCTCCGCTCCCTGCGCGCCCGGCCCGCGCGAGAAGCCAGCCCGCCGCGCCCAGCGCCGCGGCCGCCATCAGCATCAGGCCATCGAGCAGCGCGGGCGGCGCGACCGAACGCTCCCCCCTCCATGACGCGAGGACATCGAGCACGTTGATCCACGGCACGGCCACTGCGCACGCCCACACCCCGGCCGTCCATCCCAGGCGTCCTGAAGTCTGCGCTGAGGGCGCCAACTGCAGCTCATGCGCCCAGCGGCAGGCCTTGACCAGGGCGAATCCGCCCGCGAGCCCGATCATCTGATCCCGCAGGCTCCACCAGTGCCAGCCAGACCCCAGCCATCCTCCCGCGCCGGCATAGTGCAGCAGGACGGCCCCGGCAAACGCGAATCCGAACGCCAGCGCGCCGACAAAGCCGAAGATCTCGACGATGGCCGAGCGGGTCACGACGGCATTCATGGCATGGAGCGCGACGAGGCCGATCCAAAACAGCAGCAGATCTTCCGTCTCGAGGTTCCACCATCCCAAGCGGACCCACCACACGAGTCCCACCGCCGCGAACCCGAACGCCTCGATCGGCCCGAGCTTCCGCTCCGAGAGCCCGAACCCGAGGAACGTCATCCCGATGCCACCCCAGACGGCGCCGATGAGCCACAACCGGATGAGTCCGGGCAGCGCCTGCCGCAGGCCCGGCGCGGCCAGGACGGATTCGATCGTCCGGCCGTAGCTCAGGTGCCCCCCGACGGCGAATCCGGCCAGCGCGAAGAGCGCCGCCCAGCCGTAGGCCGCCCGCCAGCGTCCGTTCGGGATGGCCAGCGCCGCGATCCCGGCCGCGCACGCGCCCGGAATCAGCGCCCCGTGCAGGTGGCCGAACTGCCCCCTGAGCGACCAGCCCAGCGCCATCAGCGCGCCGCCCAGCAGAAAGCTTCTCAGACGTTCACGAAGCATGGATCATGCTCTTCGTCCGTCGTCCATCGATCATGTCCGCGGTCCGAAGACCATCATCAACAGCCTTTGATGAATGGGGGGGCTTAACGATCGGTTTCCTCAGGTTCGCTCCCGATTAATTCCAGCAAGTCATCCATGCGGCGATTCGCCTCGCGGCCTTGCCATCCAACGATTCCCATCACCACGATGACCGACATCACGATCTCAACTTCCATATGGTGACCGCGATTCACGAACCACACAAAACCGACCACGCAGAGATAGGCCGCCACGTTGGCGAACGGTCCCGGCCGGTGCCTTCTCGCGGCCTCGATCTTCGCTCTCTGGTGTAAGATGCGCGAAGCCTCACGCCCCAAGTCCACCCGCTTGCGCTCGTCATTGCGTTCCTCTTCCATGCTTGACGGCCTCCTCCTGCAACGCCACGGCACAACGCACGTCATTGCGGACACGCAAGTTATCGCGCTCCCCTGTCCCATGACGCGGCCCGGCCCAGGCGGTCCACGTAGCTCGTCGTCAGCATCGACAGGAGAATCGCCGACGCGAACAAATAGACCCCGAGACGCGGCTCCACCTTTGCCAGCGAGCCGACCTTGACCAGCACGATGAGGATGGCCACGACGAACACATCCATCATGGACCACTTGCCCAGCATCCCCAGCCGGTGGAGCAGCCTCGCGCGCGGCTCTTCATGCAGCCGCCAGTACCACACGTAGGTGAGCGCAAGCAACTTGGCGATGGGAAATACCATCGAGAACAGGAAGACGACGATCGCGAGCACGTGCTCGCCCAATTTCCAGAGATCCAGAATTCCCGTCCAGACGGAGTACGTCTCCTGCCAGAAGATCAATTGCCGGGTGTGCAGAATCGGCAGCGTCAGCCCGCCGGCCAGCAGCCCCGCGCTTCCGAGCAGGGCCGCGGACACCACCAGTCCATGCCTCGGATGCAGGTCCTGAAGCGACGCCATCCCCTGTTCGGGTCGACGAAATCTCATCTTATCGGCGCAGCCCCCACAGGAGCCTCCGGAACCAGCCGCGACGTACCCCCGGCTCCGCGGCGGAGGGAGGCGAAGCGACCGGCATCCCCTGATCGGCCACTCCGGAATGCATGGAGGCGACGAATGACTTGAACGCTTCGCCGTTTGGCCGCAGTCGCCCATCGCGGTCCGTCAGCGCTCTCGCGCCTCCAAAGCCTGGGACGTCCATGCTGAACCAGACGGCGAGCGGGATTCTCAGCTCCTGGAGCGTCGAGAGCATGGCCCGCACCTGCTCGGGACGTTCGTTCTTCTGCTGGCCGATTTCATTCGTCACCGCCGGCAGTCCGGACGCCTCAGTGAGATAGGCCACCGCTTCCCTCAGCGCATCGGCATCGTCGATGTACCAGTGGAAGTGCACGAAATCGGCCCCCGCCGCGCGGTAGCCGGCCAGAAGCGCGCGGCCCTTGGAAATTTGCTCGCGGGCCTTCGCACTCGAGAATCGGCGCGCCTTGTCTCCAAGCGTCCGCTGGAGGTACGCGGCCGCCCGATCGGGCTCGCCCCCTTCCGTATACCGCTCCGCGACGAGCCCGGCCACCAGGCTGCTGACCAGACCGCCGTTCGTGCAGGCAATGCCTGCGTCATGCGCGACTTCGCAGGCGGCATTGAGCTGCCGATGATACGCTTCCGGAGTTCCGTCATAGAACAGCGCGGCCGAATTCTCCTCGTTTTCCACGACCAGGAGATCCGGCCGGCACGCCGCGATGATGTCGGAGACGACCGTTTGGTACGCCGCGAGATCGGTCGGGGGTGACGCGGGCACGTTCGGTCCCGTCGAATTCCTGACCGTGAGGACGAGACGCAGTCCCGATTCGCGGGCGGCGTCGCATTCCGGCATCTTGCTGTCCCACGACAGCACGAACGCCGCGGACGGACGGTAATAGGCGACCCGAAGCTCCCGGGCCAGGGCGATGCGTTGCTCGACGGGGCCGGCCGGAGCCATCACGCCGAAGGGGTGTTCCCCCGCCAGCATGGTATCTCCGGCAGCCGCGCCTCCTCCCGGCCAACTGAGCAGCGCTCCGAGCCCCGCCAGAGAGACCACCGTTCCCACAATGCCACCCTGCCGCGAACGACTCATCCTCCTCACAGCGTTGCCATTCAGAATCCCGGCCGCAACCGCAGGCGTCCTCTCGGGGCTGGCCGCGCGGGAGTCGGACTGTCAGCCAAGCAAAGCGTGCCAGCGCCGGCGCTCGTCCTCCGTCAGCCGCTGCGAGCGCTGGACGATGCCGCGGATCCACCTCCGGTCCCGCTCGGACAATTCCCGCCTCAACCAGTCCTTGATCGGCCGGCGGTATCCGCAGCGGGGGCAGCGCATGGCGTCTCCGTGCTCATCGAGCTGATTGACGTCGAGACGCGCCCGGCACTGCCGGCACCGGAACAGCACCCGCGCCAGCTTCAGCGACAGCTTCACCTGATGCAAGAATTTGAACAGCATGCGTTGTTCCGCATTTTTCCATCCGCAATCCGCAACCCGGACTCTATAATTCACCGCTCCTCAACATGTCCCCCGTCTCATGTCCCCTGTCCCATCCGAGGAGGTCCCCACAAACAGAAACGGCGGCCTCATCAGCCGCCGCCGTCACGTTCCCCGATTATCGAGCTCACCCCACACGGGATATTCACCCATTACTTATCCCACGTTACGCGTTTCACGTTACGCGTTACGCGACGTGCGTCACCCCGCGCGCGGGGCCCTCCTATCGGATCGGAGGCGCCACACACCGCGGGGTGCCCTCGGCCCCTTCGGGCCTCGGGCAAAGAAAAAGGCTGGCAACGACCTACTCTCACAATCCCTTGCGGGATTACTACCATCGGCCCTGGAGGGCTTAACGTCCGAATTCGGAATGGGATCGGGTGTGGCCCCTCCGGTATGATCGCCAGCCATTTCTTGAGGCGGCGCGGAACGGAATGACCCGTCCCGCGCCGCCAATTGGTACAACTGCATTGTCTCGCGTGCCGAGAGAAAAACAGGTAGTTAAGCCGCACGGGCGATTAGTACCGGTTGGCTCAGGCGCTCGCGCGCTTTATACCGCCGGCCTATCGACGTCGTAGTCTACGACGGCCCTTCAGGGACCTTACGGCCCGGGAAGCCTTATCTTGGGGTAGGCTTGGCGCTTAGATGCTTTCAGCGCTTATCCTCTCCGAACACGACTACCCAGCGCTGCCCCTGGCGGGACAACTGGGACACCGGAGGTCCGTTTGCCCGGGTCCTCTCGTACTACGGGCAACTCCCCTCAAGCTTCCTTCGCCCACATGAGATAGAGACCGAACTGTCTCACGACGTTCTAAACCCAGCTCGCGTACCGCTTTAACCGGCGAACAGCCGGACCCTTGGGACCTTCTCCAGCCCCAGGATGCGATGAGCCGACATCGAGGTGCCAAACCGGACCGTCGATATGAACTCTCGGGTCCGATAAGCCTGTTATCCCTAGAGTACCTATTATCCGTTGAGCGACGGCGATTCCACCTTCCACCGCCGGATCATTAAGCCCGACTTTCGTCCCTGCTCGACACGCTTGTCTCGCAGTTAAGCGCCCTTCTGCCTTTACACTCGACGCGCGATTGCCGACCGCGCTGAGGGCACCATTGGGCCCCTCCGTTACCTTTTGGGAGGGAACCGCCCCAGTCAAACTGCCCACCTGTCACTGTTCGCCGCCTCGCTTCAGAGGTTCGACGTTAGGGCATGCGAATAAGCAGGGTGGTATTTCACTGATGGCTCCACCCGACCTAGCGGCCGGGTTTCAGCGCCTCCCACCTATGCTACACAGCTTGGCCGCCTGTCCAATAACAGGTTGCAGTAAAGGTTCTAGGGTCTTTTCGTCTACATGCGGGCACGCAGCGTCTTCACTGCGACCACAATTTCGCCGAGTCCCCCGTTGAGACAGCGGTCAGCTCGTGACACCATTCGTGCGCGTCGGAACTTACCCGACAAGGAATTTCGCTTGCGCTGTTACTTGAATGACCCCGCTGTGCGCGAGGCGCT
>DASWKB010000061.1:0-2100 GCA_036396895.1 bacterium | reverse complement strand
TTGTTCGTTCCCACCGCTCAGGCTCCGGTCGCGACGCGCCGGTCCTTCCCACCGAACCGCGCCCCCGCACTCCAGGTTGACTCCCGGTCTGCGGCGTTCCGGTCGACGAGCATCCGGGTCGGCGGGCTCAGCCCTCCGATGCCGCGCGCGGCGCTCGCTACCGCTCGTTTGGTTACCCAGGGAAGGCCGCGCGCCGTAGCTCCAGTACGGGTGTGCTGGGCGCGACAGGTCTCCACCAGACCTCCTTGTCAGCAAGGCGCGCTTTCTGGGAGCAGGTAGGGGCCGCAGGGTCGGTTCGTCGGGCGCGCACCCTAACAGGCGCTTGCAGGTGCCGGGCCGTGGCGGCCCGTGCGTGATCGAGTAGCTTTTCATGAGGGGCGCCACGAGCCCGCACCTGAAGCGCAACTCCGTTCTATGAGAGTGATTGTCAAGGGCAGACTCCGCCGCCGCTGATTGTGGAGCGGGTTTTGCCCGAGCAATCAGCCCCGAATCTTGCGTGGGCGAGACCGACCGGGATCGCCGGGTTGTCGGAGCAGTCTGCTTCCGCATCGTTCTCCTCCCTAGAGCTCCCGATCCGATCTAGACGAACACCAAGCGCTGGGGTCGCGCGGGCGCGAACCACGGTTCTATCGGAGACTCGGCCCGGAGGCCGGCCTGACGCTTCTTCGGGTTCTGCGAGGGGGCCTAGCGTTAGACGAGTGCCTCGGCGGACTGCGTGGCCGGGCGAACGGACTGCTCGAGACTGCCCCTCGCACCCTCGTCCCGGATCCTGGAGCCGCCGGCGAGGGAACGCCCCGCCCGGTCGTCTCGCGGATCCAGCTACCGCGCCTGGATCGTCAACTGGGTCGGATCGTAGCGCTCTCCTTTCTTCCAGAGCCGCAGCGTGAGCGCCGCCAGCTTGCGCGTCAGCGTGACGCGCGCCAATTCGTCCCGCATCCCGCGGGCGAGCAAGTCCTGGTACCAGTCCCGCAAAGGCCCCGGCCGCCCCGTCGCCGCCGTCGCCGCGCCTTGGAACACATCCTTCAGCACGCGATTGTGATTGCGGTTCCAGCCGCGCGTCAGCGGCGCACGCCGGCGCCGCACCGCTTGTCCGGCGACCCACGCATACTCGGCACTCGTCCGGGTCACGACGGCGAGTCCCGCGTACGCCCACAGGTTCCGCTTCGTCCGAAACCGCCAGGGGGTTTGCATCGTGGCCAGCAGCAGCGCCACCCGCACCGGCCCGAAGAACGGGATCGTCCGCAACAGCTCCCACGCCGGATCGCGCCGCGCCTCGGCCACCATCGCGGCCTTGGCCTTCGGACGCAGGTCCCGCAACACCGCCAGCTCGGAATAGAGCGCCTCGGCCCGAAACCGTGCGCCGCGCTCCCGCAACGTGCCGAGCCACCGCCCCCGATTGGCGGGATGGTAGACGCCGCGGCCCGGCGCCGCGATCCCGCGCGCGCGGAAGAGCGCCTTGAGCCGGAGCATCACCCGCGTGCTATCCTCGACCAGGTTCTGGTAGGTGCGCGTCAGCTCCTTGAGCGTCGCCCGCCCCCCGTCGCCGTGATAGACGGCGCGCAGCCCACCGCGGCGCAGTCCCTCGGAGAGCTGGTCGGCATCGACGAAGTCGCCCTTGTTCCCCTGGCGCGGCTCGCCCCGCCGATCGCACACCACCACCCGCTCGACCCGCGGGGCCAGCAGCTCGTGCAGCCACTGCGCCTGGGTCCCTTCCTCGAACGCCACGTGGATCGCGCCGCGCATGCTGCCGACGAACTCGAGGAGGGCGGCCGCTTCGGTCGGGAGGACCGTCCGCGCGATCACGCGGCCGCCTTCCTCGCGGACCGAAGCCACCGTGGTTGCTTGATGCACGTCCAGCGCGACATACTTCGTGGTCCGTTTCATGAGAGCCGCTCCGTGTTGGGATCCATGTGTCTTGGCCGACTTCATGGTACCACCACGGGGCGTGCTCTCAATATGCGTTAGACGCCGCTTACGCGAGGAGGTTCGATGAAGCATGTGACAATCGGCGTTCTCCTCCCAGCGTTCCTGACTGCGGCATGCGATTCCGTCAGCACCCCAGATCCAGCCGCTGACCGTCAGGCCATCGCCGCCGCGACC
>DASWKB010000060.1:0-26953 GCA_036396895.1 bacterium | reverse complement strand
GGACGCTGGAACATTTCAACAACGATGCGAGATCCAGCCTCCAGCCTCCAGCCTCCAGCCTCTAGCTTCCAGCTTCAGACCAGCAGGAGGTCCATCGATTTTGACAGCGTTCCCCGCCTGCTCGTAGAATGAAGGGGTCAGTCGGGGCTCGGGGGTCGTGTCGCAGAAGGACGGCGCGGAGCAGCAATGATGAACGTGTTGAAAACCGGATTTCTCCTCAGCGTGCTGACGCTGATCCTGGTGTTCGTCGGACACTTGGTCGGCGGTCCGCATGGAGCGACCATCGCGTTCGTCTTCGCCCTGGTGCTCAACCTAGGGGCGTACTGGTTCAGCGACAAGATGGTGCTGTCCATGTACCGGGCCAAGCCGCTGACGGAGCAAGAGGCGCCGCAGGTGCACCGCATCGTCCGGGAGCTGGCCTCCCGGAGCCGGATGCCGATGCCGAAGCTCTATAGGATTCCCACGGAGACGCCCAACGCGTTCGCGACGGGCCGCAGCCCGAAGCACGCGGCGGTGGCCGTGACGGCCGGCATCCTCAAGCTCATGGGCGAGGAGGAGCTCAAAGGCGTGCTGGCCCATGAGCTGAGCCACGTGAAGAACCGCGACACGCTGGTCATGTCGATCGCGGCGGCCGTGGCGGGCGCGGTGGCGATGCTGGCCACTTGGGCGCGCTGGGCGATGATCTTCGGCGGCGGGCGGAGCCGCAATTCCGGAGGCGGGGCCGTCCAGCTCGTGGCGCTCCTGGCCGTGGCGATCTTCGCGCCGCTGGCCGCGATGCTCGTGCAGCTGGCGATTTCGCGCACCCGGGAGTACGGCGCGGACACGACGGGCGCGCGGCTGACGGGCAATCCGTCTGGCCTCGCGAACGCGCTCGAGAGGCTCCACGGGGCCGTGCGGGCCCGGCCGATGGAAGGCGCGAACCCGGCGACGGCGCACCTGTTCATCGTGAACCCGCTGCGCGCCGGCGCCATCGCCAAGCTGTTCTCGACGCACCCGCCGATGGAGGAGCGCGTCCGCCGTCTCCGCTCCATGCGGCTGTAACCAGCGACCGAGGCCGGCACCGTCCCGCCGAAGGCGGGATGGTGGCCGAAGGGAGTCCCGCAAGCGACGCTTGCGGGGCAACCAGCAACCAGCGACCAGAGACCAGCAACCAGCGACCAGAGACCTCATCCGGGACAGGGGACAGGGGACAGGGGACGTGTCGTGCAATCGTTGAACTGGTAGAAGGTGGAGGGTAGAAGGTAGAAGATGGAAAGTAGAAGGTGGAAGGTAGAAGGTAGAATTGCTACCGTCTATTTCCATCTTCTTTTTCTACCTTCTATCGTCCACCTTCTACTTTCCAGCTTCCAGCCTCCAGCGTCTAAATGCGCCCACGATTGCATTTAAACATTGGGCGCATTTACCCTGAGCGAAGTCGAAGGGTAACCCCTCGACTCGCTTTGCTCGCTCGGGGTAAATGGAACCCATTCGAATGTTAAAATGCAATGTGGGTTCCATTTAGTTTCCAGCTTCCGACCGGTGAAGCACGGATGTGATGGCGCGAACACGATGAATCCGGACCGACTCACCGTCAACGCTCAAGAGGCGCTCCAAGACGCGCAGGGCGAGGCCCGCCGCCGGTCGCACCAGCGGCTGGAGCCGGAGCATCTGGTGCTGGCGCTCCTGGCCCAGGAGGAGGGGTTCGTCCCGCAGGTGCTGGAGAAGGCGGGCGTGTCCGCGGAGCGGCTCCGCGCGCAGCTCGAGGAGGCGCTCGCGGCCCTGCCGGGCGTGAGCGGCGAAGAGTCCCTCTTCTTATCGGACCGGGCGGCCAAGCTGCTCGTCCGCGCGGAGGAGGAGGCGAAGCGGTTCCAGGATGAGTTCGTCTCGACGGAGCACCTCCTGCTGGCGAGCTTTTCCGACGCCGCGATGGCCTCCTGCTTCAAGTCGCTCGGCCTGCGCCGGGAGCGCGCGGAGGCCGCCCTCAAGGCGCTGCGCGGCGCGCACCGCGTGACGGATCAGGAGCCGGAGGGAAAATACCGGGCGCTGGCGCGCTACGCCCGCGACCTCACGGCGCTGGCGCGTCAGGGCAAGCTCGATCCGGTGATCGGCCGGGACCAGGAGGTGCGCCGGGTCATCCAGATCCTCACCCGGCGGACGAAGAACAACCCCGTGCTCATCGGCGAGCCGGGGGTCGGCAAGACCGCGATCGTCGAAGGGCTCGCCCAGCGCATCGTCCGGGGCGACGTGCCCGAACACCTCAAGGGCAAGCAGGTGATGGCGCTCGACCTGGGCGCGCTCATCGCCGGGGCGAAGTTCCGCGGCGAGTTCGAGGACCGGCTGAAGGCGGTGCTGCGGGAGATCGAGGCGGCCGGGGGCGGCATCGTCCTGTTCATCGACGAGCTGCACACCGTCGTGGGCGCCGGCGCGGCCGAAGGCGCCGTGGACGCCTCCAATCTGCTCAAGCCGGCGCTCGCGCGCGGGGAGCTGCGCTGCGTGGGGGCGACGACGCTGGATGAGTACCGCGCCCACATCGAGAAGGACGCGGCGCTGGAGCGCCGCTTCGCGCCGGTCGTGGTCGCCGAGCCGAGCGTGGAGGAGACCATCGCCATCCTGCGGGGCCTCAAAGAGCGTTACGAGGTGCACCACGGCGTGCGCATCACCGACGGCGCGATCGTCGCCGCGGCGCGGCTCGCGGCGCGCTACATCGCGGACCGGTTCCTGCCGGATAAGGCGATCGACTTGATCGATGAGGCGGCGGCGCGCCTGCGCATGGAAATCGACAGCATGCCCGCGGAGCTCGACGAGGCGCACCGGCGGGTCATCCAGCTCGAGATCGAGCGCGAGGCGCTGAAGAAAGAGACCGACCCCGAGGCGAAGGCGCGCCTGGCGTCGCTCGAGAGCGAGCTGGACACGCTGCGCGCTCGCCGGGGGTCGCTCGAAGAACACTGGAAGAACGAGAAGGCGCTCATTGCCGCCGTGCGCGACACGAAGGAAGCGCTCGAGACGCTGCGCCACGAGGCGGAGCGCGAGGAGCGCGCGGGCAACCTCGGCCGCGTCGCGGAGCTGCGCTACGGCCTGATTCCGCAGCGCGAGCGGGAGCTGAAGGTCAACACCGGAGAGCTGGACGCGCTGCAGCGCGCCACCCGGATGCTGAAAGAGGACGTGGACGAGGACGACGTGGCGGCGGTCATCGCGGCGTGGACGGGGATTCCCGTCAGCCGCCTGCTGGAGACGGAGCGGGACAAGCTGCTCCAGATGGAGGAGCGGATCCGCCGGCGCGTGGTGGGCCAGGATGAGGCCGTCGCCGCGGTCGCGAACGCGGTCCGCCGGGCGCGGGCGGACCTGGCGGATCCCAACCGGCCCCTGGGATCGTTCTTTTTCCTGGGACCGACGGGCGTGGGCAAGACGGAGCTCGCCAAGGCGCTCGCGGAGTTCCTGTTCGACGACGAGGCGGCGATGGTGCGCCTCGACATGTCGGAGTACATGGAATCGCACACCGTCTCGCGGTTGCTCGGCGCGCCGCCGGGCTACGTGGGCTACGACGAGGGCGGGCAGCTGACGGAAGCGGTGCGCCGCAAGCCGTACGGCGTGCTGCTGCTCGATGAGATCGAGAAGGCGCATCCGGAGGTGCTGAACGTCCTCCTGCAGCTGCTCGACGACGGCCGCCTCACCGACGGGCACGGCCGGCGCGTGAGCTTCCGCAACGCCGTCGTCATCATGACCTCGAACGTGGGCAGCCAGCTCATCCGGGACCTGGCCGGCTCATCGGGCCGTGACGCGATGCGCGCCCGGGTGCTCGAGGCCCTGCGCGGCGCGTTCCGGCCGGAGTTCCTGAACCGGATCGATGAGATCGTGGTGTTCAACGCGCTGACGGAAGCCGACCTCGCCCGGATCGTCGAGCTGCAGGTCGAGCGGGCGCGCGGGCGCCTGGCGGAGCGGCGGGTGACGCTCTCGCTGACGGCGCGCGCGAAATCGTTCCTCGCCACGGAGGGCTGCGACCCCGTCTACGGCGCCCGCCCGCTGCGGCGCGCCGTGCAGACTCACCTCATGAACCCGCTCGCGATGCGGTTGCTTGAGGGCACCGTGAAGCCGGGTCAGTCCGTGACGGTCGATGCCGACGGAGAGCGGGGGCTGGTGTTCCATGCGTCGTGACCTCATGCGCGCGGCGGCCGCGGGGGCGCTCTGCGCGATCGCCGTCGCGGCGCCCGCGGCGCCCGCGGAGGACCTGAGTTGCTCGGCGGAAGTGGACACCCCGACGGTGTCCGCCGGATCGCCGGTGACGTTCACGCTGACGTGCCGCGGCCGCGTGGAGTCGCTGGATCTGCCGAAGTTGGAATTCCCGCCGTCGTTCGTCATCGCCGCGACGAGCGAGGCAACGACGGTGTCGGTCCGGATGGGCCGCGTCGAGCGCGCCGTCGTGAAGAAAGCGGTGCTTGTGCCGCAGGAGCCCGGCGAGTTCGAGATCGGTCCGTTCTCCATCGCCTTCGGCGACGGCGCCGTCGACACGGAGCCGGTGTCGGTCACCGTCGAGGACGCGCCCAGCCAGCCGGCGCCGTCTCGTCCCAAGTTCGACGGGGAACGGTTTACCATCTGACCTCCGACGACACTAGGGGTAGTTCCCGTCGGTGAGCCCACCACAACCTGTGGTGTATTGTTCCATATTTTATGCCTTGACACTCCCGTGTTCTGTGCTATCCTCGCCGATGGGCGACCACAAGCACTTGTGGGTAACCTGTGGATAACGCCAAGATATGGGGTCGGGCAGAAACAGGGGGACGCAGCATGCCAGAGGCGGTCAAGGCGGCTAAGAAGAGCACGGGAGAGTCCTCAGGAGCGACGTCGAAGGCCCGACAGGTTCAACCGCAGCAGCAACGAGGCCTGAAAGTCGCCCGCCGCTGGACCCGCTCCACCGTTCATCCCTTCGATGAGATCAGCTGGGAAAGCCGCAGCGCCAGCATCGCCAACGAAAAGGGCGAGGTCGTCTTCGAGCAGCACGGGGTGGAGGTGCCGGCGTTCTGGACGCAGCTGGCGACCAACGTGGTCGTCTCCAAATACTTCCGCGGCACCCTCGGGACGCCCCAGCGCGAGACGAGCGTCCGGCAGCTCATCAACCGCGTCGCGAACACGATCACCGAATGGGGCCTCGCGGACGGCTACTTCGCCTCGGCGGACGACGCCCAGGCGTTCCAGGACGAGCTGACCTACCTCCTGGTCCACCAGTACGCTTCCTTCAATTCCCCGGTCTGGTTCAATGTCGGCATCGAGGCCACGCCGCAGTGCTCCGCCTGCTTCATCCTCTCGGTCGAGGACACGATGGAGTCCATCCTCGAGTGGTACCGGAACGAGGGGATGATCTTCAAGTACGGCTCGGGCTCCGGCGTCAACGTCTCGCCGCTGCGCTCCGCGCGCGAACGGCTCAAGGGCGGCGGCACGCCCTCGGGGCCCGTGTCGTTCATGCGCGCCGCGGACGCGTCCGCCGGCGTCATCAAATCCGGGGGCAAAACGCGCCGGGCCGCGAAGATGGTCGTGCTGAACGCCGACCACCCGGACATCAAGCCCTTCATCCTGTGCAAGTGGAAGGAGGAAGAAAAGGCGCACCGGCTGATCGAGGCGGGCTATGACGCGACGATCGACGGAGAGGCGTACGGCTCCGTCTTCTTCCAGAACGCGAACAACTCCGTCCGGGCGACCGACGAGTTCATGCGGCGCGCGCAGGCCGACGAGGAGTGGGACCTCAAGGCCGTGACGACCGGCGAGATCATCGAGCGGCTCAAGGCGAAGGACCTCCTGAAGCTCATCGCCGAGGCGACGTGGCACTGCGGCGACCCCGGCATGCAGTTCGACACCACGATCAACGACTGGAATACCTGCCCGAACACGGGCCGCATCAACGCGAGCAACCCGTGCTTCACCGGGGACGCGAGGGTCTACACGGACAAGGGGCTCATTCCCATCAAGGAGCTGAAGGAGCGGGTGGAGCTCGGGGAGCGCATTCGGGTCGTGACCCACGACGCCGCGAATCCCGAGCGCCCGGCAGCCACGATCAGTCTGACCCATCCGACCCGCGTCTGGTGCACGGGGTCGCATGAGGTGTACCGGCTGCGGTTTTCGAACGGGATCGAAGTGAAGGCGACCGCGACCCACCGGTTTTTCACCCGCAACCGCGGCATGGTGCCGGCGCAGGACCTGCAGCCGGCGGACGAGGTGCTGCTCTTGGATCAGCCGGTCGAGCTCTCCGGCGCGTCGGCCGCGCTCGACCTTGATGATGCCGGACTGTTTGCGAGCGGATGGGGCGGGCGCGACACGAAATCGCACCGGCCGCTTGTGCTCCCCAGGGTGTGGACCGCGCCGTTGGCGGAATATGTGGGGTACCTGGTCGGCGACGGGTCGCTCCATGAAGCGGGCGGACCGGACGACCGCATGAGCAGCGCCTCGGTGGTCTTCGGATCGTCCGAGGAAGCCGAGCAGCTCCTGCCGCGGTTCGAGGCGGTGGTCGCGGACACCGGGGCGCCGTCCCACCTGGTCCGGATGCCGAACGGGACCGTGCAGATGCGCGTCACCCGGACGCCCTTCGTGCGCTGCCTGAAGCGGTTGGGCGTGGCGGAGGCGAAGGCCGCGGAGAAGGTGGTCCCGGCGGCGATGTTCCAGGCGCCGCGGCACATCATGGCGGCGTTTCTCCGCGGGCTGTTCACCGCCGACGGGTGCGTCTACAACGGCGAGCAGCACCGGTATGTCGGATTGGGAAGCCGTTCGGCGTCCCTGCTCCAGGGGGTGCAGCAGCTCCTGCTCACGTTCGGGATTCACAGCCGAATCTACACGACGGAGGCGTCCAAGGCATCCGCCTTCCGGTATACGGCCGTGGACGGCCGGGAGCGGGTCCATGCGTCGCATGGCCCGGCGTACGATTTGCGCATCAGCAGCCGCGCCATCGTGAGGTTCCAGGAGCAGATCGGGTTCCTCACGCAGGAGAAGCAGGGCGCGCTGGACCGGCTCGTCGGCGGGCACGCGTTCTACCGGACCGACGAGACCGCCAGGCTCTTGTCGATGGAGCGCATCGGATCCGAGCCGACCTACAATCTGACGGAGCCGAAGAATCACAGCTATATCGTCAACGGCTGCATCGTCGCGAATTGCTCCGAATACATGCATGTGGACAACTCCGCGTGCAACCTCGCCAGCATCAACCTGCTGAAGTTTCTCGATGAGGACGGCAACTTCCTGATCGAGCAGTTCAAGTACGCCGTCAGGATCATGATCCTGGCGCAGGACATCATCGTGGACAACTCGTCCTATCCGACCGAGAAGATCGGCGAGAACGCCCGCGCGTACCGGGAGCTGGGCCTGGGCTTCGCGAACCTGGGCGCGCTGCTGATGTCCCGCGGGCTCGCCTACGACTCCGACGAGGGGCGGGCGTGGGCCGGGGCGCTCAGCGCGCTCATGTGCGGGCAGGCCTACGCCGTCTCGGGCGAAATCGCCGGGCAGCAGGGGCCCTACGCGGGCTTCGCGAAGAACCGGGACCCGCAGATCCGCGTGCTGCGCAAGCACCGGACCCAGGTGGACAAGATCAACCCGCGCCTCGTGCCCCAGCCGCTCCTGGCGGCCGCGACCCGCGCGTGGGACGAGTCGATCCGGCTGGGCGAAGCGTCCGGCGTGCGCAACTCGCAGGTGAGCGTGATCGCCCCCACCGGGACGATCGCCTTCATGATGGACTGCGACACGACGGGGATCGAGCCCGACATCGCGCTCGTCAAGTACAAGCGGCTGGTGGGCGGCGGCATGCTGAAGATCGTCAACCAGACGGTGCCCAACGCGCTGAAGCTCCTGGGCTACACGCCGGAGCAGATGAAGGAGATCCTGGCCTCTCTCGATGAGCAGGAGACGATCGAGGGCGCGCCGCACCTGGCGCCGGACCACTTGCGCGTGTTCGACTGCGCGTTCCGGCCGCGCAACGGCACCCGGTCCATTCACTATATGGGCCACGTGCGGATGATCAGCGCGGTCCAGCCGTTCATCAGCGGCGCGATCAGCAAGACGGTCAACCTCCCGGAGGAAGCGACGGTCGAAGACATCATGCACGCCTACGTCGAGGCGTGGCGGCTCGGCATCAAGGCGATCGCGATCTACCGCGACGGCTCCAAGCGGGTCCAGCCGCTCTCGACGAGCAAGACGGACAAGCCCGCGAAGGGGAAGGCCGCCGGCACGCCCTACCGGAGGCGCCTGGCCGATGAGCGGCAGTCGATCACGCACAAGTTCTCCATCGGGGGGCACGAGGGCTACTTCACCGTCGGGCTGTTCGAGGACGGCGCGCCGGGGGAGATCTTCATCGTGATGTCGAAGGAGGGCTCGACCCTCTCCGGCGTCATGGATTCCTTCGCGACGACGGTGTCGCTCGCGCTCCAGTACGGGGTGCCGCTCAAGGTGCTCGTGAACAAGTTCAGTCACGTGCGGTTCGAGCCTTCGGGCGTGACGCACAACAAGGACATCCGCTTCGCGAAGTCCATCGTGGACTATATCTTCCGATGGATGGCGCTCAAGTTTCTTCCGGCGGAGGAGGCGCAGCACTTCAAGGTGACGGAGCTGCCCGGGGCCAAGCCCGCCGCGGGGAAGGCCAAGACGGCTTCGGGCGCCGCGCCGGAGGCCGACGAGAGCGAACAGGTGACGTTCGTCGCGCAGGCGGACGCGCCGGCCTGCCATGAGTGCGGCTCCCTCATGGTGCGCAACGGCAACTGCTACAAGTGCTTGACCTGCGGGTCGACGTCTGGGTGCTCATAACGAAACGGCGTGACAGGTGACAGGTGACAAGTGACAAGTCAGAGACCAGGCAGGGCAATAACATGGGCCGAACACATTTCATGTATGGGACCTGTCACGTGTCACTTGTCACGCAGAGTTCTAAGTTTTGACGGAAACCGGTGCCGCGACGGAATTCCGCGAGCGCGCTGTGGGAGGCGCGAGACGTGAGGCCGGACGAAGGAGGTGCCCGATGGGGTGGCTACTCCATGCGGAGCTGTCGAAAAAGTGCCGCGGGTTCATCAGGTCCCACTGGGGGCGCGACGGACTCGCGCAGGTCAGAGAACGCCCCGTCAGCTGGGTGCGCCATGAGGCGAACCCCCACCTCAAGCACCTGCGCCGGAAGCACCGCAATATCCCCCTGATCTCGGTCCAGGGCACGCCCGACCGGATCATCCTGCAGCTGTCAACCGAGCGCCGGAGGCGCGTATGATCGGCCAACAGGAATCGACGAAGCGTGTGATCGACCCGAAAGCCGCCCCCGGCGAGTCCGCAGGCGCCGGCGTTCCGCGCCCGTCGGACGCCGCGCGCGGGGTGGGCCACCTGCTGGTGGACTGGGAGATCCGGGAGTACGTGAAGCGCTACGGCATGCTCGAGCCGTTCTCCGAGAAGCTGAGCCGGGACGGGGTCATCTCCTACGGCCTCTCCTCGATGGGCTACGACATCCGGGTGACGGACGAGTACAAGATCTTCACGAATGTGAAGACCGCCGTGGTGGACCCCAAGGCGTTCAATCCGGATTCGTTCGTGGACATCAAGAGCGACATCTGCGTGATCCCGCCGAACTCCTTCGCCCTGGCGCGGTCGATCGAGCTCTTCCGCATGCCGCACAGCGTGCTCGGCATCTGCCTCGGGAAATCCAGTTATGCCCGCTGCGGCATCGTGGTGAACATCACGCCCCTCGAGCCGGGCTGGGAAGGGCACCTCACGATCGAGATTTCCAACACGACGCCGCTGCCGGCGCGGATCTACTCCTTCGAGGGGATCGCGCAGGTCCTGTTCTTTGAGGCGGGATCGCGTCCCGAAGTGACGTACGCGGACCGCAAGGGCAAGTATCAGGGCCAGCAGGGAATCACGCTGCCCAAGGTCTGATGCCCTCCGTTGGCCTGCCGGCCACCCCCCCCGCGCTTGCACCGTCCGGGCCGCCCCGCGGGGGAGAGGATCCGAGGATGGGGTCGCTCGCGGCGCCGCGCGTTGCGCTCGCCGAGACGCTCCGGAGCGGCCAGGCGTTCCGCTGGCGGGAGTCCGCCGGATGGTTCCACGGCGTGCTTGGCCGCACGGCGGTGAAGGTCAGGCAGGAGGGCGATCGGATCGTCTACGCGGTGTCGAACGAGGCGGTCGGCGCGCCGGAGCTCGCGCGGTATTTCGCGCTGGATCTGGATCTCGAGCGGGTCCTGCGCTCCATCGACGTGGACCTGCAGATTCACCGGGCCATTGCCGCGACGCCCGGCCTGCGCGTGCTCCGGCAGGATCCCTGGGAGACGCTGGGCTCGTTCATCCTCGCCTCCTTCAACAATATCCGGCGCATCGAAGGGATGATCGAGCGGGTCTGTCGCGCCTACGGGGACCCGGTGGCCATGAACGGGATGCCCATCTACGGATTCCCGCCGCCGGAGCGGCTGGCCCGCGCGAGCGAGCGCGCGCTGCGGGCGCTGGGCCTCGGCTACCGCGCGCCGTACCTGCGCGCGACGGCCCGGCTCGTCGCGAACGGCCGGCTGCCGTTGCCGCAGCTGGAGGCGGTCGGCTACGAGGAGGCGCGGCGCGCGCTCCTCGGCTGCGACGGCGTGGGGCAGAAGGTCGCGGACTGCGTCGCGCTCTTCGGGTGCGGCAAGACCGAGGCGTTCCCGATCGACGTGTGGATGGCGCGCGCGCTCAGATATTATTTCCGGCACCGGCGGATTTCCTACGGCGCGGCGCGCGAGTACGCGCGGCGGCACTTCGGGCCGTACGCGGGCTACGCGCAGCAGTACCTGTACCACTACGTGCGAGGCCGGCGAAGCGCAACATGGTCTTGACAAGCCGAATCACGGATGGTAAGAATGAGTTTGAAGATGCTAACCATCTGCGTGATGTGGATCCGATCGTCACACGCGCGCGCGATCTGTGGTGGATCGCGCCGTGCGCGTTGAAGATCGGTCGCGTCACCGGTGAACCAGTCGCGAACGGGACCAACGGGACTCACCCGACGGGAGTCCTGTTTTTTCATGTCCCGGGACGCTGACGCGTAGGGTGGGGATGGGCTTGCGGATCGGCATGACGTACAACGTCAAGACGGAGTGGACGCCGGGACCGGACGATCCGCCGGACTTGAACGCCGAGTTCGACCACGAAGACACGATCCGCGCCATCGAGCGCGCGCTCGCGAGCGGGGGGCATGAGGTCATGCGGATCGGCAACGCGCGCCAGCTCCTGGAGCGCATGCCGGACCTCGGCGTGGACATCGTCTTCAACATCGCCGAGGGCTACGAGGGCCGCAATCGGGAATCGCAGGTGCCGATTCTGCTCGAGATGATCGGCGTCCCGTTCGTCGGCGCGGACGGCCTTACCCTCGGCCTGACGCTGGACAAGATCCTCTCCAAGAAAGTCCTCCTCGCCGAGGGCATTCCCACGCCGCGGTTCGCCGAATTCTCCGCGCTCGAGGAGCTCAACGCGCTCGATCTGCGCTACCCGCTCATCGTCAAGCTGCGCTACGAAGGCACGAGCAAGGGGCTGACGACCGACTCGGTGGTGGATTCCCCCGAGCAGCTCCGCCGCCAGGCGGCGCGGCTGATGGAGTCCTACCGCGGGTTTTCCGTGTTCGTGGAGGAGTTCATCGAGGGTCAGGAGTTCACCGTGTGCCTGATCGGCAACGGGATGCCCACGCCCTACCCGGTGGTCCAGATCCAGCTCGATGGCAAGACGGACCTCGGCCGGCTCTTCTACACGTTCGACCACGTGCGCCAGCAGCACCGCTCCCGCTACATGGTGCCGGCGGCCATTCCGGAGCCGCTCGCCCGGGATCTGCAGGCGCTGGCGCTCAGGACGTACCGGGCGGTTGACTGCCGGGACTTCGGCCGGGTGGATTTCCGCGTGGACCGCGACGGGCGGCCGCACGTCCTGGAAATCAACCCGCTGCCATCGCTGTCCCTCGAAGACGCATATCGATTCGTCGCGGAAGCCTGTGAGTTGACGTATGACCAGATCGTGTGCCGCATCCTGGACGCGGCGCTCGTTCGGTGCGGGCTCAAGTCGCAAACCGAGGTGTCCCTCCCATCGCCGACGCTCTTGCGTTGACGTACAACCTGAAGCAGTCCGCCTGCGCGGATGTGGCGGACGCGTCCGACGCCGAATCGGAATTCGACCGGCCGGACACGATTCGTCGCATTGCAGAGGCGCTGGAAGCCGTCGGGTGGCGGGTGTCGCGCGTGGAGGCGACCACCGCGCTGCCGCAGTGGTTGCTGACGCATGCGATGGACTTCGTCTTCAACATCGCCGAAGGGTGGTACGGGCCGCACCGGGAAGCGCAGGTGCCCGCCATCCTGGAATCCCTCCGCATTCCCTTTACGGGCTCCAGCAGCACCACCCTCGCCCTCGCGCTCGACAAGGCTCTGACGAAACAGGTGCTCGCCTGCGAGGGCATCCCGACGCCCCCCTGGCAGCTCTTCACCTCCTCCGGCGCGCCGCTCAATCCGGCGCTCCGGTTTCCCCTCATCGTCAAGCCGAACTACGAGGGCTCGAGCAAGGGCATTCTGCTCGAGGGCGTGGTCCGCTCCGAAGCCGAGCTGCGGGCGCAGGTGGCGAGGGTCATCGCGCGCTACCGGCAGGATGCGCTGGTGGAGGAGTTCATCGATGGCGGGGAGCTGACGGTCGGCGTGCTCGGCGAGGAGGCGCTGCCGGTCCTGGAGATCGACTTCGGCAGCTGCGCCGCGTCGGGGGAGTACTTCTATTCCTGGCGCATGAAGGAGTTTCAGGGAGACGCGGCGCGGCATCTCAACCCGCACTTCCACTGTCCGGCGCGGCTGGACGGCGCCACGACCCGGCTGGTGCAGGACCTGGCCATGCGGGCCCACCGGGCCCTGGGATGCCGGGAATTCTCCCGGACCGACATCCGCCTCGGAGCCGGCGGCCGTCCGTTCGTGCTGGAGGTGAATCCGCTGCCGGGGTTCAGCCCCCTCGAGAGCAATTTTCCGATCATGGCCCGGGCGGCGGGCCTGAGCTATCAGGAGCTTATTCAGCGCATCGTGGCGCTCGCCATGGTGCGCTATCAGCGGGATTCCCGCGTGCGGATTTTCACGGACCCCGCACCCGTGTGGGCAGGAACGGCCGCGCATCCGGTGGGGGACGCGCGGCGAAGGGAGTGGAGTCTCGCTCCGCTCCGGCAGGGCGGTCTCGGCGCGCTCGCTTCGGGGAGCGCGCTCCCGCGGGTGGCCGCGGAGTGCCGCCCGGCGGCGCAGTCGGCCGGGCTTTCATCCGCGCGCGGGCGCGCGGGCGCCGGAGCGCGGCCCAGCGGTGGACGCCGAGGAAGGAGGCAGGACAGGTGAGCACATTGGCTTATCAGCGGATCCCGTTGTGGACGGATGTCCCGCGGGAGCAGTGGGAAACGTACCGCTGGCAGATGACCCACCGGATTCAGACGGTGGACCAGCTGCGGCAAGTGATCCGCTTGACGCCGGATGAGCAGGCCGCGGTGACGCGTCCGTCCGGCCGGTTCGTCATGGCGATTCCGCCGTATTGGGCGTCGCTGATGGACCCGGAAGATCCGACGTGCCCCATCCGGCGCCAGGCGGTGCCGGTCAACGATGAATACGTCCTTAGCCCGAACGATATGATCGATCCGCTCGGCGAGGACAGCCACATGCCGGTTCCCGGCCTCGTGCACCGGTATCCCGACCGCGTGTTGCTGCTCGTCGTCGAGGTGTGCGCGATGTACTGCCGGTTCTGCACCCGCAGTCGGGTCGTCGGCACGACGGCGGGCTACAGCCGGTCGGCGAACATTGACCAGGCCGTGGACTACATCCGCAAGCACCGCCGGATCCGGGACGTCCTGATTTCAGGCGGCGATCCGCTCACGCTCTCGGACGATCGGCTGGATCATATCCTGACCCAGCTGCGCTCGATTCCCCACATCGAGTTCATCCGGATCGGGACGCGCAATCCCGTGACGCTGCCGTTTAGGGTGACGGAGTCGCTGTGCGCGGTGCTGAAAAAGCACAAGCCCATCTGGATGAGCGTGCACTTCAATCATCCGAAGGAAGTGACGCCGGAGGTCCAGCGGGCGTGCGGGATGCTGGCGGACAGCGGCGTGCCGCTCGGTTCCCAGACGGTGCTCCTCAAGGGAATCAACGACCGGCCCGCGATCATGAAGAAGCTGTTCCATCAGCTGCTCAAGACCCGGGTGCGCCCCTACTACATCTACCAGTGCGATCCGGTGAAAGGCACCGCGCACTTCCGCACGCCGGTGGCGGCGGGAGTTCAGATCGTGGAGAAGCTGCGCGGCCACACGACGGGCTACGCGGTGCCCACCTTCGTCGTGGACGGGCCGGGAGGCGGCGGGAAGATTCCCGTCATGCCGAACTACGTCGTCAGCCACAAGGACGGCGTGCTCGTTCTGCGCAACTTCGCCGGGAAGCTCTTCACCTATAAGGAGGAACCCGGGCCCGAGCGGACCCCGGCGGACGTGCTTGAGCCGTCCTACGCCTTATCCCGATAGCGCACGGACCAACGTCGCAACCAGCAACCGGAGACCGGTAATTTAGGATGGGGCACGGGGCGCGTCGTGGGCATTACCATGAGAAGGTAGAAGATAGAAGCTGGAAGCTGGAAAGTTGAAGGTAGTAATTCTACCTTCTACCCTCCACCGTCCACCTTCTATCCTCTACCAGTTCGACGATCGCACGACGTGCCCCTCGCCCCTCGCCCCGCGCCCCTTGCCCCAATCGCATTCCAGCCTCCAGCTTCCCGTCTGGGCTCGAATCAAACCCACGTTGCGCGTTTCACGTTACGCGTTACGCGACCTGGACGACCCCTGATCATTCCAGCCTCCAGCTTCCAGCTTCCAGCTTCTCGGTAATTCCCGCGCCCACCGCCCCTCGCCCCAGTACTGACGGACAGACCGAACAGACGGAACAGACGACTCTGTGTCCTCTGTGGTGTCTTAGACTCTCTGCGCCCTCTGTGGTGTCTTAGACCCTCTGCGCCCTCTGTGGTATGATGCTGGTCCGATGCGGCTGGTGGTGGGAGCTCTGATATTGGCTGGCGTGATCGGCTGCGCGCGGGACAACCGCGAGGAGCTGATCCGCAAGGTGCTGTCGGCGGACCCCGGGTTCTCCGAGGTCTTGGCGCGGTACCAGCAGATCCGCAACCTGGAAGCCACGTATGAGCAGGAGCTTGAGCTCAAGCGGCTTATCGTGGACCGGCAAATCGAACAGCTGCGCCAGGGCGTGGCCGCCACGGCCGAGGAAGTGGAGCGGAAGAAGCGCGGGCTCTACGGCCGCCTGGACCCGGAGCGCGAAGCGTGGCAGGAGGCCCTCGGGCGCGCCGAGGACGGCCTGCGGGAACTCCAGACCCAGCGGGCCTCGCTCGGCCGGGCCATCGTGAAGCTGCGCAAGGTGGTGCGCCTCGCCGAGGAAGCCTGGACGGACGAGGAGCGCGCGCGCCAGCAGGAGCAGCTCCAGGACATGGTCCGCGACGGCGACCGGCTTGATCGCGAAATCGCCCTCTTCAAAGAGCACATGCAGCTCCTCCAGACCAAGCTCAGGCTCGTCAGCTTCTGAAAAACGGCGTGCCGCCGTTTTTCAGAATGCTACAATAGAGCCTTCGATGCTTGCTGGGACCCCCTTCCTGTTCCGGGCCGGACCCCTGCGCGGCTTCGTGCGCGCGCTGCCGGCGTGTCCGGACTTGGCGCGACTCGTCCAGGCCGTGCCGGAGCGCGAACCGGTCGTCTGGCTCGACAGCGCGCGGACGCACCCGGTGACCGGCCGCTGGTCGATGGTCGGCCTGGACCCGTGGCTCACCCTGCAGGCCGACGGAGACCGCGTCGAGCTCGCCACCAGCGCGTCGACCAAGCGGTTCCGGGCCCATCCGCTCGAGGCGCTCGGGTCGGTGCTCAAGCGCTATCGCGTGCCCGCGCGCGCCCGGCCCGAGGACAAAGCGCTCGGGCTGATGGGCTGGCTCAGCTACGATCTCAACCGATGGATCGAGCGCCTGCCGGCGCCGCAGGCCGAGCCCGATCCGCTGCCGGATCTCTTCTGGTACGGCATGCGCGTGGTGGCGCTGGCGGACCATCTCGCGGGCCGGGGGTGGATCCTCAGTCTCGCGGACCCGCATCTGGCGCCGGCGCAGGCCGGCCGGCTGGCGCGCGCGTCGCTTGAGCGGGCGGAGGAGGCGCTGGCGGGCCCGGCGCCGGAGGAGCCGGCGGGCGGGGGGCCGGCGGCGTGCGAACCGACGAGCACGCAGGCCGAGTTCCAGGACATGGTCCGGCGGGTGCTCGAGGACATCGCTGCGGGAGAAATTTTCCAGGCCAACGTGTCCCAGCGGTTTACGGCGTCGTGGCCGGGCGGGGCCTGGCCGCTGTACCGGCGGCTGCGCCGGATCAACCCGTCGCCGTTTGCGTGTTTTCTGCGCGGCGGCCCAGGCGGGGAGGTGGCGGTCGCCAGCTGCTCGCCCGAGCGGCTGGTGCGGGTGCAGGATGACCGCGTGGACACGCGGCCGATCGCCGGCACCCGCCCCAGGGGCGGGAGCGCCCAGGAGGACGCGCTGCGGGAGTTTGAGCTGTTGCTCAGCGAGAAGGAGCGGGCGGAGCACATCATGCTGGTGGACCTCGCCCGGAACGACCTGGGGCGCGTGGCGCGGCCGGGCACGGTCGCCGTCAACGAGCTGATGGCGCTGGAGCATTACTCGCACGTGATCCACATCGTCTCGGACGTGGCCGCCCGCCTGAAACGGGGCGCGGGCGCCGTGGACGTCATCCGCGCGGTGTTTCCGGGCGGGACGATCACCGGCTGCCCAAAGGTGCGCTGCATGCAGATTCTCCGGGAGCTGGAACCGGTGCCTCGCGGGCTCTACACCGGCTCGCTCGGCTGGCTCGGCTTCGACGGGTCGCTGGATCTCAACATCGCCATCCGCACGATGGTGCTCCGGGCGCGCCGGCTCTCGTTTCACGTCGGGGCGGGGATCGTCGCGGACTCGGACCCCGAGCGGGAGTATCAGGAAACGCTGGACAAGGGCGCCGCGCTGATCGCGGCGCTTGAGCCGAGCGAAACGGATCATGCGGCCGCTCGCTGAACCCGCCACGGGCGCGCTGCCGGACGCCTCGCGCCTGCACGGATGCTTCGAGACGATGCGGGCGTATGCGGGCCGCATCTTCAGGCTGGAGGGGCACCTGGACCGCCTGGCCGCCTCCGCCAAGTATCTCGGGGCGCCCATGCCGGACCGCGCCCGTCTCGCCCGGCGGCTGACGAGGTCGCTTGAGCGCGCCGGCATCAAGGAGGCGATCGTCCGGGTGGCGTTGATGCCCGAAGCCGGCCGGCGCGCATCGCGCGCGGCCGTCGTCGTCCAGCCGGCCCGGATGCCGACGTCCGAGCAGTATCGGCGGGGCGTGGCGGTCGCGGTCGTCCCCACGCGGGCGTTCCAGATCGGGGCGGTCGACGCCCGCTCGAAATTCTCCGCGCGGCTCGGGAACGTCATGGCGATCCTGGACGCGCAGGTGCGGGGCGCGAATGAGGCGCTCTTCATGGACGCGCGCGGCTACATCACCGAGAGCACGGCGAGCAACTTCGGCATCGTGTGGCGCGGCGCGGTCCTGACGCCGCCCTGCTGGCAGGGCCTGCTCTGGGGGATCACGCGGGAGGTCCTGTTCGAGGCGGCCGGGCGGCTGCAGGTGCCGATGCGGGAGCAGCCCCTGACGCGGCACGAGCTGTACAATGCGGATGAGGCGTTCCTGACCAGCACGACGAAAGAAGTGCTGCCCGTATCGCGGATCGACGGGAGGCTGGTGGGGACCGGGCGCCCCGGGGCGGTGTCGCGCGGCTTGCACCTGGAGTTCCGCGCGCTGGTCGCCAAGGAGCTGGGGGTCAGGATGCGTCGGGCGAGACTCGCGGGACGGGGGTGAGGAGACGATGGCGACGGTGCGGCGGGCGCTCTTGAGCTGCGCGGACAAAACGGGCCTCGAGGAGCTGGCGCGCGCGCTCGATGCGCTCGGCGTCGAGCTGATCGCCTCGGGCGGCACCGCGCGCGCGCTCACCGACGCCAAGCTGCGGATGGTGACGGTCGAGGAGTTCACGGGCGTCCGGGAGCAGCTCGACGGCCGGGTGAAGACCCTGCACCCGAAGATCCATGGCGGCATCCTCGCGCGCCGCGATGATCCCGCGCACATGGAAGCGGTGGGCGCCGGGGGCACGATCGATCTCGTCTGCGTGAATCTCTATCCCTTCGAGGACACGGTGGGACGGCCGGGCACGACCCTGGCGGACGCAGTGGAGCAGATCGACATCGGCGGGGTGGCGCTCCTGCGGGCGGCGGCGAAGAATTTCCAGCACGTGGCGGTGCTCTCCCGCCCGGAGCAGTACCCGCGCGTGATCGAATCGCTCCGGGCCGGCGGCGGCGCGCTCGAGGAGCCCTTCCTGCGCGAGCTGGCGGTGGAGGCGTTTGAGCTGACGTCGGCCTATGACCGCTGCATCGGCGACTATCTCGGCGCGGCGAGCGCGCCCGCGAGCTACGCCGAGGAGGCGTTCCCGGAGCGGCTCACGGCCGAGATCCTCCGGAAGCAGGCGCTGCGCTACGGGGAAAACCCGCATCAGCAGGGCGCCTGGTACGTCCCCGCGGGGGGAGACGGCTGGGGCCTGGCGACGCTGACGCAGCTGCAGGGCAAGGAGCTCTCGTACAACAACCTGATCGATGTCGAGGCCGCGTTCCGGTGCCTGCTGGAGTTCCAGGAGCCGGTGTCCGTCATCGTGAAGCACACCTGCCCCTGCGGGTTGGCGGCCGGGAAGACGATGGACGAGGCCTACGTGCGCGCGTTCGAGTGCGATCCGGAGTCCGCCTTCGGCGGTATCGTCGGGTTCAACCGCCCGCTCGACGCGGCGGCGGCGCGGAAGCTTACGGAGACCTTCCTCGAGGTGGTGCTGGCGCCGTCGGTGGAGCCGGACGCGATGGAGCTTCTGGCGGCCAAGAAGAACCTGCGCGTCGTGACGCTCGAGTGGCCGGCGGCGATCCCCGCGCACCCGCAGTGGCGGGAAGCCTCGGGCGCCTGGCTGCTGCAGGAGCCGGACATGCCGGGTCGTGAAGAGCCGGAGCCGAAGGTGGCGACGGCGCGCGCGCCCACGGATCCCGAGCGCCGGGATCTGGCGTTCGCGTGGAAGGTTGCGAAGCACGCGAAGTCGAACGCGATCGTGGTCGCGCGGGACCGCGCGACGGTCGCCATCGGGCAGGGCCAGCCGAGCCGGGTCGGGTCGGTCCGCGTGGCGATCGAGCGGGCGGGATCGCGGGCGAAGGGCGCGGTCTGCGCCTCGGACGCGTTTTTCCCGTTCGCCGACGGGGTGGAGCTCCTGGCGGGCGCGGGCATCCGGGCGGTCATCCAGCCCGGCGGGTCCGTGCGCGATCAGGAGGTGGTGGCGGCCGCGGACGCGGCCTCGGTGGCGATGCTCTTGACCGGCGTGCGTCACTTCAAGCATTAGGAAATCGGGGCGAGGGGCGGGGGGCACGGGGCGAGTCCGTGGAGCTGCAGGGGAAGGTGGAAGAAAGAAGATAGAAGCTGGATTGTTTGTTCTATCTTCTACCATCCATCTTCCAACTTCTACATGGAAATTGCGATGGACATTGAAGCGCTCTGGGACAAGGCGAGGAAGGAAACGGAGATCCGCCGCATGCGGATGTCGGAGCTGCCGACGTTCGAGGCGGCCCGGGTGCCGTACATCTTTCTCGGGCCCTCGACGGTCAACGACGGCGACACCGTCGTGCGGCGCGGGCACGTGCTCCTGGAGCGCCCGACGCTCATCCTGCCGAGCGTCTCCCCGCAGTTCGAGGGGTTCGAGTTCGACCGGGACTGGCAGCTGAGCGAGCACAGCGTGGCGACGTTCCTGCTGCTGCGCGGGGTGCAGTTTCCCTCGATGAAGTACAAGCACCAGGTCTCATCCCTCGACGTGTACGAGGCCGGCCCGGATCGGGCCGCGGCGCATTACCTGGAGCAGCTCAACCGGACGGAAGACGTGCACACCGGCCTCGTCATCGGGCCGGAAGATGCCTGGCAGTTCTCGGTGCTGTTCCTGATCGGCGCGCTCGTGGTGCGCTCCGCGGAGGGTGACCTCCGGCGCATCCTCGAGCAGTGGCGCCGCCGCCAGCGCGGCGAGCAGAACTGAATGAGTAGTCCGCGTCACGTGAAACGCGTCACATGCGAGAATGACGCGATGCATGGCCGAAGCTCGATAATGATCGAACCTGCGCAGTGCTGTTGTGATCGCACGTTACGCGTTACGCGTTTCGCGTTACGCGGAGTCGAGGAGGCAACGCCGTGACGTACCAAGACGCGCTCGACTATCTCGAGTCATTCGTCGATTACGAGCGGATGGTCCGCCCGGACGCGCTCCGGCGGCTGACGCTTGAGCGCATGCGCCGGCTCTGCCGGCGCCTGGGCGATCCCCAGCGCCGCTTCCGCGCGGTGCAGGTCGCGGGCACGAACGGGAAAGGCGCCGTCAGCGCCATGCTCTACGCCATGCTGAAGCGTACGCCCCTGCGCGCCGGATTGTACACCTCGCCGCACCTGGAGGACCTCAGGGAGCGCATCCGGGTATGGCCCGTCTCCCAGCCGGGGGGCGATCCCCAGGATGACCGCATCGGGCGGGACGCCTTCGCCGCGCTCGTTGAAGAGATGCGGCCGGTCCTCGAGCAGAGCCGGAATGATCCCGACGGCCCGGTGACGTATTTCGAGGTGATGACGGCGCTGGCGTTTCATCACTTCTGCCGGGCCGGCGTGGACGTGGCGGTGCTGGAGGTCGGCCTGGGCGGGCGCCTGGACGCGACCAGCGTCGCGGAGGCGGCCGTGGCGGTCTTCACGCCGATCGGGCTGGACCACACCGAGGTGCTGGGCGAGACGCTGGCGGCCATTGCCGCGGAGAAGGCCGCGGTCATCCGCCATGGGCAGCTCGCGGTCTCGGCGCCGCAGGAGGAGGACGTGGAGGAGGTGCTCCGCATGGCGTGCGGGGCGCACGGCGTCCCCCTGACGATGGTCGGATGGGACGTGACGGCCGACGTGACGCGCCATGACTTGAGCGGGCTCGGCGTCACGGTGTTCGGCCGGCGCGGCATGTACGAGACGCTGGACCTGCCCCTGCTGGGGCGGCACCAGGCGGACAACGCCGCGACGGCGGTGGCGGCGCTCGAGGCCCTCTCGGCGAAGGGCTCGCCCTTCAGCGCGGTGCGGCAGGGCTTGCCCGAGGTCGTGTGGCCGGGGCGGCTTGAGCTTGTGAGCGACTCGCCGTGCGTGCTCATGGACGGCGCGCACAACCCGCCCGCGGCGCTGGCGCTCAGGCGGGCGCTGGAGGAGCTGGTGCCGGGCCGCGCGATCCATCTGCTCATCGGAATGTCCTCCGATAAGCGCGCGGAGACGTTCGGGAGCATCCTGGCGCCGCTCTCGTCGACGGTGACGTGCACCCGGACGAAGCACGCCCGCGCGATGGACGCCGGCGAGCTCAGCCGGCGCCTGGCGCCTTTGGCTCGCGAGCTGCACACCGTGCCGCAGCCGGCGGATGCCTTGACCTATCTGCTGAACGCGGCGGCGCCGGACGACGTGATCCTCGTCACGGGCTCGATGTTCCTGGTGGGCGAGCTGCGCCAGCCGGTCCGGCAGGCCGCCGCGCGGCTCAGGCGCAAGGAAGCGAACCACATCATCGCCGGCTCACCGTGAAGCCGGTGAACGGCCGCAGACGCAGGAGACAGCGACATGCCGATGATCACCGTGGAGTGGCTCGAAGGACGCACGAGCGCGCAGAAGGCCGAGCTCTCCCAGGCCATCACGCAGGACTTCGTCAAAATCGCCGCCGTGAAGCCCGAGCAGGTGTGGATCGTCTTCAAGGACGTGAAGCGCTCGGACTGGGCGATGGCGGGCGTCCCACTTGATCGCAAATAAACGCGTCTATTCCGTCTGTTCCGTCCGTCCGTCTATTCCGTCAGCAAAGATCAAGTATCGGACGGACAGACGGAATCGACGGAAGCGACGGAAATGACGAATGCGCATTCCAGCTTCGAGCTTCTCGCTTCCGACCATTGTCGGGTTGTGATTCCCCATTCCGAATTCCCAATTCCGCATTTGGCAAACGCCGCACTTGGCACGCCCCGCCCCGCGCTCAATGCCCCAGCAGTGACGGCCCCGACGGAACGGACGGAAGTGACGGAATAGACGTCACCGCGTTTGGACGTTGAGGTAATCGATATAGTCCCCGACGCCGTACAGCGCTTCTTTGACGGCGAGCTTCCGCTCCGGCACGAACGGGTGCGTGACCGCGTACTGCGGGCGCACCACGCCGCGCGGCATGTAGCGATCCGAGTCCCGATGGACCTCATGCAGGGTGTCCAGGAAGCTCAGCATGGCCGTCGGATCGTAGCCCGCGTCTTTCAGGTACTTCACCGCCAGCCGGTCCGCTTCGATTTCCGCTTCCCGCGAGTAGGCCAGCTGCGCCGCCTGTGAGGCGACACTCACCCCCGCGGCGAGTTCACCGGTACGCGTGATCGCCGCCGCCAGCTGCGCGAGCTGCATCCCCAGGCCCGTTTCATAGCGCTGGATCGAGTGCCGCGCGGCGATGTGCGCGACCTCGTGCGCGACCACGCCCGCCAGTTCATCGTCGCTCGCCACCTTCTCCGTCAGGCCTTCGTGGACGTACACCCAGCCGCCGGGCAAGGAAAAGGCGTTCACTTCCTCCCCCTCGATGACCGCGAAGTGATAGAGGATCTCCTGCCGCTCGCACACCGCAGCGATCTGCTCGCCCATGGTCCGGATCCTCTCCTGCAGCTCGACGTTGGCGACGGGCGGCCACTTCTTTTCGACCTGCTCGGCGATTTTGCGTCCCAGCGACACCTCTTTCGTGACCGAGGTGAACGTGTAGTCCTGCTTCTGCGTGGCCAGATTGAAGCTGCTCTGCACGCACCCGGCGAGGCAGGCAGCAAGCGCGACGGCGGACGCGCGGGCGTGTCTCATCGCAGGTTCTCAATGAGCCGGCGGAGACTCGCCGCGTAGGCGTCCTGGGGCAGCGCATCCAGGCGCGCTTCCGCCCAGTCGAGCATCCGGGGGATGACAAAGAGGACCAGGGCGATGAACGATACCGCGATCAGGATGACGAACACCGTCCAGGCGATTTTCTCCCCCCGGCTGAATGCGCGGCTGTGCCAGAGCATGGGGATCGCGGCCGGACCCGCCGCGAGCAGCATAAAAATGACGTACCAGGGGTTGGCGCCGGCCATGAGCGACGGCCCCTGACGCCCGGCGGCCCGCGCGGCGTCCACCACCGAGGGAATCCATACCAGGACGTAGATCACCCCGAGGAGGATCGCCGACAGGAGCGCCCCGTCCGCGAGGGACCAGGCCAGGCCCGCGAGCAGCGCGGCGACGATGCAGAAGACTGTGACCGCGCTCGCCCGGTCGCCGAGGTAGAACTGCCCGAGCCCCGGCAGCACCAGCGACAAGAGCGCCGCCGCGGCCGGGGACCGCGGCCGCGCGGCCTGGGGAGCAGATTGAGCATGCGCGTCCATCACCATCGTGTTTCTCCGTCGTGCATTATCCCACACCCCTCAAAAAGTGACAGTCACTTTTCAAAGCGGGAAAAGTGACACTTTTTGAGGGGGGCAACCAGCAACCAGAGACCAGCAACCAGGACGGGGCGAGGGGCGTGGCATGGGAATGACCATGAGAAGATAGAAGGTAGAAGGGAGAAGATAGAAGGTAGAAGGTGGAATTATACTGCTCCCGTCTACTTTCCACCTTCCACCTTCCATCATCCATCTTCAACCTTCTGCCTTCCATTTGATGATGAAGCCCTCGCCCCATTCCCCATGCCCCGTTTCTATTTGATAGAATACGCGTATGGTCAAGCGCATCGCGGTCTTAACCGGCGGGGGTGACTGCCCCGGCCTCAACGCGGTCATTCGGGCGGTCGTGAAGTCGGCCATCCACGAGCACGGCCTTGAGGTCTTCGGAATCCTCGAAGGCTACGAGGGGCTGGTGGAGAACCGCCTGGAGCCGCTCGCGGACGCGGACGTCTCCGGCATCCTGACCAGGGGCGGGACGATCCTCGGGACGTCCAACCGCGCCAATCCCTTCGCGTACGCGGCGGCCGGCCCGGACGGCCGGCTCGTGACGAGCGACCGGTCCAAGGATGTCCTGCGCACGCTGGAGCGCGGGCGCATCGACGCGATCATCCCGATCGGCGGCGACGGGACCATGACCATCGCGGCGCGCCTGGCCGAGATGGGCGTCCCGCTGGCCGGGGTGCCCAAGACCATCGACAATGACCTGGCCGCGACCGACATCACCTTCGGCTTCGACTCGGCGCTGGCCGTGGCGACGGATGCGGTGGACCGGCTGCACACGACGGCGGAATCCCATCACCGGGTGATGGTCCTGGAGGTGATGGGCCGCTACGCCGGCTGGATCGCGCTCAGGGCCGGCATTGCCGGGGGCGGGGACATCATTCTGATCCCGG
This sequence comes from bacterium, assembly GCA_036396895.1. GTDB lineage: Bacteria > Omnitrophota > Gorgyraeia > Aquiviventales > Aquiviventaceae > DASWKB01. The sequence continues at coordinate 2,519 of DASWKB010000060.1, read as the reverse complement.
AAATCCCCTTCGACATCCAGAAGGCGTGCGACGCGGTGAAGCGCCGGATGGAGCGGGGCAAGCGCTTCAGCATCGTCGTGGTGGCCGAGGGGGCGGTGATGGTCGGCGGGGAGATGGTCGTGAAGGAGCGCATTCCCGGTTCGCCCGACCCCATCCGCCTGGGCGGCGTGGGACGCGCGGTCGCGAAGCAGCTTGAGTTCTGCAGCGGGCTCGAGAGCCGCGTGACGGTGCTGGGCCACCTGCAGCGCGGAGGGACGCCGACCGCGTTCGACCGCTGGCTGGCGACCCGCTTCGGCGCCGCCGCGGTGGAGTTGTTGGTGCGGGGCGAGACCGGCCGCATGGTGTGCCTGCGCGGCACGCGGATCGAGTCCGTGCCCGTGGCGGAGGCGGTGGAGCACCTCCGCCGGGTGGATCCCCAGGGCGAAGAGGTCAGGACCGCGCGCGCGGTGGGGACCTCCTTCGGAGATTAATGTCCCTTGAGCATCTCACGCGGCGGGAGTTCCTCCGGGCGGGGCTCGGCGCCGTTGCCGCGGCCGCCGCCGCTTCTTCCGGCTGCGCGTGGCTCGTGCGGCCGAAGACCGCAGGGTCCGCATCCGCCGCCTCAGGCGGGGTCCTGGTCAACGACGTCCACGGCCGGATCAACCTCACCCGCGTCGAGCGCATCGTCCGCGTCAACACCATCGAGGACCTGAACCTCGCGTTCGCCATGGCCCGGACCGAGGGGCGGCCCGTCAGCATCGCCGCAGGGCGCCACGCGATGGGCGGCCAGCAGTTCGGCACCGATTCCGTGCTGCTCGACATGACGCCCATGCGCCGGGTCCTGAGCCTCGACGTCGGCGCCGGCCTCGCGGATGTCGAGGCGGGTATCGAGTGGCCCGCGCTCATCGCGGAGCTCGAGCGCCTCCAGCGCGGCGTCGAACGGCCCTGGACCATCGTCCAGAAGCAGACGGGGACCGACCGGCTCAGCGTCGGCGGAGCGCTCGCGGCCAACGCCCACGGCCGGGGGCTGGCGCATCCGCCCATCATCGCGGACGTGGAATCGTTCAGGCTCATGACCGCGGACGGCGCGCTGGTGCGCTGCAGCCGCTCGGAGCGCCCGGAGCTGTTCCGCACGGCCATCGGCGGCTACGGGCTCTTCGGCGTGATGACCTCGGTCCAGTTGCGCCTCATGCGCCGCCGGAAGCTCCAGCGCATCGTGCAGATTCTCCGCGCCGATGAGCTCATGGAGGCGGTGCATCGCCGCATCGCCGACGGGTATCTCTACGGCGACTTCCAATACGCCATCGACCCGGCATCGGATCATTTCCTCAGGACCGGGATTCTCTCCTGCTACCGGCCCGTGTCCGATTCGACGCCGATCCCGGGCAGCCAGCGGGAGCTCACCCTGCGGGAATGGCAGGAGCTCGTTTATCTGGCCCACACGAAGCCCGGAGAGGCGTTCGACCGCTACGCGGGGCATTATCTCTCCACGTCGGGGCAGTACTACTGGTCGGACCTCCAGCAGTTGAGCCCCTATCTCCAGACCTATCACCAGGACCTGGACCGCCGCCTCGGCACGGCGATCCCCGGCAGCGAAGTCATCACCGAGCTCTACGTCCCGCGGCCCGTGCTGAGCCGGTTCCTGGCCGGCCTGCGCGCGGCGGCACGGACCCACCGCATGCGCATCATCTACGGCACCATCCGCTTCATCGAGCCGGACACGGAGTCGTTCCTGCCCTGGGCGACGGAGCCCTTCGCCTGCGTCATCGTCAATCTTCATCTCGACCACACCCCCAGCGGCCTGCGCGAGGCGGCGGCGAACTGCCGGCGGATGATCGATCTCGCGGCGGACCACGGCGGGCGCTACTACCTGACCTACCATCGCTTCGCCACCCGGGAGCAGGTCCTGCGGTGCTACCCGAAGCTCCCGGAGCTCCTGGCGCTGAAGCGGCAGCATGACCCAGAGGAGCGCATTCAGAGCGACTGGTATCGTCACTACCGCGAGATGTTCAGCATCGCATCATCGTCATCTATTCCTTCAGGTTCGGGGCAGGAGGCGGGGGATGACCGAGAAGCTGGAAGCTAGAGGCTGGAAGCTGGAAAGCAGACGGTGGAGGGTAGAAGGTGAAACTGCAGCCTTCTACTTTCCATCTTCCATCTTCTACCTTCAACGTGCAATGGACGCGCGATACCTGACGTGCCCCCCGCCCCCCGCCCCCCGCCCCGACACCGACGGACCGGCAAGAGCAGAATGAAATTACGGCCGAAATTATCGCTCTGGTTCGTCCTCGTCGCCATGGCCGTGGTGGGCGTGAACGCCGCCTGGATCATGCAGGCCCGCGCCACCTCCGCGCGCTTCGAGGAATACGCCAACTGGACCACGCCGGGCCTCATCGCGCTCGGAGAGCTCAAATCCTCCTCTCTGCGCATGCTCAGCAAGGCGTATCAGCACAACCTGCTGACCCTGCAGATGCGCTTCGGGGGGGATGAGGCCTCGCGGGCCGTCCGGGAGCGGGAAGAACTCGAGAAGGAATTCGCCG
>DASWKB010000059.1:0-9172 GCA_036396895.1 bacterium | reverse complement strand
ACCTTCCACCTTCCACCTTCCACCTTCCACCTTCTACCTTCTTTCTCTATGGACGCTCAACGATGGACGATGGACTGTAGACTAAGGACTGAGAGGGAGCGGCGGGCGACGCCGCCGGCCGAGGCCGCGCGCGCCACGGCCGCCGCCACCGCCGGCACGACCCGCTTATCGAACAGGCTCGGCACAATGTATTCCTCATTCAACTGCTCCGGCCGGATGAGCGCCGCGATCGCCCCGGCGGCCGCCAGCTTCATCGTGTCCGTGATGGCGCTGGCCCGCACGTCGAGCGCGCCGCGGAATACGCCGGGAAATGCCAGCGCGTTGTTGATCTGATTCGGCAGGTCGGAGCGGCCCGTCGCGAACACGCGGCATCGCCGGACCGCCTTCATGGGATCTACCTCCGGGTCGGGATTCGCCATCGCGAACACGATCCGGTTTCGACGCATGGCGTCCAGGTCCCACGGACGCAGGATGTTGCCCTGGGAGAGCCCGATGAATACGTCCGCCCCGCGCAGCGCCTGCCTGAGCGGCGCGCCGGAGCGGCTGCGGTCGAGTTCCCCGAGCAGGTTCCGCCGAGCCCGCCTCAGGTTCTTCGGGCCGACCTCGAGCACCACGCCCCGCCGCCCGCACGCCGCGAGGCGCGTGACGCCGGCCATCAGCAGCATCCGGCAGCAGGCGACCCCCGCTGCGCCGACGCCGCTGACGACCACCCGGACGGCTCCCATATCCCGGCGCACGAGGCGCAGCGCGTTGCGCAGGGCCGCCAGGACCACGATCGCCGTGCCGTGCTGGTCATCGTGCATCACCGGGATGTCGAGCGACGCGGCCAGCCGGGATTCGATGTCGAAACAGCGCGGCGCGCTGATGTCCTCGAGATTGATGCCGCCGAAGACGGGCGCGATCCGTTCCACCGTCCGGACGATTTCGTCGGGATCCTGGGTGGCCAACGCCACCGGCCAGGCGTCGATGCCGGCGAACTCGCGAAACAGCATCGCCTTCCCTTCCAGCACCGGCAGCGCGGCGGCGGCCCCCAGATTCCCGAGGCCCAGGACAGCCGATCCGTCGCTCACGATGGCGACGCTGTTGCGCTTGATGGTGAGGGTGTGCGCCCGCGCGGGGTCGCGGGCAATGGCTTCGGCCACGCGCGCCACTCCGGGCGTGTACACCATGGAGAGGCGGTTGCGGGTCGTCACGGGGAACTTGCTCTCGACGCGCAGCTTGCCGCCGAGGTGGACGAGAAAGATTTGGTCGGATACGGACACCACCCGCACGCCCCGCAGCGCCGAGAGCGCCCGGATCACGCGCTTGCCGTGAAGGTCGCTCATGACGTCGAACGTCACGTCTCTGACGACGCACCGCCGGTCGGCGCTCACGAGATCCACCGCGCCCAGATTCGCGCGCATCCGGGCCAGACGGTGCGCCACGGCCGCGAACGCGCCCGGCCGGTTGCGCAGCTCCAGGCGCGCCGTCAGCCGGTAATTGGCGTACGGAACGTCCTCACTCATGATGGGAAACCCCATAGGTCGGATGCTGGAAGCTGGAGGCTGGAAGCTGGAACGATTCGGTACTGTACGGCAACGAAACTGATAATGCTAGCCTCCAGCTTCTAGCGTCCAGCTTCCGACGGTCAAGTCGGGTCGGACGTCTCGGCCGCGCGGCGCACGAGGTGGCTGAGGACGTCCTTAATGGAAATGATGCTGAAGGGCCGGCCGTCCTGGGTCAGGACGGGCAGGTGGCGGAACCCGCCCATGGCCATCTTGCTGACCGCGTAGGCGATCGGATCCTCAGGGCGGACGCATTCCGGACGCGGCGTCATGACCATCTCGGCCGTGACCTTGCGCAGATCGCGGTACCGGCCAGCGACCCGCCGAAGGAGGTCCCGGTAGCTGATGATCCCGACCAGCTGGTGCCGGTCGTAGATCAGGATGCAGCTTTTCTTCTCGCGCTGGAAGATCTCGACGATGTGCTTGAGCGTATCCGTTGGGCTGGCGATCAGCAGGTCCTTCCCCGTCAGCAAATCCGCCACCGGCCGGGTCATCAAGGTGCGCTGCAGGCGGTCGTCCTGGTGCGGTTTCGGCAAATCCACCTGCATCAGGGAGTGGAGGCAGTGCTCGCACCGGTCGGTGCCGAGCAGATTCTCCCCGCCGCAGGACGGGCATTTGAGGGTCGTCATCCGGTCACTCCACGGTCCAGGTCTCGGACCCGTAAATGAGCGGTTTGAGCTCCGCGGGGCCCTTCGCCTGGGCCTGCCGCACTTGCGCCTCGAGCATGTCGTCGTACGTCGGCCGCTGGATCGCCCGCAGGACGCCGAAGGGCACCGGCATGGCGGGATGCGTCATCTGCGTGAGCAGATAGGAGTAGTGCGGGTTGGGGTCCTGCTCGTTGTGGATCAGCAAATCCGACGGCGGGTTCGCCTCGGAGTACTCCACGATCTCGGGCTGCAGGCCCTGCAGGCGGATCGCCTTGTCGCGCTTCTTCCCGAAGACGAGGGGCTGGCCGTGGTTCAGGTACACCATGCGGTCGTCGCGCGTGTCGCGCCCCGTCACGGGCCCGAATGCCTTGTCGTTGAAAATGATGCAGTTCTGGAAGATCTCGACGAACGACACGCCCTTGTGCAGCATGGCGCGCTCCAGCACGTAGGCCATGTGGGTCGGCGCCGTGTCGAGCGTGCGAGCGATGAACGTCGCCTCGGAGGCGATCGCGAGGCACAGCGCGTTGATCGGGTAGTCGATGGAGCCCAGCGGGGACGACTTGGTCACGGTCCCCATCGGCGACGTCGGCGAATACTGCCCCTTGGTCAGCCCGTAGATCTGGTTGTTCACCAGCACGATGTTCAGGTTGACGTTGCGGCGCATGCAGTGGATCAGATGGTTGCCGCCGATGCTCAGGCCGTCGCCGTCGCCCGTCACGACCCAGATGACGAGGTCGGGATTGACGCAGCGCAGGCCCGTCGCGATGGTCGGCGCCCGCCCGTGGATGGTGTGGAACCCGTACGCCTTCATGTAGTACGGAAAGCGGCTCGAGCATCCGATGCCGGAGACGAAGACGTAGTTCTCGCGCGGGATGTCGAACTTCGCGAGCGTCCGCTGCATGGTGGCCAGAATCGCGTAATCGCCGCAGCCCGGGCACCACCGGACTTCCTGCCCGGAGGAAAAGTCGTCTTTGTTGTACGGGGACGCGGCGGGGAGTTCGGTCGTCGGGGAGGCCATGTCAGGCGAGCTCCATGATCGCATCGAGCAGCGCGCTCACCTGGAACGGCTGCCCCTGCACTTTGTGGAATCCTTTCATGCGGATCTCCGGGAACTGGTTGCGCAGCAGCATGAGCAGCTGCCCGGTGTTCCGCTCCGGCACCAGCACCGACTCATAGCGCGCGAGCACCTCGCCCAAGTTCTTTGGAAACGGGTTGAGATACGCCAGATGCGCGTGCGCCACCTCCCGCCCCTGGCGGGCCGCCCCCTCGACCGCTTCGTACAGCGCCCCGAACGTGCCGCCCCAGCCGAGCACGAGCAGCCGGCCGGACGGGGGCCCCTTGACCTCGAGCGGGGGAATCGTCTCGGCGATGCGCCGGATCTTCTCGGCGCGCAGGTGGATCATTAATTCGTTGTTCAGCGGATCGTAGCTCACGCCCCCGGTGCGGTCCGCCTTGCCGAGGCCTCCGATGCGGTGCTCGAGCCCCTTCGTGCCCGGCACGGCCCACGGCCGCGCCAGGGTCTTGGGATCCCGTTCGTACGGCAGAAACGGCGCCTCGCCCGCGGCGGGATGCGCCACCGGGATCGCCGGCAGCCCCTCCACGTCAGGCAGCCGCCACGGCTCCGCCGACTCGGCAAGATACCCTTCCGAGAGCAGGATCACCGGCGTCATGAACGTGAGCGCGATCCGCACCGCCTCGATCGCCATGCGAAAGCATTCCGACGGGGTCCGGGGCGCCACCACGGCGATCGGGGACTCGCCGTTGCGGCCGAACATGGCCTGCAGCAAATCCGCCTGCTCGGTCTTCGTCGGCATGCCCGTGCTGGGCCCGGCCCGCTGCGCGTTGATCACGACCAGCGGCAGCTCCGCCATCACCGCGAGATTGATCGCCTCCGCCTTCAGGCACATTCCGGGCCCGCTCGTGCCGCAGACGCCGATGGCCCCGCCGAACGACGCGCCGATCGCGGCGCCCACGGCGGCGATCTCGTCTTCCGCCTGGAACGTCCGGATGCCGAAGGCCTTGTGGCGGGACAGCTCGTGCAGGATGGAGCTGGCGGGCGTGATCGGGTAGGAGCCGTAAAGCAGCGGCTTCTGGGCCAGCCGCGCGGCCGTGACCAGACCGATGGCGAGTGCTTCGTTGCCGGTGATCTTCCGGTACACGCCGGGCTGGAGCTGGGCGCGCGGGACCACGAACTGGACCGGCATGGTCTCGGTGATATCGGCGTAGTTGAAGCCGGCTTGGAGCGCCGCCACGTTCGCCGCGGCAATCTCCGGCCGCTTGCCGAAACGCTGGCTGATCCAGCTCTTGGTGTAGTCGAGGCTGCGGTTGTAGAGCCAGAACATCATCCCCAGCGCGAAGAAATTCTTGCAGCGCTGGACTTCCGAGAGCTTCAGCGGATGGTCCTTGAGCGCGTTCTGGGTCAGCTCGGAGATGGGCACGCGCAGCACCTGGAAGTCCTTGAGCGTCGTATCCTCGAGCGGGTTCGACTTCCACGCGGCCTTGCGCAGATTGCCTTCGTCGAACGTGTCCTCGTTCACGATGATGAGCCCGCCCGGCTTCACGCGCTCCACGTTGACGCGCAGCGCGGCCGGATTCATCGCCACCAGCACGTCCACGAGGTTCCCGGGCGTGTAGATCGTGGAGTCAGCAAACTGGATCTGAAAGCTGCTGACCCCAGGGAGCGTGCCGGCGGGCGCGCGGATCTCGGCGGGATAGTCCGGAAACGTCGCGAAGTCGTTCCCCATCACCGCCGCGGTGTCGGTGAACTGGGAGCCGCTCAACTGCATCCCGTCGCCGGAATCCCCGGCGAACCGGATGGTGACGGCATGGGACTGAGCGCGGGACTTGCCGTCCGGCATCGGCCGCTCAGCCCCCTTCCTGGGAGGGCATGATCTGGTTCGGGTCGGGCGGGAGGTTGTAGACTTCATCCGGATAGAACTCCGCCAGGAACCGGATCAGCGACCGGACGGAGAGGACGTTCTCGAGCGCCTTGTTGTCGCCGACCAGGGGGATGTGATAGAGCCGCTCGCGCCCCATCAGCTCGATGGCCTTGCCGACGGAGTCGCTCGGGCGCAGAACCGCCGGATCTTTGGTCATCACGTCGCTGACGGGACGGCTCCAGTCGACGTCGGTGCCCAGCAGTTTCTGGACCACGTCCGCTTCCGTGAAGATGCCCGCGAGCGTTCCGCCATCCGCGATCACGATGTAGCCCGCCTTGTGCTCCTGCATGATCTCCACGGCCCGGGCGATGGTCGTGGAAGACGGCGCCTGCACGAGGCGGGGATTGGTGATCTGGTAGATCTTTTTCTTCCTGATCAGGACTTCAATCGGGGGCGTCGCGGCCATGGCGGTCGATCCGGGTTGTGTGTCAAGGCTGGCGCCCGCGTCCCTGCGGGCGCGCATCATGCCGTCTATTGTACGGCATTTTCACGAAGAGGGGTAGGCGTCATCGCCCGGCCCGGATCAGCGCCAACCGCGTCACCCATGAGCATGGGGGACAGTCCCCGAGGGGCCGCCCTGCCGGCAGCAGGGTGGTTCCGAGGGGGCTGTCCCCCTGCGTCATCGCCCGGCCCGGATCAGCGCCAACCGCACGATCTTCTCAATAAGGGCCGGATACGAAACCCCCACCTTCTCCGCCGATTGGGCCATTTCGTCGATCTTCGCGACGCAGGGATTGGCGTTCGGCTCCAGCACCACCACCTGCCCCGCCGGCGTCAGGCGCAAATCGAACCGGGCGTAGCTTTCGATGTTCAGCGCCCGGTACGCCCGCTTGCAGACCTCGGCCAGGCGGCGCTCCGCCCCCTCCGGCAGCTTGCCGGCGAACACGCTCTTGATGCCCCAGCGCGAGCGGTAGGCGTCGTCCCATTTCGCTTTGTACGTGGCGATGCGGGGCTCCTCCTCCGGCAGCTGGCCGAATTTCATCTCCCTCGCCGGCAGGACGGAGATCCGCTTGTAGCCCAGCACCGTCACGTACAGCTCCCGCCCCTCGATGTACTCCTCCGCGATCGCGTCCAGATGCATGCGCTGGTGGATGAACCGGATGCGCTCCAGCAGCGCCTCATCGCTGTCCACCACGCTCGCGGAGGAGATCCCGCGGGAGGCCTCCTCCGTCAGGGGTTTGACGACGCATGGGAGCTTCAGCATCCGGGGCCGCCAGACCCGGCGGCCCGGCGGGTACACCTGGAAGCGCGGGACCCGGACGCGGTGGAACCGGAGGATCTTCTTCGCCAGGGCCTTGTCGTTGCAGAGGAAAAGGCTGCCGGAGGAGGCGCCGGTGTACGGCACGCCGAGCATCTCCAGGACCGCCGCGATGTTCTTGTCCAGGTGGCGCTGCTGGTTGAACACTTCCGCGAGATTGAAGACCACATCGGGACGGAACGCCTCCACCTCATCCAGGAGGGGCCGGATATCCCTGCACAGGCCGAGCAGACGGACCTCATGTCCGCTCGTCCGGAGCGCCTCGCACACGTCCCGCTCCGTGTACATGTGCTCCTCGTCGGCGAACTCCTCCGCGAAGTCGTGCCCGCGGGGGGTCGCGTAGGGCATGTCGAACACCTGGAGCACCTTCAGGCGTTTCCTCATCGCCGGCGCTCGCCGCGGTACCAGCCGGTGTACCGGTAGTGCATCAGAAGCGACGTCAGGTACGCCGCGACCCGCAGCACCACGACCGGCTCGGGCTCGGCCGTCACGAGCCGCAGGGCCCGGCAGCGCTGCATGATCATGCCCAGCAGCTCGTTGGCGAGATACTTGCGCTGCCCCGTCCAGCGGGAGATGACGTCGATCAGCAGCTTCCGGTACTGGCGCAGGATGGGCAGCGCCGCCGGCATCGGGGCGCCCGATTCGGCGCGCTCGGCGAAGATCTGGCGCAGATTCGCGTCATGAAACTCGGGGTAATCCTCCGCTTCCGACGATTGCCGCCGCCGGTAGTAGTTGCGCAGCGTGGAGCGCAGCGTGCGGATCCGCCAGTGCTTGCGGCCGCGCGCGACGAGCGGCGGACGCCCGCGCAGCTCGCGCATCAGCTGATCGACGAACTGGAGCTTCTCCAGCGCCTTCCAGCCCTGGTACTGCCGGGTCCAGTCCAGGCCGGGCGTCAGCCAGACCGCGAAGGTCTCCACAAAGTCCTCATCGGGATGGTGCTGGGCGTAGTAGTAGGCGAGATGACGGACGAAACTCTTGCTGTACGGGCGGAACTTGTAGGTGTCGCCGTACTCCTGGGAGGAGCGGCCGAAGATGCGCTGCCAGCGGCGCGTCCGGTGAAGGCGGTACGCGTAGCAGATGGCGTGCCCCGCCTCGTGCCGCAGGAGCTTCATGCACCAGTCGCGGGTGCCGCCCTCTGCCTCGAGCATCATCTTGCGCTCCAGGCGGGTCAGCGCCGGGTGCGCGAGGAAGAACGGGATGCCGATGACGGGCTCGTTCTCGGGCGTGAGCCACTCATCGGCGAGGTAGCAGTCCGGCCTGAAGACGAGGCCCTGGGCCGCCAGTTCCTCGTACAGCTGCCGGATGCAGTCCGCCAGCCACGTCCCCTCGATGCCGACCGGGAGGTCGCAGAGCCTGAGCGACAGGAGCTCGTCTTCGGAGATCCGGTCGAGATCGACGGCGGCCCGGGGCGCGCTCATCCCCGCAGTCGGATCTGGACCTCGAACGCGTTGAAGAGATCCAGGTACTGCTCGACGTAGCGGGTCAGCAGGAAGTGCTGCTTGACGGTCTCGTGCGCGCGCCGGCCCATGCGGACGCGCAGCGATTTGGACTTCAGCAGCTGCACGATGCGCGCGGCCGCCTCCGGAATCGAGGAGACCAGGAAGCCGTTCACGCCGTTGGTGATCTGCCGGCGGATGCCGCCGACGTTGCCCCCGATGACGGGCGTGCCCTTCCACATCGCCTCCGCCACGGTCAGCCCGAACCCCTCGCGGATCGACTTCTGCAGCACGACGGCGGCTTTGCGCTGCAGCGCGTTGACCAGCTCGCTGTCGTCTCCGGCGTCCGAGATGATGATCCGGTCGTCGCGGTAGCGCAGCAGCGACTCGAACATATGCTCCCCTTCGGGATCGTCCTGCGCGGAATTGCCCAGCAGCACGAGCCGGCACGACGCCTCCCGCTGGGCCAGTTGGACCGCGCGGACCACCCCTTCCGGATCCTTCCAGCGGTCATACCTGGACACCTGCACCACGAGCGGCAGGTCGGTCGGGATCCGGTAGCGCCGCAGGCACTCGCGCGCCGCGGCGTCGCTCATCGGACGGTTCAGCGCCGAGAAGGGATCGATTGCCGGCATGAAGAACCGCTGCGGCGTGCGGAGCCGCTGCCGGTACTCGCGCAGGCTGAACACCACCGCGTCGTAGTGCTCGATCCACGGCTTGAGATAGTTCCACACGACCGGCGTCGGGCGGGTCACGTCCACGTGGCAGCGCCAGATCCACGGCCCGCGCTTGCGCACATGCGTGATGAGCGGCAGCGGCTGCGGGTCATGGACGATGACGATGTCGTCGCGGTCCAGGCTCAGGCAGATCGCGTTGTCCCGCACGACCTCCTCAAACACGCGCTTCGTGCTGTCCGGCAGCGAGGCCGGCCCGCCCTGCATCGCGTGGTGGAACTCCTTGGTGATCCGGAAGAACTGGGGCCGGCCCCGGATCACGCTCCACTCGGTGTGAATGCCCAGGCTGTTGAAGAGCGGCACGTACGAGGACAACAGCGTCGCGACCCCGCCGCCGTAATAGGTGGAATTGATGTGGTTCACGTGCAGCCCCTGGAGGAGCTTCGCCTTGTCTTTCAGGCGATCGACGCCGCGCGGGCCGATCCACCGCTCGTAATCCTCCACGCTGATGACCTTACGCAGGGGCATGCCGCTTGTGTCCTTCCATCATGCGGTCCCGACCGCCGCTCCAGGAACAACGACGCGCGTCCGGAATCCTCCCGACGCGCCATGTCTCCGAACTGCCTCCCAGTCCCTCATGATCTTCATTGTACATCACCGCCGCCATTCCGTCA
>DASWKB010000058.1:0-29259 GCA_036396895.1 bacterium | reverse complement strand
GTCATAGGCGAAAGACACACCCCCGACCTCCACGTATTGATTGAGATTGTTTGCGATGTAAGAAACGGTTCCCCCATCCACCGTCTGCGTCCGGTTCCCCACCGCGTCATGTGTGCATGGCGCACCTCCACTTCTACGCTCATGCACGTTCAATGCCAGGTTGATCCTGGCACGGAGCATGCTAGACTTATGGCATGTAAACGACACGATCGGAGAGGTGGAATGAGACACGAGGTGTTCTTTGTGGTCGGGGCATGCTTGGCTTTGCTGGCGATCGGAATTTTTACGCTGGTCGATGATCGTATGCGCTCTGCGGGCCAGATCCCTAGCGCGCTCGGGCTGGCCTCGCTCGGACTATCACTCGCAGCGAGCACCTGCTTCTGGCTGTCAGCGCGGCGATAAACCATCCATAACCTCTGACCGCTCCTCCCAATCCGCGCTCCCCTCCCGCTAGCTATTGATCGACATGGGTGTAGGTGGTAGCCGGAAGCGCGTCGCGGCTGCGGAGTGACAAGTTTGCGTCATATATGCAGCCCGAGATTCCGAATTCCCAATTCCGAATTCCGAGTTTAGCATGTTCAGTGATGTTGTGGTGCTACCTCACTCCCCACGCGCGGCGCAGGGCGCGCATGCCGGCTTCGACCATGGCCTCGGGAGCCGGACGGCCGGACACGCGGATCCATTCCCGTCCTGCGCGCAGTCCCCGCACCGGCTCATAGCCGGCCAGGAGCCGCTCATAATGCTCGGGACGCGCTTCCGAGATATCGGTCCCGGCCCGCGCGCGATCAGCCAGCCTGCGGAGCGCCAGCGCCTTCGGAACGGCGCACTCGATATAAAGGAAGGACGCGCCATGGCGGCGGGCGGCGCCGCGCAGCGCCAGGCGTCCTTCGGACTTGGAGAAGGTGCCGTCGCAGACGACGCTGCGTCCCGCCCGGAGCGCCTGCTCGGCCCGCCGGATCAGACGCGCGTACACGCGCGCCGACACCGCCGGCGCGTAGAGCCCACGGGCGAACCCCTGCCCCGGCCGCCGCAGATGGGCGAAATCGCCGAGGCGGATTTCATCGGTCCTGAGCCAGACTGCCCCCAGACGTTCGGCCAGCCCGCGCGCCAGCGTGCTCTTGCCCGTCCCGATGAGGCCGCCGACGGCGATCAGGCGGGGAGGCGCGAATTCCTCCGCGTACCGGCGCGCCAGCGCAAAATGGCGCCGAGAGAGGCCCCGGATCGTGCGTCCCGCCGACGTGCGCGGATGCTGCATCCAGGCGAACCCGCGGACCTTCCCGCGCACCAGGCTCCGGTGGCATTTGTAAAACGCCAGCAGCGCGTCGAGATCCCGGTCCCTCATGCGCGAGCGGTACGCCGACAACAGCGCCGAGGCCAGGTCGGCCCGCCCGCGGAACTCCAGGTCCATCAGGAGAAAGCCGAAATCGTTGACCACATCGGCGCAGCGGAACGCCGGCTCGAACTCCACGCAGTCGAACACGCTCACCCGGCTGGCGAGGCAGATGTTCTCGCAGCGCAGGTCGCCGTGGCCGTCGATGATCCAGCCCTCCCTCGCGCGCCGCTCGAGCACCGGCTGATGGAGCGCCAGATACTGCCGGTAGGCCGAGTCGATCGCCGCCCGGTCGCGCTCGCCGAACAGGCGGCCGAGGAACGGCCGGCACTCCTCCAGGTTGCCCAGCACGAGCCGTCCCACCGCCTCGGGCGTCCCGTAGCGGCGGATACGCCCCCCGCGCGCCGCGCGCTTGAAAAACGGGACCAGGCGGCCGGCGAGCGCCCGCATGTCCCGGACCCCGACCGCCCGGCGCGCCACGAGCCCATCGAGCATGCGATCCTCGGGAAGCCGCCGCATCCGGACCAGCCACTCCACCGCCTTCCCGCGCCCTCCCAGACGAAGACCCGCGGGCGATTCGACCACGGGAACCATGTCCCAGTAGACCCAGGGCGCGAGTCTCCGGTTGAGGCGAAGTTCGAGCAGGCAGAATATCTTTCGGCGGGCCAGCGTCGAGGCATCCAGGAACGGAAACTTCACGGGCTTCTTGAGCTTGTACGCCCAGTCGCCCGCCAGGAACACGTGGGAGACGTGCGTCTCACGGCGCTCCACGCGCCCGGCCGGATGCGGATACGCACCCGGGCGTGAGAGCAACGCGATGAGGCGCCGTTCATGAGCCGTCATGAGCCGTATTCTACAGCCAGCAACAAGCGACAAGCAACCATCGACCACATCTGGGACAAGGGACACGGGACAAGGGACGTGTCGTGCAATCGTTGAACTGGTAGACGGTGGAGGGGAGAAGGTAGAGGGTAGAAGGTGGAGGGAAGAAGGTAGAAATGCCACCTTCTACTTTCCACCTTCCACCTTCCACCTTCCATCTTCTATCTTCTATCGTCTACCTTCTCATGGTCATCCCCACGCCGTGCCCCGCGCCCCGTCCTGGTCTCCGGACGCTCGCTGGTGCCGCGGGGACTTGCAATTTCTCGCCCGCCTGATACAGTACATGAAATGGAGGTGACGCATGCACACACGCAAGATGATCGGGGTCGGCCTGGTGGTGTTCGCGTTTCTGGCCCTGCAGCAGCCCGTTGCGGCCCGGTCCGGGTCGGCGAACGCGGAGGACGCGTACTCCAAATTGGGCCGGGGCGCCATCAACCTGGTGACCGGCTGGGTGGAAATCCCGATGCACATCACCCGCACCTCGCGCGGGTCCGGCGTGCTCACCGGATGGACGTGGGGCCTGCTCAAGGGGGTGGGATACGGGTTCGTCCGGACGGTCGCGGGCGCCTACGAAATCATCACGTTTCCCTTCCCGGCCCCGCCGGACTATCAACCGGTCATCCAACCTGAGTACGTGTTTGACGAAGAACCGTACCCCGGGCAATCGGGGACCTACAAGTAAGACGGCCGCGTTTCACGTCCTGTGCGTCCGATCAAGCCGCCCGGCCGGCCCGGCCCCGCGCGCGGGATCGCGTGCCCGCCGACCGTGAAGGACGGAGTGTCCCTTGCCGCGTGAGCTCATCGGATGACGCTTGAACCGCTGCGCGAGCCGTACGCCCGCCTGAAGGTTCTGCTGTCCCCGTCGCAGACCAAGTCGCTCGTGATGCTCTCCCTGTTCATCGGGCTCTCGACGGGCCTGATGACCTTTTTCTTCAACACCCTGATCATCTGGATCCGCTCGCTCGCCGCCGGCGGCCCCTACCTGGATTGGGCGGTCCGTCCCTTCCCGGACCGGCTCTGGCTGATCGTCGTGCCGGCGCTGGGCGGGCTGCTGATCGCGCCGCTCATCGTCTGGCTGGCCCCCGAAGCCAAGGGCGACGGCGTGCCGCAGACCATCCAGGCCGTGCACAAGCAGGACGGCCGCATCCGCGGCCGGGTGGCGTGGATCAAGGCGCTCGCCAGCGCGCTGACGCTCGGCACCGGCGGGTCGGCCGGCCGAGAGGGCCCGATCGTCCAGATGGGCGCCGCGCTCGGGTCGTTCTTCGGCCGCACGCAGAAACTCCCCCCGTCGTTCATGAAGACCATGGCGGCCGCCGGCGCGGGCGCCGGGATCTCGGCCGCGTTCAATGCGCCGCTGGCGGGCGTCTTCTTCGCCATGGAAGTGATCCTCGCACAGTTCACCGCGCAGGCGTTCTCGATGGTCGTGCTGGCCTCCGTGGTCGCCGCGTTCGTCTCGCGCGCCCTGCTGGGAGACCATTCCTATTTCTACGTCCCCACCTACACGCTGCACCGCGGTTTCGAGCTCATCCTCTACGGCGCGCTGGGGCTCGCCGCCGCCTTCGCCGCGCAGGGGTTCATCTGGTTCCTGCTGCGGTTCGAGGACGCCTTCGAGCGGTTGAAGATCTCGCCCTGGCTCAAGCCCGCGCTGGGCGGGCTGCTCGTCGGCCTGGCCGGCTGCCTGGTTCCCCACGCCATGGGCACCAGCCACGAGATCGTGAGCCTGGCGCTCTCGAACCAGCTGGCCACGGGCCTGCTCGGGATCCTGCTGATCGCCAAGATCGCCATGACGTCCTGGACGCTGGGCTCGGGCGGCTCCGGCGGCGTCTTTATGCCGAGCCTGGTGGTCGGAGCGATGCTCGGAGGGTGGTTCGGCGGGCTCATGGGAGGTCTCTTCCCCGGCACCGCCAGCCCCGGGGCCTACGCCATGGTCGGCATGGGCGCCTGCTTCGCGGCGATGACGCACGCGCCGATGACGTCCATCCTGATCCTGTTCGAAATGACCTACGACTACGACATCATCCTGCCCGTCATGACGGCGACGGTCATCGCGGTTCTGGCCTCGCGGGCGCTCAGGCAGGATTCCGTCTATATGCTGGCGCTCTCCCGGAAGGGCATCGTCCTTCGCCCGCGGCTGGCCCCGGAGGCGCTGTCCCAGATCCCGGTCGAGCAGGCGATGACGAAACGGGTGCGCACCATCCGGGACAACATGACGCTCGAGCACCTGACACAGCTGATCGAGCAGAGCCCCCACACGGGGTTTCCCGTGCTCGACGAATACCAGGATGTCGTGGGGCTCGTCACGTTCAGCGAACTCCATCAGGCACTGGAGCAGCGGACGGAAGAGGCGGGCAAGCTGATCGTGGCGGCCGAGATCATGCGGCGCAAGCCGCCGACCGTCTTTCCGAACAGTCCCATCCAGCAGGCCATGAACCTCATGGAGGAGCAGCATGTGGATCGGCTGCCGGTCGTGGACCGGGATGACCCCCGAAAACTCGTCGGCATTATCACCAAGGGCGACATCGCCAACGTGTTCCACAAACTCATGAACGGCACCTGATCACGGAAGATGGCGTCTGGGACATGGGACATGAGTGTCAACGCTGGTCGGAAGCTGGAAGCTTGGCGCTGGAAGCTGGAACGAGGATGACCATAAGAAGACAGAAGGAAGAAGGTAGATGGTAGAAGTTCCCTCCTTCCACTCTCCAGCTTCCACCTTCTACCTTCCACCTTCCACCCTCCACCTTCCACCTTCCACCTTCTACCAGTTCAACGTTTGCATGACACGTCCCTGTCCCCTGTCCCAACCATCGGTTGCGACGCCATGGCGGGTGACTTATACTGGCGTGACGGAACGCTGGTCGTGCGGGCGGCGGCAGTCGAGGAGGAGAGCGCGCGATGAGTCCTGACGACAACACGTTGGTGAACGCGTTCGAGACCGTCGTGGTCCAGCCTGTCCAGGCGTTCGGCTACCAGCTCATGCGCTTCCTGCCGCAGCTGCTCGGCGCCCTCGTGATTTTCGCGTTCGGCTGCGTGCTCGCGAAGGCGATCGAGCGGGTGTTCGTCAAGCTCCTCAAGGTGCTGGGGCTCGACAAGCTCTCCGATCAGACGCAGCTCTCGAGCGCCCTGGCCCGCGGAGGGCTCAGGCGGCGGCTTTCCGAGCTGCTGGGTGCTGTCGTGTACTGGCTGGTGATGCTTGCGGTCGTCATGGTCACGTTCAACGCGCTCGGCCTGACCGTCGCCGCGGAGCTCTTCCAGCGCGTGGTCTCGTTCCTGCCGAACGTGATCGCCGCGCTCTTCATCTTCATCATCGGGATTTTCGCGGCCGTCTTCCTCGGCGCCTCGGTCCGCACCGCGGTCATCAACGCGGGCATGAGCCAGGCGGGCCTGCTGGCCCAGCTGGCCCAGACGATCGTGATCATCTTCGCGTCCGTCGCCGCGCTGCAGCAGCTCCAGATCCAGTTCGTGGGCGAGGTCTTTCTGATCATTCTGGGCGGGGTGAGCCTGGCGCTGGGCCTCGCGTTCGGCCTCGGATGCAAGGACCTCGCGGGGCAATGGGTCCAGCGGCTGATCCAACAGGTCCAATCCAAGCGCGAATGATCCGGCGGGGCTCCCGCCAACTCCTCGCGGTCCTCACCGCGCTGTGCTGGCTCGCGCCGGCGGCCGCCGCTCTCGACGCCCAGCGGCTGAGCGGCGAGGACCTGGCGCTCCTCTCGGGCGCCATGGCGCGCCTGGTCCCGCTCATCGACGCCCGCAAGCAGCAGGGCACCGCCTGCCTCCTCACCTGGGATGAGCTCTACGCCCCGTTGGATGAGCCGCAGCGCGCGTTCCTCGACGCGTTCCGCAAGCTCCGGGGCGCGGAGCTCGGCTCCACCGCGCACTATTTCGGCGACTCCGCCGGCGGAGCGAACCTCGTCCCGGTCGGATCCCAGCATACGCTGAAAGACGGCGAGCGCGTCCCGATCGACACGCAGTTCCTGCCCCGCCCCGTCGCCGAGGCGTATGAGCGCATGATGAGGGCGATGGAACGGGAGCTCGGCCGGCGGCTGCTCGTGGAATCGGGGTACCGCTCACCCGCGTACCAGTTGTACCTGTTTCTCTATTACCTCCCGAACCACGATCATTCCATCCGGGAGACGAACCGCTTCGTGGCCTTGCCCGGCCACAGCGAGCACGGCAACCCGGCGCGCCAGGCCATCGATTTCATCAACGAAGCGGGCGTCAACGGCGAGGACCACCCCGAAGAGTTCGAGGCGCTGCCGGAGTACCGCTGGCTCACCGAGCGCGCCGGGGACTTCGGATTCGCCCTGTCCTACCCCCGGGACAACGCCTACAACACGGCCTTCGAACCGTGGCACTGGCACTACCGCGGCCCCGCCGCGGAGCCATGAGGCCGGCGCCCGGTCGCGCTGCGGCCCCCGCTCAGCTCCTGCGGTCGCTCGGCTTGGGCGACGCGACGCTGCTCATCATCGGCTGCATCGTCGGCGTCGGGATATTCAGGACTTCCAGCTCCATCGCGGCGCACGTCCCCTCCCCGGCCCTCATTCTCGCGCTGTGGCTCATCGGCGGCGCCGTGTCCCTCTGCGGCGCGCTCTGCTACGCGGAGCTTGCGGCGATGTTCCCGAGGAGCGGCGGCGATTACGTCTATATCAGCGAGATCTACGGCCGGTTCTGGGGATTCCTGTTCGGGT
Organism: bacterium; assembly: GCA_036396895.1. Taxonomy (GTDB): domain Bacteria; phylum Omnitrophota; class Gorgyraeia; order Aquiviventales; family Aquiviventaceae; genus DASWKB01. Next base: position 22,359 of record DASWKB010000058.1, on the reverse strand, counting down.
GGACGAAGCTCTTCGTCGAGCGCACCGGCACGATCGCCATTCTGGCGTTCGTGTTCGCTGAATATCTCGGCCGCATGGTCCCCCTGTCCGCGGGCGCGATGCGCGCGATCGCCACGGCGGCAATCCTCCTCCTGACCGCCGTCAACGTCCTGGGCATCCGGTGGGGCACGCTCGTTCAGAACGTGTTCACGATTCTCAAAATCGGGGCGCTCGCCGCGGTGATCGCCGCCGGCGTTTGGATCGCCTCCGGCGGCGCTCAGCCGCTCGGGGACGGCCTCACGGCGGGCGCGGGAGGAGTCGATTGGTCGCTGGGCCCCCTGGAGCCGTCCATGCTGCCGGCGATGGGGGTGGCGTTTGTGTTCGTGTTGTGGACTTTCGGAGGCTGGACGGAATCGGCCTATGTCGCGGATGAAGTGCGGGATCCGACCAGGAACATCCCCCGCTCGATCATCCGGGGCCTCCTTGCGGTCACGGGGCTCTACATCCTGGTCAATTGGAGCTACCTGGTCGCCATCCCGGCTCCGCTGCTGGCCGAACGTCCGCTGGTCGCCGCGGATACGCTCCAGGCCGCCATCGGAGGGGCCGGCACGACGCTCATCTCGGCGATGGTCGTCTGCTCCGCGTTTGGCGCCCTAAACGGCTACATCCTGACGGGGGCGCGCATTCTGTACGCGCTCGGACGCGACCATGAAATCTTCGCCCGGCTCGGCGCCGTCCACCCGCGCTTCCGTACGCCGGCGGTCGCGCTCTGGATGAACGCGGCGATCGCGATCGCGCTCGTCCTGACAAGGACGTTCGACCAGATCATGATCTACTCAACGGTGGCGATCTCCGTCTTCTTCACCATGGCCGTGTACGGGCTGATCCTGCTGCGGCGGACCCGCCCGGACGCGACCCGTCCGTACCGGGCCTGGGGGTATCCGTTCAGCCCGATCCTCTACTGCCTGGTGATGGCGGCCTTCATCCTCAGCGTCTGCGCCAAGGAGCCGGAGCAGGCGGTGTTCGGATTCGCCTGGCTGGCGGCGGGCGCGCCGCTCTACTGGGCGTCGTTGCGGCTCACCCGGAGCTCGCCCGGCCCCGCCGACGCGGCGTCCGGTCGCGCGGCATCATGAACGCGGCCCTGCTCGCCGCCGGCGTGCTGGCCGTCTTTGCCGCGGCGTACGCCCTGTACAGCCGCTGGCTCGACCGGCGCGTCTTTCTCCTGGACCCGCACCGGGACACGCCGGCCCACTCGCGCAAGGACCACATCGACTACTGCCCCACCCGTCCGAGCGTCCTCTTCGGCCACCACTTCGCCTCCATCTGCGGGCTCGGCCCGATCATCGGGCCCGCGATCGCGGCCCTCTGGGGATGGCTTCCCGCGCTGCTGTGGATCGTCTGCGGAGCCGTCGTCATCGGCGCCGTGCACGATTTCGGCGCGCTCGTGCTGTCGGTGCGGTACGACGGGCGCTCCATCGGCGACATCACGAACGACCTGATCGGCCCGCGGGCGAGGCTATTGTTCCTCGTGCTGATCTTTTTCCTGATCGCCCTGGCGATGGGGGTCTTCGCGTCCGTGATCGCGACGTTATTCGATCCGGACCACTATCCCCAGGCGGTGCTGCCCTCCGCGATCTTGATCGTCCTGGCGGTCGCCATCGGGATGCTCGTCTACCGGCGGCGCGTGCCGCTGGGGCCGGCGACTGCCGTCTGCCTGGTGCTCATGACCGGCTCGCTCTGGCTGGGCCAGGCCTTCCCGATCACGGGCCTCTCGCGAACCCAGTGGATCGTCGTGCTCCTTGCGTACGCGTACGTCGCCTCGAGCCTGCCGGTCTGGGTGCTCCTGCAGCCCCGGGACTACTTGAACGCGTTTCAGCTCTATGCCGGCATCGGGCTGATGTACGCGGGCCTGTTCATCCTGCGTCCGGAGTTCGCGGCCCCGCCCGTCAACCGCATGGCCGCCGATTTGCCTCCGGTATTTCCGTTCCTGTTCGTCACCGTCGCCTGCGGCGCCATCTCGGGATTCCACAGTCTCGTCTGCTCCGGAACCACATCCAAGCAGCTGGACCGGGAGCCGCACGCGCGCCCCATCGGCTACGGCGCCATGCTCGCGGAAGCCTCGATGGCGGTCATTGTCCTCCTGGCATGCACGGCGGGCGTCGCGACGCCGCTTCTGTGGCATGAACGCTACAGCGGCTGGCAGTCGATGCAGGGGCTCGGAGCGAGCCTCGGCACGTTCATCGACGGAGGCGCGCTCTTCGTGTCGCAGGTGGGGATCCCGCGCGCGCTTGCCTCGGTGCTGATCTCGGTCGTCGTCGTGGGCTTCGCATTGACGACACTCGACTCCGCGACCCGCCTCCTGCGCTACAACATCGAGGAGCTGGGGCGCACCCTCGGTGTGCGATTCGCCACGAACCGGTACGCCGCCTCCGCGCTTGCGGTCGCCGCCATCGGGTATTTCGCCCTAATGAAGTCCGGCAAATCCCTCTGGCAGCTCTTCGGCACCACGAACCAGCTGCTGGCGGCGCTGGCGCTGCTTGCCGTCGCCGCGTATCTCGCCCAGCGCCGGCGTCCCGCAGCCGCCTACGCGCTGCCGATGCTGTTCATGCTCGTCACCACCACGACCGCCATGACGATCAAGCTCGGGGAGTTCCGGGCCGCCGGGCAGACGTCGCTGTGGGTGGTCAGCGCGATTGTCCTGGTGCTGGCGCTGTGGCTCGTCCTCGAAGCCCTCGTGTCGTTCATGAACGCGCGGCGTTCGCGTCACGCGTCACGCGGGTGAAATTCGGTGGTCGGAAGCTGGAAGCTAAATGGAACCCACATTGCATTTTAACATTCGAATGGGTTCCATTTACCCCGAGCGAGCAAAGCGAGTCGAGGGGTTACCCTTCGACTTCGCTCAGCGTAAATGCGCCCAATGTTTAGATGCAATCGTGGGCGCATTTAGATGCTGGAAGCTGGAATGATCGGGTAGGACCTCCACCGCTTGTTCCAGCCTCTAACTTCCAGCTTCGAGCTTCAGACCTATGTGTCAGGATCTCCCTGGTTGCTGGCCGCTACGGAAGGAGCCCGAGCTTGATGAAGTCCGCCTCGAGTTGGGCGGGGCTCTCGCAACGAATGGCCGTCAGGCCGAGACGCCGGCCGGCGTCGACCAGTTCCGGGCGGTCGTCCACATACACCGCCTCCTCCGGACCGACCCCCGCCCGCTCGAGCGCCGCCTGATAGATCTTCGGCTCCGGCTTGCACGCGCCGACCTCGCAGGACGCGATCCAGTCATCGAGCAGCCTGAGCGCCTCGAAGCCGGTCTTCAAATGCGCCAGGTGCAGGACGTTGGTGTTGGTGAGCGCGGCAAGCCGGTACCGTCCATGGAGCCGCCGGATGATCTCCGGCACGATGGGCCGCTCGCGCAGCATGTCGTTCCAGATCCGCACGAACTGCGTGTACGTCCAGCCGATACCCAGCGCGCGCTTGAGCCCGTCGTAATACCCCTCCGGGCTGATGGAGCCGACCTCGAACGCGCGCAGCAGCACCGGGTCGTAGACCGCCCGCGCCACGTCGTCAAAGGAACGGCCCAGCAGCTGCGCCGCCTGATGGATGAGGCGGTCGGTCTCGCAATCGATCACCACCCCGCCCATGTCGAACAGAATGAGCCTCCATCGCGCGGTCATGGCGAGACCTCGTCCGGGAGCACTCCGGCGCGGATGAACTCGCGGCGGATCCCGGCAAGGAACCGCCGCACGTCGGCGGGGCCGTCCAGCCGCCAGCGGGCGCGGGTCGGACTCCCGGCGGCGCCGACGAACACGGACATGCCGCCCAGCCGGTTGACCGACCGGAACGCGTGCTCATCGGTTGAGTCGTCTCCGAGATAGCACAGCGCGACGCCGGAACCGGCCCGTAGGCGCCGCATGACCCATTCGATGCTCCGCCCCTTGTCCCACCGCTCTGGCGGCCGCACCTCGACGACGCGCTTGCCCTGCGTCACACGGATCCTGCCCCGCCGCTTCCACGGACCGAGGACGCCGTCCACCGCGCGTCGGAACGCCCGCGTCCGTCCCGGTGCGACCTCGCGCCAGTGCACGCTGAGCGACACGCCCTTGGGCTCCACCCAGGCGCCCGGAATTCCGCGCAGGGCCTCATGCAAGCGGCTGGAGAGCGACGCCAGGAGCGGCTTGATCCGCCGCGCGCCGGGAGCCGTGTAGCGCATCCCCGCTCCGCTGATCTCCCATCCGTGGTTGCCCACGTACAGGAGCCCCGGCACCGCGACGAACCGGCACAGCGACGCGAGCGAGCGGCCGCTGACCACCCCCGCGATGACGCGCGGCGGCCTGTGCAGGGCGGCCAGTGCCCGGCGGGTGCCGGCCGGCATCCTGGCCAGCAGCGGCGTCCGTTTCAGGGGGGCGAGCGTGCCGTCGTAGTCGCACAGGATCACGGCGCGCGCTCGGACGAGGCGCCCGCGCAGGCGGGGCCAATCCCGGAGCGCGTGCGGAAGGATCACCCGGCCTCGACCGGCCGGGCGGCGGTCACCCATCGTGAAATTCGAACTGGAACAGCGCGGAAAGAATCTTGCCGGCCCAGCGGAAAATATTCTGTTCGTGGAGGTGCATCCGGAGGCGCCGCATGCGCCGCTGGACCTCCTCCGGCGGCAGCGTCGCCGCGCGGTGGATCGCCTCGCTCGTGGCAGACGGGTCGAACGGGTTGATCAGCTCGACGTCAGTGAACTCTCTGGCCGCGCCGGTGAACTGGCTCAGGACCAGCACGCCGTCATCGTCCACCCGGGATGCGACGAATTCCTTCGCCGCAAGGTTCATCCCGTCATGCAGCGAGCTCACGATGCACATGTCCGCCAGGCGGTACCAGGCCTGCAGCTCCGGCTGCGGCACGTCGCCATCGAGCACGAGGATGGGCCGCCAGCCGCTCCGGCGGTACTTCCGATTGATGGACTCCACCGTCCGGTCGATCTCCTCCGCCACGGCCCGGTACGCGGGCAGCCGCTGTCGGCTCTTGGCCGCCACCTGCACGTACACGAAGCGCTCCAGGAACTCCGGATACCGCTCCAGGAACAGGTCCAGCGCCCGCAGCCGCTCAGGAATCCCCTTGGTGTAATCGACGCGGTCCACGCCCAGCGCCACGTACATTCCGCGCAGGCCGTGCGCCCGGCGGAGCCGGTCGACCTGGGCCGTCACGTCCTCGCCGGCCGCGATCGAGCTGATCGCGTCGAAATCGACGCTGATCGGAAACGGCCGGATGCGCGTCGTGCGCCCGCCCCGGCTGACTTCGTATCGCTCGTAGTCCACGCGGGCTTCGAGGAGGCGGTTCACCGTTTCCATAAAGTTCTGGCAATGGTACCGGATGTGGAAGCCCAACAGGTCGCTGCCGAGCAGCCCCGTCAGGATCTCGTCCCCCCAGGGGCAGATGCGGAACACCTCGGGGTTCGGCCAGGGAATGTGCCAGAAATGCGCGATGCGGATGTTCGGTCTCCTGAGCATGTTCGCCAGGAGCGCGAAGTGGTAGTCCTGGATGAACACGAAGGCGTTGCGGTGTCCGATTTCCTCGAGCACCGCGTCGGCGAATCTGCGGTTCACCGCGCGGTAGGTGTTCCAATCGTCCAGATCGAAGACCGGGCGCGTGTAGGAAATGTGGCAGAGCGGCCAGAGCGCCTGGTTGGCGAAGCCGTAATAGTAGCCGTCCTCTTCCTCCGTCGACAGCCAGATCCGGCGCAGCAGATACGACGGGTCTTCGGGCGGCACCTGCACGTGGTCCTGCTCATCCACGACTCGCCGGTCGGCCTCGCCCACGCCGTGGGCCACCCAGAGCCCTCCGCAAGCGCGCAGGACCGGGTCCAGCGCCACCGTCAACCCGCCGGTGGGCACCTGGCAGACGATCTCGTCGCCTTCGAGCCGGTGGATGTACGGCTCTCGGTTGGACACGATGATGAACAGATGATCGCCCAGCTGGCGCTGGACGGCTTCCCGCAGGGTCCGGCTCGTCCAGACCGACGGCGGCAACTGTCCGGTTCCGATCTCAGCCATCACATGCTCCAGATACCGGCGGTACAGTTGCAGAGTTCGGGTTGCGAGTTGCGGGTGACTGATTCGAGCTTCGGATTGCGGGTTGCTCCCGCCGACCCGCAATCCGTCACGTTGCTGCTGAGTGCGGGAACCGGTTCTAAATGTTAAGATGCAATCGTGGGCGCATTTAGACGGGTCGCCGGCTCGCGAAACCCCCATCCAGCGTATGCCAATATTGGATGGCGGGTTCGCCGAGCTGCCAGCAGAGGAACACGAGCGCGCCGGACCGGCGGGCGTAGAAGTCGACGAGGCCGATTTCTGGATCCTTGAGCAGGCACCCGTGTTCTTCGATTTCGCGGGCGGTCGCTTCGAATTCGCGGACTTGCTCAAGCTGGCGGTCGGTGAGCGTCTCGAGCTGGGCGCGCAGTTCCTCGACGGGGTAGCCGTTGCCTTCGGACAGCTTGGCGGTCAGCTCGTCGATCTCGGCGTTCACCCTGGCGAGCGCCTGGTGCAGCGAGCGCAAGCGCTCAAGAAACGGCGTAATCACAGGCAGCAACTGCGCCGCTTCGTCGCTCGTGAATTCCCGGACGGGGTCCGCGCCGGCGGCTCCGGCCATGATCCGATGGAACTACACGGAGAACGACGTTCCGCAACCGCACGTCCGCTTGGCCTGCGGGTTGCTGAACTCGAATCCGCCGCCGCTCAGATCGTTCTTATAGTCGATGGTGGTGCCCTCAAGGATCGAGCGGCTCTTCTCATCGATGAGAATCTTCAGGCCGTCCTGCTCGAGCACGGTGTCCTCCTCCTTGGGGGCGGCCTCGTCCAGGGCCAGGACGTAGGTCATTCCCGAGCATCCCCCGCCCTTGAGGCCTATTCGCAGCGCCAGGTTTTGGTTCTGCTCATTCCCGATCAGTTCTTTCACCCGCTGCGCCGCCGTTTGGGTCAACGTGATCATGTGCGTTTCCTCCTCCACGGTGATGAGTCTGCCTAGTTTTATTATAGGCGTTTCAGGCGATCGATGCAAGTCTCCGGAGAACTTTTACGACATAACACATTGATTGATAAGATGTTGTATTAAACGCCCATTTGCGGGCGGGAACCGGTAGCGGCCGAGCGCCGGAACACTGACCCAGCGCATACACCGGTGGGCCCGCGGCAACCGGCGGCCGGGCGCCATGGGAACGTGAAATGCCACGAAGAAGATCTCACGGCCGGGATATCGGTGGCTGAAGCTCATCAGCCTGACGGGACGCACGCCCCCGGCAAGGCCCAGCTCTTCATCCAGCTCGCGCCTCACGCATGCCGTCCAGGCCTCTCCGGGATTGCGTTTTCCTCCCGGAAACTCCCAGTAGCCGCCAAGATGAGTCCCGGCGGGACGACGGGCGATCAACACCCGTCCACGGCGCTCGATGACGGCCAGAGCGACGTGCACCTGCGGACGTCTCACACGCGCACGGGATAGCTGCGGCATGTCCGCCTGAGCGCGCACGAGGGGCATTTCGGCGCTCTGGCCGTGCAGACCATGGCCCCGAAATCCATCATGGCCTGGTTGATGACCGGCCCCCGCCCCGGCGGAATGATCCGAGCCGCCAATGCCCACAGGCGCCGCTTCATCCGATCCGGCACCTTGAAATACCGTGACAGCAGCCGGGCCACATTGGTATCCAGGATGGGCGCGTCCTGCTGGTAGGCGAAGCTGAGCACCGCTCCCGCCGTGTACCGGCCGATGCCGTCCATGGCCAGCAGCCCGTCATAGGTATCCGGGATCCGGTTGCCGTGCAGGCGGGCCGCATCCCGGGCGATCTGCCGCAGCCGGCGGGGCCGCACGTTGTATCCGAGCGGATACCAGACCCGGCGCAACTCTCCCATCCGCGCCCGCGCGAGCGTCTGGAGCGTCGGATAGCGCCTGAGAAACTCGCGGTATTTCGGAATCACGCGCTCGACCTGCGTCTGCTGCAGCATGATTTCCGACACGAGGATCCGGTAGGAGTTGCGGGTCTTGCGCCACGGGAGGTCGCGCTGATGGACGCGGTACCAGGCGAGAATCCGATTCTGGAACGCGCGCAAACGGGCGTCGCGAGTCATCGGACAGCAGGGTACCAGGATGACCCGCCCCCGTCAATCGCTCGCGTCACGCGGAACGCGGGACACGAGCGCGGGAGTCATGATGCGTAATGCGGAATGGGGAATTCGAAATGACTCGTGTGCCATTCCGGGAGAGCAGGCTTGTCCCATGGCGCAACATGACGTATGTGCATGAGTGCAGTGCCTTCGTTGTTGACGTGTCCATCGTGGCACACACAAGGCCCTGCACAGTTGCACAGACGTCGTCTTCCGTTGCGGCACACACGTCAAGTGTCGTCGCGGCACAAGACCTGAACGTGTCACGTGTCACTTGTGACCTGTCACGCTTTTCTCCGGTTCGGCGATGGACCATGGACTATGGACGGTGGACTATGGACGACGTCTGTGGACGGTGGTCTGTGGACTGTGGACTTCATCGGTGGACGATGGTCGAGCTCCGTCCCCCGGTTGCGGACCGGTTTACTCTTGGTGAGGGTTCTGCTAAAATAGCGAATCCCGACGATGGCAGCCACCGCATGTCGCGCCGTCGCTGAGAAGATCGAGGTCCTCTCGTACAACGTCCGGAGTTTCCGTTTGCGCCTCGAGGATCCTCCGACCCTCGATTTCCAGGCCGGCCAATTCATGATCGTCAATGTCCCCAAGAATGGGAGCGTGGTCAAACGCGCGTACTCGGTCGCGTCCCCGCCCCACGACACGGGGGTGCTGGAGCTGTGCATCCAGCACGTCGAAGGCGGGACGGCCTCCACGTATTTCTGGAGCCTCAAGGAGGGCGACCCCGTCTCGCTGAACGGCCCGCACGGCCGGTTCCTCCTGCTGGAGCCCTACGATTACGACGTCATCTTCATGGCGACCGGCACCGGGGTCGCCCCGTTGCGGAGCATGATCCGGCATCTCTTCCACGCGAACATCACACGGCAGGTCTGGCTGTTGTTCGGCTGCCGGTATGAGCACGCGGTGCTGTACGAATCGGAATTCCGCACCCTGGCCGGTCTGCGGTCGAATTTCCACTACGTGCCGACCGTCAGCCGGCCGAAGGAATGGCGCGGGGCAACCGGCCATCTGCAGGAGACGTTCAAGAAGTACTTCCCCGACCCGGCCACGAAGATCGCAGACAAGGAAATCTACCTGTGCGGCTGGACGCAGGTGATCAGGTCCATCTGCGCCGACCTCGGCGAGTTCGGGGTGCCGGCGGAGAAGCTGCACTTCGAGGAGTGGGCGTAGCCGTCATGCCGTCCCGCAATCCCGCCGACACCTATACCGGAATCCGGGCCGTCACCGTCGGGCATACGCCCGATATGGACGATGCGTTCATGTTCTTCGGGATCGCCTCCGGCGTCGTGCCGACCGACGGCTTCCGCTTCGAGCACGTCGTCGAGGACATTCAGGCGCTGAACCGGAGGGCGCTGCACGCCGAACTGGACATGACCGCGATCTCCGCCGCCAGTTATCCCCTCATCGCGAAGGAATACGCGATCGTGTCCGTCGGCTCCAGCGTCGGCCGCTCGTACGGGCCGCTGGTCATCTCCCGCGAGCCGACCAGCCCCGAGGAGCTGGAGGGAAAGCGTATCGCGGTGCCGGGACTGCACACGACGGCGTATTTGCTGCTGCAGATGGCGTTTCCGAGGTTCATCCCGGTCGAGAAGCCGTTCGAGGAAGTGCCGCAGGCGGTGCTGCGCGGCGAGGTCGATGCGGGGCTCGTGATTCACGAGTGGCAGCTGACGTACCGGGATGCGGGGCTGCTGCCGGTCCTCGATCTCGGCACCTGGTGGCAGCAGCATGCGCGCCTGCCGCTCCCCCTCGGGCTGAACGTGATCAAGCGGTCGCTCGGCCGCAAGACCGGCTCGCGCATCGCCGCGGTCTTCCGCAACAGCATCCTCCACGCGATGGCGAACCAGGATGACGCGCTCGCGTACGCGATGCGCTACAGCCGGGGCACGGACTCCAACCGATCCCGCCAGTTCATCAGCATGTACGTCAATCAGGAGACGCTGGCCCTCACCCCGGGCTGCCGCAAGGCGCTGCGCCTCCTCTTCACGCAGGCCGCGCGGGCCGGATTGATCGAGCGCGTGCCCCGCCTCAGCGTCGTTGAACCTTCCAACAGCTAACACCACAGAAGCACAGAGCGTTCACCCTGCTTCGCGCCCTGCGCTTCGCAGGGCAGGCAGAGGCACAGAGAGAGCCGTTTCAACCGTTCACTGTGCCTCTGTGGTGTTCTTTTTCTGTGTCTCTGTGGTGTGGAAATTAGCGGTAGGTCTTGCGGGGAAACACGTCGGCGCCGAGGCTCGCCACCCGGTCCAGGAACAATCGGCCGTCCAGATGGTCCACTTCGTGCTGGGCGACGACGGCCTCGAACCCCTCAAGCCACAGCGCGAACCGCCGCCCCCGTTCGTCCTGCGCCTCAAGCTCCACCCGCTGCGCCCGGCGCACGTTTCCGGTGAAGTCCGGCACGGACAAACACCCTTCCCGCCCGAGCCGCCCCCCCTGGAGGCGGCGCAGAGACGGGTTGACGAGCACCAGGAGCCCGTGGCCGGCGCCGGCCTTCGGGTGGCCGGTGACGTCCATCACGGCGATGCGAAGCCGGGAGCCGACTTGCGGCGCGGCCAGGCCGACGCAGCGAGCATGTGAGCGCATCGTCCGGACCATCCGCTCGATGAACCGCCGGGTCTCCTGGTCGGGCTTGGGGACGTGCCGGGTGGGCTGCTTGAGGATCGGGTCTGGAAATGTCCGGACCGGAAGCGAGGGCATGAGTCGGGGCCCGGAGGCCGCGCGCTACAGGACGTCGGCCTCGGCGGCCCGCATGGTGATGTCGATGCCCATCGCGCGCGCGAGGCGCCCCAGCGCGCGGGAGACCCCGGCCGCGTTCGCGGAAGGCACCTCCACCTGCAGCACAAGCAGATAGAGCGCCCGCCGGCCGGAGGCGCTGCGGCGGGTCTCCAGGTTCGTGATGCTTGCGCCGCCCCGGGCGAGGACCTCCGACACGCGGAACACGATACCGGTACGGTCCGAGCCGTAGGCCGAAATGACATGCGCGCGGCCCTTGGCGCGCGGCGCCCGGCTCTCCCTCGGCGTCAGCCGCTTGACGTGAACCGTCAGGTCCAGCTTCCGCTCAATCGGCGCGAACGCGCCCCGCAGGACGGCTTCGGTCATACGGGACGGCGAGGAGAAGATCAGCATCACCGCGAACTCGCCCTCGAGCCGGGTCATCGCCGAATCTTCGAGATTGCACCCGAGCGCATACAGCGCGCCGGTCACGCCGGCGACGATCCCGGGCCGGTCGCGGCCCGTCACCGTCACAATCCAGCGTCTGCTGCGCATCACGACTCCGTCAACCATGCCGATGCATTGATGCCAAATGCGGAATGCGGAATTTGAACGCAGATGTTCATTCCGAATTCCGAATTCCCAATTCCGAATTTGGCACGAGAGGCGCTGAATGACGCTGGGGGTGCGGCTGCGAGGTGCCGGCTTCCACCTCGAATCCCATGTCCTCGATCATCCGCCGGGCCTCCTCCGCCTGCTGTCCCGGCGTGGTCAGGTAGCCCTCCACGAAAATCGAATTCGCCGCGTACAGCGCCAGCGGCTGAAGACTCCGCAGGTTCACTTCCCGCCCCCCCGCGGCCCGGATCTCGCTGTCGGGATTCATCAATCGCATGAGCGCGAGCACCTTCAGGCACTTCGACGGCGTGAGGAACCGGTACGCCTCAAGCGGCGTGCCGCGGATGGGATGCAGGAAGTTGATCGGGATGGAGTCCATGCGCATCCTTCGGACCGCGAAGGCCAGCTCGACGATGTCCTCGTCCGTTTCTCCCATCCCGATGATGCCGCCGCTGCAGGTCGCCAGGCCGGCCCGCCGGACGTTCTCGACGGTCCGGACGCGGTCCTCGTACGAGTGCGTCGTGCAGATTTCGGGATGGTAGCGCTCGCTGGTGTTGAGGTTGTGATTCACCCATCCGATTCCGGCGTCCTTGAGCCGTCGCGCCTGCGCCTCCGTCATGATGCCCAGCGAAACGCACAGCTCCAGGCGATGCCGCGCGCTGATGGCCCGGGCGACCTCGCAGAGCCGGTCGATGTCGGCATCGGTCGGACCGCGTCCGCTGGTCACCATGCAGTAGCGCACCGCGCCCGCCTCCTCGGCGCGGCGGGCCCCTTGAAGGAGCGTATCGGCGGACAGGAGCCCGTACTTGTCGATGTCGGCCTTGGACACGCGCGACTGCGAACAGTAGTGGCAATCTTCGGGACAGAGGCCGCTGCGCGCGTTCTGGAGCACGCAGATTTTCACGCGATTGCCGAAATGCGCCCGGCGCACTTCGTAGGCGGCCATCAGCGCCTCCAGGACCGCGGGATCGGGCAGCCGGAGGATGGCGAGGGCTTCCTCCCGGGTCACCCCTTCGCCCCGCAGTGAACGGGCGGCGATCCCGGGCCAATCGAGCGCCGCCGTCATGCCGCCACCGGCTCGAACACGCGCAGGATCCCGTAGCCCGTCGTACGCTGCGCGGCGCGGAAGCCCGCCTCCTCGATGAGCCGGACGACTTCCTCGGGGCTGGAGCGGTTGATGAACGCCGCGGCCGCGTGCACGTTCTCTTCGAACAGCGTGCCTCCGAAATCGTCCGCGCCGAAGTGCAGCGCGATTTGCCCGGTCTTCTTCCCTTCCGAAAACCAGGAAGCCTGGATGTGCGGCACGTTGTCCAGGAACAGCCGGGACACCGCCAGCATCCTCAGGTACTGGGTCGGGCCGGCGTGCTGGCGGATGTGCTTGATCAATGGCGTGTTGCCGGGCTTGAAGCTCCAGGGAATGAACGCGGTGAACCCCCCGGTCTCATCCTGGAGCGCGCGGACGAGCTCGAGATGGTCCAGGATGTCGTCATCCTCTTCGATGTGGCCGAACATCATCGTCGCCGTCGAGGTGAAGCCCAGATTATGCGCCTCGCGGTGGACCGAGAGCCATGCGTCGGCGCCCCCCTTTTTCGGCGCAAGCCGCCTCCGGATCCGGTCGGACAGGATCTCGGCGCCCCCGCCCGGCAGCGTGGTCTGGCCGGCATCCTTGAGGCGCGCGAGGACCTCGCGGACTGCAAGGCCGGCGGTCTGCGCCATCGACGTCACCTCGGACGCCGTGAAGAAATGAGGGGTGACGTGGGGAAACCGCCGTGTCGTCTCCCGGACCAGCGACACATAATAGTCCAGCGGCAGCTCCGGATTGTGCCCGCCCTGCAGGAGGATCGTGGTGGCGCCCTGCTCGACGGCCCAGCGCACTTTTTCCATCACCTGCTCGAGCGTGAGCGTGTAGCCGCCCGCCTGGCCGGGCTTGCGGTAGAACGCGCAGAAGACGCAGTCGGTCACGCAGACGTTCGTGTAGTTCGGATTGGAGTCGATCACGAACGTCACGACCGGCTCAGGATTGATCCTGAACCGGACCAGGTTCGCCAGGCGCGCCAGCTCCAGGAGATCCCCCTGCCGCCAGAGCCACAGGCCCTCCTCGCGTCCCAGACGCGCCCCGGAGAGCACGCGTTCCTCGATCGCCTCAACGCACGGCACGCTCATCGTTCCTACCGATCTCCCGGAGACGTCACGCCGTCCCTTCCGTCAAGTCCGTCTATTCCGTCCTGGCCGTCAACGCGGGGGCAAGGGGCACGGGGCATGGGGCATGCCACTCGGCAATCGGCCACCGACGAAGTCCACAGTCCACAGACCACCATCCACAGACGTCGTCCATAGTCCACAGTCCATAGTCCATCGCCGAACCGGAGAAAAGCGTGACAGGTCACAAGTGACACGTGACACGTTCAGGTCTTGTGCCACGACGACACTTGACGTGTGTGCCGCAACGGAAGACGACGTCTGTGCATCTTGTGCAGGGCCTCGTTTGTGCCACGATGGACACGTCAACACCGAAGGCACTGCACTCATGCACACACGTCATGTTGCGCCATGGGACAAGCCTGCTCTCCAGGTATGGCACACGAGTCATTCCGAATTCCGAATTTTGCACTCGCTCCCCAGTCCCCCCACGCCGTGCCCCGGAGCGAACGAAGTGAGCGGAGTCCTGAGCGAAGTCGAAGGACCCGCCCCGCGCCCCGAGTGTCGACGGAACGGACGGATCAGACGAACGGCGATGTGACTCGGTGTCGTGGTTCATGCAATAACGGCTGCTCCCGCGCGCGCCTCGGCTATCAACACGCCCGTGGCGTCCGCCAGCTCCGCGAACCGGTCGATCGAGCGCTCCTCATCCGCGCCGAAGCGGTAGACGAACGCGGCCAGGTAGGCCTGCGCCCGATCGGGGGTGAGACCGCGGGGAGGGGCGTGCTCCCGCGCGAGCGCATCGAGACGCCCGAGATTGCCGGCGAGCGCCTTCGCCAAGGCGGCCTCAAGACCGCGCTTGTCGTCAACGGCCGCGCCGCGCTTCACGGCCCAGACGGCGAACACGCAGGGCGCGTGCTGCCAGAGCCACCATTCCATGCCGATGTCGATTTCGTACGGGTAGCGCGTATTGCGCTCGCCCAGGCGCAGCGCGTCGTCGCCGATCAGCAGCTGCGCGTCCGCGCCGGCCTCATCCGCGCGCACGTACTCGGCCGGCCGGATCCCGTAGCGCCGCTCAAGCAGGAGGCGCAGCAGGCAGGCGGTCATCGAGGACTGCTCCGTCACCGCGACGACGCGGCCGTCGAGCTGGCGGATGGGGAGCTTCGAGAACAGCATGGCGCTCTTCACCTGGCCGCGCACCGCGATGCCCAGCCGGCCGAGCCGGTCGAGACCGTCGCGCTGGCGCAGGAAATCCGCCAGCGGCACGGGCCCCGCGTCGAGCTCGCCCGCCGAGAGCTTCGCCGCGGCTTCCCTTGGGACGCAGTCCACCAGCGTGATGCCGCGCCCCGGCGGCAGCGCCAGACTCGCGTAGAACGGCACGCAGTTAAGATACGGCAGTTTCGCGATGCGCATGGTCGTCGTAGACGCACACGGTGTTGTAGAGGGCATCGCGCTCGACGGGCGCGCAGCCCGAGGCGGCGATGAGCGAAATCAGGCGGTCCCGGGTCAGGCTCTCCGGCGAGCTCGCCTCCGCGGCGTGCATGATCCGCTCCTCCCCGATCGTGCCGTCGATGTCATCGGCCCCGAAATGGAGCGCGACCGACGCGAGCTCCTCTCCGAGCGTCACCCAGTACGCCTTGATGTGCGGCACATTGTCCAGCAGGAGACGCGATATCGCCACGGTCTTCAGGTCCTCGATGGCCGACGGCAGGCGGCTGACGACCTGCGTCCGTCCGGGCTGGTACGCCAGGGGAATGAAGCTCATGAATCCGCCGCTCTCATCCTGAAGGTCGCGCAGCCTGAGCAGATGCTCGACGCGCTCCTCGTGGGTTTCCATGTGGCCGTAGAGCAACGTCGCGTTGGTCGGGATGCCGAGGCGATGCGCCGTGCGGTGGATGTCCAGCCAGCGCGGGGCGCCGATCTTGAACGGATACAGCGCCTTCCTGACCCGTTCGGAGAAGACCTCGGCTCCGCCTCCGGGCAGCGCCGCAAGCCCCGCCTCGCGCAGCTGCCTGAGCACCTCCTCCACGCTGAGGCGGAACTTTTTGGAAAAATAGTCGATCTCGACCGCGGTCCACGCCTTGGTCTGGATGTGAGGGTAGGCGTCCCGAATCGCCCGGTGCAGATCCAGGTAATAGTCCCACGTCCAGTCCGGGTGCAGCCCGCCGACGATGTGGACCTCGCGAAGCTCCTCGCTGCAGCGCTCGAGGACGTCCTGGATCGTCATCTCGTACGCGCCGGACCGGCCCCGCTTCGTCGCGAAGTCGCAGAACCGGCAGGCGAGCACGCAGATGTTCGTCGGATTGATCTGCCGGTTGATCACGAAATGCGCCCGGTCGCCCCAGCGCGCGCGCTTCACGCCGTCGGCGAGCCGGCCGAGCCGGACCACGTCCCGCGCGGCGAACATCGCCACGGCGTCCTCTCGACTCAGCCGTTCCGCGCGGGAGAGTTTCTGCTCCACCCGATCGAGTGTGTCGCTCATGGCTCCATGTCAAACGTGACGTGCCGCATGAACAGCTGGACCTGGCCGTTGGGCGCGCGCGTCAGGACGATCTGGGATTCCAGCGCATCGACCTGCGACAATGCCGCGTCAAGGCGCCGCAGAATCCGCCGCACGAAAAAATCCTGCGTCTGGGCGAAGGTGCCGCCGACCCATCGCGCGTGGACCAGGGTGCGCTCCGGACGGACCACGTACGTCAGCGCCCACTTCTCGTGGCTTTCGATCGTGTAGTTCTGCCGGCAGGCCTTCTCGAACAACCCGAGCGCGTCGTCCCGCGTGAGCATGAGATCCTTGCCGCCTCGGACCGCGTACACGAACACGGCATCGGAACGCACATGGGCCCGGTGCCAGGCGACGTCGCATCGTTGCGAGGCGAAGCCGTAGTCCTTGTGGAAGGCCCACGCTTCGTGCTCGGTGATGGGGCCCGCGCCATGCGCGTGCGGCGGGAACGCCGCGGCCGCCCACACGGCGGCCAGCCCGGCCAGGGTCAGGCGCGCCAGTACTGCCGCCATCGGGCCTCGACTTGAGCGGCGACGGCCGGATCCATCGTGATGGGATCGGGATAGCCCGGCTTGAACGTCGCGTCGATCCCCAGGCATCCGCGGTAGACGGGCCAGGCGCCGCGCGCCTCCATCCGGCTGAACAACACGTCCCTGGCGGGGTCGAACCGGGTAAAGATTCCCCACAGCAGGCTTTCGCGATCCTCCAGCGCCACGTCGCCGCTGACGACCGCCACGATCGGAACGCGCTCGGTCTCCTTCGCGCCGACGAGCCGCTCCAGCACCTCCCGCCCCGCTCCTTCCGCCTGGACCGCCAAGAGCGCGCCGCCGAGCAGCCGCGCGCCGCGGATTCCGGGATGAAGCCGGCGGAGAGCCGATTCAATCGCGGCCGCGTCAAGACGTGCGACAGGCGCCTCCGGCTGGTCCCCCGGGACTCGGCGCGTGGCATCGAGCACCATTTTACTGCCGACGTTCAGGGTGAAACTGGTGAAATCAAGCGTATCAAAAGGCACTCCGGGAAGCAAGAGAAAGTCCTCCGCCGGCGCGAAGTGTTCGCGCAACGCGCCGAGGACGGCTCCGAAGTCCCTGGCGTTCACATCATCGTCCACCAGGATGAGGCATTTGGTCAGCGCCATTTGCCCGGTGCCCAGGAGGCCGAGGGCCGTCTTCATCCCTTCCTTTGCGTAACGCTGCGTGACCGAGGCGACCGCGAGGCTGTGGAATCCCGCCTCGTAATAAGCCCACAGATCGCGCAGTTCCGGATGCAGCATGCGGATCATCGGCAGCATCATCTCCTGCACGGCGTTTCCGATATAACGGTCCTCGTGCGGGGGCTTGCCGACCACGGCCGAGAGGTACACGGGGTTCCGGCGCCGGGTCATGTGCTCGATCCACAGGACGGGGCACGGCTTCGGATGCGAGTAATGCCCGAAATGATCGCCGAAGGGCCCTTCGGACATCCGCTCATCGGGGGGCACGATGCCTTCGAGGACGATTTCCGCTTCGGCCGGCACGACCGTCGTGCCGCTTTTGCCCATCACGAGCGGAACGCGCCGCCCCGCCAGGAATCCGGCGAACGCCAGTTCGTCGATCCCTTCCGGAAGCGGCGCCACGGAGGCCAGATACAGGATCGGGTCCGACCCGATCAGCACGGCGACCGAGAGCGCCTTGCCCTGCCGCTCCGCCTTCCAGTAATGGAAGCCCCCGCCCTTCTGGATCTGCCAGTGCATCAGCACCCGGTCGGGCCCCACGATCTGCATCCGGTAAATGCCGAGATTCCGCGCGTCCGTGTCCGGATCGTGGGTCAGCACCATGCCGCAAGTGAGGAACGGCCCGGCGTCTCCGGGCCAGCACGTCATCACCGGCAGCCGGGTGAGGTCCGGCGGCTCCACGACCTCCTGGGACGCCGCGCGGCGAACCCGCCGGGGCGACGCGGCCAGCACCCTCCCGAGCGTCCGCCACTCATCCAGGAGCCGCTTCGGCCGGGGAGGCGCCGCCGCTTCGATCAGGCGCGAGAGCTCATCCCCCACCTGTTGCGGATGCCGGCCGAGCGCAAGCTCGATCCGGCGTTCATGGCCGAGGATATTGATCGCCAGCGGATACGGCGATCCCTGTACCCGCTCGAACAGGAGCGCGGGGCCCGCTTCCTCCACGACGCGCCCGGTGATCTCCGTGATCTCGAGGCGCGGGTCGACCTCGACCCCCACGCGCGCGAGCTGGCCTTCGCGTTCCAACAGTGAAAGGAATGTCTGTAAGTCACTCATGTGCATATAGTGCCAAATGCGGAATTCCGCATCTCGCGCGCCACTCCGGTGCTCACTCGAGGGCTTCCGCTCTCCACGCGGGCGCCGTGCTCACGCCGAGGACGCCCAGCACCTTCTCGACGAACTGCCCGACCATCTCATCCAGCGTCTTGGGCGCGTGGTAGAACGGCGGGGCCACGGGCATGATGACGGCGCCGGCGAGCGACAGCCGGTGGGCCTGCTCGAGCGCGATCGTGGACAGGGGGGTTTCGCGGAGCCCGATGATGAGCGTGCGCCGCTCCTTGAGGGCCACCTGGGCCGCGCGGGTGAGCAGGGTGTCCCCCAGCCCGCAGGCGATCTTCGCCATGGTGGAGACCGAGCACGGCAAAATCACCAGCGCGTCGAACGGCGTCGAGCCCGACGCGAACGGCGCCGCCAGATCCTCATCGGAAAACCGGTGCTTCACGTGCTCCGCCAGATGCGGCTCCGTGAGCCCGGTCTCTTCCTTGAGGACATAGCGCCCCCAGCGCGTCAGGATGAGATATTTCTCACCGGGACAGCGGCGCACGAACTCGACGCCGAAGATCGCGCCCGAGGCGCCCGTGATGCCGATCACCGTTCTCATCCTCAACCCTCCTTATGTAGCAACCAGACCCGAAACACTCTGTTGAGCAGGTCTGAAGCTAGACGCTGGAAGCTAGAAGCTGGAACAGGAGCTGTTGCTAACCGATTGTTCCAGTCTCCAGCCTCTCGGTTCTCTCTCCGCCACGTTACGCGTTACGCGTTTCGCGTTACGCGGCGCGGTTGGTGCTACACGCCGGAGGCGACGAGGCCGAGGATCACGAGTCCCTGCGCCGCGCTGAGCTCGAAGAACGCGAACGCGGGCTTCCGGCCCGCGACCGCATGCTGCCAGAGAAACACCGCACCCGCCAGCGCCAGGCATGCCAGCGTCCCCGGCGTGGCCGCGAGCGCCGTTCGCCGGAGCATGATCAGGCAACCGAAGGCCGCGGCATGCACCGCGGCGGCCGCCAGGAGCGCCCGCCGGCTCCCCAGCCGCGCCGGGAGCGAATGCAGCCCGGCCGCCCGGTCGAATGCCTCATCCATCGTGGCGTAGATGATGTCGAACCCGGTCAGCCAGCACACGGAGAACGCCCACAGCCACGCCGCTTCTCCGATGCCCGCAAGCGATTGGGCTCCGGCGAGCCATCCGCCCAAGGGAGCCATCGACCACGCCAGCCCCAGCCCCAGGTGCGCCAGCGCCGTCACGCGCTTCAGGTACGGATAGACGGCGAAGAGGACCACCGGAACGGGCGAGAGCCACAGGCACACCGGGGCGATGGCCCACGCGCTCAGGGCATACACGGCCCCGGCTGCGGCGACAATTCCCCACGCTTCAACCGGGCGAATGCGCCCTTGAGGCAGCTCGCGCGACTGCGTCCTGGGATTGCGCCGGTCGATGTCGGCGTCGATGATCCGGTTCAACCCCATCGCCAGCACGCGGCCGCCCGCGGCCGCGGCCAGGATGAGCGCGGCCAGCGCCGGGAGCGGCCACCCGCGACGCGCCAGGACCGCGCCGGCAAAGATCAGCGGAAGCGAAAAGAGCGTGTGCTCAAGCTTGATGAAGCGCGCGTACGCGCGAACGTGCGGCTCCGTCCTCATGGACCGTCAGAGGAACAGCGGCACCAGCGGGCCGTACCGCATCGCGAGCCCGACCGCGTCCCCCGCGATCTCGAATGCCCCGCGGCCGATGAGCCCGACCCCCCGCACGGCCCCGCCCAGCGCGCCGGCCACCGTGCCGATGACGGGCGGGCCGCCGAGCGTGCCCGCCAGCGTGGAGACGGGCAGCTGCAGGATGCCGGCGATGAGGTACCCCAGACCCCGGAAGATGTTCGCGTGGGCGTCGGGAGCCAACACCGCAAAGACGAGCAGGAACGCCAAGACGGACGGGATCACCCGCCGTAGTGCCATCCGGTATCCGCCAGCGTCAGCGCGGCCGCGTCTTCCCGCAAGCCGGCGTCCACCACCTCGCCGATCACCACCGCGTGGTCGCCGTCCTCGTTGGCGATTTCACGGACCTCGCATTCGAAATGCCCGATGGCGTCCTCCAGGATCGGCGCGCCGGTCCGTCCGGGCCGCGACGGCACTCCCTCGAGCTTGTCGCCCGCGACGCGCGCGGGTTTGACGAAGCGCTCCGCCAGCGCCCGCTGGTCCTTGCCCAGCACGTTGACCGTGAAGACCCGGCTGGCTTTGATCATCTCGAAGGACCCGGAGTCCTTGCGCACCCCCAGCACCACCCGCGGCGGCGTGAACGACGCCTGCGTCACCCACGTCGCCGTGAACGCGTTGACGCGGCCGTCGTGGCGGACGCCCACCACGAACAGGCCGTGCGGAATCTTGCGAAGCACCGTCTTCTTCACCTGCGCATCCATGCTCACCTCACCCGCACCGCCAGGAAGCGCAGCGTGCGCGCCCACGCCTGCTTGGCCGCCTCCGCGCGGTAGGTGTCCGGGCGCGTGTCGTCGAAGAACCCGTGCCCGGCATCCGGATAGACCGCCACCTCGCCGGTCTTGCCGAACTTGGCCAGGCCGTCGCGGACCCGGTCGGCCTCGGCCTGGGTGACCCAGTCGTCCTGCTCGCCCCGGTGAAAGAGGACGGGACACAGCAGGTACTCGAGCGATTCGACGGGCGGCACTTTTCCGTAGAACACGACCGCCGCCTTGAGATCGGAATTGTGGCAGGCCAGCGTCAGCGCGAACGTCCCGCCCATCGAGAAGCCCGCCACCGCCACCCGGCGATGGTCCACGTCCGGCTGGGCCTTGAAGCACCGCAGCGCGGCGTTGAGATCCCGCAGGACCGTTTGCGCCGACAGCGCCTCCATCAGCCGTGCCGCTTCGGCCGGCTCCGTG
This sequence comes from bacterium, assembly GCA_036396895.1. GTDB lineage: Bacteria > Omnitrophota > Gorgyraeia > Aquiviventales > Aquiviventaceae > DASWKB01. The sequence goes on along the minus strand of DASWKB010000058.1, from coordinate 1,125 downwards.
GTCGCCCGGCCTCCCGAGCTTGCGTAGAGATCCGGCGCGAACGCCGCGAAGCCCGCCTGCGCGAAGCGCCTGGCGATGTCCCGCACATGCTCGTTCAGCCCCCACCAGGAGTGCAGCACGAGCATCCCGGGCGCGGGTCGCCCCGGCGCCGGCTCCGGACGCGCGAATACCGCCGGCACCGCGATCCGCCCGCTGGTGAATTCCACGGCGCCTTCGCGCACGGAGGCCGCCGCGGCATCCGTCATGGGCGGGCCGGCGGGGCCGGACTCTGCCACACCGCCCTGCCCACGAAGAACGGTCCCATCGTTGAGATGTACTTCGCCGTCTGCTGGGACTTGCGCATGTCCTGAACCAGCAGCGACAGCGGCGCGAGCTCCGGACCCACCAGCCCGAGCACGAACTCATTGTCTCTGGCGTCGAGCCCGTGGCAGGCGAGCCGGATATCCGCGGCGTAGCCGGCCCGGCCGTAGGCCATGCCCATGCGCGCGTGCTCGGCCAGGATGCGGCTCTGCTCCTCCGGGCTCACGAGCGCGAATTCGCTCTTTCGCCGCAGGGGATACCACACCGCCCAGGGCCAGGACGGGTTCAAGACGCTTCGGCGCGGTTTGGCCAGCAGCCAGTCCTCCAGGTCCGCTTCGTGCCCCGTCGCGTAGGTGCGCCCGAACATCGCGTAGTCCGTCCGGCGCGACAGGCCGGCGAACGGGTCGGAGTCCAGCAGCCGCCGGCCCTCCGTCACAAACCAGGCCGGATCCTCGTGCAGCAAGACGATTCCGACCCCACGCGGGTCGTGCAGGTCGAGATACACGGCGCCCTCCGCGCCTCCGGCCGCCAGCGCGGCTCCGAGCGGCGCCGCGTCGCGGCAGCCGGTGAAGACCTGGAGCTGCACGAACAAGCGGCGCGCGCTCGTCTGCGGCTCACCCCGCACGGGCGCGCCGCGCTCCCGGATATCCGGGGGCACGTTGGCGCGCTCCGACGAACCGGGCCGCGTCATCGCCTAAATGACCCGGCTGTACTGTTCGACCGGAAGCTTCCAGACCGGTACGCCGCAGAACCGCTCGCCCTCCGGGCAATGGGGACGCACCGCCGCGCGCGCCCGGAGCCAGCACGGCGCCTGAATGAACTGCG
>DASWKB010000057.1:0-29833 GCA_036396895.1 bacterium | reverse complement strand
GCGTGTTGTAGCCGAAGCTCGCGCCGCGCTCGGTCAGCAGCACGGACCGTCCGCCGGCCGCGCGGGCCTTCTCCACGACGTGGCGCATGTCCCACGGCGCCAGAAATTGGCCTTTCTTGATGTTCACGGGCTTGCCGGTGCGCGCGACGGCCGTCACGAAATCCGTTTGGCGGCACAGGAAGGCGGGGATCTGCAGGACGTCCACCGCCTCCGCCGCCGGGGTCACCTCCTCGCGGCAATGCACGTCCGTGAGCACGGGGATGCCGAGCGCCTTGCGGACGCCCGCGAGGATCTTGAGCCCCTCCGCGAGGCCGGGGCCGCGATAGGACGAGCCCGACGTGCGGTTGGCCTTGTCGTAGCTGCACTTGAGGATGTACGACACGCCGGCCTTGGCGCACATGGCCGCGATCCGCTCCGCGTGCGAGCGCAGGTGGGCTTCGCTCTCGATGACGTCTGGGCCCGCGATCAGGACCAGCGGCTCGCCCGGCCCGATCCGGATCCGGCCGACGCTGACCGGGGACGGCGTTGAGGACGCCTCGCGCGCCGCGCTCACGTGACCCGCGTGCCTCCGGGGTGTCCGCCGTCCTTGGGCGGCGAGACGCCGGCGCGTCGTGTTGCGGCGCGCCTCGCGTCGACGCCTTTGGCGGCGCGCTTCGCGTCGACGCCTGTGGCGGCGCGCCGGCGCGATCCCCCGCGCGTGGCCGCCGGGCGCCGTTTCGGGTTCCGGGCCCGCGTCGCGTTTGCCTCGGAGCGTCCAGCCGCGGAGCGCGCCCGGCGGGGCGCGCCGCCGGGCTGCTGCGCGAGGCACGCGCCGACGAATCCGTGAAAGAGGGGGTGCGGAACGCCGGGCCGCGACTTGAATTCGGGATGGAACTGGGAGGCGATGAACCACGGGTGATCCGTCAGCTCGATCAGCTCGACCAGATCGCCGGGCTCGTACGTGCCGGACACGACCAGCCCCGCGCGCGTGAACTGCTCCCGGTAGTGGTTGTTCACCTCGTACCGGTGGCGGTGCCGCTCGTGGATCTCGGACGTGCCGTAGCACGCCCGGGCTTTGGTGCCTTCGCGCAGGCGGCAGCGTGACGCGCCGAGGCGCATGGTGGCGCCCATCGCGGTCACGCCGCGCTGCTCCGCCAGCAGCGAGACCACCGGGTGCGGCGTCGCGGGGTCGAACTCCGTGGAGTTGGCGCCCTCCAGTCCGCAGACGTTCCGGGCGAACTCGATCACCGCGCACTGCATCCCGAGGCAGATGCCGAGAAACGGCAGCTGCCGCTGCCGCGCGTACCGGATGGCCTCGAGCTTGCCCTTGATGCCGCGGTGCCCGAACCCCCCCGGAATCAGCACGCCCTGCACGTCGTGCAGCACCTCGTGGGGGTCCTGCTGGGACAGCAGCTCGGAGTCCACGCGCTTGATGACGACCTCGGCGTCGTGCGCGAGCCCGCCGTGCCGCAGCGCTTCATAGATCGACTTGTACGCGTCCTGCAGCTGGATGTACTTGCCGACGACCGCGATGCGCACGGACCGCGCGGGGTGCAGCGCGCGCCCCACGACGTCCGCCCGCCACTCGGCGAGGTCGTCCGGCGGGCAGGACAAATCCAGCATGCGCAGCACCGTGTCGTCAAGCCCCTGGCCGCGCAGCATCAGCGGCACCTCGTAGACGTCCCGCACGTCCAGCGCCTGGATGACCGCGTCCGGCTCCACGTTGCAGAACTGGGCGATCTTGCCCCGCACCGTGTCCGAGAACGGGCGCTCCGTCCGGCACAGCAGCACGTCCGCCTGGATGCCGATTTCCCGCAGCTTGCCGACCGAATGCTGCGTGGGCTTGGTCTTGAGCTCATCGGCCGCCCGGATGTACGGCACCAGCGTGAGGTGGATGTTGAGCGCGTTGTTGCGTCCCAGCTCGTTGCGCAGCTGGCGGATCGCTTCCAGGAACGGCAGCCCCTCGATGTCCCCGACCGTCCCGCCGACCTCGATGATGACGACGTCCACCTCGTCCCGCTTGGCGACTTCGCGCATCGCGCGCTTGATCTCATCGGTCACGTGCGGCACGACCTGCACCGTGCCGCCCAGGTAATCCCCGCGCCGCTCCTTCTCGATGACGGAAAAATAGATCCGGCCCGCGGTCACGTTGTTCGCCTTCGTCATCGTCTGGCCCGTGAACCGCTCGTAGTGCCCCAGGTCCAGGTCGGTCTCGGCGCCATCCTCCGTGACGTACACTTCGCCGTGCTGGTAGGGGCTCATCGTCCCGGGATCCACGTTGATGTACGGGTCGAGCTTCATCAGCGTCACGCGCAGCCCCCGCGCCTTCAGCAGGAGCCCGATCGAGGCGCTGGCGATCCCCTTGCCGAGGCTCGAGACGACGCCGCCTGTCACGAAGATGTATTTGGCCATGAATGCCTCATCCGTCGCGGACTGTCTGCAATCACCCGCCGGCGCGTCCGCCGGCATCTGCCGGCGAGGCGTCGCCGGTCTGTTTGCTATCACCCGCCGGCGCGTCCGCCGGCATCTGCCGGCGAGACGTCGCCGGTCTGCATGCAATCACTTGCCGGCGCGCGCGGCGCCGGTGGCGTACAGCCGCTGTTCGACCCGCCGCGCGTCCTCGGGGGTGTCCACGCCGATCGTGTCGTGCGCGGTTTCCAGGAGCTTGATGCGAAACCCGTGCTCGAGCGCGCGCAGCTGCTCCAGCTGCTCCGCCTCCGCCAGCGGCGTCGGCTCCAGATGCGCGAACTGGAAGAGGAAGTGCCGCTGGTAGCCGTACAAGCCCAGGTGCTTCCACACGCGGGGCGAGGGGCGCGGGGCGAGGGACGCGGAACGGCCAGGCGCTGTGTCCGAAGTTGACGAGGCTCGCCCGCCCCCCGCCCCCTGCCCCGCGCCCCTGACATAAGGAATCGGCGAGCGCGAGAAATACAGCGCGAAGCCGTCGCGGTCCACGACGACCTTCACGACGTTCGGGTTCGCCAGCGCGTCGTCGCTCGCCAGGGGCGTCATCAGCGACGCCATCGGCACCGCGGGGTGCGCGAGCAGGTACGCCGCAAGCGCCTCCACCATCGAGGGGTCAACCAGCGGCTCATCGCCTTGCACGTTGATGATGACCTCGGCCTCCCGGCTCCGCGCCGCCTCCGCCACGCGATCGGTCCCGCTCGCCGCCGCGGGGCTCGTGAGCACCGCCGTCCCGCCGAAGCGCTCGACCGCCTCCACGATGCGCGGGTCGTCGGTCGCGACGACGACCTCATCGACCCGCTCCGCGGACTTCGTCCGCTCGTACACGTGCCGGATCATCGGCTTACCCGCGATGTCGGCCAGGGGCTTACCGGGGAATCTCCTCGAGCCGTACCGCGCCGGAATCACCGCCAGCACCGCCATCAGCGCCTCCGTCGCCCAGTCGCGCGCAGCAGGGCGCGCAGCTCCCCGGGGGAACAGCAAGCCACGCCCAGCTTACCGACGACGATGCCCGCGGCGTAATTGGACAGCCGCGCGGCGTCCCGCGGACCGGCGCCGGCCGCCAGGGCGAGCGTGAACGCGGCGATCACGGTGTCTCCCGCGCCGGCGACGTCGAACACTTCCTGAGCGACGGTGGGGATCATCGTCCGCCTCCCGGAGCGCTCGAACAGCTCCATCCCGTCCTCGCCCAGCGTGATCAGCACGGCCTCGCACCGGAGCCGCCGGACCAATTCGGCCCCGGCCCGTTCGAGCGCCCGGCGATCCGCCAGCTCCCGGCCCACGGCCAGCGCCGCCTCGGCCCGGTTGGGCGTCAGCGCGGACACGCCCCGGTACAGTTCGAAATGGTCTTCCTTTGGATCCACGGTGATGATGACGCCGGCGCGGCGCGCCCGCGGAATGACCGCTGAGAGCAGCCGGCGCGTCACGAGGCCCTTGCCGTAGTCCTCGATGATGAGCGCGTCCGCCTCGCGCAGCCGCTCCTCCACCGCCCTCACGAGGCGCTTCACCTCCGCGGCGGAAAGCGGCCCGGGCTGCTCCCGGTCGACGCGCACGACCTGCTGGTGGTGCGCGATGACGCGGGTCTTCACGATCGTCGGGCGCTCCGCCCGCAGCACGCCCGAGGCGTCGATGCCCCGGTCCGAGAGCTCGCCCAGCAGCACGTCCCCGAACCGGTCCCGCCCGGCCACGCCGATGAGCGTGACCTCGGCCCCCAAGCTGCGCAGGTTATTCGCGACGTTCGCCGCGCCGCCGGGCATCACGGACTCGGACTGCACCCACACCACCGGCACCGGCGCCTCGGGGCTGATCCGGCTGACCCTGCCCCAGATGAACTCATCCAGCATCAGATCGCCGAGCACCAGGATACGGGATTTCGGGAACCGGTCAATGACCCGAAGCAGCGAGGAGCTCATCAGGGCCTCACAGCGCCTCCACGACCGCGCGCGCCAAGAGCGGGATCATCAGCTCGTGGTGGCCGGTGAGCTGCACCGCCCGCCCCCCAAGCAGCGTCGGGCGCTTCAGCACGTTCTCGGAGGGGCGGTAGTGCCGCACCATGTCGAAATCGAACGCGGTGAAGTCGCGCACCGCCGCGCCCAGGTTGCGCGCCACCGAGACGGCTTTCAGGAACACCTCCGGCAGGATCACGGCCGAGCCGAAGTTTCCGACGACCCCGCCGCCACCGAGCCCGGACACGACGCTCACGAGCGTGCGGAAGTCCGCCAGCGACGCGCGGCCGATCGCGGCGCCGTCGGCGGTCGACTGCTGGTGGATGATATCGGTCCCGATGGCGACGTGCACCGTCACGGGAACGCGCCGCTCGTGGCAGGCCGCGAGCAGGCTGAGGCGGCGGTACGGCAGGCGGCTCCGGCTGATCATCTCGCCGACCGAGCGGCCCACGCCCCAGCCGCGGCGGGCGCCGCGGCGGATCGCCCCATTGATGGTCGCGTGCGTCTCCTCCGCCATGCCGAACGACCCGTCCGCCAGCGCCGACGCCACGTCCTCGGACGTGGCGCCCATGAACGCCAGCTCGAAATCGTGGATGATCCCCGCGCCGTTGAGCGCGACGGCCGTCACGACCCGCCGGCGCACGAGGTCGATGAGGATCGGATTCAGCCCGACCTTCAGCACGTGCGCGCCGCACATCCACAGGACGGGCTTGTGCGCGCGGCGGGCCGCGATGATGGCCTCCGCCACGGCGCGGAACTCTTTGACGGCGAGGATGTTCGGAAGCGAATCGAGAAACTGACGGAAGGTCCCCCCGCGGCGGCAGGGTTTCGCAAAGCTGTCGAAGCGAACCTTGCTTGTTCGGGAGCTGGCCGGGTAGGTCTTGAGTTTCGTGAAATCCAGCGTCGGCACGTTCAGATTTTAGCAGAGCGTCTTGCCGCTGTCAATTTCAGGAGAGCAACCAGCGACCAGCAACAAGCGACAAGCGACCAGCAACAAGCGACAAGCAACAAGCAACAAGCGACGAGAGACAAGCAACAAGCAACAAGCGACAAGAGACGAGCGACAAGCGACAAGCGACAAGGGACAAGAGACAAGGGACCAGGGGAAAGAGCACGGTCAGTTCTGATCGGGAATCTGCTTCCTCCAGGGGGCGCGCTCGATTTGGCACATCGGGCCATCGAACACCAGGATGTCCCCCGCCTGGGGCCGTATCATCTCGCAACACGGACAGTCCTCAGGATCGTCGAAGAAATCCTGCCGCGCTTCCTCAATGCGCTCCCTGATTTCATCCTGGCTGGGCTGATCCAGGTGCACCAGCCATAGCTCGCCCAGCCGCCCGATGACTGCGTCCCACCCGTACCGGGCTTTCAATTGCGTTTCGATCTCGCGCATCTCCACCTCCCTTCCGTTTCACCGACGCGTCCCGTCCACATTCCGCATCCACAATCCGCATCAGAATAGCCACCGGGCGGTGGAACCACAAGCGGATCGAGGTGCTGCCCTGGTCACTTCTCTCGCCGCTGCCTGTTCCTGAGACGGCTGGCACTTGCTAGAGCTGCCTCAGGAGGCGAGCGATTTCGTCATGGTTGCCCACGATCAGCAGCTCCACGATGTCGCCCCTACGGCGAAACAAGATGCGATCTCCCAGTCCGGCTCGGATTTCCCAGATCCCGGGTTTGAGGGATTTCAAGCCGATGCCGAAGGGGCGCTGGCGCTCATCGTAGAGCACCTCGAGCTGCTGCAGCGCGCGATCTACGCGGCGCTGGCGTGACGGGTCGAGTGCTTGGTAGGCCCGCTTGAAAACGGCGGTATGGAAATACCGCATCACCGATGTTTCAAATCCCGCAGGAGCCCTCCCATGGAGGGAAACGTCTTGCCGCCAGGCTCCTTCGTCAACTTGGCCAATTTCCGAAGATTGGTCTTCGAAAAGCTCTCGTGCGCCGGGACGAGCTCCATTTTTGTGATCAGGGCGACGTGCGCCTCGTCATCAATTAGGAACCCGATGGTGCTGCCAGCGGCGGTCAGATTCAGCGCCTTCCGGACAGCTTTCGGCAGCGTCATCTGCCCCTTGGTGCTCAGCGGAGCCGTCACCAATTGTGTCATACGGTCCTCCTTTCCGTTATTCCTTGCATCAAGTATACTGGGAATTCCATCCACCGTCAAGAGCTGTCCCAGTGAGTCAAGTATAAGTCAAGTGATTAGTCAACAGGGCCAGCGGTCGGTTGCAGCCGAAGCTGCCGGAACTAGCGGGGGCCGAGCTCCCTGTCCGGATCACCGGCACATGGTGGTGCGATCCTTCGACTCGCCCCGCGTTGCGGGGCTCGCTCAGGATGTCGCCTAGCCTGAGACGTGGGTCTTCCTGAGCCCGCCGATGGCGTTTAGGACTCGGTCCGGGGGGCTCCACAAGCGGATCGAGGCGCTGGCCTGACTATTCGGATTTCTTCACCCCTCCCGTTGTGAGGAAGGCGGGATTGAGCGTGTAGATAAACTGGTGGCCTTGCTTACCCTTCGTGAGAATCCCAAAGGCTTCCAGCTGCGCAAGATCCCGACGTGCGGTCTCGTAGACGACCTTGAAATCCTTCTGATATTTCGCAATAGTGCCCCGTTTCTCTCTCGAAACCGCCAGGAACTTCAAAAAGCGTGTCTGCCGCTCGTTCAGGACGATGTGTCGCTCGCGGACGTTGGCAAACACGAGATCCCTCCCATAGCGCTCGGTGATCCGCTGGAGGATCACGTCAATGGCGCGCACGACTGATTCGGCCATGTAGAGGAGCACGTAGGTCATGTCAGCCTCGTGATCCTCCATATCCTTCAGCACCTTGTAGTATCGCTGCCGCGTCTCCTGAATGATCGACGAGATCGAGAAGTAGCGGAAGAACTCATAGCGGTGCTTGAGCAGATACCAGTAGAACAACGCCCTGGCGGTCCGCCCATTCCCGTCCACGTAGGGGTGCACGTAGACCAGGTACGTGTGGATGATGGCCGCTCGGAGGATCGGGTGGATGAATGGCTGCGTTTCTCCCGCATTGATCCATCGGATGAGTGTTTCCATGGACGAGGGCACCGTGTCCGCAGGGGGTGCGGTATAGATGGTTTCCCTCCGCTGGTTCACGACGAAGATCGGCCCGTCTCGAAACCGGCCGGCGTCTGCGTCGCGCTCCAGCGTCTTTTCCGTCACCATCCGTTGAATCGCGTGCATGAGTTCCACGGAGCAAGGGGCTTTCCGTTGCTCCAGGACGTAGCGCATCACGCGGCCGTTGTTGGCCACCATCTGGTCGCTCGTATCCCGCGGCGGCTTGCCTTCAACGATCAGCTCCCGCGCGCGCGCGATGGTCGAGAAAGCCCCCTCAATGACGCTGGAGAACATCGCCTCCTCGATCAGCGCCTGCTCGGTCAGCTCCGCCTGGATCTCCTCCTTGACCACGCTGTAGAGAGAGTCCTTCCCGCGAGAGTCGACCTGATGCAGCCATTCCTGAAGCTTCGGCGTGAGGACAAACCAAAAGGGTGTATCGCCTTGGGCCTTGAAGGGTAGGAACTCGGCCTTTGCCTGGCGGAATTGCACCAATTTCGTCCAGAACTGGTCGAGCGTTGCCTCAGGAGGAAGTCGATATCCTACTTCCTCTCTATTGTAGTAGTTAACCATGTATGCGCTTAGCAACTCACTCATTTTCAGTTAGTTATACCATGTAATCTTTAGAGATAACTACTAATTAACTACTATCTAATTACCACATAAATACTAAATAGTCAACTGGTGAGAACGACTGGTGCTGAAGGAAGAGAAACCGCCACGTTCGCGACGGCGCCGATCATAGGCTTGGAGTGTCGGCCCACAGCGCGCTCCTCTGGGACAAAATCTCGATCCGGATCACCGGAACGGGGTTGGAACTGCATGGACACAATACAGATTTCCACGCTGAGGGTCCTGAAATACGTATTGTGTCCCCGCATTTTACGGAGCGAACGAAGTGAGCGGAGTCCTGAGCGAAGTCGAAGGACCCGCCCCGCGCCCCATCCATGTTCCAGCCTCCAGCGTCTAGCTTCCCGCAGCAGTCTGGCGCGCGAGGACGGCTGCGCAGGCCTGATACACCTCATCCACCCCGAGCTCGGTCAGGCACTTGAACTCGATGTCGCAGTTGTGGGCGAGGCACGTGACGCAGCCGACCTCCTTATGCAGGATGACGTGCCCGTCTCCCAACGGGCCCCACCGCAGCGGGGAGAGTCCGCGCTGGTTGCGCCCGAAGATGTCGACGACCGGCGTGCCGACCGCCGCGGCCAGGTGCACGGGCCCCGAGTCGTTCGACAGGAGCAGCCGGCAGCGGGACAGAAGCGCGATCAGCTCCGCGACGGTGAGCCGCCCCGCCAGATTGACCGCCGGCGCGCGCATGGCCGAGGCCGTGGCCGCCGCGTGCACGGCGTCCGGCTTGCCGCCCACCAGCACGATCCGCTCGCCCAGGTCCCCGGCGAGGCGGTCGGCCACCGCGGCGAACCGCTCCGGCATCCAGCGCTTGGAGACGCAGCTGGCCGACGGATGCACCGCGAGCGGGCGGACCTCCGGTCCGATGCCGGCCTCCGACAGGACGGCGCCGACCCGCCGGAACGCCTCCGGCGACACGGGCACGGACGCCTCGGCGACCGCCGGGGGCTCGATGCCGAGCGGGCGCACCAGCTCGAGGGTATACGCGGCCTCGTGCCGCTCCCCTTCCTGCTTCCGGTGCGGCATCCGGTGCGTCAGCAGCCACCCGGATTTCCGGTCGTAACCGATGCGGACCGGGATCCCGGCAAGCCACGGAATCCAATGCGACCGGTTGCTCGGGTGCAAGACGAGCGCCGCGTCGAAGCGGCCGCGCAGGGCCCGCGCGAACGCGATCGTCGCCGCCGCGCTCCGGTGCGCGCCTTCTTTGTCGTACAGGATGACCTCATCGACGTCGGGATGGGCCTCGACCACGTCCCGGCACGGCGGACGCACCATCACGGCCAGGCGCGACTCGGGCCTCGCCCGGCGCAGGACCCGCAGCACGGGCGTCGAGAGGACGACGTCGCCGAGCCGGTCCAATCGGATGACCAGAATGCCCCGCCGTTCGTCACCCATCATGCTGGATTCGTCCATCGCTTCTCCAGCAACAAGTAACAAGGGACGGGGCGCGGGCGTCGTTCATAGGCGTTGGCTGGGACATGAGACATGGGACAGGGGACAAGGGACGTGTCGTGCAATCGTTGAATTGGTAGAAGTTAGAAGGTGGACGGTAGAAGATAGAACGAACCGCTGGGTTTCCATCGTTTCTATTTATTACCCTCCATCTTCTACCTTCAACCTTCCATCTTCTACCTTCCACCCTCTATCATCCACCTTCTATCTTCCACCTTCCATCTTCACGCAGAAATGCCCGCCCCCCGCCCCGTAGCGAACGAAGTGAGCGGAGTCCTGAGCGAGGTCGAAGGACCCGCCCCCTGCCCCGCGCCCCATCCCTGGTTGCTGGTCTCTGGTTCCTTGTTGCTTGTTGCTGGTCGCTTGTTGCAACACCGTGACGGACAGACGGAACTGACGGACCAGACGGAATTGACGTTCCAGCCTCCAGCTTCCAGCTTCAAGCTTCAGACTGGAATGTGCTCTCCCACGTTACGCGTTTCACGTTACGCGTTACGCGACCTGGATGCACCCTAATAATTCCAGCCTCCAGCTTCCAGCTTCAAGCTTCAGACTTGAATGTGGTGTCCCACGTGTCATGTGACGCGTGACGCGGCATAGATATTCATGCCTCTCCGAGGAGCTCGCACGCGGCGTGATACACCTCCTCAGGGCTGATGAAGCGCATGCACTCGAGATTGAACCGGCACAGGGCCCGCTCGCACGGGCTGCAGAAGAGCTGCCGGCGAAGAACGCGCCGGTGCGCCGCGCGCGGCCCGTATTTGCGCGCGTCGGTCGGGCCGAACATCGCCACGGTCGGCACGTTGCAGGCGGAGGCGAGGTGCAGCGAGGCCGAATCATTGGTGATCACGACGGCGGCCCGACGCATGAGCGCGCCCGCCTGGCGGATGGTGGTGAGGCCGACGGCGTTGTGGGCGCGCGCGCGCATGAGCCCCAGCACCTCCGCGACGACCTCGCGCTCCTCGGGTTCACCGGAGAACACGATCTCGAGGCCCCGCTCGCCGGCGAGCCGGTCCGCCACCTCCGCGAACCCGGCGGCCGTCCAGCGCTTGATATGGCTGCGCGCCCCCGGGCACAGCAGGGCGATCCGCGCGCCGGCGGGCACGCCGAAGCGGCTCAAGAGCGACTCGGCGTGGCGCCGGTCCTGCTCGCTGAGCCACAACGACGCCGCGTCCGTCCGGTCCGCCGCGCCTCGGGCCGCGGGAACCTGGCGGCCGAGCCGCCACAGATGCCGGTCCCGCATGTGGATGAGCGCCCGCGGCGCCGGCCTGATATACGCCATGATGCGCCACGGCCGCCAGAACACCGGCAAGGCGGTCCGGCGCAGATCGACCAGCCACGCCGGGCGCAGGCGCCAGAGCAGCCCGAGGAGGCGCAGCCGCCCCCAGACGCCGGGGAAATCGTCGAGACAGACCAGCGTCCCGATGCGGGGGTCGTCTTCGAACAGCGCGATCGCCCGCTCCCCGACGCAGAGCGTCAACCGCGCGGACGGCACCCGCGCGTGCAGCCGCTGGATCACCGGGCTGACCAGAATGCCGTCGCCGATGTTCGACGGACCGAGCACCAGCACGTCGACCGGCGCGCTCATGAGACCGGCGCCTCGAGCAGGAGGCCGCGCGCGGCCGATTCGACTTCCTCGAGGGTCACCGCGCGCATGCCCGCGTGCGGCAGCCGCTCGGGTCGAACGCAGGGAATCGCGGGGCAGCAGTCCGGATGGTGCAGGACCACGCTCCTGGCCGCGCCACCCAGGGGGCCCGTCAGCGCCGGCGACGTCGGCCCATAGAGCCCGATGAGCGGGCGATCGAGCGCCGCCGCGATGTGCAAAACCCCGGTGTCGTTGGACACGACCAAGTCCGCCCGTTCCAAGAGCGCCCCCAGCGCTCTGAGCGACGTCTCCCCCGCCCAGCAGCTGACGCCCACGCCGCCGAGGCGGGCGATCTCCCGCGCCTCCCGCAGGTCGTCTCGCCCTCCGGTCACCGCCACGTGCACCGTCGGCCAGCGCCGCATCGCGGCGGCCAGAGCGCCGAAGCGCTCGATGGGCCAGCGCTTGTGCGGCCAATTCGCCCCGGGATGCAGGATGATGAGCCGGCGGTCCGCGCCGATCCCGCGCGCGGCCAGCCATGCGTGCGCCGCCTCGCGCTCCTCAGCGCCCACGACATATCGGAGCGCGAGCCGCTCGGGACGAGCGAGCCCCGCGGCCTCAAGGAGCGGGAAATAGCTCGCCGCCTTGTGGACAGGACCGGCCGGTCTCCGCGCGCGGTGCGTGAGCAGCCAGGCGCTCTTGGCGTCCTCCCAGCCGACGCGCGCCGGCACGCCTGCGGCGGCCGCCAGCAGCGACCGGGACAGGCTGCGCCTGAGCACGAACGCGGTGTCGAACCGGGCGCGACGGAGGGCCGCGGCGAGCCGCCACTTGGCCGGGAGATTCCGGTCGCGTCCCCGCTCATCGTACTCGATGAACGCGCCGGTCAAGGCGCTCTCTTCCAGCACCTGGCGGCACTGCGGCCATCCCAGCGCCGTGACCTCCGCGTCCGGGCGCTGCGCGCGCAGGGCCCCGAGGAACGGCGTCGTGAAGAGCGTTTCGCCGAACCAGTTGGGCAGGACCACCAGTACCCGCTTCAGCGCAGGGGCCGCCTTCATGCGCGCGCTCCGGATTCCACCAGCTCCCGGTACACGCCCTCGACGTGTTCCGCCATGCGCGTCAGGCTGTACCGGTCCGTGACGATGGCCTGCGCCCCTTGTCCCAGGGCGCGCGCCTCCGCCGGGCTCCTCAGCAGGCGGATGACGCCGGCCGTCATGCCCGCGAGGTCGTCCGCGTCGAACACCAGCCCGACGGGGCTCTCGCTCAGCACCCAGGAGGCTCCGCCTCCCCGCAAGGCGACAATGGGCCGCCCGCTCGCCATGGCCTCAAGGAGCACGAGCCCGAATCCCTCCTCAGGTCCGGGGAGGAACACGCACGCGTCCATGAGCGACAGGGCCGGCGCCGTCTCCGACATGGTGCCCGCGAAACGCACCGCGTCCGCCACGCCGAGTTCCTCGGCGAGTTTGCCGAGGCGGACCCGGTCCGGCCCGTCGCCGACCACGAGCGCGTGCGCGTCCGGCACCCGCGCCCTGATGCCCGGCAGCGCGCGCACGAGACGGTCGACGCCCTTGACCGCCACCAGCCGGGACACCGTTCCGACGACCGGGACGCCCGCCGGCAGGCGCAGCGCCTCGCGCAGCCGCATCCGCTCCGCCTCAGGCACCGGCTCCAGGAACGGCGAGGGGTCGATGCCGTGCGGGATGAGCCGAATGCGCCGCTCCGGCACGCCGAAGGTGTGGATGAGATGCTGCCGGACGGGTTCGCTGATGGCGATGGTCATGTCGCCCGTGCAGGGCCAAAGGACGCGGCCGAGGTTGCGCTGGTAGACGCCGTGCCACGTGGCCACATAGGGGACGCCGGCGCGCCGGGCGAGCCGCGCCGCCGCGACCTGCCCCACCCGGGTGTGCGCGTGCAGCACGTCCACCGGCTCCGCCCGCAGCCGGCGCCCGAGCTCGCGGACGGCGCCCGCCACGCTCGGGCCGAACTCCACACTGGTGTTCAGCGTCGCGGGCCAGTGCGCCAGGTTCCGTTCGCCGAGGACGCGCTCGAACTGGCCGCCGCCCGAGGCGATGACGACGTCGTGCCCCCGCCCGCTGAGCGCCGAGGCCAGCGACAGCACGGAGCTGGCGATCCCGCCGACGTTCAGATGCGACGTCAGCTGAAGGATCCTCATGGCGCGCCCGGCGTGCGGGCCGGATCGAGCGATGCCAGCACCGCCTCCGCCGCTTCCTCGACGGAGATCCCGCGCATGCACGCGTGCGTGAACGTCCGGCAGCGCGGCGAGTAGCACGGGCTGCAGAAGACCCGGTGCCTGAGCACCCGGCCGCGGAACGACGGCGGTAAGTGGCGCGCGGGGTCGGTAGGGCCGAAGAGCGCCACCGCCGGCGTCCCGACCGCCGCGGCAACATGCAGCGGCGAGGAGTCGTGCACCACCACCGCGCCGCAGCGGCGGAAGAGGCAGGCCAGCTCAAGGAGCGACGTCCGGCCGATGGTGACAAGCGGCTTCGAGGCCGTCATGGCCGACAGCGCGCGGCCCACATCCTGCTCGCCGGCTCCGCCGGTGATGACGACGCGCACGCCTTCCGCCGCGAGCCGGTCGCACAGCTGGGCCCACCGCTCCAGAGGCCAGCGCTTAGTCTTCCATCGACCGCTGCCGCCGGGGTGCAGCGCCACGGTGGGCCGGGTCGCGGCCGCCGGCGCCCCGAGCAGCCGCGCGGCCGTTTCGTCATCCGAAGGCGACGGCCACAGCTCGAGCCGCTCTCCGTCCGGACGGAACCCCGCGCGCTCGAGCAGGTAGTGCTGGTGCGCGATCGGCGCCAGGACAACCCGCGGCAGGGAGACGGGCCGATTGAGCAGCCAGCCGAACCGGCGGCGAAACCCGCTGCGGATCGGAATGCCGGCCAGCCAGGCCATGAGATGCGTCTGCCGGCTGTTCTGCAGATCGAGAGAGTGGTCGTAGCGGGCGCGCGCGAGCCGGCGGATGAACGCCCACCGCCCCCGCCACCCGCGGTCTTTCCCCCGCGGATCGTAGACGAGGATCTCATCGAGGTAGGGACAGCGCGCCACCAGCTCATACGCCCCCCTCCCGACGATGAGCGACAGGTGCGCCTCCGGGAGCGTCCGCCGGACGGCGCGAAGGCTCGGCGTGGCGAGGAGGACGTCGCCAAGGGCGCTCATCTTCCAGATCACGACGCGAGGCCGCCGCACGCACTCCTCGTACACCTCCAGCGTCCGCTCGGCCATCCGCTCCAGGCTCCAGTGGGTCTCCACATCGGCCCTGGCGTCCCGGACGCAGCGCGCGCGCAGCGGCGCGTCCGCGCATAGCCGCTCCACGCCGCGGGCGAGTGCTTCGTCGTCCCCGGGCGGGACCAGCAGGCCGGTTTCCCCATCGCGGATCAGCTCGTCGAACGCGCCGATGCGCGACGCCACCACCGCGCGGCCCACCGCCTGCGCCTCGACGACGGCCCGGCCGAACGACTCCGGGTAGACCGCCGGCACGATCACCACGTCCATCGACGCCAGGAGCGCCGGGACATCGTGCCGGAGCCCGAGCCATTCCACCGAGTCGTCGATCTTGAGCGTGTGCGCGAGCGCGACGAGCGCGCGGCGACGCGGATGGTCCGGCGTATCGCCCGCGATGCACAGTTTGACCGGCAGTCCCTGGCGGATCAGGCGGGCCGTCGCGCGCAGCGCGATCTCATGGCCCTTGATCGAGCTGAGCCGCCCGACGAGGCCGATCCGCCACGGCTCCGCGAGCCCCGCGGCGGCGCCGGACGGCGGCTGAAGCGCGAACGCGTCCAGGTCCACGCCGCGCGGGATGATCCTGAGGCGCGCCCGCTCCAGACCGAACCGGTCCATCAGGTACCGGCCCATCGCCTCCGAGGGCGCGATGACGAGGCGTCCCCACACCATCACGCGCGAGCCCCACCCGGGAGCGTAGAACCCGTGCGCGGTGGTCACGAACGGCCGCTGGGCGCGCCGGGCGGCCGCCCATCCGATCCAGCCCGGCACGCGCGAACGAGCGTGCACCACGTCGATGTCCGTGTCCCGGATGAGGCGCGCGACCGCGGGCACGCAGGACCACATGCTGCCCGGTGATTTCCGATCGACCGGAAGCCGGTAGTGCCTCGCGCCAAGCGCGACGAGCTCCTCCACGAGCGGGCCTCCGGAGGAGACGACGCTCATCCGGTGGCCGCGCGCCGTCAGCGCCTTGGCAAGATCGAGGACGCCGCGCTCGACGCCGCCGACCGCCAGGGCCGGAACCATTTGCAGGATGTGCATCGCGCTCGCCCCGCTCACGTCCGCTTACAAGAGCCGCGCGAGCGCATCGCGGGCCGGCGTCAGGTTGTCCAGCGGCTTGACCGGCCGCGCGTCGCGCAGCGCCCGGCGGGCGGCGTGGGCCAGCTCCGGCACGGGATGCACCGCAAGGTACCCTTCGGCCTCAAGCGTGCTGAGAAACCGCCGGGACTTCGCCGCGCCGCCCGTCCGTCCGTCGCGCCGCGGCGGCTCGACGACCAGCACCCGCCGTCCGCTCGCGCACGCTTCGGACACCATCGAGATGCTCTCCCCCGTCACGATGACGAGATCCGCCATGCCGAGTATGCCTTCCATCGTCTGCTCCAGCGGGTCACGGGAGGCCAGCACGAGCAGGCGGCACGCGGGATGCCGCCGCAGCCTCGCCTCGAGCGCGCGCTCCGCCGGCGGCGGAGTCCGCCGCGACGTCGTCACAAGGCACCCGCCCCCCAATTCCTCGCAGATGCCGAGGACGTGTCCGGCGAGCGACTCCGCGAAGGCCGCGCTCAGCTCGTGCTCCGGCGTGTTCCCGCCGACGAGCAGCGCGATCATCGGACCCTCGTGCGCGCGCGCGGCCGGCCGCCGGAACCCCGGATGACTCGCGAGCCGTTCACGCGCGCGGGTGAGGGTCTCCTCGCCCAGGCGGCTGATCGCCCCGTCGATCCGCACGACGTTCCGCGCCCCGGCATGGACGTCGTGCCTCGGCGCGATGACGAGGTCGAAGCGCCGGGGCGGCACCGGCGCGGGGGTCATGATCGCCGCCGCTTTTGCGCCGAGCACCGCGCGCCACAAGAGCGCGACCGGCGCCGTGGTCGAGCCGCAGGAGAGCACGAGGTCCGCGTAGCTCGCGCGCAGCACCCGGGAGGACTCGGCCGTCAGCGTCAGGCGCAGGCACCCGTCCGCGCCCCATCCGCCTGGCGCGAGCAGGCTCCAGAGCGTGCACCAGACGCGCGCGGCCCGCGACCGGAATCGGATCACCACGGTGCGAGCCGACACGCCGGGCCGCGCCTCCGCGAGCGCCTCCACGAGCGCGCGCGACTGCTTCGCGTGGCCGGCTTTGCCGTCGCTGATCACCAGCACCCGCCGCGCGGTCGTGTGCTTCCAGCGCTTGTGCATCCAGAGCCACTGGCCGGGATCCTCCTCGATGTGCCGCCTGAGCGATCCGGCGAATCGCTCGGCGCCGGCTTGCACCGCGTCCGCTTCCTTGCCGGACGCGGAGAGGTCAAACGGCGGCCCGATCACGATCCGGTGCCGCGGCCCGCCGACGCGGTGGATGAACCCCGGAATGATCTGCGCGCCGCGCCGATGCGCCAGCACGTACGGCCCGGTGGAAAACAGCGCGGGGCGGCCGAAGAAGTCGACCCAGACGCCGCGGCGGCTCGCCTGATCTCCAACGATGCCGACGGGCTGCGCCGCGTCCAGCGCCGCGATGAGCCGCTTCATGGCGCCGCCTTTGTGGATGATGCGCGTGCCCTTGGACTCGCGGTAGGACACGAGCAGCCGGTACAGTCCCGGCAGCGCTCGCTGCTCCCGCGCCAGCGCCACGATCGGATGGCCGATCACGGCGGACGCGATGGACGTCAGCTCCCAGTTGCCGAAGTGGCCCGTGAGCAGGATGACCGGCCGGCCCGAGGCCAGCGCGCGTTCGTAATGCTCCAGCCCCTCGATCCGGACGTACCGGTCGATATACGCGCGGTCGATCACCGGCAGCCGCAACAGCTCGAGCATGCCGGAGCCGAGCTCGCGGAAACTGCTCCGCACGATCGCCCGGGCCCGGTCGATCGTGACCCGGCCGTCGAACGCCGCCAGCACGTTCGCCACGCCGATGCGGCGCCGTTTCGGCTGGAGGCAGTATCCCAGGGTCCCCAGCCAGGCTCCAATCCGCACGGCCGCCCCGGGCGGCATCCGGCACAGCGCCGCTCCTGAGATCTTAACGATCGAACAGGCAAGCCAGTCGAGCATCCAGGACGTCTTCTCCGTCGATGAGCGTCAGCGCCACCGCGAGCACCCAGACCGGGACCGGCGCTTCCCCCGCGGCAACCGGCGCGAGGCGCACCCAGTCCTTTTCCGTCGTGACGAGCGCCTCCGCTCCGCCGGCGCGCAGGCGCGACGTGAGCGCATCCCACTCCCCGGACCGGTACCGGTGATGGTCCGGGAACGCCTGGTGCCAGGCGACCTGCGCGTGCAGGCGCGCCAGCGTCGTTTCGAATCCGGCGGGATCGCCGATCGAGGATACGAGCGCCACGCGGCGTCCCGAGAGCGCCTCGAGCCCGAGCGCGGCGCCGCGGACGGGGTCCGTTAATTTGACCGGCCGGTGCTCCGCGGAGAGCAGCTCGGCGCCGGGATGGATCGCGCGGAGCCGCTCGCCCAGCGCCGACACCCGCTCGAGCGCGCCCTCGGCTTTGGTGATTATGATCAGGTGGGCGCGCCCCAGGGCCGCGAGCGGCTCGCGCATCGGGCCGCGCGGCAAGAGCGCCCAGCCGTCGAACGGCATGCCGGCGTGGATGAGCACGAGGTCGCAGTCGCGGGCGATCCGCCGGTGCTGGAATCCGTCATCCAGCACGAGAGCGTCGGCGCCAAACTCCGCGAGAGCCGCCCGGGCGCTTCGAACCCGGTCTGCTCCGACCAGCACGGGCACCCCCGGCAGCCGCGCGGCCAACAGCTGCGGCTCGTCCGCCAGCGCGCCGTCCGCGCCGCTCCGGCCGCCCACGGCGAGCCGGCCGCCTTCCCACCGAAGCCAGTAGCTGCCCGCGCCGCCGCCGTAGCCGCGCGACAGCACGGCGACGCGCCGTCCCCGCGCCAGCAGCTTTCTCGCGATGAGCTCGACGCAGGAGGTCTTGCCCGTGCCGCCCACCGTCAGGTTGCCGACGCTCACGACCGGACACGGCAGGCGGACCGGCCGGATTATGCCCAGGTCAAACGCGGCATTGCGCGCGGAGGAGGCCGCCAGGAAGATCCACGAGCCGATCCGCAGCAGGCCGCAGATCAGCCGCTCGAGCAACGTCCGGGGACGACGCTCCGTGGCCAGACGCCACCACGCGTCGTGGAAGCATGATCCCATCATCTGTGCTGTCGAGCCAGGAGAGGCTGAAGCGCCTCGAGGGTGCGCCCGGCGCTGCCGGCGTGGCGAGCCACGAGCTCCTGGGCCCGCCGGCCCATCGCCTGGGCGCCCGCCGGGTCTTCGAAGAGCGCCGCCAGCGCGCGCGCGAGGTCATCCGGACGAGCCAGCTGCTCGGCCGCCCGGCCGGCGATGAGCTGCTCGCAAATGTGGGGAAAATTATGCATGAACGGCCCGTAGACGACGGGCTTGCCGAGGCTGGCCGCCTCGAGCGGGTTCTGCCCGCCGTGCGGGATCAGGCTCCCGCCGATAAACGCGACGGTGGCGACGCCGTAATAGCGCGGCAGCTCGCCGAAGGTGTCGATGATGCCGACGTCCCAGTCCGAGTCGGCCGTCTGAGCCTGAGAGAGCCGCATGGACGCGCGGCCGCATTCCCGGATGAGCGTCTCCACCTCCCCGAGCCGTTCCAGATGGCGGGGAGCCAGGATCAGCTTGACGGGACACCCCCGCTGCGCCAGGACCCGCGCGGCATCCAGGAGCGCCCGTTCTTCCCCCCGGTGCGTGCTGCCGGCCACCAGCACCCGGTCGCGACCGTTGAGTCGCAGCCGTCCCGCAAGCTGTTCCACCCCGGCCGGGTCGGGACGAGTCCCCACGCAGGCATCCCACTTCAGGTTGCCGGTGACCTGGACGCGGTCAGCCGGGGCGCCCAGCGCGATGATCCGTTCGGCATCGAGCTCGCTCTGCATCAGAAAGCGATCCACCTGAACGAGCTGGGCGGCCATCCAGCGCGTCAGCCGCCTGGCGCGGGCGATCGTCCGCGGAGACACCCGACCGTTGACCACGGCCACCGGCACCTCGAAGGCGCGCGCGCCGCGGATCAGCATCGGCCAGAGCTCCGACTCCATCAGGAGCAGCGCCTTGGGGTGGATCCCCCTGAGGGTCCGCTCGATGCAGACGCGCAGATCGAGCGGCAGATAGATCGCCGCTCCCGCCTGGCGCATGTCCTGGCGTGCCAGGCCGAAGCCGCTGGGCGTCACGGTGGACACGACCAGCGGTTCCGCAGGCGCGCGGGCCCTCAGCGCCGCCAGCAACGGGCGCGCCGCCAGGACTTCTCCGACGCTGACCGCATGCACCCAGACGGGACGCGTTCCCGCGGCGCGAGCGAGCACCTCCGGCGGCAGACGGCCGAGGCGCATGCGCCAGCCCCGATGCGGCAGGCGGCGGCGCCACAGCGCCCTCGGCAGGTAGAGCATGAAACCGAGTACGTAGAGGAGCTGATAAACCAGACTCATCATGGTGTGGTGAACGCCACGTTGACGACCCGGTCGGAAGCTGGAAGCCAGAAGCTGGAGGCTGGAATGATCGGAATCTGAATTCCCGCGTTCCAGCTTCCAGCCTCTCGCTTCAGACCGGCGATTGACGCGCCAGACCCCTCACGTATGATAGCGCGGATTATGGTCTGGCACATCCTCCTCGTGAGCGCCGCCGCATTCCTCGTCAAGCTGCCGCTGGGCAAGAGGCGGGCACGCGCACGCACGTTCACCCTCCCGTGGTGGCTCTGGATTCACGCCTCGATCCCCTGATCATCCTGCTGCGGGTTGAGCTGCGCCTGCCGGTCGCGGCCGTCCCGGCCACCATCGGGGCCGGCGTGCTCGGCCAGATGGCGGGCGGCCTCCCCGAAAAACGAACGCGGCGGGCGTCTGTGCCCACCGCCTCTCCACCTGTGTAACGTTCAATGTGTAATGTGTAATGCAACTGCCTGGCGGACATTACACATTACACATTGAGCATGACACAATATCTTAGTAGCGGGGCATCTCCGGGTCGACGGTCGCCGCCCACGCGTCGATCCCGCCGCGCAGGTTCTGGAGCTTCCGGAACCCGAATTTCTCAAGCGTCTTGACCGCCTGCGCGCTGCGCTGTCCGTGATGGCAGTACGCCACGATCGAGTCGGATGTATCCAGCTCGTTGACCCTGAGGTGGAGTTCGGAGAGCGGGATGAGCTTCGCCCCGTCGATGTGCACGATCTCGAACTCGTGCGGCTCGCGCACATCCAGCAGCACGACCGGCTCGCCGCGCTCGCGGCGGCGCTTGAGCTCCTCGGGCGCGATGCCCGGCACCCCCTCCTCCTCCTGCGCTTCCTCGCCCCGGCCGAGGCCGCAGAACGCCTCGTAATCGACGAGCTCGGTGATCGTCGGGTGCTCGCCGCACACCGGACACGACGGATCTCTCCGAAGCGCGACCTCGCGGAACTCCATCTTGAGCGCGTTGTACAGGAGCAGCCGTCCGACGAGCGGCGTGCCCCGCCCGAGCACCAGCTTCACCGCCTCCGTCGCCTGGATGAGCCCGATGACGCCCGGCAGCACGCCGAGCACGCCCCCCTCGGCGCAGCTGGGCACCAGGCCGGGCGGCGGCGGCTCGGGGTAGAGGCACCGGTAGCAGGGACCCTGAAACGGCAGAAACGTCGTCGCCTGGCCGTCGAAGCGGAAGATCGATCCGTACACGTTGGGCTTGCGTTCGAAGACGCAGGCGTCGTTGAGGAGATAGCGCGTCGGGAAGTTGTCGGTTCCATCAATCACGATGTCGTAACGCCGGACGAGATCGAGCACGTTGTCCCGGCTGATCCGGATCCGGAACGCGTCCACCTCGACGGACGGATTGATCTGGGCGATGCGGGCCTTCGCCGACTCCACCTTGGGCCGCCCGACGTCGTCGGTGCCGTGGATGACCTGCCGCTGAAGGTTCGTGAAATCGACCGCGTCGAAATCCACGAGCCCCAGACGGCCGACGCCCGCCGCAGCCAGGTAGAGCCCGAGCGGAGAGCCCAGCCCCCCGGCTCCGATGAGCAGGATGCCGGCGCGCTTGAGCTTCCGCTGCCCCTCGATGCCGACCTCGGGCATGATGAGGTGGCGGCTGTACCGCAGGATTTCATCTCTCGTCAAGTCAGCCATCGGGTCTCCGTGAATCCAATGCAGGGGTCGGATGCTGGACGCTGGAAGCTAGAAGCTCGAACGCGGAATCCGAACTCCAAATTCCAGCTTCCAGCTTCTAGCGTCCAGCTTCCGACCGGATGATTGCGCAGTCATGTTACAGCGTCATGAAGCGGTCCGCGCTCTTGGCGTCCTCCATGAGGAACGCCGGCAAGCCCCGGACCTCGTCGATTTCCGGAATCAGATCGCGCCGCTCAAGGCCCGCGACCGCGAGCGACGAGCTGCACGCGTAGTACCGCACGTCGCCCGACTCCTTGATGTCGCGCAGCAGCCGCTGCGCGTCGAGCAGATCCAGACGGCGCAGCCGCTCCCTGAGGGCGGCCGGATCCGCCGCCAGCGGCCCGGACGGGTCGAACGCATTGATGCCCGCCGGCGTGAGGCGCGCCGCCGCCGTGTGACGGAACAGCACCCGGAGGCTCATCTCCGAATGGACGGCTGCCATCAAGAACGTCAGCGCCTGGACGAACTCGAGCGTCTCGCCGCGCGACACGATGAGCGCCAGCGACCTCATGCCCCGGGCCCGCCCGTGGCTCCGGGCGAGGACTCTCCGGACCGCGGTTCGCCCGGCCCGCCCGGCGCCGGCTCATCGGAAGGCGCCGAGGTTCGCGCCACGTCCGCCAGCGGATGCGCCGCCTCCTCCGACAGCAGGTCCTTCACGGCCTCGTCCCCCGCCCGGGCGCACCAGTCGTTGAACGCCTCGCGGGGCCGACGGCGCGCCCGGTATTCCACGAGGAGCCGCTCGAGGCGCTTCGCGACGTCCGTGGCCGGAATGCGCCGGGCGACCGCGTGGTTGAACTGCGCGCCTTGCCCCATCCGGCCGCCCACGAAGACGTCGTACGCGTCCACGATCTGGCCGTCGACCTTGGTCTTGGCGCCCAGCAATCCGATGTTCGCGATCTGATACTGGGCGCACGAGTTCGGGCATCCGGTCAGGTGAAGCCTGAGCGGTTCCTCCAGCGGCACCCGCCGCTCCAGGTACTCGACGATCTGGCGCGACCGGGCTTTGGTCTCCGTGATGGCGAGCTTGCAGAATTCCGTGCCCGTACAGGTGACCATGCTGCGCCTGATCGGATGCGCGTTGATCGACAGTTCGGCCTCCGCCAGGGCGCCCAGCACGTTCTCGACGTTCGCCTCCGGCACGTTCAAGAGCAGCAGGTTCTGCCGCGTGGTCAGCCGGATCGACCGGCCGTCGGCGTAGCGCCGGGAGAGCTCGGCCACCCGCCGCATCTGCGGACTCGTGATGCGACCGATCAGCACCGGGGCGCCGATATAGAACAGCCCGGGCTGGCGCTGCGCATGCGCGCCGAGATGATCGCGGAACGCGTCGTGCGGCTCCTGGAAGTCGGACGCGGCGTCGGTGAGCCGGCGGCCCACGCGCTCCTCGAGCGCCGCGCGCACCCGCGCGACGCCCCAGTCGGCCACGAGAAACTTCAAGCGCGCGTGATGGCGTTTCTCGCGGTACTCGGGGGTGTCGCGCCAGAGCTCCGTCAAGTGCCGGATGACCTCCACCGCCTCCCCGCGCCGGATGAAGACGCCGAGCCGCTGGCTGAGTTTCGGCTGCGTCGACAATCCGCCGCCCACGCGCAGATCGAATCCCGGCTCATCCCCCGCGCCGGCCGGGGCCGGCGCGGCGTTCAGCCCGACGCACTGGATCTCCGGGTGCGTGCAATGCGTCCGGCATGCGGAGACGCCGATCTTGTACTTGCGCGGCAGGTTGGCGAACGCCGGGTTGCCGAGGAAGAACGCGTTCAGCTCCTCGACGACGCTCCCGGGATCGAACAGCTCCTCGCGGTCCACGCCCGCCACGGGGCATCCGACGACGTTGCGGGCGATGTCCCCGCAGGCGCCGAGCGTGGCGATGCCGGCGGCCTCCAGCTCCCGGAGGATGTCCGCGGCCTGGCTCACGTGAATCCAGTGCAGCTGGATGTCCTGCCGGGTCGTGATGTCGGCGAAGCCGCGGTTCTTCTCTTCGGCGATGTTCGCGATCGTCTCCAGCTGGTCCGGCGTGATGCAGCCGTTGGGCTGCTTCGTCCGCAGCATGAAGTACGCGGGCTCGTGGCGGTGCGTATAGAGTCCGATCCACTTGCACATGAAGACGTCGTCTTCGGACAACGCCTCCATGCCCTGCGAGGCGGCCCGCTCGATCACCTGGCGGACCCGGAAGGGATCTCCGTAGCGCGCTTTGACGTCTTCGGCTTTGTTGGCCATGAATCGGGGTGTCGTGGAACCGGCTGCAGAATGCAGGCGCGCATCATGCTGCGACGCGCGGATAGCAGCGCAACACTGCGCGGGCGGCTTCCCTCACCGGCAGCTAGAATCTCATATACTATTTACTGTGTCAAGATATATAACAAAATTATGGTTTATTGCTTACCAATTTGGTTAAGATTATCTTCGGCTCCGGCGACGTCTTTCCACCACTGTTCCAGCTCAGGGCTGAACAGCGAAATCCTGGTTTGCTTGAACACGGTCTCGACGAACAAGCTCTTGCAGGTCAGCGGGCCGACGTGGGCGTGCAGGCGCCGCAGCGCTTCCCGGCACGCATCGCGGGTGGCCGCGTGTACGACGCTGATGAGCGGATACGGCCAGCTGTCGTAGGAGGGGCGCCGGCAGCAGGAGCTTACCTCGCGGAATTTCGACATGGCTTGCCCCACCGCCGCGCACTGCTCCTCGGCCACCCGCCAGGCCAGGAGCGCGGTCGCAGGAGCGGCGCCGCGCGGGCGCAAGATCTCAGCGGCGAACCGCCGCACATATCCCAAGTGCTCCATGCGCCCCATCCAGGCGAACAGCTCATCCTCGGTGAGCTCACCCTGCTCGGCCCAGACGGTATAGGGCATCTCCATGAGCGGCAGATCCTGCTGCAGGATCCTGATCAGCCGTAGGTCCGAGGCCGCCAGCGGCGGGGGCGCGCTCATGCGGCGTTCATCCTGGCCGAGCTCCTCCAACTCGTCAAGCAGCACCGCCGGCGTGGCGCCGGAGTGGATGGAAACCGCTTTGTACACCTCGAGCGCCGGGAGAATCAGCGTTTCTTCCGAGCCGGCCTGCGCGTGGAGCAGCCGGACGACCTGCTCGAGCGAGTCACCGGGCGGCACGGCCAGGGCGCACCAGAGCGCGAACGGGTCCAGCACGCGGACGCACTGGAACACGCCGGGGTGCCGTCCGACATGCGCGGCGGCGGATTCGACGTTGGCCGGACGCGGCTGCATGGCGATGAGCGCGCATTCATAGCCCAGCGCGGCCGCGTCGAACGCGGCGCGGATGCCGCCGACGATCTCGCGGGCCGCGAGCCGCTCCACCCGGGCGAGGCATTCCTGCTCGGAGATCCCGGCCTTTTGCCCGAGCGTGTGAAATGGGCGGTGCTCAATGGGCATGCGCTTGTGGAGCTCGCCCACCAGGAGGTCGTCAATGTCATCGAGGCTCTGTGTCTGGCTCATCCGGAACTCTCGCATGTTCGCCGCAGACGAAGAGGCGCCTGCCCTCGCCCTGTGACCACATCCGCGAAGCGGATGTGCCATGGAGCTATTCTACGGGCGCGCGCCTCGACGGTCAATCGCCGCCCCTTGGGCGCCCATCGTCCATCGCTCGCCATCCATCGTCAGGAGAAGGTAGAAGATGGAAGGGAGAAGGTCGAACGGACTGATCAAGCGTTGCAGGTCGTTCCATCGTCCACTTTCTATCTTCCCCCTTCACCTGATCATCGGCGATGGACGAACCGCGGCGGGCTGTGGACGGCGGCTGGCGAACGATGGACTATGGACTCGAAGAGGAGGCGCGCTCGGCCCGCCGGCGGAAGATGCGGTCCATGCGGAGCAGCAGATCTTCGTGGTCGAACGGTTTGATCATATAGTCCTCGATGCCTTCGAGCGCAAAGAGATCCTTCATGTAGTCCCGGACGGTGAGGACGATGACGGGAATCGCGCCGTGGCCGTAGTGCGCGTTCAACTGGCGCAGGCACGCGTAGCCGTCCATGACGGGCATCAGCACGTCCAGCAGGATGAGGTCGGGCCGGTCTTGCTTCGCGAGCTCCAGGGCTTCGCGGCCGTCGTGCGCCGTCGTCACCTGATAGCCCGCAGCTTCCAGCCGAACCTTGATGGCGAGCGCGAGCTCCTTTTCGTCATCGGCAATCAGGATCCGCTTCCGTGCGGCCATCCTCGCCCTCTCCTTATGAGTTAGGTTCCGGTGTCCGGCGGCGGAGTCTCGGAACTCGGACCGGCCTGGCGCTCCAGCGCCTCGCGCACCCGGGCCGCCATGTCCTCCGGACTCCACGATGCGAATGCCTCATCGAGCAGCATCAACGGCACGTGCTTGCTCATCGGGTGGTTCCGCAAGACGTCGGGCAGCGCCTCGCCGTTCGTCGGCGGCACCTCCGGATCCAGCAGGATGACGTCCACGGCCTTCCGGTTCAGCTGCTCCAGCGCGTCCGGCCCGTGGCTCGCCGCGATGACCGTAAACGACCTGCCCAGCGCCTCCTGCACCCGCGTCCCGCGCTCCCCGGCGGCGATGACCATCACGCTCGCATGCTGCGCGTCCGGCCGGTGCAGCCGGCGCCGCAGCACGACGAGCAGCTCCGCGTCCGTCGCGCCCTCCTCAGGATACGTCGCGCAGGCGTGGTCGAATCGCATGTCGAGACGCGTGCCGGCCGACGTGACCAGCGTCTCCCCCAGCAGCGCGGCGCACCGCTCGAGTATCCGCTGGGCGCCCTCGGCGCCGACCTGCGCCAGCACGCCGACCAGCGCCGCGCCGGGCCACCGCAAGACCACATCGCCGTGCCGCCGCACGGCGAGCCTCAGGCGCTGCTCCACGGCGTCGTAGATCCGGCCTGCCTCCTCAGGCGATTCCGGAGAGCCGAGCTCCGCGCAGGAGAACGCGATCAGGGACACCCGGCCCTGTGTCTGGCGGCCTCGTTCGATCCCGCTCTGCAGATGATCGCGGAACACGTGGTCGGGATCCTGCTTCGGCAACGTGAACGCGAACGTGCTCCCTTCGCCTTTGACGCTCGTGGCCCAGAGCCGGCCGCCGTGAAGCTCGACCAGCCGGCGGCTCATGGGCAGGCCGACCCCGAGTCCCTGCAGGGCCGCCTCGGCCGGCTCGACCCGGGATTTCCGCAAGTCCTCGAACAGCTTGGGCAGATCGCCCTCGGCGATCCCGACGCCGGTATCGCTGACCGTGAACTGCACCTCCTCCTCCCGCTCCTCCAGCGTCACGGTCACGCGTCCTGGGCTCGGCGTGTACTTGATCGCGTTGCTGACCAGATTCAACAGGATCTCGCCGACCCGCTCGCTGTCGGCGAAGACCCGCGGCGATTCATGAGGCAGATGCACGATCACGTCGATCCGCCGGCCTTCGGCCAGCGGACGCATGGTCTGCACCACCGCCTGGGTCAGCGGCACGAGGTCCACGAAGCTCTTGCGGAGCTGCGCGGGGCCGATCTCCATACGCGCCATGTCCAAGAGCTCGTTGATCATGCCCGCCAGCCGGTCGATGTTGGCCTGGATGATCCTCAGGTACTTGCCCTGGTCCTCCGTCACGGGGCCCGCCAGCTTGTCCGCCAGAATAGACGCGAACCCCTTGATCGTCGTCAGGGGATCGCGCAGCTGATGGCTGACCATGGTGACCAGGTTGGACTTGAGCTGGGTGAACCGTTTGAGCTCTTCGTTGGCGCGCCGCAGCTCGGCGTTGCGCTCCTCGAGGAGCCGCGCATGCTCCCACACCTCGGTCTCCAGCTCCTGGCGCTCATGCCGGAGCTGCCGCCGGTCGAGCCCCTCGCGGATGATCACCGGCAGCGCCGTCAGATGGCCCATGTAGGGCGATTTCACCACATAGTCGTCCGCGCCGAGCTTCATGGCCTCGACGGCCTGCGTCTCGTCGCCGTGGCCCGTGACCACGATCGCCACCGACTCGGGCTGAATCGTCTTGATCCGCCGCAGCACTTCGACCCCGTTGATGTCGGGCAGCCGGATGTCGATGAGGAAGACCTGGAAGGTCTTCTCGAACATCCGCTTGAGCCCCTCCCGCCCGGTCGAGCAGACGTCCGCCAGAAACCCCGCCTGTTCGAGCGCCTCGCGG
The DNA here is from genome assembly GCA_036396895.1 of bacterium. Lineage (GTDB taxonomy): Bacteria > Omnitrophota > Gorgyraeia > Aquiviventales > Aquiviventaceae > DASWKB01. Next base: position 2,312 of record DASWKB010000057.1, on the reverse strand, counting down.
GTCAGGGTGGCCTGGCCCTCGTCGTCTTCGAAGAGCATCACGGACACGGGTGTCATCGTCATCGATCTTTGCCTCGGGCGCAGCCCTCCGGTGGCTCGCTATTCGGGCAGCCGCACGATGTCGAGAAACAGCCCCAGCGCCTTGACCCGCTGCTGGAATTCCTGATAGCGGATCGGTTTGACGATATAGCCGTTCGCGCCGAGTTTGTAGCACCGGTTCACTTCGTTCTGGTCATCGGTGGACGTCAGCATCAGCACCGGAATCATCCTGAGCTCCTGGTCCCGCTTGATCGCTTCCAGCACATCGTAGCCGTCCAGCTTCGGGATCTTGATGTCGAGGAGGATGAGGCCCGGACGCGGCGAGCCGCCGGCATCCTGATAGGGCGCCCGCCGCGCGAGATACGCGAGCGCCGTCTCCCCATCGGCGAATTCAACCAGCTCGTTCACGATGCCGGCGCTCCGCAGGCTTTCCCGGATGAGGAGGCGGTGCCCCTCGTCGTCATCGACCAGCATGATCAGCACGGATTGCCTGGCGAGCATCTGTTCCATCTCCCTCACCCCCCCTCCCCTGTGGCCGTCATCGGGAGCGTAAACGCGAACGTGCTCCCTTGTCCCTCCTGAGACATCACCCGGATATCGCCGCCGTGCAGGCGCACGACCTTCTTCACGAAGGCCAACCCGACCCCCTCTCCCGGCGCGTTCACCCGCTCCAACCGCGTGAACGTCCGGAAAATGCGGTCCTGATCCTCAGGCGCGATGCCGATGCCGGTATCGCGGACGAAGCACTCCAGCATGCCGTCCGGGCGCAGACGGGAGCCGATCTCGATCTGCCGCTCCGCCGCCGTCCCCATATAGTTGATCGCGTTCGAGAGCAGGTTGGAAAACACCTGATTGATCTCGTTCCGGCGGCACGGCACGTCGGCCGGGAGGGGCTGACGCACGATCTCGATCCCCTGCTCCTTGAGCTGATGGTCGAAGATCGCCAGCACGTCGTCCACGATGCCGTTCAGGTCGTGCCGCTGGACCGGATCGGCTTTCCGTCCGACCCGGGAGATCGCCAGGAGCTGCGAGAGCAGCGCGTCCATCTTCTCCACGCCCTTGGAGACGAACCGCAACGATTCCTCCAGGCGCGGCTGGACCTGGCTGCGCATCGAATCGACCTGCGCCCGGACGCCGGGATCCTGTGCGGCCGCCGCGACCGATTCCAGCTGCTTCCCCGCGTCGTCCACCACGCGCTGGAGGCGGTTGGAGAACCCCTGGATATTGATGAGCGGGGCGCGCAGATCGTGCGACACCACGCGCAGCAGATCTTCCATCTCCTGGTTCAGCGCGGAGAGGTCCCGCGCCGACTGCTCCAGGCGGCGGTTGTAGCCCTCCAACTCCGACTTCGAATCCCGCAGGCGGTCCACCATCCGGTTGAATGAGTCCGAAAGCTCCCCCAGTTCGTCGTGGGAGCTCACCGGCACATGGAGCGTCAAATCGCCCCGCTCGGTGATCGCGTGCGCCGCGTTCCGCAGATCCGCAAGCGGGATCGTGATCCCTTTGGTGAAATAGTTGCCGAACACCACCACAATGATCAGCACCACGACAATGGGCACGATCGAGAACTGGACGAAATGCTGCATCGGCGTCGCGAAATCGTCCGGAAACGACACCGAGATAATGGTCCAGGGCGGGAACGCCAAGCGCAGGAAGGCCACGACGCGGTGCATCCCCACCCGGTCCACCCAGGCGCCCTCGTCCGGCTGGACGTGCTGCCAAAACCGGAAGAACTGCTCGTCGTCGACCTGGGTGTGGCCGGCCGGATGAGGCGTGAGGATCCGGCCGTCGTCGTCGATCACGAAGACGTAGCCGTTCTCGCCCAGCGAGGCGCTGCGCAGCACGGCGGCCAGCGCCGCCTTGCGCAGCACCATCGTTTGGTCGCCCTGCCATTCGGTCGGCAGGATCCGCTGGCTCGCCAGCCGCAACTGCGTCAGGGCCCGGTCCTTGAGATGCTCCTCCGTCACCACCTGACCCAGCGTGTAGGCGGACGGGTGCAGCAGGCACAGCACCGCCATGACGAAAATGTAGTTGATGACCAGGAATTTCATGCCGAGGGGGACGAGCTTCGTGGGGCGCGGATGTTCCAGCCAGCGGCTGCACCAGGTCAGGATGGGATGCAGCGCGCTGATGGTGCCGAAGTAGCAGTAGGCGCCGGAGAGCCCGCCCACGACCGGGATCGCCGGCAGGGCCTTCGCCATCTCGATCAGCGGCTGGTTGGTCTGCCAGTGCACGACGGAGGTCCCGACCAGATAACCGACCCCCGCGCTGATG
>DASWKB010000056.1:0-1569 GCA_036396895.1 bacterium | reverse complement strand
TACGCGGGGCTCGCCGTGGTCACCCGGACCAGTGCCGAGTATGTCCTCGTCGCGGGCCGACCGGTGCGGCGCCGGCGCGCGCCGCTGACCCGCGGGCTGAATCCGAATCACAATCGCGTACTGAAGGATGTGTTCAAAGGCGCGGCGACGGCGGCGACGGCCCGACCCGGGCCCTTGCAGGACTGGTACCAGGGCGTGCTCGCCCGCGGGATGCGCGACGAACTCGCCCGCGTCACGCTGACGCGCAAACTCGCGGCGATCACGCTCCGGTTGTGGAAGCAAGGAGAACGCTACGATCCGACGCAGCTGACGATCCAAGCGCGCTAGCGCCCGGATCTCGAGGCGACCGGGCGGGGCGTTCCCTCGTCGGCGGCTCCAGGATCCGGGACGAGGGTGCGAGGGGCAGTCTCAAGCAGTCCGTTCGCCCGGCCACGCAGTCCGCCGAGGCACTCGCCTAACGCTAGGCCCCCTCGCAGAACCCGAAGAAGCGTCAGGCCGGCCTCCGGGCCGAGTCTCCGATAGAACCGTGGTTCGCGCCCGCGCGACCCCAGCGCTTGTCTTCGTCCAGCTCGGATCGGGAGCTCCAGCGAGGTGAATGATGCGGAAGCAGACTGCTCCGCCACCACCGACACGCGCACCGGCCTCGCTCACCCAGCAGTCGGGGCTGATTGCACGGGGAAAAACGGTCCCGCGATCAGCGGCGGCGGAGTGTGCCCTTGACAATCGCTCTCATAGAACGGCCTGCAAATCAGCTGCCGGGGCGTGCGGCGCAGCCGCGCGACCAAGCGGATGAAGATGCTCCGTGCGGCTGCGCCGCGGCTACGCCCCGGTCAGCTGCATTTGCGGGTTAGACCGCCACAAGGCAGCCAGGTTTTCACAGTGGGCCCCCACCGGAGTCTGGTGGTACGGCGATCACCGTGCGGCGGGGCGAGGCACATGGAAGTGGAGGCCTTGTGGGCTCGATTACTTCTTACTCTTGAGCTCGACGATGATTACCTCCCCCTTGGCCTGGCTGACGTTCTCGCCTGCATGCATCCCGGCTGGGCCCCAGACCGGCGTGCCGCGAGTCAGCTGCACGTCCTGGGTTGTTCCGTCCGGGAGTGTAAACCGAACGACGGCGTCAGTGAGCGGAATGACCACGTTGGCAGGATGCTCGTGCATGGGCGTCTTGGCGCTGGGGGCCACTACAGCGCGAAGCACGCGTACTTGGTCATTCTCGAAGACCACGGAGTACGTCTCGGGTGCAACCTTGAGGGGATCCTGGGCGAGCGCAGGAACGGCGCTGGCAGCCAGTACAGCGAGCCCTAGGATTGCGCGACTCATACGGACCTCCTTCATGTTAGAGAGAACCTCGACGTGGCATCCACCCCGATCGGCGGTCTAACGCCATGCAAATGAGCTGCGGCCGCGGTTTCCTGCGGTGGGGGCGGCGTGGCGCTGAACGATTGCACACGTCGCCGCCCCCACCGCACAAACCCCCGCGGCCGTCAGCTCCATTTGCGGGTTAGACGGCGCCAGTCTGGTGAACGTGCTCGAGGCGGAAGACAAGCTTGTCAAACTCTGTGTCGA
>DASWKB010000055.1:0-25936 GCA_036396895.1 bacterium | reverse complement strand
GAGCTGGGAGGCCCTCGTGGATTCCATCGAGTACAAGCTGATGAAAGACCGGTCCCACAGCATGCGTTCAGCTCCAAGCACCAAGCACCAAGCAACTAAACAAGTGGGGCGACCTCGCCACTGAGACGCAGATGAACCCTTGTCGCTTGTCGCTTGTCGCCTGTCGCTAGACGATCGCGACTGCCATGCCCGAGCTTCCGCCGCAATACAACCCGCAGGACGTCGAAGAGCGCCGCTATCAGTGGTGGGACGCCCAGGGTCTGTTCCGGGCGGACCCCGATCCCTCGCGGACGCCGTTCACCATCGTCATCCCGCCTCCGAACGTGACCGGCATCCTCCACATGGGACACGCCCTCAACAACACGATCCAGGACATCCTCGTGCGCTTCCAGCGGATGCGGGGCCGCAACGCGCTCTGGCTGCCCGGGACCGACCACGCCGGCATCGCGACCCAGAACGTGGTGGAAAAAGCGCTCGCCAAGGAGGGCCGGCGGCGGCAGGATCTGGGCCGCGAGGCGTTCATCGCGCGCGTCTGGGAATGGAAGGAGCAGTACGGCAACACCATTCTGTATCAGCTGCGGCGCCTGGGCGCCTCGTGCGATTGGCGCCGCACGCGGTTCACCATGGACGAAGGGCTTTCGCGCGCCGTCCGGGAGGTCTTCGTGCGCCTCTACGAGCAGGGCCTCATCTACCGCGGGCGCTACATCACCAACTGGTGTCCGCGCTGCCAGACCGCGCTGTCCGATGAGGAGGCCCCCCGGGCCGAAACGAAGGGCAAGCTGTATCACATCCGGTATCCGGTTGAAGGGCAGGGGGCAGGAGGCACGGGGCAGGCCTATGTGGAGGTGGCGACGACGCGGCCGGAGACGATGCTCGGCGACACGGCCGTGGCCGTCCATCCCGAGGATGACCGGTACCGGGCTCTCATCGGCCGTCACGTCGTCCTGCCGATCGTGGGACGGCGGTTGCCCGTCATCGCCGATCCCATCGTCGACCGGGAATTCGGCACCGGCGCGGTGAAAGTCACGCCCGCCCACGACCCGGTCGACTTCCAGCTCGGGCGGCGCCATCGTCTGGAGACGCTCGACGTGATGACCGATGACGCCCGCATGGCGAACGTCCCGCGCGCGTACGAGGGGCTCGACCGCTATGAGTGCCGCAGCAAGCTGATCATCGATCTCGAAACCCAGGGGTATTTGGGGAACATCGACGAGCACCTCCACAACGTGGGGCACTGCTACCGCTGCCACACGGCCATCGAGCCGCGGCTGAGCCCGCAGTGGTTCGTGCGCATGCGGCCGCTGGCCGAGCCGGCCATCGAGGCCGTCACTTCCGGACGGATCACCTTCGTGCCGGAGCGCTGGACCAAGGTGTACTTGAACTGGATGGAGCACATCGAGGACTGGTGCATCAGCCGGCAGATTTGGTGGGGGCACCGGCTGCCCGTCTGGTATTGCGACCGGTGCTTGGATGCCGGGGCCTCAGTGCCGGCGGAGTCTTCGCCGGGCCGCAAGCCGGCTGGCCCGTCCGCCGCCGGCGGGGAGGCCGCGCCGGAGCGCGCTCCGGCGGGCATCATCATCGCGCGCGAGGCGCCCGCGGCGTGCCCGGCGTGCGGCTCGCCGGAGCTCAGGCAGGACGAGGACGTGCTCGACACCTGGTTCTCCTCGTGGCTGTGGCCGTTCTCCACCCTGGGCTGGCCGGACCGGACGCCGGACCTCATGCACTTCTATCCGACCGAGACCCTCGTCACCGCCCAGGAGATCATTTTCTTCTGGGTCGCCCGGATGATCATGGCGGGACACTTCTGCATGGGCGACATCCCGTTCCGCCGCGTGTACATCCACGGCACGGTCCGCGACCTGACCGGCAAGAAAATGTCGAAATCGCTCGGCAACATCATCGACCCGCTGGACATCATCCAGCGCTACGGCACCGACGCGCTGCGCTACACGCTCGTCACCGCCACCGCCGTGGGGCAGGACGTCTTCCTCTCCGAAGAGCGCTTCCTCGCGGGCCGCAACTTCGCCAATAAACTCTGGAACGCCACGCGGTACGTGCTGGCCTCGGCGCCAACGGCGGAGTGCGCATCGACCTCCCTGGGGGATCGATGGATCCGCTCCCGGCTGCAGCGGACCATCGCGCGCGTCACGGAGGCGCTCGAGGCGTGCCTTTTCAACGATGCGGCCTCGGCGCTCCATGAGTTCCTCTGGCATGATTTCTGCGACTGGTATCTCGAGATCTCGAAGCTCTCGGGCGACTCGCACGCGCACCGGGACGTCCTCGACGTCAGCCTGCGCCTGCTGCATCCGGTCATGCCGTTCGTCACCGAAGAGCTCTGGCAGCACCTCAGGCAAGGGGCCGCGGGACTCGGGCCCCGGCAAGGATCGCCGGAGTCCCTCGACCCCGCGGCCCACCCGGCCGCGGGACTCGGGCCCCGGCAAGGATCGCCCGGGGCCCTCGGCGCATCGCTCATGCGGGGGCCTTGGCCGTCGCCCGATGAGTCGCTCCTGGACGAAGAGGCCGAGCGCGATGTGGCGCTCCTCAAGGCCGTCATCGTCACCGCGCGAAACCTGCGCGCGGAACTGCACGTTCCCGCGGACGTGCGGCCCGCCCTGAAACTGTTTTCGCCGGACGCCGCGACCCGCGCCCTGCTGGAATCCCACGCCGGCTGGCTCGCCGCGCTGGCCAGGATGGACGGCGTCAGCATCGAGCCCGAGGGCGCGCCGCGCCCGGCCTGCGCCGCGGCCGACATCGCCGAGAGCGTGGAGCTCTTCATGCCGCTCGCGGGCGTGATTGACGTCGAGGCCGAGCGCCGCCGCCTCGCGCAGCAGCTGGAAGCACTCTCCCGCGAGCAGTCCCGGCTGGAGGCGCGTCTCGGCGATGAGCGCTTCACGGGCCGGGCGCCGGCGGAGGTGGTCGAGCAGGCCCGGGCCCGCACCGGCGAGCTCGCCCGCGACATCCGCAAGATCGGCAGGCATCTGGCGACGATGTGAAGGTTCCCTTCGGGAAACTTCACACAGGGGACTCATGTCACAGCGGCAGCGGCTTCGCAGTCCTCAATCGGCGGCGCTCGTGCGCGCGGCCCTCGCGGAAGATCTCGGCCGCGGAGACATCACCAGCCGCGCCGTCCTGCCTGCCGGCGCGCGAATCCGGGCGCGGATTGCGGCGAATTCCCCCGGCGTGCTGGCCGGCGGCGCGGTCGCCGCGGCGGCGTTCCGGCTCCTGGACCGATCCATCCGGTGCCGGCCGCTCCTGCCTGACGGAGCCGCGCTCCGGGCCGGGGCCGCGATCCTCCTGCTGGACGGCCCGGCCGGCGCCATCTTCGCCGCCGAACGGACGGCCCTGAATCTCCTCGGCCATCTCTCGGGCATCGCCACCCTGACTCGGGCCTTCGTGCGCGCCGTGCCCGGCCGGGTGGCGATCCTGGACACCCGCAAGACGCTTCCGGGACTCAGGACGCTCGAGAAGTACGCCGTCCGATGCGGCGGAGGCCGCAATCACAGGCGCGGGCTCGATGAGGCGGTCTTGATCAAGACGCCCCACCTGGCGGTGCTGCGCCGCCGGCTCCCGCGCGGCGGCTCGGCCGTCACGGAGGCGCTTCGCCTCGCGAAGGCTCGCGCGCCGGGACGGTTCCTGGAGATCGAGGTGTCCACGCGCGCCGAGCTCGAAGCGGCGCTCCGGGCCGGTCCTCACGCGATCCTCCTGGACAACTGGCCGCTCCGCGGCATCCGGCAAGCCGTCCGAATCCGGAACGCGTCGGGGCGAAGCGGGCGGCGCGTGATGTTGGAGGCCTCCGGTGGCATCACCTTGCGGCGGGTTGCCCGCTTCGGACGGACCGGCATCGACCGGATCTCCATCGGCCGCCTGACCCATTCCGCGCCCGCCCTCGACTGCTCGCTCACGGTGGTGGAGGCCCTGAATCCATGATGGCAGGGGAGCCCTCCGCGTTCCGGCTCCAGACGCCGATGACGCCCACAGGGGACCAGCCCCAGGCGATCCGGACGCTCCTCCAGCGCTGCCGCGAGGGCCGCCGCGCCCAGACGCTGCTCGGCGTCACGGGGAGCGGGAAGACGTTCACGGTCGCGCACGTCCTCGCCCAGCTCGGCAGGCCGGTCCTGGTCATTTCTCACAATAAGACGCTCGCGGCGCAGCTCTACGCGGAGTTCAAGAATCTCTTCCCCTCGAACGCGGTGGAGTACTTCGTCAGCTATTACGATTACTACCAGCCGGAGGCCTACGTCCCGCAGACCGACACGTACATCGAGAAGGACGCCGCGATCAACGACGACCTCGACCGCCTGCGCCTGGCCGCCACGAGCTCGATCCTCAGCCGCCGGGACGTCATCGTGGTGGCGAGCGTGTCCTGCATCTACAACCTGGGAGCCCCGGAGGACTACACGGCCCAGCTCGCCTGGATCGCCTCCGGGCAGGCCCTCCGGCGGGACGAGCTGCTCTCGCGGCTCGTCGGCATCCATTACGAGCGCAACGACGTGGAGTTCCGCCGCGGCACGTTCCGGGCCCGCGGGGATGTCGTGGACGTCTTTCCGGCCTACCGCCAGAGCGCCTACCGGATCGAGCTCGCCGGCGGCGCCGTGCGGCGCATCCGCGAGATCGATCCCCTCACGGCCGACGCGACGGGGGAACTGGACCGCATCGGCATCTATCCGGCGAAGCATTTCGTGACGACCCGCCCGAGGATCGATGCGGCGGTCGAGGCCATCCGCCGCGAGCTCCTGGAGTCCCTCCGCGCCCTGCAGGCGGCGGGGAAGCTGCTGGAGGCGCAGCGGCTCGAGTCCCGCACCTCCTACGACCTCGAGATGCTCCAGGAGCTGGGTTACTGCCACGGCGTGGAGAACTATTCCCGCCATCTCTCCGGGCGAGCGCCGGGCTCGCGGCCGCCGTGCCTGATCGATTACTTTCCGAAGGACTTCTTCCTCGTCATCGACGAATCCCATGCCACCGTGCCGCAGCTGCGGGGCATGTCCGAAGGGGATCGCGCGAGGAAGGCGACCCTCGTCGAATACGGGTTCCGCCTGCCGTCCGCGATGGACAACCGCCCGCAGACGTTCGCGGAATTCGAATCGCTCATGCCGGATCAGGTCCTGTTCGTCTCGGCCACCCCTGGACCGTACGAGCTGGCCGCGAGCGGCGGCGACACGGTGCAGCAGGTGATCCGGCCGACGGGACTGGTCGATCCGGCCGTGACGGTGAAGCCGACGGCGGGCCAAGTGGACGACCTGATCGAGCAGGTCCGCCGGCGCGCCGAGCGCAAGGAACGGGTGCTCGTCACCACCCTGACGAAGCGCCTGGCGGAGGACTTGGCCCGCTATCTCGGGGAAGCGGGGCTCAAGGTCCAGTATCTCCACTCGGAGCTCGACGCCATCGAGCGGGTCGAGATCCTGCGGGAGCTCCGGCTGGGCGCGTTCGACTGCCTCGTCGGCGTGAACCTGCTCAGGGAAGGACTGGATCTCCCCGAGGTGTCGTTGGTGTGCGTGCTGGACGCCGACAAGGAAGGCTTCCTCCGTTCGGCCACCTCGCTCGTGCAGGTGGCCGGGCGTGCCGCCAGGCACATCAACGGGGAAGTGGTGCTGTACGCGGATCATCCGACGGAGGCCATCCGCCATCTGATCGGCCAGACGGCGCGACGGCGCGAACAGCAACTCGAGTACAACCGCCGGCACGGCATTACGCCCCGGAGCGTGTCCAAGGCCGTGCATGAGAGCATCGACGCGCTCCGGCACGCGGAGGAGTTCACCGCGGCCCAGGCCGGCGAATCGGTCGATGAGCACGAGGTCCGGAACGCCATCGCGGAGATGGAAGAAGCGATGCTCGCCTGCGCGCGCAGCCTGCAGTTCGAGCAGGCGGCGATGCTGCGCGATCAGATCCGGACGCTGAAGCAGCGCGACGCGCGAACCGAAGGAGCTCCGCATGGACCCCGCCGAGGCCGGGCGCGGCCGCGATCCCGGCGCTGAAGCGCGTCTGATCCGGGCGATCGGCCCGCGCGGCGCGCCCGGCGCCGTCGTCGCGTTCGCCGCGGTGACCTCGACCATGGACGCCGCGCACGAGCTGGCCGCCGCGGACTGTCCGGACCGCACCCTCGTGTGGGCGCTCCGCCAGACCGCCGGCCGCGGCCGGTTCGGGCGCCGGTGGGAATCGCCGGACGGGGGCGCCTACTGCTCGATCGTGGTGCGCCCGCCCCGGCCGATGGAGGAGGTCTCCCAGCTCTCGCTGGTCGCGGGGCTGGCCGTCTGCGAGGCCATCGAGGGCCTGTTGCAGGAACCGCCGCGCATCCGCTGGCCGAACGACGTCCTGCTCGGAGACGCCAAGGTCGCCGGCCTGCTCGTCGAGATGCGCAAGCGCTCCGCCGTCGTCGGCATCGGCATCAACGTCTCGAGTTTGCCCGGGGATCTGCCGGCCGGCTCCATCTCCCTGCGGGAAGCCGGAGCCGCCGGGTGCGACCCCTGCGGCGCGGTCGCGCGCACGTTTGCGGCCTTCGACGCGCGCTATACCCAGTGGGCGAATGAAGGGTTCTCGCCTCTGCGGGTCCCGCTCCGCGGGCGCCTCGCCACGCTGGGAGGGATGGTCACGGTCCAGACGGGCGGGGACGTGGTGCACGGGCAAGCGCTCGATCTCGATGAGGGGGGACGGTTGCTGCTGCGGCTGGAATCCGGTATTCAGCGGGCGTTCGACAGCGGGGAGGTCACGTTGCTGCGATGAGCGCGCCGGCTCACGGAACATCCCGGGCCGGCGACGCCTCGCCGAAGGCTGGCGCGCCGGCTCACGGAACATCCCGGGCCGGCGACGCCTCGCCGAAGGCGGGCGCGTCTCGCGTGCTGGCCGTGGACATCGGCAATACCAACGTCGATGTCGGCGTGTTTCAGGGGAGCCGCCTCGTGCGCCGCGCCGCGCTGCCGACGGACCCGTCGGCTTCCGCCCGTCAATGGGCGGCGCGCTTCGCCCGGCTCGGCCTGCCGAGGCGCGCGGACCGGGCGCTCGTATGCAGCGTCGTGCCGCGCGCCACAGCCGGCGTGGCGGGCGCGCTCAAGACGCTGATCCAAGGGCGGATCCTGGTGGTGGGGCGGGACGTGCAGGTGCCCTTGCGCAACCGGTACGCGGACCCCGGCCAGGTCGGGCAGGACCGACTCGTGGGGGCCTTCGCCGCCTGGGCCGCATACCATCGCGCCTGCGTCATCGTGGATTTCGGCACGGCCGTGACGTTCGACGTCGTCCTGCCGCCCGGGGACTACCTGGGCGGCCTGATCGCGCCCGGCCTTGACCTCTCCCGCCGGGCGCTCGCCGCGCACACGGCGCTGTTGCCCGAGGTCCCGCTCAAGGCCCCGCGTGCGCTCCTCGGACGCACGACCCGCGAAAGCATCAGATCGGGGCTGATCCACGGATCCGCCGCCATGGTGGACGGGCTCGTTGAACGTCTCAAGCGGGCGTACGCTCCATCCGCGCTCGTCATCGCTGCCGGAGGATCCGCCAGACTCGTATCCCGCTACGCCGCTTCCATCGATCTGACGCGCCCACACCTCGTGCTCGAGGGGCTCCGTCTCCTCGCCGCGCGCTCCTGATACCCTGAAATCTCATTTATACGCATGAGCTATATCGAGTAATCAATCGAATCTAGTATCCTGATACCTCTAATATGTTATATTCAACCATATTTAGACCTTGAAATTGCCTATGTCGGAGCTATACTGATTGAAGAATTAGCACTCGTAGCAACTGATTGCTAGCGCCTTCCGTAGGCCCCATCAGGATTGTATTGTCGGCTCAACGGATCGCGCTGCACGAACCGGAGGGATGGATGGCATTGAAGCCCCTTGCTGATCGGGTGGTGGTGAAGAGACTCGAACCTGCCGAGAAGACCAAGAGCGGCCTTGTGCTCCCGGACACGGCGAAGGAAAAGCCGCAGGAGGGCAAGGTGATCGCCGTCGGCTCCGGCCGGCTGCTCGAGGACGGGATGGTCAAGGCGCTCGATATCAAGCAGGGCAACCGCGTCCTGTACGGCAAGTATTCGGGTACGGAGGTCCAGCTTGATGGCGAGGATTACCTGATCCTTCGCGAAGAGGACGTGCTGGCGATTGTCGAGTAACCATCCCGCGGACGCCTGCGCAACGCGGCGCGTCCGAGCGGGCGATGAGGAGGACCGGGAATGGCGAAGCAGCTCTTATTCGATGAAGAGGCGCGGCGAAGCATCCTCGATGGGGTGCGCAAGCTCTCCGCGGCCGTGAAGGTGACGCTGGGTCCGAAGGGACGCAACGTCGTGCTCGAGAAAAAGTTCGGCTCGCCGACCATCACGAAGGACGGCGTGACCGTGGCGAAGGAAGTGGATCTGGCCGATCCCTACGAGAATCTGGGGGCCCAGCTGGTGAAGGAAGTCGCGGAGAAGACCTCCGACAACGCCGGGGACGGGACGACGACCGCCACGGTGCTCGCGGAGGCCATCTTTCGCGAGGGCCTGAAGAACGTGACCGCCGGGGCGAACCCGATGGCCCTCAAACGCGGCATCGACAAGGCGGTCGAGGAAGTGGTCGCCCAGCTCAAGAAGCTCTCCAAGCAGGTGAAAGACAAGAAGGAAATCGCGCAGGTCGCGACGATTTCTGCGAACTACGACACGACGATCGGCGACCTGATCGCGGACGCCATGGACAAGGTCGGCAAGGACGGGGTCATCACGGTGGAAGAGGCGAAGTCCATGCAGACCACCCTCGACCTGGTCGAAGGCATGCAGTTCGACCAGGGCTACCTCTCCCCGTATTTCGTCACCGACCCCGAGCGCATGGAGTGCGTGCTCGACCAGCCCTACATGCTCATCTTCGAGAAGAAGATCTCGGCGATGAAGGACCTGTTGCCCCTGCTGGAGAAGGTGGCGAAGGCGGGCCGGCCGATCATCCTCATCGCGGAGGACCTCGAGGGCGAGGCGCTCGCCACGCTCGTCGTCAACAAGCTGCGCGGCACGCTCCAGTGCGCGGCCGTCAAGGCGCCCGGATACGGGGACCGCCGGAAAGCCATGCTCGAGGACATTGCGACCCTCACCGGGGGGCGGGCGATCACCGAGGACCTCGGCATCAAGCTGGAGAACGTCCAGCTGGAGGACCTCGGCCGCGCCAAGCGGGTGAAGATCGACAAGGAGAACACGACGATCATCGAGGGCGCGGGGAAGACCTCGGCGATCAACGGGCGCATCGCCCAGATCAAAAAGCAGATCGAAGACAACGACTCCGACTACGACCGCGAGAAGCTCCAGGAGCGCCTGGCCAAGCTCTCCGGGGGGGTCGCGCAGATCAACGTCGGCGCGGCGACCGAGACGGAGATGAAGGAGAAGAAGGCCCGGGTCGAGGACGCCCTGCACGCCACGAAAGCCGCGCGCGAAGAGGGCATCGTGCCCGGCGGCGGCGTGGCGCTCCTGCGCTGCGCGCCGACGCTTGAAAAGCTCAAGCTCGAAGGGGATGAGCAGATCGGCGTGGACATCATCCGCCGTTCGCTTGAGGAACCGGTCCGCCAGATCGCGACGAACGCCGGCCAGGAAGGCTCCGTCGTCGTGCAGCGGCTGCGCGGGGAAAAGACGACAGTCGGATTCGATGCCGAGAAGCTCGAGTACACCGACATGGTCGAGGCCGGCATCATCGACCCGACCAAGGTCGTCCGGTCCGCGCTCCAGAACGCCTCGAGCATCGCCGGGCTCCTCATCACGACGGAAGCGGTCGTGACCGAGATCCCGGAGAAGGATAAAGAGAAGATGCCCGCGGGCGCCGGCGCGCACGGCGGGTTCGGCGACTACTGATCCCCAGCCCCGGGGCGCGGCTTCGCTCCCCGCCCCGGGGCCCGATTTGAGTGACCCGGCCTGGCGGACCGCCGCAGCGCGGCGCTCCCGCAGGCATGAAGGACGGAGGCAGACATGGCCACGGCAACGTCATCGAAGAGCGCGCTCCGGCTGCGCCCCATCGGCGACCGGGTGATCGCCGAACGGCTCGGCAACGCGGACAAGTCCAAGGGCGGACTGTATCTGCCGGATTCCGCCCAGGAAAAGCCCCAGGAGGCCAAGGTCGTCGCGGTCGGTCCCGGCCGGACGCTCAAGAACGGCAAGGTCGTGCCGCTCGGCGTCAAAGCGGGAGACCGCATCCTGTTCGGCAAGTATTCCGGATCCGAAATCAAGGTCGACGACAAGGAGTACGTCTTCCTCACTGAGGACGAAATCCTCGCCATCATCACGTAAGCGGAGGCCAGAGGGCCGCTCGAGCGAGCCGACCCCGCCCGGCCGACACAGCCGGGCGGGGTTTCGTCATGCCGTTCTCTGTGCCTCTGTGGAGCTGTTCCTCTGTGTCTCTGTGGTGTTGAAGCTTACATTGAGACACGACCCTCAGTTGACAGGATACGCGGAAGACTCTAAAATTCAGTATGGATTCAGCCTCAACGCACCCCAATCAGGTTTTCGCGGGACCAACCATGCCCTGGGGCATGGTTTGCGCATTTTGTTTGCTGGCGTTGCCTGTCACGTGTCACCTGTCACTTGTCACGCTAGGAGTCGTGTAGATGGCAGAGTGGATCGGCATCGGGCGGCGCGCTCGGCGCTGTTACGGGTTCGATGAAATTGCGCTGGTTCCCGGCACGGTCACCCTGAATGCCGAGGAAGTGGACATCCTGTGGGAGCTCCGCGGGCTGAAATTCCGGGTCCCGATCCTGGCCTCGGCCATGGACGGCGTCGTGGACGTCAACTTCGCCGTCGCCATGGGCAAGCTCGGAGGGCTCGCCGTGCTGAATCTCGACGGCGTCCAGGCGCGCTACGAGGACCCGCAGCAGGCGATCGCCCAGATCGTCGAGGGCGACGTCGAGGCGACCACCGACATCGTCCAGCAGCTCTACAAGGCGCCCATCAAGGAAGCGCTGGTCCGCAAGCGCATCGAGGAGATCAAGACCGCGAAGGTGCCCTGCGCCGTGAGCACGATTCCCCAGAACGCGGTCCGCTTCGGCGCCATCGCCCAGGAGGCGGGCGCGGACATCTTCGTCGTACAGTCCACGGTGACCACCGCGCGGCACGCCTCCACGAAATACACGCCGCTGGATTTCCACCAGTTCCTCGCCGGCATGAAGATCCCCGTGATCGTCGGCAACTGCGTCACCTACGACCAAGCCATCGAGCTGATGGAAGCGGGAGCCGACGGGCTGCTCGTCGGCGTCGGCCCCGGCGCCGCCTGCACGACGCGCGGCGTGCTCGGGGTGGGCGTGCCGCAGGTCACGAGCACCGTTGACGTCGCCTCCGCCCGCGACTTCTATTACAAGAAGACGGGCCGGCACGTGCCCATCATCACCGACGGCGGGATGCGCAACGGCGGCGACATCTGCAAGGCCTTCGCGTGCGGCTCCGACGCGGTCATGGTGGGCTCGGCCCTCGCGAAAGCGCAGGAGGCGCCCGGCCGGGGGTACCACTGGGGCATGGCCTATCCGCACTCGAGCCTGCCGCGCGGCACCCGGATTTACGTCGGCACGACGGGCACGCTCGAGCAGATCCTGTTCGGGCCCGCGCTGACGGACGACGGGTCGCAGAACCTCATGGGCGCGCTCACCACCTGCATGGGGACCATCGGCGCCAGGACCATCAAGGAGTTCCAGCTGGCCGAGATCATCATCGCGCCGTCCATCCAGACGGAGGGAAAGATCTTCCAGCAGGTCCAGCGGGTCGGCATGGCGCGGAGGAAGTAACGTGGCGGCCCGCACCGCGCTCCAGGACCCTCGCGGCGCGGCGGGCACCCGGCACGCCGGCATGACAGCGCACGAGCTCATCCTCATCGTCGACTACGGCTCGCAGTACACGCAGCTCATCGCGCGCCGCATCCGCGAACAGCACGTCTTCTGCCGCATCATTCCTCCGCAGGAGCTCAGCCGCAAGACGCTGAAGGCGCTCGCTCCCAACGGCCTCATCCTCTCCGGAGGCCCCGCCAGCGTCTATCAGCACGACGCGCCGCTGCCTCCCGCCGACGTGTTTGCCGCTGGCGTTCCCATCCTGGGGATCTGTTACGGCATGCAGGCTATGGCCCACCGGCTCGGCGGCAGGGTCCGCCGGGCGGGGAAGCGCGAATACGGCAAGGCGCTGCTCCGCGTCGTCCATGCGGACGGGCTCTTCAAGGGCACGCGGCGCGAATTCGTGTCCTGGATGAGCCACGGGGACACCATCGGCCGCCTGCCCGCCGGGTTCTCGGCCAGCGCGCGCACAAGGAACACCAAGGCCGCGGCGATGGCGGACTCGCGCCGGCGGCTGTATGGCCTGCAGTTCCACCCCGAGGTCGTGCACACGGAGGAAGGCGGGCGGATCCTGCGCAACTTCCTCTTCGGGGTCTGCCGCTGCCACGGCGCCTGGACGATGAAGTCGTTCGTGAAGCAGGCCGCGCGGCGCATCCGCGAGCAGGTGGGCGGCGGGCGCGTCGTCCTGGGCTTGAGCGGCGGCGTGGATTCCTCTGTCGCCGCGCTTCTCCTGCACAGGGCCATCGGCAAGCGCCTCACATGCCTGTTCGTGGACAACGGGCTGCTGCGCAGCGGCGAACGGAACCAGGTCAAGGAGACGTTCAGCCGGCATTTCCACATTGACGTGCGGTACGTGGACGCCGCGAAACGATTCCTGAGCGCGCTGCGCGGGGTCACGGACCCGGAACAGAAGCGCAAGATCATCGGCCGGGAATTCATCCGCGTCTTCGAAGCCGAGGCCAAGAAGCTCCGCGGGGTGTCGTTCCTGGCCCAGGGAACCCTGTACCCGGACGTGATCGAAAGCCGCTCGGCCTGGGGCGGACCCTCGGCCGTCATCAAGACGCACCACAACGTCGGCGGACTGCCGAAGCGCATGCACCTGAAGCTCGTGGAGCCCCTGCGCGACCTGTTCAAGGACGAGGTGCGCGAGCTGGGACGTGTGCTCGGCCTGGCGGACGAACTCCTCTGGCGCCATCCGTTTCCCGGTCCGGGGCTGGCGGTCCGCATTCTGGGGGATGTGAACGCCGAGCGCCTGCGCATGGTGCGGGAGGCGGATGAGCGGGTCTTCAAGGAGATCCGCCGCGCGGGCCTCTCCCGCGCGCTGTGGCAGGCCTTCGCCGTCCTGCTGCCGGTCAAGACCGTCGGCGTCATGGGCGACGAGCGGACCTACGAGCACGTCATCGCCGTCCGGGCGGTCACGAGCCTTGATGCCATGACCGCCGACTGGGCTCCGCTGCCGCCGGAGCTGCTGGGGCGGATCGCCAACCGCATCATCAACGAGGTGCGCGGAGTGAACCGGGTGGTGTACGATATTTCCTCGAAACCGCCGTCAACCATCGAGTGGGAATGATCATCGCGACAGCGACAGCGTGCGGATGGCCGGAACAACGATGAACCCGAAACCCGACATTCGAAGCTCGAAACGCTGGTCTGCTGCGCTCGTCTACGCCGCAGCCGGTTGTGTGTTGCTTGTGCTCGCGGGCCGGGCGCCGGCCGCGTCGTTGCTGGAGCGGCTTCGCGGCCTCGATGAGCCCTCAGAGGGCCACCCCGTGCGGGCTCGCCTCATCGCGGAGCATGACGCCATCGCCCCAGGCGGCGCGACTGCCGTCGGCGTCCTCTTCGAGATCGAGCCCGAGTGGCATATTTACGCCGAGGATCCGGGCGACGCCGGCCTGCCGACGACGCTCGAGTGGACGGGGCCATCGTGGGCCGAGCTTGGGCCGCTCCGCTGGCCGCCCCATGAGGAATTTCTGGATGCGGGCGACATCCGCACCCGCGGCTATGCGGGCCGCGTGCTGCTGAGCCGCGAGCTCAAGGCCGCTCCCGACGCGCCCGAGGGCGGCTCGCTGCCGGTCCACGCCCAGGTCGACTGGCTGGCCTGCCGCGAGATCTGCCTGCCGGGTTCCGCGAGCCTGGACCTGGCGCTTCCGGTGGCCGCGGGCACTCCGGCTCCAGGTCCGGAGGCCTCCGAGTTCACCGGGGCCGTCCGCTGACGCGGGTCGAGCGCCGCGGATGAAGACCCGGATCATCGCCACTGTCGGACCGGCGTGCTCGCGCGCGGACACGTTGCGGCGGATGGTGGGGGAAGGCGTGAGCGTGTTCCGGTTCAACTTCTCCCACGGCACGCTCGCGGCGCACGAGGCCGCGCTGCGGCATGTCCGGAAGCTCCGGCGTGACGGGCGGCGGGTGCCGGTGCTGCAGGACCTGGCCGGCCATCGCATCCGGATCGGCCGGCTGGCCCGCCCCGGCGGATTGCCCCTGCGGCAGGGCCAGCGCCTGGCGCTGCTGAAGGGCAGCCGTCCCGGGACGCGCTCGGGCGTGAGTCTCGATTATCCCGGCCCGTTCGAACGGATCAAGCCGGGAACGATGATCTACATCGACGACGGGCGCATCCACCTGGAAGTCCTGCGCAGCCGTCCGGAGCGCCTGGAGACGCTGGTCGTCTTCGAAGGGCGTCTGGGCGAGCGCAAGGGCGTGAACATTCCGGACGCGCATTTGTCGTTTCCGGCGCTGAGCGGGAAGGACGCGAACGACCTCGAGTTCGCCGTGCGGCACCAGATCGAATACGTGGCGCTCTCCTTCGTCCGCGGCCCCGAGGATCTCGCCGTCGTCCGCCGGCGGCTCGGTGACCGGCACCCCGCGTGCCGCTTGATCGCCAAGATCGAGAGCCGGGAAGGCGTCCGGAACTTCGCCGGCATCCTGGACGCGGCGGACGCCGTCATGGTCGCCCGCGGCGATCTCGGGATCGCGCTCCCGGTGCACGAGCTGCCGCTCCTGCAGAAGTCAATGATCGCCCGGTGCCGGCTCGCCGGCAAACCGGTCATCACGGCCACCCAGATGCTCGAGCAGATGACCGAGCACCGGGTGCCGACGCGGGCGGAGGTGAGCGATGTGGCCAACGCCGTCATCGACGGCACCGATTTCGTGATGCTCTCGGGCGAAACCGCCGCCGGGCGGTTCCCGGTGGAGACCGTGCGGATGATGCGGCGAATCATCGACTACACCGAACGGCACTGGCCGGGCGTGCGCGCCACCCAGCGGCGGGCGCTCGCATGAGCGCGTGGGTGCGGCTGGGGGCCGGGCTCATGGCCGCAGGCATCGCCCTCGGCGCGTTCGGCGCCCACGCGCTGGCCAAGACGCTCGCGCCGGAGCTCCGCCAGACCTATCACACCGCGGTGCTGTACCACCTGGTGCACGGCCTCGCGCTTGTGCAAGTCGGCGCGCTCGCCGCCTGGCGGCCTGGGGACCGGGCGCTGGACTGGGCCGGTGCGGCCTTCACGGCCGGCATCGTGCTGTTCTCAGGCAGCCTGTATCTGATCAGCCTGACCGGCGTCCGCCGCTTGGGGATCATCACGCCGTTCGGCGGCGCGGCATTCCTTCTCGGCTGGCTCCTCCTGGCCTCGGCCGCCGCCGGCCGCGGATCCGGTCCATAACTCTGGAGGCTCAGATGGATTTCACGTGGGCGAACGAGCTGCTCGGCCTGACGTTCTTCGACAACACCGTGCTGGACTACCTGGTCGCCGCCGGCATCTTCATCGCAGTGGCGATCGTGGCGCGGCTCACGGCCGGCATCCTGCTCGGCCGCTGGGAGAAGCTCGCCTCGCGCACCGCGTTCGGACTGGATGACTTCGTCATCGGGCTCCTGAAGCGACGGCTCACCGCCGCGGTCTATCTGGTCCTCGGGCTGTACTTCAGCGCCCACTCCTTGGCGCTGCCGGCCGGCATGACCCAGGCGGTCACGCTCATCTTCGTCGTGTTCCTGACGGTCAAAGCCATCCAAATCATCCAGTCGGCGGCGGAATATTTCGTCTCGGTCTGGCTGCGGCGAGCCCAACAGGACAACCCGACGACCGCCTCGATGGTCCGGAACATCACCATCATCGTCCGGGCCCTCCTGTGGGTCGCCGGGGTCTTGTTCATCCTCGACAACCTCGGGATCAACATCACGGCGTTCGTCGCCGGGCTGGGCGTCGGCGGCGTCGCGGTCGCGCTGGCGGCGCAGGCGGTGCTGGGCGACGCGTTCAGCTCCTTCGCCATCTACATGGACCGGCCCTTCGAGGTGGGGGATTTCATCATTGTGGGCGACCTGCTCGGGAGCGTCGAGCACGTCGGCATCAAGACGACGCGCATCCGCAGCCTCGGCGGGGAGCAGCTCATCTTCTCCAACAGCGACCTCACGAGCTCGCGGGTGAAGAACTACAAGCGCATGCAGGAGCGCCGCGTGCTCTTCAAGCTGGGCGTGACGTATCAGACCACGACGAAGCAGGTGACGGCGATCCCCACGCTGATCGAGGACGTGGTCCGCGCCCATACGATGACCCGCTTCGACCGCGCGCATTTCCAGAGCTACGGGGACTTCGCGCTGGTCTTCGAAATCGTGTACTACGTCCTCAGCCCGGATTACAATATCTACATGGACGTGCAGCAGTTCATCAACGTGCGGATCAAAGACGTCTTCGAGCGCGAGGGCATCGAGTTCGCGTACCCGACACAGCTCGTGTACCTGACGAAGACCCAGCCCGAGGGCGCCGCCGCGGCCACATGACGCCGGGCAGCACGAGCGGTCAGGACAGTTTCGGCTCGCGGGATCGCCTGCGCGCCGGCGGGCGCGACTGGACGATCTGGCGCCTCGACGCGCTCAGGCGAGCCGGCCACGATCCGGCGCGCTTGCCGTTCTCCCTGCGGATCCTGCTGGAGAACCTGCTCCGGAACGAGGACGGCCGCACGGTCACCTCCGCCGATATCGAGGCGCTCGCTTCGTGGGATCCCAAGGCCGAGCCGGCCCGGGAGATCGCCTTCCGGCCCGCCCGGGTGCTGCTGCAGGATTTCACCGGCGTGCCCGCCATCGTGGACCTGGCCGCCATGCGCGACGCCATGGCGGCCTTCGGCGCCGATCCCGGCCGCATCAACCCCCTCCAGCCCGCAGAGCTCGTCATCGACCACTCCGTGCAGGTGGACGCGTTCGGGGCGGAGGAGGCGCTGGCGCTCAACGTCAAACTGGAGTTCGAACGCAACCGCGAGCGGTACAGCTTCCTGCGGTGGGGCCAGCGGGCGTTCGACAATTTCCGCGTCGTGCCGCCGAACACCGGCATCGTCCATCAGGTGAACCTGGAGCACCTCGGACGCGTCGTGTTCACGGACGAGGCGGGCGCGGCGTACCCCGACACCCTGGTCGGCACCGATTCGCACACGACGATGATCAACGCGCTGGGCATCCTCGGCTGGGGCGTCGGCGGCATCGAAGCCGAGGCCGCGATGCTCGGCCAGTCGGTGTCCATGCTGATGCCGCGCGTCGTGGGCGTGCGGCTTCGCGGGGAGCTGCGCGAGGGCGCCACGGCCACCGACCTCGTCCTGACCGTCACCGAGCTCCTGCGCCGCCACGGCGTCGTCGGCAAGTTCGTGGAATTCCATGGCCCGGGGCTGGCGGGGCTGACGATCGCCGACCGCGCCACCATCGCGAACATGTCCCCGGAGTACGGGGCCACCTGCGGGCTGTTCCCGATCGACGCCGAAACGCTCCGGTACCTGCGCTTCACCGGCCGGCCCAACGAGCGTGTCGCGCTCGTGGAGGCCTATGCGAAGGCCCAGGGGCTCTTCCACGACCCCGGCGCGCCGGACCCGGCGTATTCCGAATCGCTGGACCTGGATCTTGCGACCGTCGAGCCGTCTGTGGCCGGACCGAAGCGTCCTCAGGACCGGCTGCCGCTGCCGGCGGTGAAACGCTCCTTCCTCGCGTTCACGCGGGGAGACGCGCCCGCGGACGCCCAGGCTGCGGCGGGCAACCGGACGCGATGGGAATGGGAAGGCGGCAACCCCGACGGCGAACCGGGGGAGCGCCGAGACGCGCCCACCGCCGCCGTCGAAGAGGACCTGCGGGACGGCGCGGTCGTCATCGCGGCGATCACGAGCTGCACGAACACCTCCAACCCCTCCGTCATGGTCGCCGCCGGTTTGCTCGCCAAGCGGGCGCGCGAACGAGGGCTGCGCCCCAAACCGTGGGTGAAGACCTCGCTGGCGCCCGGCTCCAAAGTCGTGACGGAGTACCTGACGCAGGCGGGCCTCCTGGAGCCGCTCGCGGCGCTCGGCTTCCACCTCGTGGGCTACGGGTGCACGACCTGCATCGGCAACTCCGGCCCGCTGCCGGCTGACGTCTCCACGGCCATCGCCGCCCGGAAGCTGACCGTCTGCGCGGTCCTCTCGGGCAACCGGAATTTCGAGGGCCGCATTCACGCGGAGGTCAAGGCCAACTACCTGATGTCGCCGCCGCTCGTCGTCGCCTACGCCCTGGCTGGCCGCGTGGATTTCGACCCCGAGCGCGAGCCGCTCGCGCAAGACGCCGAGGGCCGCCCGGTGTTCCTGCGCGACCTCTGGCCTTCCACGCGCGACGTCCGGGACGCCATCGCCTCCTGCGTGCGCTCGGACATGTTCCGCCGGACCTACGCGAAAGTCTTCGAGGGCGATGAGCGCTGGAACGCCCTCGCGGTCCCGGACGGGAACCGCTATGCGTGGGCGCAGGATTCCACGTACATCAAACAGCCGCCGTTCTTCACGGACATGCCGCGCGAGGCGCCGGACGCGGTCGAGGACATCCGGGGCGCCCGCGCGCTGGCGCTCCTGGGCGACAGCGTGACGACGGACCATATCTCCCCGGCCGGCGGCATCAAGCCCAACTCTCCGGCGGGCCGCTACCTCATCGAGCGCGGCGTGGAGCCCTCGCACTTCAACTCCTACGGGTCCAGGCGCGGAAACCACGAGGTGATGATGCGCGGCACCTTCGCCAATGTCCGCCTGCGGAACCGTCTCGCGCCGGGCACGGAAGGCGGCTGGACCCGGCATCTCCCGGGGCAGGACGTCCTGTCCATTTTCGACGCCGCCATGCGCTACCAGGAGGCAGGCGTCCCGCTGATCGTCCTGGCGGGAAAGGAATACGGCTCCGGCTCCAGCCGGGATTGGGCCGCCAAAGGGCCGGCCCTGCTCGGCGTCCGGGCCGTGATCGCGGAAAGTTTCGAGCGCATCCACCGCTCGAATCTGATCGGCATGGGGGTGCTGCCGCTCGAATTCATGCCCGGAGAATCGGCCGGCGCGCTCACGCTGACCGGAGAGGAGACGTTCGACCTCGCCGGATTGGACGCGGCCCTCCGGGGAGGGGAAGGCGCGCCGCTGCGGGCGCAGGTCCTGGCCGCGGGTCCTGCGGGAGCGCGCCGCTTCGACGTCAGGATCCGGATCGATACCCCCCAGGAACTCGCCTACTATCGCCACGGCGGCATCCTTCGCTACGTGCTCCGGGAACTCGCGGGCAGCGCGGGGAAGGGATCCCCGTAACGCCATGCCGGAGCAGCGCCGACTTGGACGCACGTCGCGCACGATCGCCTATTTCTCCATGGAGATCGGCCTCGTCAACGAGATGCCGACCTACAGCGGCGGACTGGGCGTCCTGGCCGGGGACACCATCCGCTCGGGCGCCGATTTGCAGATCCCGATGGTGGCCGTCAGCCTCCTCCATCGCAAGGGGTATTTCATCCAGCGCATCGACGCCGAGGGCCGGCAGCACGAGTCGCCGGCGGAATGGCGCGTGGACGCGTTCCTCCAGCCGTGCCAGGGCGAGGCGTCGCTTGAGCTGGCGGGCCGGCACGTGCGCCTCCGGGCGTGGCGGTACGACGCCACGGGCGAAGGCGGCTTCATCATCCCGGTCTACTTCCTCGACGCCGACGTGGACGGCAACGCCCCGGAGGACCGGGCGCTGACCCATTGGCTCTACGGGGGCGACGCGCGTTACCGGCTCTCCCAGGAAGCGGTGCTGGGCATCGGCGGCGTCCGGATGCTGCGCGCGCTCGGATTCAAGCACATCACGCGCTTCCACATGAACGAAGGCCACGCCAGCCTCCTGACGCTCGAGCTGCTCGAGGAGGCCCTCAAGGGCGGAGACGGCGCGGACCCGATCGAAGAGGTCCGGAGCCGCTGCGTGTTCACCACGCACACGCCGGTCCCGGCGGGGCACGACCAGTTCCCGATGGATCTCGTGACCTCGGTCCTGGGCGCCAATCCGCAGCTGGAGCGCTACCGGGCCCTGCTGTGCCCCGACAACACGCTCAACATGACCAGCCTCGCGCTGAACTTCAGCCGGTACATCAACGGCGTCGCCAAGCGCCACGGCGAGGTGTCCCAGAGCATGTTCCCGCAGTATCCCATCGATTCCATCACGAACGGCATTCACTGCGTCTCCTGGGCCAGCCCCTCCTTCACGCAGCTCTTCGACGCGCACGTCCCCGGATGGCGCGAAGACAACTTCAACCTGCGCCACGCGCTCAAGATTTCCTCCCGGGAGGTCTCGCGGGCGCACCGCGAGGCCAAGCGCGCGCTCTTGGACCACGTCAAGACCGCGACCGGCGTCGCGATGGACCTGAACACCCTGACCATCGGCTTCGCCCGCCGCGCGGCCACGTACAAGCGGGCGGACCTTCTGTTTCAGGACCCGCCGCGCCTGGCGGAGGTCACGATGGATTTCGGGCCGATCCAGCTCATCTACGCGGGGAAGGCGCACCCGCGCGACGAAGGGGGGAAAGACCTCATCCAGCGGGTCATCCGCACGGGCCGGGCGCTCCCCGGCGGCGTCCGGTTCGCGTATCTCGAGAACTACAACATGGCGCTCGGCCGGCTGATCGCGGCCGGCGTGGACGTCTGGCTGAACACGCCGCAGCCTCCGCTGGAGGCCTCGGGCACCAGCGGCATGAAGGCCGCCCTGAACGGCGTGCCGAGTCTCAGCATCCTCGACGGCTGGTGGGTGGAGGGGCACATCGAGAACGTGACGGGGTGGGAAATCGAAGTACCCCCGCAGACCCGGGACCCGCGGATCGCGGAGGCGCGCCGGCTGTACGACAAGCTCCGGAAAGTCGTCATGCTCTACTACCGGCATCCCGACCGGTTCGTGGAGATCCGCAAGCACGCGATCGCCCTCAACGCCTCGTTTTTCAACACGCAGCGCATGATGCAGCAATATGTCGTCAGAGCCTACTTCCGCTAACCGTCCGCGCCGCCGCGCGTACACGACCCACGATCCGGCCGTCGACACGCGGCTGGCCGCCATTGTCGGCCAGGTTGAGGATCCGCGCGACCGCCAGCTCATCCTCGAGATGATGATCACGGCCTACCGGTTCGGGTCGGACCGGGCGTCGACCGGAGACCTCAAGATCGTGACGTCGGCCATCAAGGAGCTCCGGTACGCCTTCAAGATCTTCCGCCCGTACCGGCACCTGCGCAAGGTCGCGGTGTTCGGCTCCGCCCGGGTCTCCCGCTCCCATCCCGCGTACGGCGAGGCCCGCCGTTTCGGGCGCCTGATCGCCGCCGCCGGCTGGAGCGTCATCACCGGCGCCGCCAGCGGCATCATGCGCGCGGGGCACGAAGGCGCCGGCCTGACGGCCAGTTTCGGACTCAATATCCGCCTTCCCTTCGAGCAGGAGGCCAACCCGGTCATCGCGAAGGACATCAAGCTGGTGACCTGTAAGTACTTCTTCACGCGGAAGCTGCTCTTCATCAAGGAATCCCATGCCACGGCGCTGTTTCCGGGCGGTTTCGGCACGCTGGATGAGGGCTTCGAATCCCTGACGCTCGTGCAGACGGGGAAGTCGGACCCGCGGCCGATCGTGTTCGTCGATCAGCCGGGCGGCCGCTACTGGGATCCGCTGCTGAAATTCCTCCTGCGGCGCATGCCGCGGCACCGGATGATCTCCCCGCAGGAGTGCGCCCTGGTGCAGGTCGCCCGGTCCGCCGAAGAGGCCGCCAGGCAAATCCTGGAGTTCTACCGGGTGTATCACTCGCAGCGCTACGTCGGGGAGGTCCTGTCGATCCGCCTGCAGCAGCCCTTGCCGGAGACCGCGATCGGGCGGCTCTCGCACGAGTTCCGGGACATCCTCTCGCGCGGTGAGTTCCGGCAAGGCCCCGCGCTGCCGCAGGAGGCGGATGAGCCGGAGCTCGCGCACCTGCCGCGCCTCCTCTTCGCCTTCAATCGCCGCAGTTTCGGGCGGCTGGTCCAGCTGGTGCACCGGATCAATGCCTTGGGCCCTCGCCCCCCGCGCTGAGCCTGCCTCCGGGAATCATCCCGGCGGCTTCGCGCGCCTGTTCCGCGGCAGCTCGCCGAGCGCCGGTCGGCCCTCGGTGCCGCTGTGGCGTGCCGTCTGCTCCGTGTCGCTGTGCGTGGTTGCCGGATGCCGCTCAGGCGCGGCGCCCCCGAACACCATCCCCGTCCGGCTTCCCGGCGGCGCCGTCCTGCACGCGGAGGTGGCCGCGACCCCGGAGACCCAGACCCGGGGGCTGATGTTCCGCGACCGGCTGCCGGAGCGCCGCGCCATGCTGTTCGTCTATCCGGACGACCTCCCTCGCGAGTTCTGGATGAAGCACGTGGCCTTCGATCTGGACATGGCTTTCCTCGATGGCGATGGGCGGGTCCGGCACCTCTTCGCGCGCGTACCGGCCGCACACGCCCTCACGCCGGATGAGGCGATTCCGCGTGTGCAGGGGCGCGCCCGGTACGTGCTCGAAATGCACGCGGGGTCCATCGAGCGCCACCGCCTCCGGGTGGGGGACCGGATCGCCTTCACGCTCCCCTCCGGATCGGCGATCCCGGATTGACCCGAACGCGCATCCTCTTCATAATGGACACCAGCTTGCATTGAGGACCGGGATCCCGTTACGCCATGCGCCCTATGCCAAATGCGGAATTCGGAATTGGAAATGCGGAATGTCGCGATTCCGCATTCCGCATTCCCCATTCCGCGCTCGGCACGCCGGGAATCCTGCGATGACGGACACGCGGAAATCCTCGATTCTGAAGTTCCTCGCGGACCGGGGCTCGAGCCTCTCGCCCCTCTTAATCCTCGCCCACAACTATCCGGATCCGGACGCGATCGCGAGCGCGTGGGCGCTCGCGCACCTGGCGGAGCGCGTCTCGGGCATCCGCTGCCGGTTGGGCTACGGCGGCATGATCGGGCGGATCGAGAACCAGATGATGGTCAAGCTCCTGCGGATCCCGATCCAGCCGGTCAAGCCGGACACGCTCGAGCGCACCAAACACGTCGCCCTGGTCGATTCGCAGCCGCCGTTCGAGAACAATCCGTTCTCCTCGCGCCGCCGCGCGACGATCGTCATCGACCACCACCCCCGGCATTCCCGGACCAAAGCGGATCTGGTGATGATCGACGAAACGGCCGGCGCGACGACCTCGCTCCTGGTCGAGGCGCTCCTGGAATCGGGCCTCGAGCTGCCGGCGCGCCTCTCGACCGCGATGGTCTACGGGATCGGCTCGGAGACGCAGCGGCTCGGACGCGAGGCGGGGCCGCGCGACGTCGCGGCCTACCGCGCCTGCTTTCCGAAGGCCAACATGCGCGCCCTCTCCAAAATCGAGAACCCGCCCCGGCCCGGCTCCTTTTTTCAGACGCTGGGGAAGGCGATCCAGCGCGCCTTCACGGCGCGCGACGTGATCGGGGTCCATCTGGGCCCGCTGCCAAGCCAGGAGATCGTCGCGCAGATCGCCGATTTTCTCATGACGCACGAGAAGATGCGCTGGTCCGTCGTCACCGGGCGCTACGACGGAAAGATGATCGTGTCGCTCCGGACCCGGAACCCGAGGGCGAAGGCCGGGCGGCTGCTGCGGCGGCTGCTCGGCGGCGGCACCTCGGCGGGCGGGCACGGCATGATCGCGGGCGGCTCGGTGCTCATCGGGAGCGAGGCCAGCGAGGACACCTGGCAGGCCGCCGAGGAATCGTTCTTGCGGGACTTCCTGCACAGCCAGGGCTGCAAGGACCCCATCGACGTGCAGGACCCCTTTTAATCCATCGGGAGACGACATGGAGCTCGGACGGGCAATCTGGGAAGCGGTCCGCGAAATCGGCCTCTCGGGCGTGATCGATATCGCCTTCATGGCCCTGCTGATTTACGTGGTGCTCGTCTGGTTCAAGCGGACCCGCGCCGCGTTCGTGCTCACCGGCATCGTCATCACGGGGGCGATCTACCTGCTGGCCAGGCAGTTCAACCTCATCCTGACCGCCTCGCTGCTCCAGGGCTTCTTCGCGGTCATCCTGGTCGCGATCATCGTGATCTTCCAGGAAGAGCTGCGCCACTTTTTCGAGCAGATCGCCGTGTTCAGCCTGCAGAACCCCAAGCGCTGGAGCTCCATCCGGCTGCCGCGCCGGGAGGTCGAGGTGCTCGTGCGCACCCTCACGGATCTCGCCCGTGAGCACACCGGCGCGCTTGTCGTGATCCGCGGCCATGACCCGATCGTGCGCCACCTCGAGGGCGGAGTCGACCTGAACGGGGAGCTGAGCGAACCGCTTCTCAAGAGCATCTTCGACTCCCATTCCATCGGCCACGACGGCGCGGCCGTGATCGAGCGGAACCAGCTGGTCCAGTTCTCCTGCCATCTGCCGCTGTCCAAGAACTTCCAGAAGCTGCAGCACCGCGGCACGCGCCACGCCGCCGCGCTCGGCCTGTCCGAGCTGACGGACGCGCTGTGCCTGGTGGTCTCGGAGGAGCGGGGCACGATCACGGCGTTCCGCCACGGCGAGCTCAGCCAGATGCAGGATTCGGAATCGTTGAGCCGGCTGCTGGAGGACTACTACCGTGAGATCACTCCGGCGCGGGACCCGCGGCCGTGGCAGGGGCTGCTGCGCCGCAACTACCGGGAGAAGGGGGTGGCGCTGCTCATTTCGATGACGCTGTGGTTCGTCCTCGTGCAGGAATCGAAATGGGTCCAGCGCAGCTTCACCGTGCCGGTCGAATCGGCCAGCATTCCGAACGGCCTGACGCTCGAGCAGGTGCGGCCGCCGAAGGTGTCCGTCACGCTCTCCGGGCCCCGGCGGGCCTTCTACCTGCTTCACCCTGAGCGGATTCGGCTCGTCGTGCGCGTCGCGAACCGTCACGAAGGCACGGCCCGGATCCCCTTGACGGGGGCGAACGTGACGTTCCCCAAACAGCTGACGCTTGAGGCGCTCGACCCGTCGGAAGTCTCCGTCGAACTCGCCCGTGAAGAATGACCGGGAACGTGCGACGCTGGACGCGCAGCCCGATCCCGGCGCCGCTCAATCCGTATAATCGTTCTTCCGAATCCGTGTAATCCGGGATTGCCCGATGCGACACGCCGACTTCGTCCATCTGCACGTGCACACGAACTACTCGCTGCTCGACGGGGCGTGCCGCATCGTCCCGCTCGTCAAGCGCGCCGCAGAACTCCGCTTTCCGGCGCTGGCGATGACCGACCACGGGAATCTCTTCGGCGCGGTCGAGTTCTACACCGCCTGCAGCAAGCACGGCATTAAGCCCATCATCGGCTGCGAGGCCTACATCGCCCCCGGCAGCCGCCTCGACCGGAGCGGCACCGGCATCCGCGATTCGAACGCCCACCTGGTGCTCTTGGCCAAGGATGAACTGGGGTACGCCAATCTCATGCGGCTCGTGAGCCTCAGCTACCTCGAAGGTTTTTACTACCGGCCCCGGATCGACAAGGACGCCCTGCAGGCCCATCACGAGGGTCTGATCGTGCTCACCAGCTGCCTGAAAGGCGTCCTGGGCGTCCACCTCGCGCAGGAGCAGACGGACCTGGCCCGCCGCGAGCTGGACGACTTCATCCGGATCATGGGGCGGGAGAACGTGTACGTCGAGCTGCAGCGGCACGGCCTGCCGCTCGAGGACGCGGTGCGGCCCGCGCTCATCCGGCTCGCCCGCGAGGCGGGCGTCAAGTGCGTCGCGACGAACGACGTGCACTACATCGAGCAAGCGCATGCCGAGGCGCACGACGCGCTCATGGCCATTCAGACGCAGTCCACGATCGACGACCCTCACCGGCTGCGGTACGAGGCCCCGGAGTTCCATCTGAAGTCGGCCGAAGAGATGCGCGAGCTGTTCGCCGACTGTCCCGAGGCGCTGGCCTCGACGCTCGAGATCGCGGAGCGCTGCAACCTGGAGCTGCAATTCGGCACGCTGC
>DASWKB010000054.1:0-86457 GCA_036396895.1 bacterium | reverse complement strand
GAGCCGCTTGCCGCTCCCCCGCCCGTGTGCTAAGGTGAGGCCGACTCCCAATGACGCGACGAGCCCCTGCCCCATCGACTCCACTCACGCTCGAGACGGCGGTCGCCATCCGCCCGAGCGCCCGGTTCCACGATCTGGACGGCGAGTTCGTCCTGCTCAGTTTGGACACGGCCTGCTACTACGGGCTCGATGGGCCTGGCGCGGACATCTGGCGCGGGCTTGCGGCCGGCCGGACGCTCCGCGAGATCCATGCGGCGCTCTGCGAGCGTTACGAGGCGGGCGCGTCCCGGCTCGAGTCCGACCTCCTCGCGCTCATCGGCGAGCTGGTCCGGGAGCGCCTCCTCGATGTCCGCTAGGCGCATGTGGCGCGCGCTTCGCTCCTTGTCCGGCCCGGAACGGCGGCTGCTGGTTGAGCTCGGGTTCGCCACCTTTCGCACGCTCGTGCGGTTGCGCCTGCGCCGCGCGGATTGCGCACTCGCATCCTTCCTGTCCGCGCCCGCTCCCGCGGCATGGTCCTCCTCTCCGGCGGACGCGGATGGGGTCGCATCCCTCGCCGCGCGGTTCTTCCGGCGCATCCCCGTACGCCTCAGCTGCCTTGAGCGCGCCATCATCCTGCGTCGCGTCCTCGCCCGGCGCGGCATTCCGGCCGAACTCAAGATCGGCGTCGCGAAGCCGGGCGCGGAGCTCCAGGCGCACGCGTGGCTCGTGTGCGAGGGCCGCATTCTCCTCGACGGCCCGGATCTCTGCGCCAGGTTTCCCGCCGTCCTGATGGTGGCGTAAGATGAGCGGCATCGCCGGGCTCTGGAACCAGGACGGAGCCCCAGCCGATCCGGCGCGGCTCGCCCGGCTCAGCGCGACCCTCGCGCACCGGGGACCTGCCGGCGAGGGGCGCCGCATCACCGGCGCGTTCGGCGCGGCCTGCTGGCACACGGAGGGCGCGCCCGTCCAGCCGGTCGCGGACGAGACGGGCAGCGTCATGATGTTAGACGGCCGGCTCGACAACCGCGAGGAGCTGATCAGCTGCCTGCCGCGCGGAGCATGGCGGGACGCGGATGACGCGGCGCTGGCGCTCGCCGTATACCGCCAAGCCGGACCGGACTTCGCCGCGCGGCTCCTCGGTGACTTCGCCTGCGCGGTGTACGACCCTGTCTGCCGCCGCCTGACCTTGGCGCGCGACGCGATCGGGCTGCGCCCGCTCTACTACTGCCGCACAGGACGCTCCTGGGTTTTCGCGTCGGAAATCAAGGCCCTGCTGGCCCACCCCGGCGTCTCCCCCGTTCCGGAG
The DNA here is from genome assembly GCA_036396895.1 of bacterium. Lineage (GTDB taxonomy): Bacteria > Omnitrophota > Gorgyraeia > Aquiviventales > Aquiviventaceae > DASWKB01. The sequence continues at coordinate 85,172 of DASWKB010000054.1, read as the reverse complement.
GAGGGCGTCCTTGCCGACTTCCTGATCAACCGCCGCTCTCACCCCACGAAAACCTGCTTCAGCGGGGTGTTCAGCGTCCCGCCCGCGCACCAGCTCACGATCGATGAGTCCGGCGCGCGGCTGGAACGCTACTGGGATTTCTCGCTCGACGCGTCCATCAAGCTGCGCACGTTCCAGGACTACGTGCAGGCGTTCCGCGCGCTGCTGGAGCAGGCCGTCAGGCGGCGGCTGCGCACCGTACATCCCGTCGCCGTTTCGGTGAGCGGCGGGCTGGATTCCTCCGCGGTGTTCTCCCTCGCCGAGCGCGACCGGCGCAACGGCCTGGTCCCTGCGCCGGCCCTCATCGGGCTCTCGTACATCTCGCCGCTCGGCACCCGGTCGGACGAAACCGCGTTTCTCAAGGAACTCGAGCGGCGCTGGGAGTCCTCCATCACCCGCATTCCCGTCGGCTCGCCGGAGTTGGTCACTGGAGCGGCCCAGGCCGTCTGGCACCTCGAAGTGCCGTTCCTGGACGAGCAGTGGGGCGCGACGCGCCGCCTCTACGAGGCCGCCCGCGATGGGGGCGCGCGGGTCATGCTCACCGGGCAGTGGGCGGATCACGTCCTGTGCCCCATGGGGTATCTCGCGGACCTGTGGCTCGCGGGACGGTGGCGCACGCTGCGCGCGCACCTGGAGGAGCTGCCGCGATGGGTCGATATCGACGCCGGGACGTTCCGCGCGATCCGGACGAGGGCCGTCATCAGACGCCTCGCGCCGGACGCATCGCTCAGCTGGGCGCGGTGGGTCCGCTCGGTTGCGCGCGCCAAACGGCGCTTCCCCTGGTACGCGGCATCCCTGCACCGGGCCGCTCGGGCGGCGCTGCTCGAACCCGGCCCGCTTGACCGCTGGTTCCCCACCGCGCACGCCCGCTCCGTCTACGAGGAGATTCGCTCGCCCTATCACGTGCTCTGCATGGAGTGGAACAACAAAGTCGCCGCCATGCACGGCATGGACATGGCCTGCCCATTTCTTGACCGGGATCTTGTCTCATTCATGATGGCGATTCCAGGCGAGATCGCCACGCGCCACGGGGTATTCAAAGCGCTCCTGCGGGAGGCCCTGGCAGGCGTGCTGCCCGATCCGATCCGCCAGCGCCGATGGAAAGCCGACTTCACCGAAGTCGTGAACACGTCGGTGCGAAGCGAATACGCCTCGCTCGCCAATGCGCTGAAGCGCCGCGGACTGGCGGCGCGGAGGGGGTATGTCCACGGCCCCCGCCTGCAGGCGCAGCTCGAGATGCTGAGCGCCCGCCTGGCTGATCCCAACGCACAGCCCGCCTGGGCGCTTGCAGACCTGCTCGGTCTCGAGAGCTGGCTGGGGATGTTCTTTGACGGCGCGCCCGCTCCGGATGCTACAATAGCTCCGGCTTCTGACATCACCGTGCAGGAGGAGGATGCCGCATGCGAAACCCGCGAACGCGCCGCCGGCAGCCGTATCAGCCGCCCCGGCTGAAGCGGTACGGCGATCTGAGGCGGCTGACGGCCACCACCACGAAGGGCGGCACCAGCACCGACAGCTCAAAACCACCCACCCGCGCCACGGGTCCGGGAGGCTAGCCGTCGCGACAACCGGGTCGCGGGCTGTCGAGGTTCGGACATGGGGCCCCGCTATGCGCTGTCCGGTCTCACGCTGGATTCCGATTCCGTGCTTGACGGGGTTGCCCGAGCCGATGGCGAGACCCAGCCGGGATGGCGCCTGCGCTGGCTGCCGTCCCGGCGCATCGAGTCCTCGCGGGTGCGCCTCCTTCGCCGGCCCGGCGTTCCGATCAGCGTGATGTGGCCTGAGGTTGGCGCGTTCGAGATCATCCCGCGCACTCGCACGCTGCGCTGCCGTCCCGCGCCCGGCGCCGGCCGCGAGATGCTCCTCAGCGTGCTGCTCGGCCCCGTGCTGTCTCACCTCCTGCTGCTGGAAGGCTCCTTCCCCATCCACGCCAGCGCCGTCGAGATCGGCGGATGCGCCGCGGCCTTCTTCGGCCCTCCCGGCGCCGGCAAATCGACGGTGGCGGCGGCGTTGTTCCTCGCTGGACATCCGGTGATCACCGAAGACCTCCTCGCCGTCACCTGGCACCGGGACGAGCCGTACGCGCACCCCTCCGTGCCTGAGATCCGGCTCTGGCCCGGCAGCGGACGCCGGCTCCTCGGCGGCGCGTTCCACCGCCTCCCCCGCGTCGTCCCCACCGCCTCCAAGCGCCGCATCGACCCGGCGGCCGGCTGGGGCCGCTTCTCGTCACGGCCGGCGCCGCTGGGACGGCTCTATGAGCTCGTTCCCGCGCGCGTTCGCCGCCCTTCGATCGAACCGCTCGGAGCCCGCGACGCGTGGCGTGCGCTGATGCGGAACCGGTACAACCTGTGGCCGCAATCGGTGGAGACTCAAGCCCGCCAGCTGGACGCGCTCGCGCGCCTGGCGGGCGCCGCCCCGGGCCGGCGCCTGATCGTCCCCCGCGCGATGCGCGATCCGGCCCACCTGGTGCCGCTGATCAGGCGCGACCTGCGCGCCGGCCATGACGACTGACGACCTGAAGGACCGGGCGGTCACTCTCGATGAGGTCCTCTGCCGGCTTGGAGGATCCGAGTCCGCGCCCGGCCCGGCGTGGCCGGAGGACGAGCCGGCAGGGCTCGCCCTGATCGACGCGCTGCGCCCTCACGGCCTTCTGCCGATGCTGCGCCGGACCCTGGAGCGCTCTGGCGCGCGGGTGCCTGAATCCGTACGGCGCGTCCTGCGCGCCGACGCGGCGGCCGTGGCGGCGAAGAGCCTCCTCCTCACCGCTGAGCTCACGCGCATCCTCGATGCCGCGTCCGCGGAGGAGGTCTCCTGCCTTCCCCTGCGCGGCCCCGCCCTCGCCGCGTTCCTGCACGGCGACATCGAGTCCAGGCCGGCCGGCGATCTGGACTTCTTGGTTCCCCGCCATGAACTGGCGGCGTTCGCGGCGCTGCTCGGCGCGCTCGGCTATCAGGCGATCGACCGCCGCCGCGGGTTCGCCGCGGCGCTGTCGTACCAGATGGAATTCGTGCGGCGGGACCCCGCGCCGCTCATCGCCGAACCCAGGTGGACGATCGCGTATCCGCCGTTCACGGACACGCTGGACATGGACGCCGTCTGGGCCCGGACGCAGCGCGCCGCGCTGCTGGGCCGGGCCGTGCCGTGCCTCGGCGATGAGGACCTCGTCCTCCATCTCGCGCTGCATTTGCGGCATCATGGCGATGCGGCCCCGCTGCTGTGGATGTACGAGCTGGACCTCATGATTCGCCGGCGCGCGGACGCGTTCCGGTGGGACGTGCTCGAGGCGACGGCGCGGAGGGCCGGCTGCGGCAGGGTAATCGCCGGCGTGCTCGACGCGCTCAGCCGGCGCATGGGTACGCCGATCCCCGGACCGGCGCTCGCGCGCCTGCGTGAGGCGGAATCGGGATGCGGAACGCTGGCGCGCCGCGTGGCCGAGCGCGCGACGGTGCCGGGGCGGGAAACCCTCGCCGCGTGGCTCGCGCTGCGCGGCTGGCGAGGCAAGCTGCGCTATGCCGCCGCGATCCTCGTCCCATCGAGCGAGTTCATGATGCTGCACTACGGCCTGTGCCTGCGCCGCGAGCTGTGGGTGTGGTACCCGCGCCGCCTCTGGCGTCTCGCGCTGGGGACCGTCCGCGCGCTCCGGGAGGCCGCGCGACCCGCGAGCAGTCCGCGGACGCCGTCACGCCTCGCACAGTACGCGGCGGCGCTGCGCCGCCACTCCCGGCGAAGCCTGCTGGGCCGCCTGAGGAGTCCGTTTCCGTGGGCGGTCGACCTCGGCTCGCCCAATGCGCAGATCGCGCGGACCACCGCGCACTATGAGGGCCGGGAGGAAGTCGCGTACGCCGTGGCGGATATCGACCGGGGTCTCGATGCCGCTGAAAAGGGACTGATCGAGGGGCCGATGGCGCGGCGGGGCCGCGTGCTGGTGCTCGGCTGCGGAGCCGGCCGGGAGGCGCTGGCGCTGGCCGCGCGCGGGTACGAGGTGACCGGCGTCGACATCGCCCCCCCGATGATCGAAGCCGCCAGGACCGAAGCGGCGCGGCGCGGCCACCGCGCGGAATTCCTGATCATGGCGGCGCATCAGGCCGCCCCCACGCTCGAACGGTTCGACTACCTCTTCGCCGGCGGCAACCTCTACAGTCTGCTGCCGTCCCGGGCGCTCCGGGCGCGCGCGCTCTCGCGCTGGGCCGCGCTGCTGACTCCCGGCGGCGCGCTGCTGCTGAATGCGGTCTGCCCGGTCGCGTACCGGCCGGGGTTGCGCGCGGATGCGGTCGATGTTCTTCGGCGCCTCCGGCGGGCCCTGCCGGGAGGCGGCCGCGTCTCAGAGCCCGGCGACCGGCTCGAGGGTTCCAGCAGCCCGGTGAGCGATCCCGCGCGCCCCATCTTCGTGCACGTCTTCAAGCCGGCCGACGTGGAGCGCGAACTCGAATCCGCGGGCTTCGTCCCTCAGCGTCTCGAGCAGCATTGGTGGCTGGCCCGGCCGTCACCCTCCATGACACTGCGCGACACGTGACAGGTGACAAGTCCCTGATGGCAACAAGCCACATGGACGGGGCGAGTCCTTCGACTTCGCTCAGGACTCCGCTCACTTCGTTCGCTCCGGGGCGGGGGGACATCGAGAGGCTGGAAGCTGGACGCTGGAAGCTGGAAGGTGGAAGATGGAAGGTAGAAGATGGAAGGTGGAAAGTTGAAGGTCGCAATTCTTCCTTCTACCTTCTACCCTCCACCTTCTACCTCTACCGTCCACCTTCTATCCTCTACCAGTTCAACCATGGCATGACGCCCCCTCGCCCCGTTCCTGGGCGGTGGTTGCTGGTCGCTGGTCGCTTTGCACGTCAGCGGAAACTCAGACTGCCGTCACGCTGGAGCCGGCGGATGGTCCACGCGAACACGACGAGCGCCACGGGCCAGAGGACGAGCGCGAACGCCGCCAGCGCCGCGCACATGGGCTGCAGCTCGGCGAGGGGGCGCCCCATCAGCACCGCCTGGCGCATCCCTTCCAACGCGTAGGTCAGCGGCACCCATCCGGCCATCGTTTCAAGCCACCCGGGCAGGATCGCCACCGGGAAGTACACCCCGCCGACGAGGCGCATAAGCCCCCCCAGCATCCAACTGACCGGATCGAACTCCCGGAACAGGAGGATCCCGCTCGCGGAGAGCACCCCAAGACTGCTCAGCGATGCGACCGTCAGGGCAAGCAGGACCAGCGACGCCGGCAGATCGGCGGACCCCAGATCCAATCCGAACAACACCGCGCCCGCCCCGAGGTAGACGGCGATCTCCCCCGTGGTCCAGATCAGCTCGCTCAGCAGATTGCCGATCGCGATGAGCGCGAGCGGCGTCGGGGTCGCCAGCACCGCTTCCAGAGTCCCTTGGAGCTGCTCCTGGCGCAGCGCGGACGCGAGGCCCGTCATGCTGGCGCTCAGGTAGCGGGAGAACGCGAGGCCCAGCAGGACGAACGGAAAATACGCTCCGCCATACGGCGCGAGCGCGGGTGAGGCGCCCGCGTCGATGAGCCGTCCGATGAAATAGAACGCGGCGACCGTGAACAGAATCTGCCCCGCGCGAACCGCAAGACCCGCCCGGTAGCTGGCGAAGATGCGCCAGTCCTTGGCGAGGAACGCCGCCAAGCGGCTCATGAGGCAGGCGCCGCCGGGCGGCGCATGAATCCGGCCAGGCCGGCAGGCCCGCCGAACGACGCGGGCGCGCCCAGCGCCGAGAGCGTCCCGTCGATGAGGACCGCGACGCGGTCCGCGAGCGCCGCTTCCTCCGGCTGGTGCGTCGTGAACACGATCGTCCGGCGTTCCGCCGCGCCGAAACGCCCGGTGAGGAGCCGGCGCAGGCCCAGTTGACCCGCCGGATCGAGGCTCCGCGTGGGCTCATCGAGCAGCAGCACCGCCGGGTCGTGCAGGAGCGCGCGCGCGACGAGGAGCCGCTGCTTGGTCCCCGCGGAGTATTCCTGGTAGCGACGTTCCGGCGCCTCAAGCTCCAGGCGGGCCAGCGTCTCCTCGATGCGCCGAGACGCGGCCGCCCGCCCGAGGCCGTGCAGGGCGGCGAAGAAGCGCAGATTCTCGCGGCCGGTCAGCCGGTCATAGAACCCGGGCGGATCGCCCGCCGCGATCCCGAGCATGCGGGTGATGGCGCGGCGCGTCCGGTCCGGCGGCGCGCCCGCCACCCGGACCGCGCCCGCGTCGGGCAGGATGAGCCCGGCCGCGATCTTGAGGAGCGTGGTCTTGCCGGCGCCGTTCGGGCCGACGACGGCGAGCAGCTCTCCCTCGGAGGCCGACACCGACACGCCGCGCAGCGCGGTGACTTCCGGACCGGGGGGGGGCATCCGGCACAGCCGCGCGAGCGCGGAAACCCGGTGGAAGCGCTTGGTGACGTTGAGCAGCTCGAGCGCCGGCATGGCCCGCGCTACAGCGGCGAGTCGGAGGGGTTGAGGCCGAGGAGCGCCGCCATCGCGGAGGCGAGCTTCGCGCTGTGGTGCCGCACGAGCTCCTCCTCGGAGCCGATGTCGCGCGCCGTGAGCGCCGCGCGCGTGACGGCCGCAATCGTCTCCGGCTCGTCCAGCCTGACCGGCTCCTGATCCTTGCGGGCGTACTGCGCGACGGCGTCCCGGGACAGCGGCGTGTTCGAGACGAGCACGTCGTCCAGCGCGTCCTCGCCCAGGTACCGGACAATCTCCCGGAGATGATCCGCCACCGTGAACCCCGAGGTCTCTCCCGGCTTCGTCATCAGGTTCGCGACGACCACCGTCCGCGCGCGCGACGCGCGGACCGCCCGGCTGACCTCCTTCACCGAGAGCGTGGCGAGGACGCTGGTGAACAAATCGCCCGGCCCGATCGTGATGACATCCGCCCCGAGGATCGCCGCGAGCGCGTCGGGGTTCGCGTCCGCCTCCGGCTCCTGCCAGATCCGCCGGATCTTGAGGCGCGGGTCGCGCCCCTCCGGCACGTCGATCGCGTGCTCCCCCTTCACCACCGTACCGTCCTCGAACTCCGCGACCAGCGTGTTCAGGGTGGTCGTCACCGGCAGCACGACGCCCTGCACGTTGAGCAAATCGCTGATGGCGCGGACCGCTTCGGCCATCGAGCCGGTCACGTGCGCGACGGCGGTGAGCAGGAGGTTCCCCATCGGATGGCCCGCCAGCTCCTTCGCGCCCTGGAAGCGGTATTGGAGCACGTCGTTCATGAGCGCCGGGGCGCTGGAGAGGGCCACCAGACTGCGGCGGACGTCGCCGGGAGGTAGCACGCCGAACGCCTCGCGGATGCGGCCGGAAGACCCGCCGTCATCGCTCATGCCGACGACGGACGTCACATGCACGCCCGGCAGCCGCTTGAGGCCGAGGAGCAGCGTGTACAGTCCCGTGCCCCCGCCCAGGCAGACGATCCGCCGGTGGGCGCGCAGCATCGCGTGAATGACCAAGACGACCTCGCGGGCGTGATAGGGCTTGATGATGCTGCGGACGCAGCCCTGGTGCGCGGCCTCGATCAGGCCGTCGAGGCCGCGGGGGGAGGTCAGGAGGATGACCGGAGGCCGCGGCCCGCGGATGACGCCGGAATTCAGCGCGAGGAACGGCCGGCCGCCGTCGAGCTGCTCATCAAGCAGCACGAGGTCCACCTCGCCGCCCGTCATCCAGGACACGGCGTCGGCCCCGCTCGCCACCCACTGGACCTGGTCGCCGAACCTGGACAGCAGCGCCGAAAGCTCGCGGGCGAACGATGGGGTGGGATCGGCGACGAGGAGCTGTGCCATCACGGAAGGGGGTCCGCCCCTTGCCGGTCACGCCGCGCGAAGGGGCCAAGCGGAATCAGCCGCTACTCTCTCGAGGGGTGCTGGAGAAACACGGCGATGGCGAAGAGGAAGCAGGTCTGCGAGAACTGGAGAAATGCGTGCGCCTCGATCCCGCGGATGGGGATCACCGTCCAGCGCGAGTAGATGCCCACCAGCATGCTGACCAGACCGATGATGACCGCGAACTGTCCCGCTCCACGCATTCGCCACCTCCGGGGTTGCGCGCCGACTTCCTTGGCGGCAGTCTAGGGGATTTCCCTCGCCTCCGCAAGCGCCTCGTGATTCCTTCAGCAACAAGCAACCAGCGACCAGAAACCAGAGACCAGAGACCAGAGACCAGAGACCAGTTCTCTATAATCAGACTCCGTGCCAAATTCGGAATTGGGAATTCGGAATTGGGAATGTCAACCCGCAGGTGATTCCGAATTCCGCATTCCGCATTCCGAATTTGGCATGCATTGGTTCCGGTTATTCCGGCGCCTTTCCCACGAAGATGGGATTGGTGAGCACGACGCCGCCGGGGCCGTCCGCCGCCACCCGGTAGTACCCTGAAGCCGGCGGCGACGGGTCGATCCACTCCTGGACGAACGACCCCGGCTCCGGCCTGAGCGTGCTCCACGGTTCCCCGTCGCGGATGACCGTGAGCGCCGTGTCGCCGTCCGAGGCGACGCCGGCGATCCGCACGCGGATCCCGGTCGCGCCCGTCAGGGTGCCCCCGGTCACGGCCACGGCGCTTGAGCCGGCGTCGGAGAGGCTGAAGGCCTCCAGCCTGAGCGCCGTTCCCCCCGTCCGGTTCAGCGTCACCCACATTCTGCCGAGCCGGATCCCCTCAAGCAGCCCGCGCCGCGAGCGCTCGCCGCTCAGCACGTCGGTCACGACCGCGTCGATCGCGCGCTCGTGGGGGCCGTGCCAGTCGAGCTCCCCGAGGATCCATGCCGGGGAACGCCGCCCGCCCCGGCAGTACTCGGTCAGGACCCGGTCCCACGCGCCGCCGGGGCTCGTGAGCGACAGCGCCGCGAGATCGGCCACGCCGAATCCGTGATACCCGTCCGTCAGCTCCAACAGGTGCGGATACGGCTCCGTGGCATATCTGACGCCCCCCGCCCGGCCGCGGTTCGCCGCCGCCGGATGCGCCCAGAAGACCAGCCCGCCCGCCCCGGAGACGGCGTCGATCAGACGCTGGAACGGCGCCGCGTCCCGGTCCTCGTGGTACGGATCCGTCTCCCTGAGCGGAAGGCGGCGGAGGCTCCGGGCGTCGTCGATGCCGAACACGAGGAGATGCCGGTGCCAGCCAAGCACCAGCGCCCCGTCGCGCTCAAGCGGCGAACGGCGCCAATAGTACGACGGAGCGGCCTCCATCCCCGGGAGGATCAGGAGGTCCGGGTGGGCGCGGTCGGCCGCGTCGATCTTCGCCAGATATTTCGCGGCGCCGAGCCTGAGGACGGACGGCTCCTCCACGACGCGCTTCAGGAGCCCGCGCAGGGGCCACAACCCGTACTCCCAGCGGCGCAGCGCGCTGTCGGTGATCAGCACCGCGTCGAGTCCGGCCGACTTCGCCAGCGCCGCCACGGCGTCGGGCGATTGCGTGCCGCCGCTCACCGTCGTATGAAGATGCGCCGCCAGTCTGATCCGCAGGCCCCCGCCGTGGTCCCCTGACGCCGCCGCCCAGGCCGGCCACGCGAGCGCGCACGCGAGCACGCACGCGCGCGCCGCCGCGCCGGCGCACGACATGAGCGCCCCCGTCTGTCCCGACGCCGGACGGCCGGTCATTCCCTCCGTCGCCTGCCGCGCCGCGCGCGCCGGTGCACCGCGAACTCGAGAAAGCGGAGCGTCTGCATCCCCATCGCCAACCCCATGCCGAGCAGGACGAGCAGGATGAGCGCGTAGCGCTCAGGGATCAGGACGAACACGACAGCCAGACCGCAGAGATAGGCCGAGACCAGATACATGAAGAGCGCGGCTTGGCGTTGCGTGAGCCCCATGCGCAGCAGGCGGTGATGCAGGTGGAATTTGTCCGCCGAAAACACGGAGCGCCGGCCCCGCATCCGCCGGTACGCCGCCAGGAAGGTGTCGTACACCGGGATCGTCAGCGCCGTCAGGGGCACCAGGAGCGTCACCGCCGTCGCCGCCTTGTACTGGTGGTCCACCAGCGGCACGACCGCGAAGAGATAGCCCAGGAACTGGCTGCCGCTGTCGCCGAGGAAGATGGAGGCCGGGTGGAAATTGTGGCGCAGGAACCCCAGGCAGGCTCCCGAGAGCGCCGCCAGCATCACGGCGGACGTCGTGACCTCGAGCTGCAGACCCGCCGCCATCAGCCCGAACGCGGCGATCCCGGAAATGCCGGCGGCGAGCCCGTCCAGCCCGTCGATGAGGTTCAGGGCGTTCATCATCCCGACGACCCACACCGTCGTCACGGCCCAGCTCGCGAACGGCGGCAGGATGATCTGGCCGCCCATGGGGTTGGAGATGCGATCGATGCGCAAGTCCATGGCGAACACCATCGCCGCGACCGCCACCTGAATGAGGAGTTTGAACTCGCCCCGCAGGTCCCGCCAGTCATCGAGCAAGGTCAGCATGACGACCAGGCAGCCGAGGCTCGCCGGCGGCCAGAGCTCGCGCGACAGCGCGGGATCCCCGGCCAGCGCCGAGGCGGCCGTGATCCCGAGGAGCCAGGCCGCGCACACCGCGAGCCCCCCCATCCGCGGCACGGGCCGCCGGTGGATCTTGCGGGGACTCGGCCGGTCGATCACGCCGAGCGCGCCCGCGACGCGGCGCACGAGCGGCGTCACGCACAGCGCCGCCAGCGCCGACGTCCCGAACGCGAAGCCGAGCGCCGTCCCGAGCAGGTCCGTCGTCATGCCGCACCTCGTTCCGCCGCAGGGCTCATGAGATCATTATAGAGATCGACCAGCTGGCTGACCATCCGCTCCGCGGAAAACCGCGCATCCACCGACTGCTGCGCGGTCGCCCCCAGGCGCGCGCGCTGGCCCGCATCGTTCGCCAGGGCCTCCAGCGCCCGCTCGAGCGCGCCCGCGTCCCCCGGAGGGACCAGCAGGCCGGTCCGGCCGTCCTCGATCAGCTCAGGCACGCCGCCGACGCGGCTGGCGACCACGGGCCGTCCCGCCGCCTGCGCCTCCAGCACCGCGCGGCCCATGCCCTCGAACAGGCTGGGCAGCACCGCCACGTCCATCGCGCGCGTCAGCGCGGGGATGTCCTCCCGGAATCCCGCGAACACCACCCGGTCCCGGATGCCCAACTCCTCCGCCACCCGCTCGAGTTCCGCCCTGAGCGAGCCTTCGCCGACGAGGAGGACCCGGAGCGACGGCACCGCCCGCGCGAGCGCGGCGGCCGCGCGCAGCAGGACGTCGTGCCCCTTCCCCGCCCACAGTTTGGCCACCTCGCCGACCACGAACGCGTCCGGGGGCAATCCGAGCGATCGCCGCACGGCCGCCGCGTCCACCGGCGCGCGGAACGCCTCGAGATCGATCCCGCTATAGATCTTCACGAGTTTGGTACGCGGAGCGATCCGCGCCGCGACGGTCCACTCGACGAGCGGCTCCGAGATCGCCACGAGCCGGTCGCACCACCCGGCCGCCAGACGTTCGAGCGTCCTGAAGAGCGCCCGCCGCCACGGGGGCTCCTGGTCATGGAACGCGTACCCGTGGATCGTATGCACCACGGCCGGCACCCCGGCCAGACGGGCCGCGAGCCGCCCCAGGAATCCCGCCTTGGAATTGTGCGTGTGCACAAGCGCGTACTCTCCCTCGCGCATCAATCGCCGCAGCTCACACAGCGCGAGCGCATCGCGGATCGGATGGATGGGCCAGACCATGTGGCGCAGCCGCCGGACGGTCATCCCCTGCCGCTCCGCGAGCCACAGGAGCGGCCCTCCGTCCGCGCAGGCGAGCTCCGCGTCGAATCCCGCCGCCTGCTGTCCCCGCATCGACAGGAAGGTATTGAGGCCAGAGCCGCTGATGACGGGGAGCGTGTGGACGTGCAGCACCCGCCGCCGGCGGCGCCTGATCGTGACGCGGCCGGGCCTGGCCCCGCCCCGCAGCACCGCATCCGCCGCCGCCAGCACGGCTCCCGCCGGCAGCGACTCAAGCGACCGGTGTCCCCGGCAGCGCGCCTGCACGCAGGGCGAGTCGCCTTCGGCGTGCAGCACGACCTGATCAGGCCGCTCGTGCGGATAGGGGCCGAACCGCGCCGGATCCCCCGGCCCGAACACCGCCACCATCGGAGCCCCGACTGCGGCGGCCAAGTGCATCGGGCCGGAATCGTTGGTGATGACGAGCCTGGCGCGCGCCAGCAGCGCCGCCGTTTCGGCGAGCGACAGCTCGCCCGCCGCCGCGCGCGCCCCGGGGATGGCTCCGGCGACGCGCTCCGCCAGCCGGCGCTCAGCATCGCTGCCGGTCACGACAAGGCGCGCGCCGCCGCGCTCCGCCAGCACCCGCCCCGTTTGGACGAACCGCTCCCAGGGCCACCGGTGCCCGGCCCGCGCCCCGCCGGGATGGAGGACCATGAGGTCCTCGTCAGGCGCCGCGCCCCCGCGCGCCAGCCAGCGCGCGACTGCGCTCGCGTCCTCCGCCGCCGGGACCAACGCCGGTGTCACCGAGCCCGCGCCCGTCCCGCCTGCGACCGCCCGGACGAGCGCGAGCTGGCGCTCGACTTCATGTCCCGGATCGGCCGAGCGTTCGGGCACCCGAAGATCGAAGCACCATCCCCGCCCGTCGGTGTCCCGTCCCGCCGAGCGTCCGGCGCCCACGGCCGCCAGCAGGAGTCTGAGCTTCAGCGCGCCGAAGGAGCGATGCACGCGATAGAGATTCACGGCCAGCGCGAAGCGCTCCCGCCTGAGGCGCAGCAGCGCCGCGGCCGCCGAACCCGCGCCGGGCCAGCCCGGCGCCACGGTGGTGACCTGGTCGATGCCGGGAATCCGCGCGGCGAGTCCCCCGTGCCGGTCCCATGTCAGCAGTTCCAGGCGCGCGCCAGGATGGGCCGCCCGCAGCGCCGACAGCGCGGGAATGCCCATGACGAGATCGCCCAGTCCCGCGAGATGGATCGCGAGAATCCGAGTCATATCAGTTGATCGTGCATCTGCGACATGCGACACGCCGCCAGGAACATCCTGCAAAACAGGTCTGAAGCTAGAAGCTGGAAGCTCGAGGCTGGAACACGCGAGGGATGACCCACTCGATCGTTCCAGCGTCCAGCCTGCGACCCGTCATCAGCTCCCACGTTACGCGTTTCACGTTACGCGTTACGCGATCTGGATGAACGCTGATCATTCCAGCTTCCAGCGTCCAGCTTCCAGCCTCTCGAAGTCCCCACGCCCCGGAGCGAACGAAGTGAGCGCAGTCCTGAGCGAAGTCGAAGGACTCGCCCCTCGCCCCGTGCCCCAACGTGGTCATGACGAACGATCCAGGTACCGGCGCGCCCAGAGCTCGAGCATGAGGAGCGCATAGAGCTGCTGCGCCAGATTCGCCTGACGGGATTGGTGCAATTCGATGAGGCGTGTCACGGCCTCGGGCCGGAACCACCCCCGGCGCGCGACCTGCTCCGGGGAGAGAAGCTCGCGGCACAGCCCCGACAGATCCTCCCTGAGCCACCTGGTGAGCGGGATCATGAAACCCTGCTTCGGTTTCGAGAGCAGCGCCGGGGGCAGCAGGCCCCGCGCCGCGCGCTTGAGCAGCGCTTTCAGCCTGAACCCGGACAGTCGCTGCCGCATCGGCACGGCGGAGGCCAATTCGACCACGCGATGGTCGCAGAAGGGGACGCGGACCTCGAGGCCCCAGGCCATGCTCATCTTATCGCCCATCGCCAGCAGGTCATCCGGCAGATAGGTGAGCAGATCGAGCGCGTTGGCCCGGTCGAGCTCCGGCCCCGTCCGCGATTCCAGGATCGCCCGGAACCCGGCACAGGCGTCCGCCGACCCGAGCGAGTCCCGGAACGCTTGGCTGTACAGCTCATGCTTCCGGGCCTCCGTGAAATACGTGCGCCAGCGCAAATAGCGCTCCAGCCGCGGCGTCGTCCCTTCGCGCAGAAAGCGGCCCGCCCATCCGGAAAAGTCCCGGCGGCCTCCCGAGCCCCGCATCCGGCCGCCCAGGCGCTCGAGCGCACGGCGCACGAGACGCGGAACATGGTCGTACGCCTCCGCAACCCGGAGCCCCAGATACCGCGGGTAGCCCCCGAAGACCTCATCCCCGCCGATCCCCGTCAGCGCGACGGTGACGTGCCGCCGCGCCTCCCGCGCGATCAGCAGCGTGATGAGCGCCGAGGAGTCCGCGAAGGGCTCGTCCATCTGCCAGGCGACCCGCGGCAGCAGCGCGGCGGCGTCCGGGCGCACGATGAACTCGCGGTGGTCCGTCTCGAATGCCCGCGCGGCGATGCGGGCGTCCGGCAGCTCGTTGAAATCGTCGTCAGGCGGCTCGAACCCGATGGAGAACGTGCGGACCGGCCCGGACGATTCCCGGCGCATCAGCGCGACGACGAGGCTCGAGTCGATTCCTCCGCTCAGGAACGCGCCGAGCGGCACGTCGCTCATCAAGCGCAGCTTCACGGCCTCCGCCAGGGCGCCGCGCACCTCCTCGTCAGCCGGGCCGCCGCGGGCGTTCCCCGCCGCGGGAGGCGGCGGCCTCCAATAGCAGCCCGTCCGGACCGCGCCCCGCTCGAACACGAGCCACGTCGCGGCGGGCAGTTTCCTCACGTCGGCGAAGATCGTCGCCGGCGCCGGCACGTACTGGAAGCTGAGATACGCGTCGAGCGCGGCCGGGTCCACATCGCGCGAGATCTCCGGCACTGCAAGCAGCGCCTTGAGCTCGGACGCAAAGGCGAACCGGTCCCCGCGGTGCCAGTAATAGAGGGGCTTCACGCCGAGCCGGTCGCGGGCCAGGAAGAGGCGCTCCGCGGCGCGGTCCCACACCGCGAGCGCGAAATCCCCGCGCAGGGCCTCCACGCAGTCCGGCCCCCGATCCTCGAACAGATGCACGATGACTTCGGTGTCCGCGCGCGACGCGAACCGGTGCCCTCGCCGCTCGAGATCCTCCCGGAGACTCAGGTGATTGTAGATCTCCCCGTTGAACACCACCCGGTAGCGGCCCGACTCGTCCTGCATGGGCTGATGCCCGCCGGCGAGATCGATGATGGATAATCGGGCCATGCCCAGATGGGCGGGCGGGTCGTCGAACGCGCCCTGATCGTCCGGCCCCCGGTGGCGCAGCGCCTGAACCAGGGCCTGCGTCAGCCCGGCGTCGCCGAACCCGACCGTGCCGCCGATGCCGCACATCCTACGCGCCGGGACCCGGACGGACCGGCCGCATGATCAGGGACACCACACGACGAGACTCGTCCCCTCGAGGTGCGTCAAGGGATACTGCTGGCTCAATCGATTCAAGTACGCCGTCACGTCCGGCCACGTGAGATAGTCGTGCCACACGATGAGGCCCTGCGGGGCGCGCAGCCGGAAGGCCTCGGTCGTATCGTGCTCCACGTACTGGTACTGATGGGAGCCATCGATGAAGACCAGGTCCATCCGTCCGTAGTAGGGGCTGAAGTCCAGTCGGGCGGAATCGCCGAAGACCTGCGTGATGCGCTCCCGGAGCGGCTCGGGCAGCCGCCGGATGCGGGCGCCGACTGTCTCTTTCGACACGTAGAGGTCTTCCCCCACGGCCAGCGGCCAACGGGTCGCGCCGAGGTCCTCCGGGCGCAGATCGATGGTGACGAATGACGCGTCCGGTCCCAGATTGCGCGCCAGGTGGGCCGTGACCCGGCCGTCGAACGTCCCGATCTCGAGCACCCGCCGGACCCGGCGGTAACGCGCCAGCGCGCACAGCGCGTAGAGCTCCTCCGTCGAGACGTTGCCGTCCCGGAAACTCGCGTTGGTGAGCGTGACGTCCACCGCCTGGATGCCGGGACACAGCGCCTCGAGGCTGCGTCGCGGAATCCGCCCGCCCGCTTCGCGGTGGTCATAGGCCAGGATCTCCCGGCCGATCGTGCGCAGGAACCGCCCCGTGCGTCTGGGCGAGCGGAGGAGCTCAAGCGTCACATAGCGCAGCACGATGCCCAGCCCCTGCGCCGCCCGCCTCGCCAAGTGCCCGCGTGCCGCTCCGCTCATACGGCGCCTCCGGCGCGCTCCGCGCACCGCGGCCAGACCTCCTGGACGGCGCGCCAGACGTCCTCGGCGCGGATGTGCGCCAGGCCCTCCGGCCCGTGCCAGGCGTTCGTGGACCGGCCGATCACCTCCTCGGGGCGCCGGTGGACGATGCGGTGCTCATGGCCGATCACGCCCCAGTGTTCGGGGCAGTCGAGGGGGTGCGTGCCGCCGATCACCTGGATGACCGAGGGGCCGAGGTACGCCGCGAGCTGCGTGGTCCCCGTCGCGTTGCCGATGAAGAGGTGCATCCGCTCCATGACCGCCATGAGCTGCGCCAAATCCAGCCCGTGCACGACGGAGGACGCTGCCGACATCCGCGATCGCACGCGGGTCGCAAGGTCCTGCTCGCCCGGTCCGGCCAGGATGAACACGTGCGCGTCCGGAAGCGCCGCGATCCGGTCCGCCACCTCCGCGAACCGCTCGGGCGCCCACCGCGTCGCCGGAGACCCCGAGCCGGGATGGAGGAGCACGCGAACGCCCTCGGCGGGCCAGCGCTGCTGCTGCCACCACTGGGCCACCCACGCGCGGGCTCGCGGAGGCACCCGCGGAGCGGGCAGGCTGCGTTCCGCGCTGACGCCCATCAGGCGCACGAGCTGCAGATGCACGTCGATGCTGTGCGTCTTGACCTTCGCGGCGCGGTACGGGTGCTGTTTCGTGAAGAACGCGCCCGCGCCCCGCGTCGTCCAGCCGACACGCTCTCCCGCGCCGGTCAGATAGGCCATCAGCCCGCAGGTCCAGGAGGGTTCGAACGCGAGCGCGGCATCCGCCCGCAGCAGGCGAAGCCGGCGCACCGTGCCCATCGACATCCAGCGGTCGATCAGCCCGCTTCCCCGGAGCGCGATCACGTTGTCCACGACCGGCAGCTCACGCATCAGCGCCTCGGTGTCGGCGGACACCACCGCCGTGAGGAACGCCGCGGGATACGCCCGCCGCAGGGCCTCGCACGCCGGCAGGGCATGCAGGATGCCGCGCAGGCCGTCCGGGCGCAGCAGGATGATGCGCCG
Organism: bacterium; assembly: GCA_036396895.1. GTDB lineage: Bacteria > Omnitrophota > Gorgyraeia > Aquiviventales > Aquiviventaceae > DASWKB01. The sequence continues at coordinate 68,186 of DASWKB010000054.1, read as the reverse complement.
GACCTGCTCGACGGGCGCCGTCCGGGCGTTGCGGCGCCCGAGCGACGCCAGCTTGACGGCCACGATCGTGCCGGCGCCGAGAAACGCGTAGAGGACGGCCCATCCCGCATCGGTGGCGCGCCGCACCGCGGGCTTCGCCAGCCAGCCCCGAATGCGCTGCCACCACCGGGCCAATCGGTGTTCGCGCGCGCGTGTCTGCTGCGTCTTCATGGTCTTCCTGTCATCCAGCCCCTCCGGCCCGGAGTCCCTTCAGTATCGCATAGAGTTCGGCGTGCTGCGCGACCTGTTGCCGGACGTCAAAGTCCGCCTCGGCGCGGGCCCGGGCCGCGCCGCCGAGTCTCGCCGCTTCCGCGGGGTCATCGAGCAGTTCCGCGATCCCCCGAGCGAGCGCTCCGGCGTCGCCGGGCGGCACGAGCCGCCCCGCGGCGCCGTGCGCCAGCTGCTCCCGGATTCCCGGAATGTCCGAGGCGACGATCGCCCGCGCCGACGCCATGGCTTCCAGCACCGCGAAGGGATGCCCTTCGGCGAATGAGGGCATGACGAAGACGTCCATCGCGTCCAGCACCGCCGCGACATCCTCCCTGAATCCCGCGAAGACGCATCGCGGCCCGAGCCCGGCCCGGGCGGCCCGCTCGCGGCACGCGGCCTCCACCGGTCCAGTCCCGACGATCAGGACACGGACGTTGGAGCGCTCGCGCGAGAGCGCCGCGGCGGCATCGACCAGCACTTCGACCCCCTTGCGGCGATCCAGGCGGCCGAGGGCGCCGATGACGCGGACCTCCGGACCAAACCCGAACTCATGGCGAATGCGTTCGCGGGCGCGCGCATCGGCGCCATACGCCCCCACGTCCACGCCGTTCGGGATGCACACCACCCGCTCGGGCGCGATGCCCCCGCGCCGGCACAACCGCTCCCGGACCGCCTGCGACACGGCGACGAACGCCCGGACGGCCCCGCGCGTGAGGCGGTCGGAACCGACGTACAGGAGCCGGCGCGGCGCGGACATCGCCAGCTCGTCGGTCGTCATCGCCACCGTGTTGACGAGCGCGATGTCCCCGGCAAGCGCCGCGGCGACCCTGGCGTACAGGTCCGCGCGCGGGCCTTGGCTGTGCACGATGCCGATTCGCTCCTTCAGGAGATACCGCCTCAGAGCCGCAATGCCTCCCGCCGGGGATTCGCAGGCGAAATTCCGCTCGCAGACGGCCACGCCCGATCCGCGCAGGCGCGCGTGCTGTCCGGCGTCCAGCGCGCAGCTCGCGAACACGTCGAACTGCGCGTTCGGCAAGGCGGCCATCAGCTGCATGAACGCCCGCTTGCCGCCCCCGAAGACGCCCGGGCGCCCCCGCATCAGAAAGAGGATCCTGATCCTGGCCTCAGGCGCCGCCATGCCCCGTCTCAAGAAGCCGTCCGTACAGCGCCGCGTACGCGCCGGCAAACCGCTCCGCGCCGAACGACGCCTCCGCCGCCGGGCGGCTCGCGGCGCGCAGCCGGGCGTAGTCCGAGCGCAGCCGATCGACGGCCTCGAGCAGGCCGTCGAGCTCCGGCTCGAACACGACGCCGCAACCGCGCTCGCGGATGAGGTCCGCCACGCCGACCGCGGAGGAGACCGCGACCGGCCGGCCGGCCGCCAGCGATTCCATCACGGAATTCGGACAGGGCTTGCAGTCCTGGACCGAGCGGGACGCCAGCACCGCCGCGTGCAGGGTGCCGTAATACTCCGCCGCGCGCGCGATGATCCGGTCGACCACCGTCACGTTGCCGGGCGGATGGCTCCCGAGCATCCGGCGAAGGGCGCGAAGCGAACGGCCCCGCCACAACAGCACGACTTCGATGTCCGGACGCGCCCGGGCCGCGGCCACCAGGAGATCCACGCCGCGGGACGCAAGCGCCCGCTCCCCCGCCGCCAGGGGCGCCGAGCTGAACCCGATGCGGAAGGGTCCGTCCGACGGCGGCTCCGGAGCCCTGAACGCATCCGCATCGAGCCCCGGGTAGATCAGGTGAATGCGCGACGCGGGCATGCCCCACGCCGTCAACCGCGCGGCGTCCCGCGCGCATTCCACGACGGCCGCGGTCACGCGCGCCCATCCCGACCGGCTCGAAGCCAGGTTCGACTCCACGAATCCGGCCGCGTTCGTCACGATGAGCGGTTCGCGGCGCAGGAGGCGCAGATACCACCGGCCGGTCAGCGATCCGTACACGTGCCGCAGACGGACGCGCCGATCGAGCGCCAGCACCGCCAGCGCCCCGGCGGGGCGCAGCAGCCGCCCGTACAGCAGCCGCCCGGGCTCCCGTCGCCACGCGGCGCCGCCGACCCAGCCCTGCATGGTCACGTCGAACTCCTGGCGCCGGCGCAGGTGCGTCCACAGCACGCGGGCGGACCGCGCGACCCCTTCCCACTGCGGCGCGTATTCGTTTACGAAGAGCGCGACGGCGTGCGGCATAGGACAATCCATTCGAGCGGCCGCCCTCCGGGCATCCGTTCGATCCGCTCGATCAGCGCTTCCCCGGCCGCCGGCATCCGCATCCAGGCCGTGAGGCGCGACACGACCGACTGAAGCACGACGTGCCTGATGAGCCCCCGCAGCTCGACGACCTCGAACCCCGCGCCCTCGAGCTCATCCGTCAGCGCGGACGCGGACCCGAACACGTGGTCATGGACCCGCGCGGGTTCCCGGCTCTCCACCCGGGCGAGCATCCGCGGCTTGGCCACGTGGATCGCGTCGAACACCGCCAGCCCCCCGTCACGCAAATGCGCCTGCATCGTCGAGTACAGGCGCGCGCGCTCCGGCGCGCGAAAGTGCCTCAGCAGGCGGAACGTGTACACCACATCGAACGTCTCCCCGAGATCCAGCGAGAACGCGTCGCCGAGCCGGAACTCCCACGGCCCGTCCGGCGGCATCCGGCGCTTCGCCTCGGCGAGCATCTCGGCGCTCGCATCGACGGCCACCCCGCGGCGCATGCCGGTCACCCCCGCCGTCAGCCGGGCCGGCCCGCAGGCAAGCTCCAGCACCCGCGACGCCCCGATGCGCGCGATGGCGTCGTTGACCGCCGCCAGCTGCCGCCGGTGCTGCACGGCGCCCAGGGGTCTCGAGAATCGCGCGGCGGTATACGCGCGCGCAAGCTCCGCGTCTTCGTAATGCCTCCGGATGGCGTCCGGATCGTCATGGCCCATGCGCGCGCCTCCAGGGCCGGCCGTCCTTGTACTCCACCCGGTACAGTGGACGCTCCAGGTGCGGCCTGAGCGCCTCCGGAAGCTCACCCCAGCGTTCGCGCGAGTACGGGATGAGCCGCTCGCAGACCCGACGGCCGAACTCCTCGGCCGCCTCCTCGAGCGTCTGCACGCCCCAGGCGTCCCTGGCCCGCGCCAGCGCGTAGGCCTCCAGGCCGGGAAACCGCCGCTGGAGAGCGGGATTCTCCTCCCAGTCCGCCCAGGAGTCCCGCAGATACATGCGAAGGTCGCTGTCGATATTCACGTGGACCAGGAACGGCTCCGTCCACGTCAGCACCCGGTAGCACAACGGCACCCTGATATCCTCGAAATGAAACGCGTAGCGTGCATCCGGATCGTCCCGCAGGATCCCCTGGATCCCCTCCAGCCCGCCGGCCGCGACGCGCCGGTCGACCCGCACGTACCGGAGCCAGGGGGAGGCGGTCGTCACGAACGGGTCGTCCCGCGTCTCCTGCCCCGGAAGCTGGTGCCACAAGTCCCCCATCACCTCGATGCAGGTGAGATGGATATGCGCGTAGCGGTGCTCCGGCAAGCCGAGGATCCGCGCCCTGAGATTCACCGCGGCGCGGGAGCCCCGGTCATAGGCGATGAAATCCGCGTCCCACTTGAGCAGCCAGCGGAACCGCGCGCGCGAGAGCGCGAACTCAGACAGCGCGCAGTAATCGGCGCCGGGCAGCCGGAACAATCGGACCTTCGGGGCGAGCTCGCGCTCAAGGGCGCGCAGACGCTCGGGCGTCGAGTCCGTCGAGCCGTTGTCCACCACCACCACCTCATCGACCGCGGGCGCGATCGAGCGCACGCACGGCTCGATCCATTCCTCCTCGTTTTTCGCCCGCACGAACGCGCTAATCCCCTGCGGACGAGCCCGCGGGCTCGGAAGAAGCCCGAGCGAGGGCGCGTGGCTGAGCAGCGCGCGGAGGAGACGGCCCCGCGATCTCATGGACACGGCCATGTCGCGTAACGCGCAACGCGTAACGCGTAACGCGGGAGAACAATCGAACGACTATGCTTGGCCATGAGGCTGAGCCCCGTGATGGGTGAAGCCGAAGAGGGCCGAGAGGGAGCCAGCGAAGCTGCGCCGTGTCAGGGCCAGCAGGACCGCAAGCGCCGTCCACTGCGACATGCAGATCGCCCCCGCCACCCCGGCGATCCCTCCGCCCGGGCCTAACGCGGCCGCCGCCGCGACCAGCGCACCCAGGGCCGCCAGCTGGCTGAGGACAAGCGGACCGGGACGCCCGGTCCCGATAAAGATCGCGCTCAGGATGTTCACCAGGCCGAATGCGACGTACCCGGCGAGCAGCCAGCGGCCCGCCGGCACCGCGGGGAGGAACGCGTCCGAGTACATCCAACTGACGGCCCACGGCAGGATAAGCCCGAGCGCCACCGCCGCCGCACCCATGAGTCCGAGCGCGGGCCGCATCACGCGTCCCAGCCGGGCGAACGCCACCCCGGCCGGATCGCGCGCCGCCTCGGCCAGCACCGGCCGGACGAACGTATCGGGCAAGAGCAGCGCGAAGTCTCTCAGGCCGGCGGCGATCGCGTAGAATCCCACGCCGGTCGCCCCGCCGAACCAGTTCACCAACACCAGGTGCAGCCGCTGCGACGCCGCCGTCGTCCAGACGGCCGCGCTCATTCGCGCGCCCCTGGCGAGCTGCTCCCGCTGGACCGCCGGACGCCACCGGACCCGGAGCGGGATCTCTCGGTTAAGCGCCGTGCCGACCCAGACGAGCTCGGCCGCCGCCGCCGCCACATAGGCGGCGACCGCGACCATGGGCTCCCGGCCGAGCCACGGCAGCGCCACGAGGACGCCCGCCAGCAGCACCGATTGGTTAATCACCCGGCCCCAGTTGACCCGCGCCACGTTCCCCAGCCCCAGATGCGTCGCAGCCCAGCCCGCCCAGAGCACGTTGATGGGAAACAGCGCGAAGCCCAGGGCGTACAGCCGCCAGGGGATCTCATGCTTCAATACCGCGAGGATCCACCCGCCCAACCCGAAATACGCGAGCGTCCCCGCCGCGATCAGCGCAAGCGCCAGGGTGTTCAGCCCGCCGAGCACGTCTTCGCGGGCGTGCCGGCCCTGGGTCAGCATCGCCACCGAAGCTTCCCCGAGGCTCCAATAGCAGGCGGCGTGGAAGAGGACCGGCGCCCACAATGCCAGCGCCACCTCCCCGCGCGCGGTCGGACCGAGCAGCCGCGCCAGCGCGATGCTCGAGGCGAGGCGCACCGCCACGCTCACGGCCTGCGCCCCTGCGCTGTGGCGCACGTCGCGCTCGAATCCGGATGGGCGAAGCCCGGGCGAGCCGGGCGGCAGGGAGTCCCGCTCCGGATCCATGGGCGCTCACACGGCGCCCGCACGCGCGGGCGACGCGTCGCCGGGACGCCGTCTCTCAACTGCCGGCGCGGCCGCTGCCGGCCCCGGCGCCTTCGGGCAGATGACGGGCAGCATGGTCACCACCGCCGCCAGAAACCACAGCGGCTCCATGATCCGCACGATGATGAAGACGTTGCCGGAAATCGCCTGCAGCAGCAGACCGACAAAGCCGGCCAGGAAGCCGAGACTCAATCCGCGCGCCCAGTGGTCCTCGAGCGACCGGAACGCCCGGAGGCTGAGCGAGACGAGCCGCCACTGCACCCAGAGGAACAGCCCCGCTCCGATCGCGCCCACCTCGCCGATCACCAGCGCGTACTGGCTGTCCACGAACCCGATGCCCGTCACCCCGTAGCCGAGAAACGGGTGCTCGCGCCACTTCTCCCAGATCACGTTCCACACGAGCACGCGGTACGCGGGCGACTCCGCCAGGCGAAACTGGCCGAGCTGGACCATGCCGCGCGGGTCGAACGTGCTCGCCAGCCGCTCGAACACGGTGCGCGGCAACAGCGCGGGCGCGAGCGACGCCGACGCGACCAGCCCCCCGATGAGGATCGGCCGGAACCGGGTCGAGACCACGCACAGGCAGACGTACATGCCGATCATGCCGAGATAGCCGCCGCGCGAATACGTGTACAGGAACGGGCCGAACATGAACCCCGCCAGGCCCAGGAGCAGGATCCGCCGCAGGCTCGAGCGGCTGTAGAGCGCCATGCCGACGCACACGCCCGTCATCAGAATGAGGTAGCCCGCCAGCGTGTTCGGCTCCGCGTGGGCGCCCTCGAACGGCGCCGTGACCCGCCACTGGGCGCCGTAGCGCACCATCTGCCAGTACCCGTTGAGCGCGACGATGAACGCCGTGAGCAGCATGGCGGCGATGAAGCGCGCGACTTGCGCGCGATCGCGGATGACGTTGACGATCATGAAATAGAGCAGGAAATACTCGATGTACTTCAGCAGGTAGAACACGCTCTTGACGGGTGCCACGACCGAACCGTTGATGATGCCCCAGCCGGTCGACACGATGCACCCGACGATGAACAGCCCCAGGGGGACATTGAGCGGGGTCCGGCGGATCAGACCCAGCTGCTTGTTGATCGCCAGCTTGCCCAGCCAGGTGAAGAACACGACCAACATCAAGAGGTCGTCGAAACGGATCACCACGGCCCGGCTCTGGAGCTGGGCGATGCTGATTTCCGGCGACAGCAGCATGGAGAACACGAGCATCAGCACGGCGGCATCGGTGCTGATGAGGGTCAGGAGGAAGGCGCAGCTTCCCAGAATGACGGCGGACAGCAGGATCACGCCCGGATCGGTCATGGGTCAGGATGCGGCCGGGCCGGCCATCCGCCGGCGTCCGCGCCCGGGGCGGGCGTCACCCGGCACGCCCCGCGGACGCCTCGGACGCGGACGAGTCCGGCTCGTGTCCTTCCTTGCCGAATCGCTCGCGGTAGTAATAGTAATAGCCGGGATGGCTCTGGACCTCCGGACGCACGTGATTCAGCACGACGCCGATGATGCGCGTGCCGGCGCTCTCGAGCTGGATCTTGGCCCGCAGCAGCGCGGCGCGCGAAATGCGCCCGACCTGATAGACCAGCACGACGCCGTCCACGTAGGGCGCCAGGAGCAGGCTGTCGGCGACGGGGAGAATCGGCGTGCCGTCGAGGAGCACGGCGTCGTAGCGCCCGCGCAGCGCGCCCGCCACGTCCCGCATCGACTGGGAAGCCATCAGTTCGGCCGGGTTCCCGCGCTCGTGCCCGCAGGGCAGGATGAACAGGTTCGCCAGGTAGGGGTTCTTCACCGCCTCGTCATAGCCGAATTTGCCGAGGATGAAATCGGAGAGCCCCCGGACGGCGCGCTCCAGCGGCACGGTGCCGTGCAGCACGTCGCCCAGGCCCGACTCCCGGTCGATGCCGAACACATCTTCGAGCGTGGGCTTGCGCAGGTCGCTCGAGACGAGGAGCGTCCGCACGCCGTTCTGCGCCAGCACGACGCCGAGATTGCTTAACACGGAGGTCTTCCCCTCGCCCGGGCCGGCGCTGGTGACGAGGAGGACCTTGAGATCCGGGGCGAGCTTGAGGTTGGTGCGCAGGATGCGGTACGCTTCCGCCACGGGCGAGTTCGGATGGTAATGCGCATGCAGCCCGAGCCGGATCTCGAGCTCCTCTTCCCGCTGGCGCCTCTGCTTCGGCAGCCATACTTTCCACCACCGCCACCGGTTCATCCACCGAAGGCGCTGGCGAAGTGGACGGGGTGTGCGGGGCTCGCCCTCGCGCCCGGCGTGCGGGATCACGGCGAGCACCGGCGCTCCCAGCAGGGTTTCTACGTCCTCGATGGTGCCGAGCGACGTGTCCACCGCTTCGAACACGAACGCGAGCACGCACCCAAGGATGAACCCGAGGATCCCGCCGACCAGGAGCCCCAGCCGCACGCGCGGGGCGATGGGGGATTTCGGCGCGCCGGCTGCCTCGATGATCGACGCGTCGGCGACCTTCTCCGCCTCGGCGATCCTCGCTTCCTCGTAGCGCTGGCGCAGGTCCCGGTACGCCCGGTCGTTCAGCTCAAGGTCCCGCTGCAGCCGGGCGAATTCCAGCTCCGCGGCCGGCATGGCCTGGAGCTGCTCCCTGAGCTGCGCGATCTGGGACTGGAGCCGGATGACGTCGGGGTGCGCCTCGGTCAGTTTTGGCAGGAGGCTGGCGAGCTGGCCTTCCAGATCGGCGATCCGGTTCTGCAGCACGACCGCGCGGCCGGTCGCGATGCCGCCCTCGCGCATGCGGCGCATGCCCTCCTCGGCGGTCTTGAGGCGGACTTCGGTCCTGATGAGCTGCGACTCGATGAACTCCCGGACCTGGCGGGCCTGCTTGTTGCGCTCCTGAAGATTGACCTCGATGTACGCCCCCGCGGCCAGGTTGGCGACGCGCGCGGCCTCCTCGGGATGCGACCGCCGCACCACGATCCGGACGATATTCGTGTCCGGAATCGGATCGGCCTTCACGCTCCCCTGGATATCGTTAACGCGCGCATGGAAGCGCCTGGGGTCCGTTTCCTCCATCTCCGGATGCAGCTGACGCGCGACGGTCTCCGCGACCAGACGGCTTTCGATGACCTGAGATTCCGTGGCGATCGGGTTCTCGAAATAGGAAGCATGGCCGGCGAACATGTTGCCCGAGAGGGTGCGGGGTTTTTCGAGCTTGATCTTCGCCACCGCCTGATAGACCGGGATTTGCCGATTCAGATAGAGCCCGGTGACGGTGACGAGCGCGCAAAAGCTGGTGGCGATGAGCCAACGCCGTTTGCGGAGGATCCTCCAGTAGTCGGAGAGCGTCAACTCACCCTGCGCCACGATGGCGTTCCTCTCCCTGCCCCGCGTCTCTGTGAGAACATTTGCCGACGCACATGTTCTGTGGTATGCCTAGAGTAGACCTCAGGAGGACTGCCGATGCGCGCACAACCGTCTTTGGCCCTGCTGGGCGCGCTGGCGCTCGCCGGACCCGTGTTCGCGGGGGAGCTGATCGACGCCATCCTCGACGCCGATCCGCGCGCCCGCATCACGTCGGGATCCGGCGTCGCCTACGGATCGGCCTACGCGCCGGAGCCGCCCGAGGGCGGTTCGGTCCTGCTGGATCCCTCGGCCGTCCCATCGCTCCCGGTCGGCCTCGGCCCGGCATTCGACGGAGCCAGAAGCCCCCTGTACGACCTTCAGACCACCGCCACACCGGAACGAGCTGTGCCCAGCTCCACCCACGTGCCGGAGATTCCGCTCGGCCGGCCTGACGCCCGTGAGGGCGTGTGGTACCAGGAAGACCTCACCACGCCTTGAGCACCGCTCCCACCGCCGCCCGGCGCCTGTCGCGCCGTGCGTGTTCGATTCCCTCCGTTGCCTCGTGTCCTGTGTAATGCCCGATGTGTAATGTGAAATGTACCAGCCGGGTTTGCATGACACATTACACATCGAACATGACACGAGGTAACCCGCAACAAGGGGTACGTCCTGACGATCCCTATCGCGTCGCCGGCGCGGTATCCTTCACGCCGAAGTTCGTCGCGATCTGCTGCCCGACGAGAAAGTTCTGCAGCGTTGGATAGAACTGCTCCATGAAATCGAGCACCTTCGTCAGGCGTTTCTTCGGCACGAAGACGATGTCATTCGGCTGCAGCGGCACGTTGTCCTGGAACAGCCCCTGTGCCAGCGTGGCCTCCAGGTTGAGCTTGGCCAGCTGCGGATTCGCCAGCCCGCCTCGAACCAGCACGACTTTCTCGGTGCCCGCGTCGTCGGTGAACCCCCCCGCCATCGCGATCACATCGAGCACGCGCCCTTCGCCGGCCGGCACGAACACGCCCGGCCGGACCACCTCGCCCAGCACCACCGTCTTCACGCCGCCGAAGCGCTTGATGGCGAGCGACACGTCCGGAAAGCGGACATAGGTGCGAAGCCGCTCGGTCAGCACCTCATCGAGCTTCGTCAATGTCACGCCGGAGGCCTGGACGTCTCCGACCAGCGGGAAGGAGATCCGGCCGTCCGGCCGCACGATGACGTCCCGGGACAGGTCCGGCTGCTGCCAGACGAAGACCTCCAGGACGTCGCCGATGCTGACTTGATATTCCATCGTCACCGGTTCGCTGAGCGACGGCTGGATCAGGTCCTCGCTCCGCACCTCAGCCGGGCTCGACCCCGCGCCGCTCTGGAGCCGGTCGATCGCCGCCTGAATGCTCGGGTTCCGCGCGTCGAGCTCCAGGGCTTTCCTCCACGTCGCGAGCGCCCGTTTCGTGCGGCCGCGCCGTTCGGCTTCGGTCGCGCGCGCGATCAAGTCCTGCTGCCTGGCCATGCGCCGCTTCTCGTCATCGAGGGCTTCCCGCGCCTCCTCTTCCAGCCGGTGCAGGGCGCGGTCGTCCGGCGAGAGGTCCCGCGCTCGCTGCGCATGGGTCAGCGCCTGCAGGGGATCCCCTTCCCGGAGCACGCGCCTGGCTTGCTCGGCGTGCCACGAGCTCAGCGACCGGCGGGTCTCCTCATCTCGCGGGAGCTCATCGGAGCAACAGGCGGGGTCGCGGAGCATCAGGGCTTCGCGGAAAGCTTCGGCCGCCTCTTGATAGCGCCCTTCCTCAAGCAGCCTGTCGCCCGCCTCGGCGCGCTCGCGCGCCCCTTCCGCGGCGGGGGAGTCTTGGGCATGCGCGGCCGGGATCGGGCACAGCAACGGAGACCAAGCAACGGCGAACACGGCGGCACAATGGAAGGCCCGCGCCGTAAGACGGCGCATCAGTCGGTTGGATGGCTGGTCGGGTTGCGTAATCACCGTATCAGACTCAATTTACTGCAATTATACGTCAGAAAATTTGCTGGTGCAAATTTTCTGATATACTTTTCACATATCCTATGCCTGGACTGAGACATCCGACTCGTACCGCTCGCGGCGCTCGCTGCACTCGCGGCGCTCGCTGCACTCGCGGCGCTCGCTGCGCTCGCTGCAATCGCGCGGGCAGGCCCGCGCCGGCATTGATGCTTGCAGGGCTGGTGTGGGCCTGTTGTTGGAGTGCGTCCCCTGACACGGGGCTGGCGGCCGATGCGGATCGGGATTTATCAGCCAGGCTGAATCAGCTGACCCTTGATGTCCGGCATGCGGCCGCCAATCTCCGCCAGGCGACGGGCGCGATCCGGCAGGACGCGGCCGCCAGGCTGGATGAGGTCGTGCGGGCGCGGTATGCGATCGCCCAGACCGCCCTGGACGCGGCTCCCCGGGCGCTGTTCGAGTCGGCGCTGACTCCGGCCGAACGGGCGGCGATGCCCGGAACGCTCCGGGCGCTGATCGAAGAGCCGATTGAGGTCGAGGGGACCCTGCATCGCCGGCCCGGCGCGCCCGGGTCGTGCCCGTTCGAGCTGCGCGACCGCCGCGGCCGCCGCTGGCGGTTGGCCTGCGCCGGCGACGCCTCGATGCTGGTGGACGGCGCCTCCGTCAGCATCGAGGGTCTGGTCCTCGACGACCGCCTGCTCGTCCGGTTTGACGGCGCGCCGCCGGCATTCCGCGCCGCGCCGGGAAGCGGCGATGCGGCCCCGCCGATCGTGTCCATCGTCGAGCCGTCGCTGGGCGCGGTGGTGCGCGGCCGGATCGACGTGGCGATCGACGCCAAGGACCACGTCGGCGTCGCGGAAGTGCGGCTGCTGAAAGACGGATCGCACGTCGATGTCACGCGCCGGACTCCGTACCGCATCCGCTGGGACACGCGCGCGGATCCGGACGGCCCGCATCAGCTGATCGCCCAAGCCGTGGACGCGGCCTTCAACGTCGGCGCGTCCCCTCCGGTGACCATCACGATCGACAACACGCCGCCGAGAGTCAGGCTGATTTCGCCTGAGCCGGCCGCCACGCTGAGCGGCACCGTGACCCTCGCGGCCCAGGCTGAGGACGCCGTGGGACTCCAACTCGTGAAGTTCCTGCTGGACGGCCAGGCGTTGGGGCTCGCCGTTTCGCCGCCGTACGGCCTGACGTGGGACACGACGACCGGGCCGAACGGGCGCCACATGCTGCAGGCGCTTGCGGTCGACCATGCGGGCAACACCGCACTCTCGGACCCGGTCAGCGTGCTCATCCTGAACGACAACGCCGCCCCCCTGCTCGACCCAATCGACGACCGGACGGTACCGGAGGGCGTCATGCTCTCGTTCCGCATCCAGGCGCATGATCCGGACGGCCCGCGCGATCCCCTGACGCTCCGCATGACGGGACTGCCGCCCTGGGCCGCGTTCGACGCGGAGACCGGATGGGTGCGCGGCATGCCGGAGTTCACCGTTGCATCGCTCGAGCGCCCCGAGGTGGTCTCTGAGCCGGTCCGCATCGAGGCCTGCGACCCGCAGCCGCTGTGCGCCCACCGCGAGTTCTCGCTGACGGTGGAGGACGTCAACAGGCCGCCCGTGCTGCGGATCGACGCGCGGCATACCGCCGTCGAAGGCGAGCTGTTCGAGGCGGTCGCGGGGGTGACCGATCCAGACGGCGACCCCGTGGAGTGCCGGGCTCGGGGTCTGCCGGGCTGGCTGGCGTTCGACCCGGCGCGGTGCGCGTTCCTCGGCGTCCCGGCGTTCGATCTGGCGTCCCGGGATCGGAACGAGCGGTCTTCCGGCGGCATCGAACTCTCGGCCTGCGACCCGGGCGGCGCCTGCGCGCAGGCCGGCTTTGCCGTGGTCGTCACCGACCGGGGCCGCCCGCCGGAGCTCGACTTCCTCGGCGGACAGACCGTCGATGAAACGGACCTCCTCGAGCTCGCGGTGACCGCGCGCGACCCGGACGATGAACGGCTCGTCCTTCGGGCCGAACCCCTGCCGAAAGGCGCCCGCTGGATGGATCACGGGAACGGCACCGCCACGCTGTCCTGGACTCCGCGGGCGGATCAAGGCGGGAACTACACCGTGTTGATCACCGCATCCGACGGAACGTTCACGGTATCCGAAACGGTGCCGATCCAAATCAGGAACTCGACCCTGGCCGTCTCGGGCACCGTCATCGAATTCGGCGGCTCGCCGCTCTCAGGCGTCTCCATCGCGGTGACCAGGACGAACGAGCGCGTCACGGAGGCGCTCACGGGCCCGGACGGCCGCTACATCCTGGCGGACCTCGAACCTGGCACGTATACGCTCAGGCCCTCGCGGAGCGCCGGCAACGCGCCCACGCGGCACATCACCTATTTCGATCCGCTGAGCCGCCGGATCGAACTCGGCCAGACCGATATCCGCGACGCCGACTTCACCGCCAACGTGCGCCAATAAGCCGGGTCAATGGGCGTGGGCATGATCAATAATGATGAGAGGGTAGAAGATAGAAGGTGGAAGATGGAAGGTAGAAGGTAGAAGGTGGAAGGTAGAAGGTGGAAGGTGGAAGGTGGAAGGTGGAAGGTGGAAGGTGGAGGGGGGAAGGTGGACGGGGGAAGATGGATTCATCCATCCACCTTCTATCTTCTACCTTCTACCTATCATTTTCCCCTCGCACCGCGTGCCCCGCGCTCGCGCGAGGCGTTACTGAGGACGGGAGAAATGCCGGGCGGTGAGGAGATCGCCGGGGCGGATCTTGATGTCGGGGTTGAGTTCCCGCCGAATGTAGGCAAGCACCAGGCCGCTGGCGTCGACTTCGCCGAGCTGCACTTCCGCGGCCGGCTCCTCCCCGACGTAGAGGACCAGCGTATCCCCGCCGCGCAGCGCCGCCAGCTCATCCACGGAGAGGACCACGAAGCCGTGCTCCTCGTTCGTCCGGTACACCTTCACGCGGGAGCGTGACTCGGTCTCGTCCGGTCCCCCTTGCGATGCGGCAGGACCTTGCGGCGTCGCCGCCGGCGCAGCCGACACCGGCTGAGCCGGCGCGCGCAGCGCGGGCAGCGCGGCCGGTGCCGGACCCGTGCGGAGCAATTCCAATGCCTGCGCGAGCGCGTTCTGGCTCTCCGACAGCTCTTGCTGGCGCCGCTCGAGCGTGGTCGAAACGCGCTTGAGCTCGTTCTCCCTATCGGTGAGATCCGCGCGCAGCTTGGCGATCTGCACACCCGCCTCCGCGAGCTGCTGCTTGAGCTGGTCGTACTCGCCGCGGTTGATGGTCGTCTGCGCGATCGTCGCCATCTGCGATTCCCGCTCCTGACTCAGCTGCCGGTATGCGGCCGTCGCGCGCTCCAGTTCCCGCTGCAGCCGGTCGACTTGCCATTTGAAGCCCTCGCGATCGACGATGAGCTGCTGCGATTGCTCCTGCGCGTCAAGCTGCGCCTGCTTGAGCTGCGCCTGAGCGCCGGTGAGTTCCCGGCGGTGGCTCGACAGCTCCGCTTCAAGTTGGCCGATCTGCGTCTCCCGCTGGTCGATGGCGCTGCGGTACCGGTCGCGGTCCGATTGCGCGCTCGAGAGCTGATCCTGCAGGCGGCTCGCCTGCTGCCGCGCCGTCCTCAGCTCATCCTCCAGTCCCGTCGCAGTCTCCCGTGCGATCCGGAGCTGCTCCTCCAGATGCGACAGCTTGACCTGCGCCTCGCCGTAGTCCCGCATCACCCGGCGCAGCTCCTGCTGGTCGCTTACGAGCGCCTGTTCGACCTTCGTCAGCTCCGCCTCGTTGCCCTGGAGAGTCTGACGGAGCTGCTCGTTCTCGGTTTGCGACGATGACAGGGCGCGCGAGGAGGTGTCAAGCCGGCCCTGGAGGTCGGCGATGGCCGTCTTGGAGGCGGAAAGCTGGTCCGTCCGTTCGTTCAGCCGCTCCGTCAACGCGGCCTTCTCCTGCGCCGCCAATTCCGCGGACGCCTTGAGCGCCTGCTGCTGCTCCTCATGAGCCTTCAGTGCCGCCGTGCGCTCCGACAGCGCCGCCTCGCGCTCCGCGAGCCTCGCTTCCAGAATGCCCAGACGCTGCCGCACCGCGGCCAGATCGCTCTGCGCGCTCTCAAACTGCTTCGTCACCGATGCGAACTCTCCCTCGCGCTCCGTCAGCGTCCTGGTCGCCTGCTCCAGCTCACGGCTCCAGCGGCTCTGCGCCTGGTTGAATTCTCCCTGTGCCAGTCGCAGCCGCTCCTCGAGTTGCCGGTTGGCCTGCTTGAGCGACTGGACCTGCCCGTCGAGCTGGGACGTCGCCCGCGCCTTCTCCTGCTCCACGGCCTGCAGCCTGCCCGACAGCTCCGCGAGCTTCGCGTCCTGCTGGCCGCGCTCTTTGGCCAGACGGTCGTGCGCCTGCTGGCGCTGGTCCAGCGCCCGCTGCAGCTGCGCGATATCGTTATCCTTCGACTTGGCGTCGCGCGAACGTTGGGCAAGTTCCGCGTCAAGCGTTGCGCGGACGCGCTCGAGCGACTGCAGCGCCTCCTTGGTCTTCGCGAGCTCCGCATCCCGCTTCTGCAGCTGATCGCCCCCGGCGGCCAGGCGCTGCTCCAGCTGCTGATTGAGCCGGCGGACATGCTCAAGATCCGAGCTCCATCGCTGCCGCTCCTCATTCGCGGTCTTGAGCTCGCTCCGGAGCAGGTCCGCTTCGTCCTTCGCCTTGGCCGTGCTGTCGTTGAGCGCCGCCGCCGCTCCTTCGAGCGCGGCGCGTGATTCCTGAGCCGCCGCCAGCTGCTGCTTCGCGTCATTCAGCGATTTCTGGAGACGCTCCGCCTCGTCTCGGTGAGTTCGCAGCTCCTGCTCCATCGCGGACTGGCGCTGGCCGATCTGCGTCCGCTCCGCGCCGAGCTTGTCGGCTTCCCGGCGGGCCGCCAGGAATTGCTGCGTCGTCTCTTCGAGCTTTCGCCGGGCTTGCGCCAGCGCTTCTTCCATGCTGAGTGCCTGGCTTTCACGGCCGAGCAGCTGGTCGTTCAGCTTGGCAAGCTGTTCGTCGCGCTGGGCGACCTGCGCCTCCAGCAAGACGGCCTGCGCGGCCGCCCGGTCCCGCTCCTGCTCAAGCGCGTGCGCCCGGCCGCGGAGACTCTCGCCCTCCGCCTGGACGCGGTCGAACTCCGCGCTCAGCTTCTCCAGGGTTCCCCGGTCGCCCTTCTGCGCCAGCTGAACACGCGCGAGCTCCTGCTGCTTCGCCTGCAGCGCCTCCTGCGTGGCCGCCAAATCCCCTTCCAACCTCAGCGCCTGCGCGTCGCGCGCCCTGACTTGCTCGTTGAGCTGGGCGAGCTGCTCTTCCCGCTGCGCGAGGCGCGACTCAAGCGACGCGGCCTGACCCGCCGCCCGGTCCCGTTCCTGCACCACGCTCCGCAGCTGTGCGTCCGTCCGCTCATATGCCAGACGGGCCTCCTCCAGCCGCTTCGCGAGATCCGCCGCGGTCCGCTGATCCGCGCTCTGGGCCTGCTGGAGCCGCGCGAGCTCCTGCTCTTTCGCTTCGAGCGTTGTCTGCGCGGCCGAGAGCTCTCCGGTCAGCGCTTCCAACCGGGTACGCGCGCCGTTCCATTGCTCTTCAAGGCGTTCGCGCGCCCGGCGGGTCTGCTCATCGTCCCGACGCAGCTGGGCGAGCTCACGGCTTGCCGCGTCCCAAGCCTGCTCAAGCTGCACGATCTTCGCCTCTTTCGCGGTCAGCGCAGTCTGGAGCTCCCTCATCTCCGGCTCCGCCGCGGCCTGAGCATGTTCGAGCGCGCGGAGACGCCCCTGAGCCTGAGCCAGCTGCGCCTCCCGCTCCGCCAGCGACTGCTTCCACTGCAGCGCCTGGCCCTCGACGGCCGAGCGCTGCTGCTCGGCGGCGGTCAGCGCGTTCTGCGCTTCGCTCGCGCGAATCCTCAGCTCGGTCAGCTCCGCGTCCCTGGCCCCAAGCGCGTCTCGAAGCGAGACCTGCTCCTGATTGAGCCGATCCTGGGTGTTCAGCAATTCCTGCCGCGCGTATTCGACCTGGCCGCGCAGCTGCTCGTTGGCCATCTGCAGCTGTTCGGCTTGCGCCTGCAAGCTCGCCTGCGTCTGCTGCGCCTGGTATTGCACGGCGCTCAGCTGGGCGCCGACCTCCGAATCGGCGGATTCAAGCGCCGCTCTGGTTTGGGCGAGCTGCTGCGTCAGCTCCGCGTTTTGCGCTCGGAGCCGCTCCAGCTCCGACGCGAGCTGGCGGCTGCGGGACTGCTCATTCTCGAGGGCGCTCTTCGCCGATTCGGTTCCCTGCTGGATGCCGATCAGGCTGCGCTCGAGCTCTTGCGTGCGCGCGTGCAGCTTGGCCAACGCGTCCTCTTTCGCCGACAGCTCACGCTCCTGCCGGGCGAGCTGGGACTCCAGCTCAGCCTGGCGCCGCTTCAGCTCCTCGGACGCCGGCGACGACGCAGAGACGGCGGACTGGGCGGCCGCAGGCCACCGCCCGAACGCCTGCGCCTCCCGCGTCCGGACCAGCCACTGCGCCGCCGCTTCACCCGAGGGCTGGGCGCGCAGCGCCGCGTCGAACGACGCCTCCGCCTGGGCGAAATCTCCGCGCGAGTACGCCTCCTGCCCTTGGCGCAGCAGCGCCTCGTATTGCCCGCCGGCCGCCGGCGGCGCCGGAGGAGCCGCCGGGGAGGCTCCATCCCGCTCCTCGAGCATCGTCAGTGCTTCCTGGAACGCCGCGGTGGCTTCGCGATAGTTCCCTTCGCGATACAGCTCTTCGCCCCGGCGGTATCGCTCCTGAGCGCGCTCGTAATAGTCCTGCGCCTGCGCCGGTGACGCGCTCGCGAGCACGGCGGCGAGGGCCAGCCACGCCCCCAGCGGCCGGGCGGCGCCGGTTTCCCTCCGCCGTCCGGCACGACGCATGAATGCGGGCGCGATGGGCATGGGCGGCTACTCCAACCGATCCTTGGCTTCCCAGGCCTGCCAGGACGCGATGTATTGTTTCACCCAGCTGGCGTCCCGGGCCTTGGGATCGAGCTGCAGGTACCGCCTGAAGTAGTCCACGGAGCGCTGGCGGTCCTCCAGGTGCTGGGCGTAAATGATGCCGATGTTGAAATGCGCCTCCGCGTCGTCCGGCCGCAGCTCCAGCACCTTCCGGAACTCCTCGAGCGCCCGGCGGTATTCGCCGTTCTTCGTGAAGAGCACGCCCAGATTGTAGTGCACGTCGGCGGTTTCTTTGAGCAGCCGCTCATGCTGCCTAGCCATGCGCGCCATGTCCGGCGGCATCTTCTCGAGCTGCTGCTGCATGCGGTTCTTCGCGTCCACGACGGCGGCGTACTTGGCCTGAAGCTCTTCGAACCGGCCGCGCGCCTGGGTTTCGCGCCGGCGGACTTCGCCGACCTCCTTCTCCATCGCCTTGAGCAGCTTGGCGAGCTCCTCCTGCTCGGACTTCCTGGCCTCCAATTGCTCCTTGAGCTGGTGCTCGCGGGACTGCTCCCTCGTCCGCGCCAGCTCTTCCGCCAGCCGCTGGCGCTGTTCGGTCAGCTGGTCGTACGTCGCCTGCAGCCCGTTCAAGCGCGACTCCGCGCCCGTGAGCTCGACGCGCAGCGAACGGTTCTCCTCCGCGGTGTCCTTGAGCATCTGCTCGAGCAGGTTCCGCTCTTCGGTGATGCGGGTCTGCGTTTCGATGAGCCCTTCGTGTTCGCCGAGCTGCGAGCGCACATCGGCCAGCTGGCTGTTGAGGGCGTTCACCTGCGAGAGGAGATTGTCCCGGTCGCGGCTCAGGGCCGCGTGGGCGGTCTTCATGGATTCCAGGTCCGCCTGAAGCGTCTGCGCGCGGCTGCGCAGATCCTCTTCGGAGGCGCTGAGCGTGCCGCGCTGGATCTGGGCGTCTTCGAGAGCCCGGCGGAACTCAACGCTGCGGATGGCGAAGTACGCGGCCGCCGCCCCCGCGGCCACGGCCAGCACGGCCAGCGGGGCCGCCGTGATCAGAAGCCGCCGCCGGGCGGACGGGTCCGGTTGATCGGACGCCTCCGGCGGCTGGGGGGGCGCGGTCATCGGCCTCCGGGCGAGCCGCGGTCGAACAGCGGCGCATAGTCCCGGTAGGGCTTCATCCCGGCGCCTAGCGCCGGGGCATCGCCTGTCACGAGCCGTTCGCCCTGCACGATGTGGGGCGTGATGAAGACGACCAGCTCCGCCCGCTCATCGTCCTTCCCGTGCCACCCGAACAGCGTCTTTCCGAAGAACGGAATCCGGCCCAGATACGGCAGGTCGCGCCGGGTGTGCTTCTGCTCGTTCTTGCTGAGGCCGCCGATGATGACCGTCGTGCCGTCCGCCACCACGACCTCGGTTTCCGCCGTCGCCGTGTCGACGATGGGGATCTGATTGTTGCTCGGAGTGACGAGGGTCCGCACGACGCTGCTGATCTCGGGCTTGATCCGCATGCTGATGAAATTGTCGGCGTTGATCCTGGGCGTCACCAGCAGCTGGATGCCCACGTCGATGAACTCGACCTCCTCGGCCGTGGTCGTCGTCGTCTGGCCCGTCGTGGTGGTGGTCGTGATGTAGGCCTCCCGCGTGCCGACGTGAATCCGGGCCTCCTGATTCTCCACCACCATGATGCGGGGGTTCGAGATGATCTTGGTCTCCCCCAGCGAGCGCAGGTATTCGAAGAGCTGGTACCCGTCACGGCTGACGGTGCCGAAGGCGAGCTCTCCGAGCTTGACACGCTCTCCGAGCGAGGAGCCGGGCTTGATCTCGGGAATCGCGATCTTCGCCAGTCCCGGCACTTCGGTCGGGGCCGTGCCCGTCGTGGCGTTGCGGAAATCGCCGACCGAATCGATGCCGTGGAATTTCAGGTTGGCGAAGACCGCCTGCCAGTCGATGCCCGCGCTGAGCCCATCGTCGATGTTGACCTTGACGATCTTCGCGTCCACCAGCACCTCGCGGGTCTTCCGGTCCAACGCCGTGATGATCGCCTCGACTTCCCGCATCCTGGCCGGCAGGGTCTTCACGACCAGCTGGTTGCTGCGCTCGTCCGCCTTGATGAATCCCAGGTTCTTCGCGTCGATCTCATCCCGCAGGCGCTCCTCGATGTCCTTGGCCTTGGCGTAGCGCAGGTCGAACACCGTGACCGCGTCGCCTTCCTCGAGCGTCACGAGCGCCTCTTCCATCTTCCGGAGCATGTCCGGCGTGTCCATGATGAACACGAGTCCCGACTCCTCATCGACGAGCAGCCGCCCGACATCGCTCTTCATGGCGTCCAGGAGATTGAAGGCCTGCTCGGGCATCGCGTACTGCAGCTTGAACGTGCGGACCTCCCGCTGGTCGGCGAACCGCCGCCCGTAGAGCTGCTGGTATTCCTCCGCCGTCATGACGTTGTACACGTTGCCCTTCATGTCGTAGGCGAGATCGTTGCTGCGCAGGATGAGATCGAACACGTCGCGGATCGGCACGTCGGTCAGAAAGAGATTCACCCGGCCGTTCACATTGCGGCTGATGGCGATGTTCAGCCCGCCCTTGGTCGCCAGGTACTTGAGCGCGTCGGTCACCTCAGTCGCGCGCAGGTCGAGCGACACCCGCTCCTCCATGCCGCGCAGCGACGGCCCGGCCGATTCCGTCCCGCCGCCGGCGCCGGGGAAGGCGCCGCCCTGCGGCTGGGCCCACGCGGAGCCCGGAACCGCGGCGAGTCCGGCGGCCAGCAGGATCCGCGCCGTCCGGCCGACGCTAATTGAGGAGCAGCTCTTCGCCTTCATACGTGACCAGCACGCCCTTCGAGCTGATTTCCCTGACCGTGAGGCCGTTGATCGCGTCCCCCACCCGCAGGAAGAACGTCCGCTGCTGTTTGGTGTCCTCGACCAGGGCCTCGGGGGTGATGCCCTGGGCGATGCCTACCACCACGAGCGTTTTCGAGAGCTCCAGCAGCTCGTCGCGCGCCGAGCGCGCAGGCGCCGGCGCGCTCGCGGTCGCCTCCGACGTTCCCGTGAACGGGTTGCGCTGGACGGCCGCCGCGATGTACTCCGACAGCGGCCGCGCCAGCTGGTCGATCGGAGCCTCGGAAGCCGGCACCGCGGCCACGGCGTCGCCGGACGGCTCAAGCCGTCCGTCCGCCGAAAAGCGCGGCACCTGCTGGAACACGAACAGGTCGAGCATCACATAGCAGCCGAGCGCCACGAGCACGAGCCACCCGACGCGCGTCGCCAGCCGGAGATTGCGCAGGACGAGGTCCTCCCGCTCCGCCCGCCCGGAGCCGAACACAAGCCGCTGCCAGAGCCTGCCGGCCCACGGGCCCCCGCGGGGCCGCCAGCTCCCGGTCATCGGGCGTCCGCGCTCCGGCGCGCCCCCGCTCGCGGAGGCCGCCGGGCCCTCGATCATGCGGAGAAGCCGCTCTTCTGCAGTCTCTTTTCCGCGGACCATCCCGCATCGATCTCCTGGTCAATCACCGCCTCCACGATGCTCCGGTCCACCGCGCGCCCGTCCCGCATGACGAGCATCCGGAGCGCCTGATGGCACACCATCGAGATGCGGCGCGGATACCCCTCGCAATGCCCGTGGATGTCGCGGATCGCGTCATCCAGGAACAACGGCGCGGAGGAGCGGTATCCGGCCTCTCTCAGCCGGAACCCCACCATCTCCCGCGTCTCATCCAGCTCCAGCGGCTTCAGCTGCGCCTTGAGGCTCACCCGGTCCGTGAGGTTCGGCATGTGGGTCAGAATCGGCAGGAGCTCCATCTGCCCCAGCAGGACCAGCTGCAGCAGCTTCGCGTCGTTCGTCTCGTAGTTGAGGAGGATCCTCAGGAGCTCCATCGACATCATGTTGAGCTTATGCGCCTCGTCGATGATCAGGACCACCGTCTGCCGCTCCTCGATGGCCTTGCGGAAGAGGAACCGTTCGAGCGCCTCGCGGTAATCGACGAGCGACGGCGACTCGCGCGGGAGGTCGATGCGCAGCGTGCGGCTGAGGGCGTCGAAGAAGAGGATCTCGGTCGGATAGGTCGGGTCGAGCACCATGTGGAAGACGAAGTGCGGCCTCTCGCGCAGCATCTGCACGAGCTTGCGGCCGAGCGTCGTCTTGCCCGTGCCGATGTCCCCGAGGACGACGCTCAGCCCGCGCTTGAGGCGGAACTCGATGAGCAGGTTGGCCAACAGGGCCCGATGCGGCTTCGACTGATAGAAGAACGCGGGATCGGGACTCGTGGAAAACGGCTCCCGCTCGAGACCCAGCACGCGGAAATAGCTCATACGCACCCGCCGCTCCTGCCCGCCGCGCGGCGCGTCATCGCACTGCCGCGCCTCCGCCGTTGCGCCTGCGGAGCGGCCCATGGGCCGGACCAGGCTCGGGGGATCCGTTGAGGACCATCTTCCTGATGAGGTGGAGGGGGTAGCCCTCGTCCTTGAGCTGCCGGATGCGCGCCAGGCCGCGCCGCACGTCCGCGTCGCGGAACAGCCGATGCTGCCGTTCCTTGCGCGCCACGGAGAGGAGTCCGAGCGCGGTGTAATAATTGATCGTCTGGTAGGAGACTTTATACCGCGAGACGATTTGATTCGCGGTCACGAATGGACTGCCCGATTTCGCCATCGCCGCCCGTCTGGCTGCCGCGACACGCTCCACCCCGGCCCCGGCGCCGTTCACTTCAGTCACCTCATGCAGCTGAAAGCACTACACTTGTAGCAAATTCTATACATGCTGTCAAAGTAAAATATCACTTAACACGGGGACAGCCCCCTGAGGGACACCCCGCCGTGTGTCAGCGGAGTGTCCTCAAGGGGGCTGTCTCCATTACGCGGGTGACTCGGGAGGCGCCTGAGCCCGGAGTTTGCCGTGGGTCCTCAGGGTCACTTCAAGGAGCCGCGCGAGCTCATCCATCCCGCTCTGCTTCGGAAAAAATCCGGCAATGCCGAGGGCCCGGGCATCGGTAAACGTTTCCTCGCTCTGGTAGGCGGCGGTCACGATAATGACCGGCAGCTGCGCGTTGAACGTCCGGATCGTCCGCAGCGCCTCGATGCCGGACATGCCCGGCATGTTGACGTCCATGAAGACGATATCCGGAGCATGCGCTCGCACCTGCGCGATGGCGTCGCGCCCGCTCTCGGCGGTCGACACGTCGTATCCTTTCGTGCGAAACCAGAACGAGATCGGCTCGAGATAGTCCCGCTCATCGTCCACGATCAGGACCCGGATCGGCGCCGCCATCAGGCCGAGTCTCCCATGGGCAGCGTGAAGCTGAAGGTGGTGCCCTGCCCGGGCTGGCTTTCAACCGAGATCCGGCCCCCGTGGAGCTCGACGATCTCCTTGCTGATCGCCAGGCCGAGCCCCGTGCCGCTGATCTCGGTCTGGTTCGAGCTCCCCACCTGCTGGAATTTCTGAAACAGCTTCGGCAGGTCCGCGTGCTCGATGCCCACCCCGGTGTCCCGGACGGCGACCCTCAGCATTGCCCCGCCCTCCTGCTTGGAGGCGCTGACGGTGATCGTCCCGCCCGCCGGCGTGAATTTGATCGCGTTGCTGAGCAGGTTGCTCAGCACCTGCACCAGCCGGCCGGTGTCCACCGGGACCGGCGGCAGTCCGTCATGCACGTCACGCTGGATGGTCAGCGACTTGGCGGTGGCCCACGTGCTGATCCCCTCGCAGGCGTCGCCGATGACCTGCGCGATCGGGATCGGCTCCCGTTTGAGCACCATCTTCTTCGCTTCGATCTTGCCGAGATCCAGCAGGTCGTCGATCAGGCGGCCCAGGCGCTCCGCGTTGCGCGAAGCGATCCCGACGAAGTTCTTCTGCATGTCGTTCATCGGGCCCGGCGAGCCGTCGAGCACGACGCTCAGGGAGTGCTTGATCGCCACGATCGGCGTCCGAAGCTCGTGCGTGACCTTCGAGACGAACTCGGACTTCATGCGGTCGAGCTCGCGCTGCTTCGTCACGTCGCTGAGGACCGCCACCATGCCGACGGTGTTGCCGTTCTCGTCCTCGATCACCGCGTTGCTCGCGCGCAGGATTTTCCGCGTCTGATCGACCTTCGCGTTGAGCTCGATCTCGCGCTCCGACTCGGAGCTGCCGCTTTTCACCAGCGAGATGAGCTGCTCGTCTCCCAGTCCTTCCGTCAGCGGCCGGCCCACTTTCCGTTCCTTCTCCGCGCTCAGCAGGCGCTCCGCCGCCGGATTGATGAAGACCACTTTCCCGGTGTTGTCCACCACGACCAGGCCGTCCGCCACGCTGCGCATGATCGATTCGGTCTGCTTCTTCTCGACCAGCACCTGGCGGTACTGCTTGCGGATGATCGCCTCGTTGCGGGTCCTTTCCTCAAGCACCCGCTCGTATTTCTGCGTCAGCTCGCGGCGCACGCTGTTCGACTTCTCCTCCAGCCGCTGCGACATGAGCTGCGAAAGCTGCTTGGCGACCTGTTCGCGCTTTCGCGGCGGGACTTTGAGCGAACTCAAATGCTGGGAGATGTCCGGCGGGATGGGCTCCGCCGCGCTTGGACGCGGCGGCTCGGCCTCGCGGGCTCCCGAGGCCTTGGCGTGGATGGGTCCGCCGGACCCCGTCCGGCGGGCCTGGTCATACAGCCAGACGGCCACCACGGTCGACAGCGCGATCGTCACGATGATCCAGAGTGCGCGGGCGTTGCCGAGCGACGAATCCTCGGACGCCCACGCCGAAGCGGCGGGAACTGCCGCGGCCAGCGCCGCCAGCGCCTGCCACGCGCGCATGGACGCGCGCCCGGGCCGAATTCCGCTCAGGCGCGCTGCCGGCCCGCCGATCCCGCCGTGCGGACCGGCAGTATCACCGATCGGCATCCCGGTCGTCCAGCTCGTTGCCTCCGACGATCTTGTCCCTTCCAAGCGCGATCACGGGCCCGCCGCCTTCCACCGGCACCCAGCGGCCCTCGACGTACACTTCCCGCACGCGCCCGCCGCGCCGGCGCCCGCGGCCCCGGCCGCGGTCACGATCCCGCGGGCCGCGACCGCCACGCGGCGTCTTGCCCGCCTCCGCTGCCGCGGGAGGGGGCGCGGATTTCGGCGGACCGGCTTGCTCCGCGGCCGCGCGGCTGCCGCCGCGCCGGCGGCGGCGCCGCCTGGGCTTTCGCCCGAGCTCTCCGCGCGCACCTTGCGAGGGGGGAGCCAGCGGGGACGCCGGCGCGTCGGCGGATGCCTCGGGAGCCGGAACCGACTGCGCCGGAGCGGATGCCGCCGTTCCGCGCTCTCCGGCCGCCGCGCCGTGCCGCCTCCGCCGTCTGCGGCGTCTGCCTCGCGCCGGCTGCGGGCTCTCGCTGAGCGCAGCCGATCCCTCCTGCAATTCCACGCCGTGCCGTTCCAGCATCTCCCGGAGCGCCTCGGCGCTCGGCGCTGCGCCGACCGCGGCCGAATCGCGCCAGAAATGCTCCACGGACGGCGCGGCCACCCACACCATGACGATCGCGCCGGTGCCGGTGTTCTTCAGGCTGTGCCAGATGCCGGCCGGCACTTCGACCATCGTCCCCGGAACCAGGACGACGCTCCGGCCGCCCACCACCGCCCGTCCCTGGCCCCGGTGAACGTACAGATAGACGGGACTGCGCAGAAACCGCCGCAAATTCAATTCTCCGCCGACCAGCAGCGTCAGCGTGCCGAGCGCGAATGCCTGTGCCTGCTCCTGCGGGCCCGGATGCACCGCGATCTCGCACGGGCCGAGCTTCAACACGTGGGACGCGTGCCCGGGCGCCCCGCCGGATGACATCGGTGTCTCCATGGCTCCTGTCTTGTGGGTCGACCGCCTCGCCGGTCCTGGCGCTGAATTCCGCAAAACAGCATTGTACACCGGCCTCTCCGGAAAGCATAGCCTCAAGCGCGGCCCGTCGCCGTCAGCCGAACCGCACGACACGTCTCGGGGCGGGGTGTGCCATGTGCGGAGTGTGGAGTCTGTGCAAAATGCGGAATTGGGAATTCGGAATTCGGAATTTCAAACCGCAGGTGATTCCGAATTCCGCATTCCGCATTCCGCATTTGGCAGGGAGATGGATCTTGGCAAACTGGTTGCGGGTTGCTGGTTACGCGGTGCCGTCGCGGAGCGGCATGGTGAACGGGTTGAATCCCGCGCCGACGAAATAGGTCCACGTGGTCCCGTTGAGCGCCGGCTCGGTCGCGGGTCTGGCGAGCCATCCGTCGGAAAACGTGCGCACCGGCTCCGGCGCGTCGGTGTTCGGCACCGCGAGGCCCGCCCGGGTGGTCAGCGCCTGGCGCAGCACGTACGCATGGGCCTCGTTCGCCAGCGTCGTCAGCTCGCGCGCGAACCCGCTGTCTCTCCGGGCTTCGAAGAACGGGATCCACGTCATGAAGGCCAGCGCCGCCTGCTCCGTGCCTTCAAGCCAGGCGACGCGCTTGCGGCCGATGTACTGCGCCTCTTGGGCGTCCGTAAAATCGTAGCCTGACCCGCCGGGGACGCGGAAGCTCGCTTCCATCGCCCCGATCCAGGACTTGGCCCACGCAGCGAGCGCCGTCTGGTCCCCGGCGAAGGAGTCGTCCAGGTGGGAGTTCGGCCCGACCAGCAGCGCGTGCGTGTACACGTCCAGCGCCTTGACGGCGTCGCCCTCCCCGCGGTTGCCTCCGCTCGCGCCCAGCCAGCGCCGCACGCCGCGCTGTTCTGCGGCGACGGCTTCCCGCATGGGGCCCTCGGCCAGCCGTTCGGCCAGCGCGCGGAGCGCCGCGTAGTAGACCCAGTTATTCTCCACCGACATTCGCGACGACCACGGCTCGTAGATGCCCATCACCACGCCCCCGCAGTGGTGGTCCACCCGGCGGCGGATCCAGTCCAGGAGATCGGCGGCCTTCTGGATGAACGACCGGCGGCCGGTCGCCTCCGCGTAACGGATCATGGCGAGCGCCACCCAGGACGTCGGGCCGACCTGAAAGACGTATTCCAAGGTCGGCAGGCACCGCCAGACCCGGTAGGCCGTGTTGTAGTCGCAGGTGGCCGGATCGGGAAACGGCATCACCCGGTAGAAATCGAGCACGCGCGACGCCTCCCCGGTCTGGCGGCCGTGGGTCAAGGCGAGCACGACGAGCGCCTGGTCGTACGTGAACGCCACGCGGTGCAGCTGCGGATCCGTCGTCGCGTAGAAGCTCTGCAGCAGTCCCGTGACGGGATGCTGGATCGCCCGGAGGTAGTCGCACCACGGGTTGCCCATCACCGTTCCTCCGCCAACAACCATGCCAAATGCGGAATGCGGAATGCGGAATGCGGAATCATGGCGTCTTCATGGCCCGTCAGTTGGCTGCCGCTCCCACCCCGGCCGGACGCGCCCGAAGCGCGTCCTCCGTCAGCATGGGCTGCGCATCCGCGCGCCGCGGCAGCGCCATGGTGAACGGGTTGTAGGCCGCTTCCGCGAAATACGCCCAATTGGTGCCGTTGAGCGCCGCCTCATCCTTCGGCCGCGCGGACCACCCGTCCATGAACGTTTGGAATACCTCGGGTGAATCGGTGTTCGGCACGGCGACCCCCTCGCCTCGCCACGTCCGTGCGAAGGCGCGGACGTCGCGGCGCGCCGCCTCAGCGGCCTCTCGCACCCGCGCGGCCGTTTGCCGGTCGCCCAGCCGTTCGAACCAGGGGGCCCACGTCTGATACGCGACCGCCACCTGTTCGGTGCCTTCCAGCCAGCCGGCCCGCGCCCGTCCCAGCTGGCGCGCCTCCCGCGCGTCCGTGTAGTCGTACCGGGACGTGCCCGGGACCCGGAAGAGCCGCTCGAGCTCCTCGACCCAATCCCTCGCCCACGCGGCCAGCTCCTCCGGGTGGCCGAACGCGCCGTCTTCCAGATGCGCCTCCGGCCCCACGAGCAAGGGATGCGTATAGGTGTCCAGCGCCTTCACGGCATCGCCGTCTCCGCGCATGCCCGCGTGCGCGGTGAGCCACGCGTAGACGGCGCGGCGCTCGCGCATCAGCGCCGTCCTTCGCGGGCCGGGCGAGGAGCGCCCGGAGGCGATCCGGAGCGCCGCGTAATACACCCAGTTGTTCTCGACCGACGTCACGAAGCTCCACGGCTCCGCGACGCCCATGACGATGCCGCCGTCGAAATGGTTGAAGTGCGCCCGGACCCATTCCAGCATCCGGATCCCGCGGTCCCTCATGCCGGCGTCCCCCGTCTGATCGCCCACGCGCATCATGGCGATCGCCAGCCAGAACACGGGTCCGCCGTGCAGCCGGTGCTCGAGCGTCGGCCGCCCCGTGGCCACGTGGTACGCCGTGTTGAACCGGACCGGGCCGGATGGCTCCCGCGCCGACGGCAGCGCCATCCCCAGATAGGTGCCCAGCGCCCGCCTCGCGGGGGCCGGACCGAAATAATGGGCCAGCGCGAGCGCGGAGGCCGCGACATCGTACGTGAACGCGACCGTCCGCAACTCCTCCTGCCGGCTGTCCGGAAAGCTTGCCGGCAGTCCGGTCATCGGGTGCTGCACGTTCGCCAGAAACACTGCCAATCCGGCCGCGAACTCGCTGGTTCCGGCCGGCACATCAGCCTCGCGGGCCGCCGCCGGGCAGATCCCAAGCCACGCGCACGCCGCGAGGACGTGAGAAGCCGTGGTTCGCTTGACCATCGCCGCTCCGTGTTTCACGAGTTTCACACCACAGCGGCACAGCACGTGCACGGAGATCCATCGAACGCGTGTTGGGCCTCTGAGGGTGTTATGGTCAAAGCTTACCTGATGAGGCGAGACGGTGTGAAGGAAGCGCTTGCAAATTCACAGCACCACCCTTGCCAAATGCGGAATTCGGAATGCGGAATGCGGAATGCGGAATCAGTGCACGCGCGACGACGCCGGAGGCTGGGGGGTGGAAGGTAAAAGGTAGAGGGTAGAAGATGGAAAGTGGAAGGTGGAAGGTGGAAGGTGGAAGGTAGACATTTCGTCTACTTTCTACCTTCTACTTTCTACCTTCTATCTTCTACCCTCAACCATGTACTTCGGCGGACGATGGACGATCGACGAGCCAGGTTGCTGGTGCCGGTCATGAGGTGTGCCCGCCGGACCGGTGCGGCCCCGACTGGCCGCCGCGCCGGCGCCTCCCGCCGCGCCGTCTCCGGCCGCCCTGGCCGCCGTGCGCGGGCGCGCCGCCGTGGCCGCCGTGCCGGGACCGTTCATGGGCGGCGGCCTGCGGCGCGTGCCGACCTGCTGCGCCGTAGTCGAAGTCCTCGAGGATCACGCGCTCGATCGTGTGTCCCAGCGCGCGCTCGATGTCCCGGAACATGGGCTCCTCCCGGCGGTCCATCAGCGTGATGGCATCCCCCGTCGCCTCGGCCCGCGCGGTGCGCCCCACGCGGTGCACGTAGCCCTCCGACGTCTCCGGCACGTTGAAGTTCACGACGTGGCTGATGTCCTCGACGTCGATGCCCCGCGCTGCGACATCCGTCGCCACGAGAATCCCGATGCGCGCCGCGCGGAACCGGTCCAGCGCGCGGAGGCGGTGATCCTGGCTGCGATCCCCGTGGATGACCGCCAGCTTGAACCCCCGCCGCTCCAGCGTATGCCCGACGCGGTCCGCGTCCCGCTTGGTGCGGGTGAACACGAGCACGGAGGTCATGCCGGACCCCGCGAGCAGCCGCGCCAAGAGATCCAGCTTGCGCTCCTGCGGCACGGGATAGACGACGTGGCGGACGCCGCTGGCTGCCGCGGTCGTCCGGCCGATGCGCACGCTCACCGGATCGCGCAAAAAGCGGTGCGTCAGCGCCAGAATTTCGTCCGGCATGGTCGCGGAAAACAGCAGCGTTTGCCGGACGGGCGGCAGCAGCGAGATAATCCGCGTGATGTCCGGCAGGAACCCCATGTCCAGCATCCGGTCGGCCTCATCGAGGACCAGCACCTCCAGATCCCCGAAATCGATCCGGCCGGAATACACGTGGTCCAGGAGCCTCCCGGGCGTGGCCGAAATGATGTCCACGCCTTCCCGGAGCATCTGGCTCTGCCGTTCGAGCGGCACGCCGCCGAAGAGCGCGACGCCGGAGAGCGGGACGTGCCGCGAGAGCTCGCGCAAGTGCTCCATGGACTGCAGCGCCAGCTCCCTCGTCGGCGCCAGCACCAGCGCGCGCACGCTCCCGCGTCCCGGCCGGCCGAGCAGACGGTGCAGGATCGGCAGCACGAACGCCGCGGTCTTGCCGGTCCCGGTCTGCGCGCAACCGATCATGTCGCGCCCGGCCATCACGTGGGGGATGGCCTCCGCCTGGATGGGCGTGGGCCGCTCGAACCCCATCTCGGTGATGCCCTTCAAGATACTCGGATGCAGGCCGAACTGATCGAACGTCTCGACCGCGGCCTGCGGCATGTCGGGTTGCGCTGAGGAGGTCTGGGTCATGGTGCGTGCGTCGTGTGCTCCTTGCTGTGCAGCCTCGCCGACCACCATCGGACGAACAGGAACCCGCCGATCAGCAGGACGGCGAACGCGACCGTGATAAGCTCGAAATACTCCTCCAAAACGGGGCGCGCGCGCTCGCCGAAGAGCGCCACCGCCCCGCCGACCAGAAAGAACCGGCCGCCCCGGGACACGAACGAGACCCCCAGGAACCGCCAGAAGTCGATCCGGAATACCCCGCCGGCGATCGTGAAGACCTTGTACGGAATCGGCGTGAACCCGGCGATCCCGACGGCCCACACGTCGTAGCGCTGGAACAACCGCTCCGTCGTCACAATAGCGGGCGCGGACACCCACCGGTCCAGGAGCGGCCGCCCGCCGAAGCGGCCGATGCCGTACCCGGCCGCGCCTCCGGCCGTGGAGCCGAGGGTGCAGATCGCCGCGAACCACCACACTCCCTCGGGATGCGACAGGCCCAGCGCGATCAGCAAGATGTCCGGCGGCAGCGGAAAGACGCTGGCCTCAGCCGCCGCCAGGGTGAACAGGGCGGCCGGGCCCGACGGATGGTGGGCCAGGCCGGCCATCCAGCCGGCCAGTTCACGGAGCCAGGTGAACATGCGTCATCGCGTCGCGTCCGCGGGAGCGTTCAGCGCATCAGGAAGCCGCAATCCGGAAGAGCTTGTGCCGCCCCGCGGCGCCCCGGACCAGCCGGAGCCGGCTTCTGGGAAGGCGGAGCGCGCGGGCGAGCAAGGCGATCACGGCCTCGTTGGCGCGCCCCTCGATCGGCTTGGCTTTGACCCACGCTTCAAACCGCCCCGGTCCGCGCGCCACCAGCTCCTCGCGCGCCGCCTGCGGATGGACCTTCACGTGCACCATGCCGGCATCGTCACCGGGACGTGGATCGGGAGGCATCCATTCTCTCACAGTCCGCCCTCGGCGTCTAGTTCACAGGTTATGTGGAGCTGTTCCTCTGTGTCTCTGTGGTGTTGAAGATTCAATTGAGACACGACTGGTGATGCGACCCGGTGCCCCATTCGGAATCCCGCATTCCCATTCCGAATTTCGCACGGCGCTCGAAGCTTGCATGCCTTACCCCGACGGCAATCCGGGGCTGGTGCGTTCGATCCATTCGCGCACGCTCGATTCGAGCTCCTCCACCGGCCGGTCCAGCGCCTCGTGCGACTGCGCCAGCACGTCTTCCCGCCAGTGCAGGAACCTCGCCTGGATCTCCGCCATCAGCGGCTTGCGGTCCTCCCCGAGCACGTTCGTCAGGCGGTGGTAGAGCTCCCGCGCTTCCTCGACGGGACCCGACAGGCCCGCGTACCGCAATCCGCTGCCGTCCTTGGGGAGCTTGAACTCGTTGGTGAACAGCCTGAGCAGCGCCAGATTGAGCCGCGTGGCGAGGGCGTCCTGCTCCTCAAAACGCTCCCAGATCGCCCGCGTGGCCCAATACCGGAACAGGATGCCGAGCTCGCGCATCAGCGCCCGCTCCACCAGCGCGGTGCTGCCCGGCGTCGCCGCGCACGTCGCGCCCGCGAGGCGCTTTGCCGCGTCCTCCACGTACCGCACGCAGCTGAGAAACAGATGGACGGTCCGGACCTTGATTTCGTCGTCAGTCATGAGCCGGGCGCCTCCCCGCCCCTTCCCCGTTCAGCCACCGGGCCAGTTCAGACGGATCCGTGGTCGGCTCACGGCATACGCGGCGCTCGCACACGAACGCCGCGGGCGCCCCCTCGATCGGCGCGTGCGCTGCGGCATACGGCGCCAGACGCAGCACCAGCGGCGCCCGCGCGTCCGAATCCGGCGGGCGCAGCAGCGTCACCGTGCGCGGCCGCAGCCGCGCACGGATGACCTCAAGCAGCGCCGCCGTTCTGGGGTCGTCCGGCGAGCCCGCCACCACCACCTCGCGGACCGGCCCCAGCGCCTCATCCAGGGCCAGGAGCCAGACCGGGGAGCCCGATGGGTGCCGCGAGACGGCGGACGCGGACACCTCAAGCGTCCGCCGCCCCAGCGATTCGAAGTCGTCGCGGCCCGTCAACCGGGCGGCCCTGAGCAGGACGCGCGCCGCCATCGAGTTGCCCGACGGCGTGGCGCCGTCGTAGACGTCCTTCATGCGGGCGATCAGCGGCTCCTGCGAGCGCGAGCGCATGAAGAACCCGCCGTGCGCCTCGTCCCAACACTCCTCCCGCATGGCGTCCAACAGCTCCACCGCCCAGGCCAAATCCCCCGGCTCGAAGCCCGCTTCGTACAAGTCGAGCAGGCCGGCGGCCAACGCCGCGTAATCTTCCAGCGTCCCCGGATAGCGCGCCTCGCCTGCCACGTAGCGACGAAGCAGCCGCCCGTCGCGCGTCAGCCGCGCGCGCAGGAAGCCCGCGGCCGCGCGCGCCTCCGCCAGCCACGTCGGCTCCCGGAGCGCCGCCGCTCCGTACGCGAGACTCCCGATCATGAGCCCGTTCCAGGATGTCAGCACCTTCTCGTCCCGGTGCGGCCTCGGCCTTGCCTCCCGCGCCCGCCGGAGCGCGTCCGATGCCGCGCCGACGGACCGGCGCAGCGCGTCCGGCGCCAGGCCTTCCCCCGCCGCCAGCTCATCCAGCGGGCGCGCCAGATGCAGCACGCTCGCGCCGCCCTCGACGGTGCCCTCCGGGCTCACGCCGAAGATCCGGGCGATCCGTTCGCCCTCCGCGTCGCCGAGCACCGCCCGGATTCCGGCGGGCGTCCAGACGTAGAAGGCGCCTTCGCGCCCCTCGCTATCGGCATCTTCGGCCGCGGCGAAGCCTCCGTCCGGAGCGCGCAAGTCGCGGAGCACGTACGCGACGATGTCGCGCGCCATGGCCGCGTAACGCTCCTCGCCCGTGGCCTGCCAGGCTTCGATTGCCGCCCGCGCGAGGAGCGCCTGGTCATACAGCATCTTCTCGAAATGCGGCACGCGCCAGTCCGCGTCCGTCGCGTAGCGGTGATACCCGCCCCCGACATGATCATGAATGCCGCCCCGCATCAGGTGGTCCAGCGTCGCCGTCGCCATCCGCGCGGCCTCGGGCTCCCGGGCCCGGTCGGCGTACGCCAGGAGGAACGAGAGCAGGTGCGCCCGCGGGAACTTCGGCGCCCCGCCGAATCCTCCGCGCTCGGCGTCGAACGACGCCCGCGCGTCCTCGTACGCCCGCTCGAGCACCGACGCGTCGGGATACGGCGCGGCGCCCTCCTCGCCGGCGAGCGAGCTTGCGAGCGCCCGGGTGAGCTGGTCCGCGGAGCGCTCCAGTTCCCCGCGGCGCCCCGCCCAGGCCTGCGAGACGCCTGCCAGCACCTCCCCGAACCCAGGCATGTTCCAGCGCCGTTCGGGCGGGAAATAGGTGCCGCCGAAGAACGGCCTGCCCTCCGGCGTGAGAAACACGGTCAGCGGCCATCCGCCCTGCCCGGTCATCGCCATCACCGCGTTCATGTAGATCTGGTCCACGTCTGGATGTTCCTCACGGTCGACCTTGACGCAGATGAAGTCCCGGTTCATCTGCGCGGCGATGGCGGCGCGCTCGAACGACTCGTGCGCCATGACATGGCACCAATGGCAGGTCGAATAGCCGATGGAGAGGAGGATCGGCCGCGACTCGCTCCGCGCACGCGCAAACGCCTCATCCCCCCAGGGATACCAGTCCACGGGGTTCTCGGCATGCTGCCGGAGATACGGGCTGCCTTCCTGACTCAATCGGTTCGGCATTCGCCCCTGAGAGGTTGTGCCACATGTGGAGTGGCGAGTGCGGCGTGGGGAGTAGTGCCAAATTCGGAATGCGGAATGCGGAATGCGGAATGTGCGCTGTCCCGCAAAGGAAGATGACGCTGGTGCGGTGACGACACCTCATGCTTGTGCATCTGGACGAGCTTCCGTTGTTGACGTTTCAGCGGTACACGACCAGGTTCTGGGTTCCAGTCTCCAGCCTCCGGCTTCCGACCAACCTACTCCGCACTCCCCACGCGGCACGAACGTTGCGTGATGCGGCTCCGGTTGTAGGGTAGCCCACGCGGCGAGCATGCGTCAAGCGCTTCCGCCGATTCCCGAAGGGTGGCGTTGCTCCAAGCCTCTGCCTGAAAGCCCGTTACGTTGACAGTCGCGTCGGCGTCGTGCTATCCTGCGTGCCCATGCATCCGTCTTCCTTGCTGGACCTCTTGTACCCGCCCGCGTGCCCGCTCTGTCAGGCGCCTCCTGATGCGCCGGAAGCGCTCCTGTGCAGGGCGTGCCTCAATGGACTGGTTCCCAACGGCCCTCCCGCCTGCAGCCGCTGCGGAATCGGTCTGCCCGGAGCCTACGATGCCCGGCCCTGCTGCGGGAACTGCGCGGCCGCGCCGCCCGCGTTCGACGGGGCGATTGCGCCGTGGCGCTACCTGGGGCCGGCGCGCCAGGCGGTGCGCGCGTTCAAGTACCGCGGCCGTTGGCGGCTCGGACGATGGCTGGCCGACGCCATGGCCGAGCACGTTCGCGCGAGCGTCCCGCTGGAGAGCATCGAGTGCGTCACGCCGGTCCCGAGCCACTGGATCCGCGCCCGGACGCGGGGGCTGCATCCCGCCGGGCTGCTCGCCCAGGCCGTCGCGCGATCGCTCAAGAAGCCCTGCCGGCTCGACCTGATCCGCACGCGCCTGCGCCCCCCGCAGGCGCGCCTGGGCCGGCGGCGCCGCCAGATGAATGTTCGGGGGGCGTTCACCTGCCGCCCGCGCTCGCCGGCGGCTCCCAGGAGCGTGCTGCTGGTCGATGATGTGCTGACGACGGGCGCGACGGCGAACGCCTGCGCGGCTGCGCTGAAGGCCGCGGGATGCGAGCGGGTCCTGGTCGCGACCGCCGCGCACGCGGGCCGAGGAACGCCTGCCCGATCGGGCGGGGCCTCACCCGCACAGGGCGCGCCGCGACCCGGCGCAGCCGCCGGATGAAGATCCTCCGCACCTATCTCCTGCGCGAGCACCTCGGGCCGTTCGTCGTGTGCCTGTTCGGCTTGACGGCGGTGCTGTTGTTGGGCAACGTGCTGAAGTTCGCGGAGCTCGTCATCGCCAAAGGCGTCAGCGCGGTCGACCTGCTGCGTCTGCTGATCTACCGGGTTCCCGATATGCTGAGCTTCACGATCCCCATGGCGTGCCTGATCGCCATGGTGCTCGCGTTCGGCCGCTTGAGCGCGGATTATGAAATGATCGCGGTGCGCGCTTCCGGCGTGTCGCCCGCGCGGCTGATCTGGCCGATGGCCGCGGTCGGTCTGCTGCTGAGCGCCTTCATGTTCGTCATCAACGACCGGGTCGCGCCCGCCTCCCACCTCGCGTTCCGTCGCCAGCTCAAGGCGATCGGCATCAAGCAGCCGACGGCCTACCTCGAAGCGGGGACGTTCATCAAGGATTTCGCTCCGTACGTTATGTTCGTCTATCAGATCCGCGGGCGGACCCTGCACCAGGTCCGGATTTACGAACCCCAGCCCAACGGGCCGACGCGGACGATCATCGCTGAACGCGGTGAGTTCGAGCGCAGCCCCGGCGGCCGGGGCGTGCAGCTGCGGCTCTACCGGGGCGCGATGGACGAATGGGACCCGACCCGGCCGGGCTCGTTCTATAAAGTCGCCTTCTCCACGTACGCGATGCAGCTCCAGACGGATATCGACGATCCCCAGCGCATCGGCAAAAAGCTCAAGGAGTTCACGTTCCGTGAGCTGGCGGAGGAGCGCGCGCGCTTGGCCGCGCAGGGGATCGAAACGCTCCCGATCAGCCTCGAGCTCCATCGCAAGGTCGCCGTGTCGTTCGCGCCGCTTGTGTTCATCCTGTTCGGCCTGGTGTTCGGACTGCGCCTGCACCAGCATGAGCGCCTGCAGATCTATCTGTGGGTCCTCGCGGTGTTCCTCGTCTATTACCTGGGCATGATCGGCATGCATGCGGCGGCGATCCGCGGCTGGGTCGGGCCGGGCCTGGCGATGTGGATGATGAATCTGGCGGGCGCGCTCGGCGCGGGCCTGGCGCTGACCCGCATCGCGCGGGAATAGAGCCTATGGGCACTTCACTGGTTGCGGCGCCAGGCGGCCATCTGCGACGTCGCTCCCCTACTTCGCTCTTCGAGCTTCGAAGGGCTCTGCGAATCTCGGGCGTTACCCGAGCGAAGCAAAGCTCCTCGACGTACCGGTACCCCTTGTACGCCTTCGTCGTCGCTCCTGGCATCTGGCCCGCTGGCGCTCGCAACGCGGCTCGCGCGGATGTATGAAACCGGTTCTAGGGTGAGGGACGGGCTCTAATGCGGCTGCTTGACCGCTACGTCGTCCGGCAGCTCACTCCGGTCTGGGTGTGGTGTCTCGGCGTGTTCCTGGTGCTGAGCTGCCTGGTCGATCTGTTCGGCAATCTGGACGAGATCCTCCGATACCAGGTCCCCCTCCGCGTCCTGGGAACGTATTACGCGAACTTCCTGCCGCTCGTGTTCGTGCACGCCTGCCCGCTCGCGCTCCTCTTGTCGGCGGCGTTCGTCACCATGCGGCTGTCCCGGCACCAGGAGCTGCTCGCCATGACGGCCAGTGGGACGAGCCTCCTGCGCGCGAGCGTGCCGTTCCTCTTCGTCGGCTGGCTGGCGACCTTGCTCGTCTTTTCGGTCAACGAGCTGCTCCTGCCGCAGAGCCTGGCGGCCCTGGAGCGGATCAAGACGGAATCCCTCCGCGGCGACCGGAAGGACAACGCGATCGACAACGTCGCGCTGATGGATTCGTTCAACCGGCTCTACCACGCGCGCACGCTGGATCTCGACGCCGGCGAGCTCCGGGATCTCACCGTCCTCGAGCAGGACGTGGAGAACCACCCGATGCGCAGTCTGTACGCCAGCCGCGCGGTATGGACGAAATTCGGCTGGCTCCTGCTCTACGGCACCATTTACCGCGTCGGCCCGGCCGGGGTCCTGCGCGGCGAACCTCAGCCGTTCGTCGAGCGGCTGATCGCCTTCCCGGTGACGCCGTCGGACTTTGCGGAGCCCGAAGCGCAGCCGGAGACGATGCGGTACGGCCAGCTCAGAATCCTGATCCTGCGGCTGAGGCAGATGGGCATCACGAACGTGCGGCGCTATCAGGTGGAGTTGGCGGCGAAGGTCAGCTTGCCGATCATGAGCCTGCTGGCGTGCCTGATCGCGTTCGTCGGCTCAACACAGCTGGCCACCCGCGGGACGCTGCGCGGCTTCGGACAGAGCCTCGGCTGGGGCATGGCGTATTACGTAGCGGTCGCCGTCTGCCACGCCGTCGCCAAACAGTGGGCGGTCCCGGTGATCCTGGCGCTCTGGGCGCCCCACGCCGCCGCCGCCGCCTGGGCCGTCCGCCGCCTCACCCGGGCATAACCGGCATCCGTGCCAAATTCGGAATTGGGAATTCGGAGTTCTCGACCGGCGTGCAATTCCGCATTCCGAATTCCGCATTCCGAATTCGAATCACGTGCCGATCTCCCAACTCGACAGGTACCGCTCCTGCTCCGCGGTCAGCCGGTCGATGCCGACGCCAAGGGCCGCCAGCTTCAGGCGCGCGATCTCCCGGTCGATCTCGGGCGGAATGGGATATACGCGCGGTTCGAGCGAGCCGCCCTTGCGCTTGATATACTCGCACCCGAGCGCCTGGTTGGCGAACGACATGTCCATCACGCCGGGCGGGTGGCCTTCCGCGCACGCGAGGTTCACCAGGCGCCCCTCGCCCAGGACATTGATTCGGCGCCCGTTCCGCAGCCAGTATTGATCGATTCCGCTGCGCATGCGGCGGCGGTCACGCGCGAGTTTCCCCAGCGCCTTCAGGTCGATTTCGACGTCGAAATGGCCCGCGTTGGCGATGATCGCTCCGTCTTGCATCAGGCGGAAGTGCTCCCCGCGCAGCACGCCCGCGCAGCCGGTCACCGTGACGAAGATGTCCCCGCGGCGCGCGGCCGCCTTGAGCGGCAGCACCTGGAAGCCGTCCATCACGCCTTCCAGGGCCTTGATCGGGTCGACCTCGCAGACGATGACCTGGGCGCCCATCCCCCGCGCCCGCTGCGCCACGCCCTTGCCGCACCAGCCGTATCCGCAGACGACGAACACGGAGCCCGCGATCAGCCGGTTCGTCGCGCGCAGGATGCCGTCGATCGTCGACTGGCCCGTGCCGTAGCGGTTGTCGAACAGGTGCTTCGTATCGGCGTCGTTGACGGCGATGACGGGATAGCGGAGCTTGCCCTCCGCCGCCAGGCTCTGGAGGCGGATGACGCCCGTCGTGGTCTCCTCCGTCCCGCCGACGATGTCCCGGCCGTAGCGCGCCGGCTCCTTGTGCACGGTCGACACGAGGTCCGCCCCGTCATCCATGGTCGCGTGCGGCGACATCGACAAGACCTGATGAATATGCCGGTAGTACGTCGCGCGGTCTTCCTCCCGCACGGCGAACACCGGAATGCCGAAATCCTTGACCAGGCTGGCCGCGATGTCGTCCTGCGTCGACAGCGGGTTCGAGGCGCAGAGGCGGATCACGGCGCCCGCCGCCTTGAGCGCCAGCATCAGATGCGCCGTTTCGGTGGTCACGTGCAGGCAGCAGGCGACGCGGAATCCCTTGAGCGGCCGGGACGCCGCGGCCCGGTCCCGGATGCGCTTGAGGACGGGCATCTGGGGTTCGGCCCATTCGATTTTGGAGCGCCCGGCCCGGGCGAGCGACGGAGACTTGATGTGCGCGTGCGTGGCGATGACGGCCTCCTTGGGACATGTCCCGACACGTCGACTAGCGGTGACGAAGTGCCCGCCGGACGTCGTTCACCCGGTCGGTTTCTTCCCAGCTGAACCCGACGCCGTCGCGGCCGAAATGGCCGTAGGCGGCGGTCTGCCGGTAGATCGGGCGGCGCAGCTTGAGGGCCCGGATGATCCCCGCGGGCGTCAGATCGAAGGCGTTCCGGATGACCCTGATGAGCCGGTCATCCGATGCCTGGCCCGTGCCGTGCGTGTTCACCATAATCGACACCGGCTCCGCGATCCCGATGGCGTACGCCAGCTGGATCTCGCACTTGGCGGCGGCGCCGGCCGCCACAAGGTTCTTCGCGACATAGCGCGCCATGTACGCGGCGGAGCGGTCCACCTTGGTCGGATCCTTGCCCGAGAACGCCCCGCCGCCGTGCCCGATCACGCCGCCGTAGGTGTCCATGATGATCTTTCGTCCCGTCAGGCCCGTATCGCTCATCGGCCCGCCGACCTCGAACCGACCGGTCGGATTGATATACATCTTCGTCCGCCGGTCGAGCCAGCGCTTGGAGATCACCGGGTCGATCACGAGGCGTTTCATGTCGCCCCGGATCCGCGTGAGCGTCACCCCGGGCGCGTGATGCGCGCTGACGACGAGCGCCTCGATCCGGACCGCCTTGGCGTCGTGGTACTCGACCGTCACCTGCGTCTTGCCGTCGGGACGGAGGTACGGCACGAGGCGCTGCCTCCGGACATCGGCCAGCCGCCGGGCGAGCCGGTGCGCCAGCACGATCGGCAGGGGCATGAACTCGTTCGTCTCGTTCGTCGCGTACCCGAACATCATCCCCTGATCGCCCGCGCCGCCCTTGTCCACCCCGAGCGCGATATCGGGCGATTGCGCCTGGATCGCGGTCATCACCCCGCAGGTCTTCCACGCGAACCCGTGCTCCGGCTCCACATAGCCGATGTCGTGGATGGTCTCGCGCACCACTTGGGGGATTTCGACGTACGTGGACGTCGTGATCTCGCCGGACACGATGACCAATCCGGTCGTCACCATGGCTTCGCACGCCACGCGCCCGTTGGGGTCCTTCTGATAGATGGCGTCCAGGACGGCGTCGGAAATCTGATCCGCCATCTTGTCCGGATGGCCTTCCGTCACGGACTCCGAAGTGAACAATGCTCGGTTCATGCCATGCTGCCTCCCGCCGGCTTTCGCGTCACGCCCCGCTCCGCGGCCCCTGCGGCCTGCGCCAGGCGCGCTGAACGTCCTCGTAGGCTTCCGGAGTGCCGATGTCGTACCAGGCGCCGCTCATCGGGATCCCGTACACCGGCTCCTGACGCACCAGCCATTCCACGAAATAGCCGGGAGCGTCCGGATTGCCCCCCTGCTCCAGAAACTCCCGGATCCGTCCCAGCATCGCCTCCGGGAAATAATAAAGGCACAGCGCCACGGACCGCGACGGCGGCTCGGGCGATTTCTCGACGAACGCGGTGATCCGTCCCGCGCCGTCCATCGTCACCACGCCGAATTGCGTCGCGTCCGCGCTCGCGGGCGCTTCCCACAACGCGACGCTCGGAGCCGGACGGTGCGGCTGGGCACGCCTGACGACCTCCCCGAGCGTCCAGCCGAACAGGTTGTCCGTGCCCAGGACCAGCAGGTCTCCGTCCGCCTCGCTGCGGGTCCTGGCCAGTTCGAGATCCCGGATCGCTCCGAGCCGCTGATCCGGCCCGTCCGTGCCGTCGTCGATGATCTCAAGATCGAGCCCGCGCTCGTCGCGCCACCGCCGGAACTGGCCGGCAAACCGGCTGTTGGTCACGAGCACGCGCCGGCGAAGCCCCGGCACGTCTTCGAGCGCGGCGAGCACCTCATCGAGCAGCACGCGCTCGCCGATCGGCAGCAGCGCCTTCGGGATGTGCTTCGTGAGCGGGTACAGCCGGGTTCCGTAGCCGGCAGCCAGGAAAATCGCGCTGACCGTCCCGCTCATACCGCGCCCGCGAGGTTCGGGACCAGCTCCCGCAAACTGGCGGACAAGAACGCGTCCACTTCGGCGCTGGTGGCCAGCTGCATCGCCTTCTCGGCCACGGCCTGCGCGGACGGATAGGGCACCGACCGGATGACCCGCTTGACGAGCGGCAGCTGCACGGGCGACGTGGACAGCTCGTCCAGCCCCAGGCCCAGGAGCAGCAGGCTCATGGCCGGCTCTCCGGCCATCTCGCCGCACATGCCCACGGGGATCCCGGCCGCGTGCCCGGCGTCGACGATCTGCTTCACCAGGCGGAGAATCGCCGGGTGGGTCGGCTCGTACAGGTACGCGATCTTCTCGTTGACCCGGTCCACCGCCAGCGAATACTGGATGAGATCGTTGGTCCCGATGGAGAAGAACCGCGCCTCCTTGGCGATGAGATCGCAGGTCATCGCCGCCGAGGGCACTTCGATCATCACGCCCACGTCGAACGGATCCGCAAACGGGATGCCCTCGCGAGAGAGCTCCTGCTTGACCTCCTGCAGGATCTCATTCGCCCGGCGCAGCTGCTCCAACCCGCTGATGAGCGGATACATGAGCCTCAAGTCGCCGAAGACGCTCGCGCGCAGCACCGCGCGCAGCTGAATCCGGAAGATGTCGGGCCGCGCCAGGCTGAACCGGATGGCGCGCCATCCCATGAACGGGTTCAGCTCCGACGGCACCTGCATGGGCGAGAGGAACTTGTCTCCGCCCAAGTCCATCGTCCGGATCACGACCGGGAGCGGCTTCATCTGCTCGGCCACCGTCCGGTACGCGTCGAACTGTTCCTCTTCCGTAGGGAAATCCGCCCGGTTGAGATAGAGGAATTCCGTCCGGAAGAGCCCGATGCCCGCCGCGCCGTGGGCCAGGACCGAGGGGACTTCGTCGGGCAGCTCGATGTTCGCCATCAGTTCCACGACGTGCTGGTCGGGCGTCTCGGCGCGCAGGTGCCGCAGGTGCACCAGCTGCTCGTTCAGCTCCCGGTCAGTCCGCTGCTGGTTCTGGTAGCGCTCGATGGCGGGCGGGTCCGGGTCCACGATCACCTCGCCCCGCGTCCCATCCACGATGACGGAATCGCCGTCCTGGATCCGCTTGGTCGCGCCCGGGAGGCCCACCACCGCCGGAATCTCGAGCGATTTCGCCATAATGGCGGTATGGCTGGTCCTCCCGCCGATCTCCGTGACGAACGCCAAGACGCGTCCCCGGCGCATCTGCGCGGTTTCCGACGGAGACAGGTCGTGGGCCACGATGATCGCCGGCTGCGCCAGATCGCCGAAGACGTCGGTCGACTTGCCCTGCAGGTTTCGGATGACGCGTTTGCGCACGTCCTCGATGTCCGCGATCCGCTCCCGGAGGTATTCGTCCTCCGTCCGCGAAATCGCCTTGAGATGCCGGCGGATGACGTCGTTGAAGATCGCTTCGACGTTGAGCAGCTCTTTCTGGAGTCCGCGGATGATCTCTTCCCGCAAGGCCTGGTCTTCCAGCACGAGCAGGTGGGCGTTGAGGATCTCGGCATGCTCCTGCCCCAGCTCCTCGGCG
Organism: bacterium; assembly: GCA_036396895.1. Classification (GTDB taxonomy): domain Bacteria; phylum Omnitrophota; class Gorgyraeia; order Aquiviventales; family Aquiviventaceae; genus DASWKB01. The sequence continues at coordinate 25,832 of DASWKB010000054.1, read as the reverse complement.
AGGCGTTTCTGGATGCCGAGAATCTGGTGCCGCGTGTGGATCATCGCCTCTTCCAGGCGGAGCACTTCGAGCGGAACTTGCTCGGCCGTGATCGTCCGGCGGGGCACGGTGCCCTCTTCCGAATTGAAGCGGACCACCTTTCCCATGGCGATGCCGGGAGCCGCGGCGATGCCTTTGTGCGATGTCATCGCGTGATCAATGCGGAGGTTTGCCGTGCAGATCGGGCAGCGGTCTCGTGACCAGCTGACAGAGCGCCTCCAACGCGTCCGCCGCGTCGCGACCCTCCGTCATGATCACGATCCGCGAGCCGGGATGCGCGGCCAGCGTCAGGAGTCCCATGATCGACTTGCCGTCCACGATTTTGCGTCCCTTCTTCACAATGACATGGCTGGAGAATCGCTTCGCCATTTGGACGAACAGCGCCGCCGGCCGGGCGTGAAGCCCTTGCCGGTGCACCACCGTCACGGTCCGCTGCAATGGTGGCATCGGAGTCCCACGTGCCCATGCAACGGTGTGAGAACCGGTTGCATACATCCCCGCGTCATGTGGGACGACGTCCCGCCCCACCGAGCGCCCGGCATGCGGGCGGGAAACGTTCCTTCGACTCCAACCCGCGCTCGGTGTGCCACGCCCGATTCGCGTGGGGCGGAATCCCGCACACGCACGTGCCCTGCCAGTGTGCGGGATGACGTCATCCTGCTCATCCGCTGGCTGGGGAAGTCGGCGCGCCGGCGGTCGGCAGCGCCGGCGGCAGCCGCCCACGAAGGCGGATGATCAGTTCGATAATGAGCTTGGCGACGTGGTCCGAGTCATGCCGGACATGGTTGTCCGAATTGATGACATTGCCGGCCACTACGCGGTACCCCATCTCCTGGAGCCGGTCGATGTCCGGTTCCACCGGAAACGCCTCTTCGGCACGATAGCGTTCCACGAGCTCTTCCGGCACCGTCTCGGTGTTGACGACCACCACCTGCGCCACGCCCGGATTCGTGTGCGCGGTCAGGGCGCGCACATGGTCGCTGGCCCGGTAGCCGTGGGTTTCCCGGAATTGGGTCATGACGTTGCAGACGTAGACCTTCACCGCCTTGGAGCGCACGATGGCATCCACCATCCCATCCACGAGCAGGTTCGGGATGATGCTGGTGTAGAGCGAGCCGGGACCGAGCACGATCGCCTGGGCGTCCCGGATCGCATTGAGCGCTTCGCCGGTCGGCCGGCATTCCTTCGGCTCGAGGTACATCGTCCGGATGGGAGCCTCGGCCGAGGAAATGTTCGTTTCCCCGCGCGTGACGCTTCCGTCCTCATGCTCCGCGACGAGGCGCACCTTCGTGTTCGTGGCCGGCACCACCCGGCCGCGGATGGCCAGCACTTTGCTCGACGCCTGCACGGCGCGCTCGAAATCCCCCGTAATCTGGGTCATCGCCGTAATGAACAGATTGCCGAAACTGTGCCCCGCCAGCGACGAATGCTCGCCGAACCGGTACTGGAACAACCGCTGCATGAGCGGCTCGGTGTCCGCCAGCGCCACCAGGCAGTTGCGGATGTCGCCGGGCGGGAGCATATCGAAGTCCTGGCGCAGCCTCCCGGAACTGCCCCCGTCATCCGCCACGGTCACGATGGCGGTCAGATTCGCCGTGTACTGCTTCAGCCCCTGGAGCAGCATCGAGAGCCCCGTGCCGCCTCCGATCGCGACGATGCGGGGCCCCTTCTCCAGGTGCCGGCGCTGGAACACCCGATCGACCAGGTCCCGGTCCGACATCGGCAGCACCACGTCCAGGAGCGAACGCAGGGTCATGAATCCCCCGACCCCGAGCATCAGGAGACCGTTGAGCAGGAACAAGAGCGCCACCCCCCGCTGCACCACGTCCATCTCCACGGGCAGCAGGGCCGCGCCCACGCCGAAGAGCATCATGCCCCCGATGGCCAGCGCGAGCCACCGCTTGATGCGCATGCCGGGATAAAACCATTTCAGGAATCGCATGGGAATGGGCCGGGACGAGCGCGCCAATCAGCCGGGAAACGACGCCTCAATGGCGGCGCTCATCCTCCTCCCGGATGATCCGAACCAGCTCTCTCTCGTCTTTCGCTCGTCGCAGGCTATCGCGGAAATGCCGGTCTTTCAGCAGGCGGGAAATGCGCGCCAGGGCTTTCAGGTGGGGCCCCGCGGAATCCTCGGGGGCCACGAGCAGGAAGAACAGATGGACGGCTTCGCCGTCAAGCGAGTCGAATTTGACGCCGGCCGGCGACACGCCGAACGCGGCCACGAGGTGGGAGACGCAGTTGGATTTCGCGTGCGGGATCGCCACGCTTTGGCCGATCCCCGTCGAGCCGAGCGCCTCGCGTTCGAGCAGCGTCTCCACCAGATGGTCGACGTCCTTGTCCCTGATCACTCCGGCCTTCACGAGCAGCTCGACCATTTCCCGGATGATCTCGGGTTTCGAGGTCGACTTGACGCCACAGGAGACGGCCCGGTCGTTCAAGAACGACATGATGTCCATTTCATCCTCACTGCTGGTTAGGCTCGCGCCGGGCACATGCGGGGCATCGGCCGCCCGTTTCCGCTGCGGCTTCTGTGGCTTCCGTTGGCGCTGCCTGGCTGCTGGAGTCACCGTCGCGCCGAAGGCCGTCCCGCCGGCCCGCCGACTCCTTGAGCCCGCCGGCAGGCCTGATCGTCCCGACCGTCATAAGAACGAGCGGGAGATGGGATTTGAACCCACGACATTCACGTTGGCAACGTGACGCTCTACCCCTGAGCTACTCCCGCAGAAATGTTGCTTCGCACGTGCTCTCACTCAGAACAATCCGCTTCGCGAACGCTCCCACACGCCATACCGGATGAGCCGTTCTCCGAGGGCGAATCCCTCTCATCCCCAGACATGCGCGGCTGCCTAGGTCTGGGCGGAAGAGGATTCGAACCTCCACGGGTTGCCCCACCCCGCTGCGGGCGAAACGCTGGGCGAGAGAGGAGTCGAACCTCCACCCCTTACGGGACAGGATCCTAAATCCTGCGCGTCTGCCATTCCGCCACTCGCCCGCAGCGGGACGCGTCCTGTGGTATTCCGCTATCCGCCCAAGGCTCGCAACACGATGAAGCGCGACGCGTCCGCCGCTCCGCACAACATTTGTTTCGCAAACTTTGTCAAATGGTGGGCCGCGAAGGCATCGAACCTTCAACCTTGGGATTAAGAGTCCCCTGCTCTACCAATTGAGCTAGCGGCCCCAACGTCGTGAACACGCATGTTCGTGTCACGTGAAACGCGTAACGTGAGATCCTGACTCTGCCTTCGCACGTGACGCGTTTCGCGAACGTGATGTTCCGTGGCGGTGATGGCGCGCCCGGGGCGACTCGAACGCCCGACCTACTGGTTCGAAGCCAGTCGCTCTATCCATCTGAGCTACGGGCGCCTGATCCCGAGTAGAACCCGCACTCCCGGGCTTGCGCTCGGCGAGGCCTCGTGCGCGTGGTCGGCGGGCGCGCCCGCCCGGATTCCGTTTGGGGGCGTCGCCCCGCGCCAGCGTGGCCGCCGGGCCGCCAGCCGGCATGGGCATCCGGCACGACCGTCCGGACCGACCAAGAAGCCCAAATTGTAGCATGCCGCCCTGCCCGTCGCAAGGCGCCCCATCACCCGGGAGTGTCTCAATTCGATTTCTCCACACCACAGAGACACAGTGCAACAGCTCCACAGAGGCACCGAGCACGCTTGAACACGCACGTGTCCGTGTCTCTGCCTGCCCTCCGAAGCGCACCTTGCGCAAAGAAGGGTGAACGCGTTGTGGCCTCTGTGGTGTCAAAGTGAAACACCACCCGTCACCCGGGAGACCTGCTGATGGCTCAGTTGGAATGCGGAATCCAACATCCCAAATTCCGAATTCCAACCTTCACCGGTCCACCTCACACGTCTAAAGGCGGGCGGCGGCTGCCTGAGGCGCACCGGCGGGAACCGGGCCGGTCGACCACAGCACCCCGTCCAGCTTGAACGCAAGCCGGTCGGAGGGGCGCTTGCCCTGCGGAGTATGCCTGAGAATCAGCGCCGCCGCGAGTTCCAGATCCCGCTCGAGCGCAGGGCCGATGATGAGCGCAGCCGGCCCCGCGAACTCGGGACGCAGGCAGGCATAGCCGCGGCCGGCATACCCTTCGAGCATCAGATTCTCGACCTCGGTGCGGCCGATGACGACTTTCGTGCGGGACCCGATCCTGAAGTGCCGTCCGATCGTGAGGAGTTCCATGTCTTTGGTCGTCGGCTTGGCGTCATGCTGAAAGAGATCGCGCGCCTTCGCGGCAAATTGCTCGTCCGTCAGCAGGCAGCCGCCGGCCGGCGTCGAGAATTCGGCGATCTGCTTCGATTTGGCCAGGGCAAGCTGCTGCTGGCGCGAGCGGCCGGACACGGCCAGCAGGGCCTCACGATCGACCACGCCCAAGAGCTCCGGCAGAGTCGGTTCGAGGAGTCTGGCGGACAACGGCCGCAACAGGAGACCCTCCAGCCCGCTGTCGGCCTCGATGAGCCCCAGCGGCTGGCGACGCTGGGACATGGGCCGCTGGCCCACCACCTCCCCTGTCACCACGAACCCCGCCCCCAGCTCCTCCATGTAGCGCCGGGCGATCCGGAACATGTAGATACGGCAGTCGATGCACGGATTCATCGCCGTTCCATAGCCGTACTTGGGATTGCGGATGACGTCCAGGTAGGCGTCACCGATGCTGAGCACCATCAGGGGAATGCCGAGCTCGTGCGCCGAGGCGACGGCTTTGTCCTTCTCGCAGCAGCCCCAGCTCATCGCGAGGTACAGCCCGAACACCTCGATGCCCTGCTCGAGCATCAAGCGCGCGGCCAGGCTGCTGTCCAGCCCGCCGGAAATCATGGCCACGCATCGCCGTTCCATGGGGTCGCGGGGACTCAGAGCGAGACCAGCACGTCTTCGCCGTCGATTTTCACGGGGTACGCGTTGATCTTGGCGTCGGTGAGGGTGCACTGGCCCGTCGACACGTCGAATTCCCATCCGTGCCAGGGACACGTCACCGTCATGCCGGACACGCTGCCTTCTCCGAGCGGGCCGCCGCGATGCGGACAGGTGTTGTCGGTCGCGTACCACTGACCGTCGCAATGGAACAACGCGATCGCCCGTCCCCCCACATCGACCACTTTGCCTTCCCCCGATCGGAGTTCCGCCGTGGTCGCGACCTTCACAAACGACGCCATCGCTCTGCCTCCTGCATCACCACCAGGCAACGTCGCAAGCGGAACGGCCTGCGACAACCGCATTCCGCATTCCGAACTCCGCATTCCCCATTGGGCACAACGCCTGCCCGATCGTCCGCTGTGTCACGCCTCAAATCTGATGCCGGCTTGCTTCAGAAACGCCCTGTCGGACTCGGTGAGCTTGAAATCCATCTCCTCAGAGGACTTCCCGCCAACCAGAGGCACCACGTAAATGGCCAGCTCCACCTGCTCCTCCCGGAGCAGTTTCCGCAGCTCGCTGAACTCGGGGGCATGCGCCACGATCTTCTTGATCGCGCGGTTCAGGCGCCGCAGGTGCTTGGCCAGGCGTTTCTCGATTCTCATCCGGCCTCCTCTTCGTTGTCCGGTGACGGGCCGCGTACAGACCCTGCCGGTTGCGTGTCCGACGGCTCATCAGAGTCCACCCGCCCCGCCGAAGCCTCGCCCGCGGGAGCGGACGGGCGCGCCGGCGCCGGGCTCAACAGCTGGGCGGTCTGCGTAATGCGCATCGAGCAGAACTTCGGCCCGCACATCGAGCAGAACTTCGCATCCTTATAGAACCCGTCGGGAAGCGTCTCATCGTGCATCCGCCGCGCCGCATCAGGGTCCAGCGACAGCGCGAACTGCCGCTCCCAGTCGAACCCGAACCGGGCCCGCGAGAGCGCGTCGTCCCGGTCGCGGGCGCCCCGCCGGCCCCGCGCGACATCCGCCGCGTGCGCCGCGATCTTGTAGGCGATGACGCCGTCTCGGACGTCCTGCTCGTCCGGCAACCCCAGGTGCTCCTTCGGCGTCACATAGCACAGCAGGCTGGCGCCGTGCCAGCCCACCATCGCGGCTCCGATGGCGGAGCTGATGTGGTCATACCCGGGCGCGAGGTCCGTCACCAGCGGACCCAGCGTGTAGAACGGGGCCTCGCGGCAGTAGCGCTGCTGCAGCCGCACGTTCATCTCGAGCTGGTCCATGGGCACGTGCCCGGGGCCTTCGATCATGACCTGCACGCCGCGCGCCCAGGCCCGCTCGGTCAATTCGCCCAGCGTCTTCAGTTCCGCCAGCTGCGCTTCATCGGACGCGTCCGCCAGACAACCCGGCCGCAGACTGTCCCCCAAGCTGTACGACACATCGTGCGCGCGCAGGATGTCGCTGATGGCGTCGAACTGCGCGTACAGCGGGTTTTGCTCCTGGTGCGCGGTCATCCATTGCGCCAGCAGGCTCCCGCCCCGGCTGACGATGCCGGTGATGCGGCGGTTGACCAGCGGCAGATGCTCGAGCAGGATCCCCGCGTGGATCGTCATGTAGTCGACGCCCTGCCGGGCCTGTTCCTCGATGGTCTCCAGCAGGAGCTCGGGCGTCAGATCCTCCACCCGCCGGACGCGGGCCACCGCCTCGTAGATCGGCACGGTCCCGACGGGGACGGGGCTGGCATCGATGATCGAGCGCCGGATCGCGGAGATGTCGCCGCCCGTGGACAGGTCCATCACGGTATCGGCGCCGTAGTGGACCGCCATGTGCAGCTTCTTGAGCTCCTCCTCGCCTCCGGACGTCACGGCGGAGTTCCCGATGTTCGCGTTGATCTTCACGGAGCAGACCGTCCCGACGCCGATCGGGTCGAGGGTCATCGCCAGATGATGGACGTTGGCGGGAATGATGCAGCGGCCGCGCGCCACTTCCGCGCGGATCAGCTCGGGTTCCAGGCCCTCGCGATCCGCCACCCGCCGCATGGCGTCCGTGACGATGCCCTGCCGCGCCTGCGCGAGCTGGGTGTTCGCGTCCTTGCCGTGGCTCATGACGTTCGTTCCTCCGTCGGTACGGCGCGCCAGATCCGCCTCATTCTATCACAGCCCGCGAACGGCCGTCAGCTTTCACGGACGACACGGAGTGAACATGGGCCGATCCCGATCGGCCGCGGTGATGCTCCGCGCGAGCTGCGCGGGCGTCCGAGGCCGCCGCGAGGTCGCCCCCCGCGAACCCGTCCGCATCGGCGTCCAGCGCCGCCCGGACCCGTTCCGCGAGCCACGCTCCCACGCGCGCATCCGGCAGGAGCGCCCGCTCCTGGATGACGCACGGCAGGCCGTCCAGCCGCTCCCGGATCTTGTGCTCGATGCCCCCGTTGGCGATGAGCAGCGGCACCACCAGCACGCGCGCATCCTCCGCGCCGCGCGCCACCGTCTCGCGCAGGCGGCGGACCGCCTCCTCCAGCACCGCCTCAGGCGCGTCGTCGCGCATCGTCACCGGAATGACCCGCCGGAAGCCTTCCCGTGCCGAGACGGCGGCCCCGATCCGCTCCATGGCGGCGAGCCATCGCGCCTGATCGGCCTCCTCGTTCGGACCGTGCGCCACCAGCACCACGATTTCCGACGCCGGCTCGCGGCTCACTTCGCGGGCGCGGTCGGCCACGATCTCGGCGACCACCGCCGCGTCATCCAGCGCCCGGGTCAGCGTCACCGGCACGCGCACGTCGATGGGCGCGGCGTGCTCCATCCACGGGCCGTCCGCGCGCAGTCCGAGCAGGTAAGCGTACTGCCGGATGATCATGGAATGGGAGGAGATGAGCAGCGGCACCGCGACGATCCGGCCGGCGCCCCGGCGCTCCAGGGCCGACACGGCCTCCTGGAGCCGGGCCGCCTCATCGGCGTGCATGCCCATCCCGAAGGCGATCTCGGCCGGCCAGGGCAGCGCCGCCCCGCCGACGGTCTCGGTGACCGCCGCGTTCCAGCGGGGCTCGCCCCCGTGCGCCAGCACGAGGACCCCCACCCGCTCTTCCGCGTTCGCGGCGGCCGCGGCGCAGCAGACTCCCGCGATCAGCCATCCGACCCGCCGCATGACGCTCACGCGAACGGCGTCCGGATCAGCGTCAGAAACTCCGCGCGCGTCTTCTCGCTCGAGCGGAACACGCCGAGCATCGAGCTCGTCACCGCGCGGGCGTTCTGCTTCTGCACGCCCCGCATCATCATGCACAGATGGCTGGCCTCCACGACGCACGCGACCCCAAGCGGGCGCAGGTGCCGCTCCAGGGCCTCGGCGATCTGCGTGGTCAGGCGCTCCTGCACCTGCAGCCGGCGCGACAGCACGTCCACGAGGCGCGGGATCTTGCTGAGGCCGATAATGCGCTGATCCGGCATGTAGGCGACGTGGCACCGGCCGAAAAACGGCAGCAGATGGTGCTCGCACAGCGAGTAGAAATCGATGTCCTTCACCACGACCATCTCGTCGTGCTTCACCTTGAAGGTGCGGGTCAGGATCCGGCGGACATCCTGCTGGGCGCCGCCGGTCAGGAACTTCAACGAGCGCTTCACGCGCGCGGGCGTGCGCGTGAGCCCGTCCCGGTCCGGGTTCTCGCCCATGAGCAGGAGGAGCAGCCGGACGGCCGACTCCCATTCGCTTCCGGCGCGCAGCTCCAGCGACTGCGCCAGCCGGCGCAGCTCTTCGCCGTTCGCGTGCGGACTCATGGGGTCCTCCCGATGGGGCGGGGACTCACGTCCACCGCTCCAACAGTTCGACGAGCAGCCGCACGCCGACGCCGACGGCGCCCTTGGGCACGTAGGGCTTGTCCCGCTCCGTCCAGGCCGTGCCCGCGATGTCCAGGTGCGCCCACGGCAGCCCCTCCGCGAAGGCCTCGAGGAATTTCGCGGCCGTAATCGTCCCCGCCTCGCCGGTGTTGCTCACGTTCTTGAGGTCGGCGATGTCGGATTTCATGAGCTCGCCGTACTCGTCCCACATCGGCAGCCGCCAGACGCGCTCGTGCGTCGACTCGCCCGCCGCCGTGATCCGCTCCGCCAGCCGGTCATGCGTCGTCATCAGGCCGATCGCCTCGCTCCCCAGCGCGATGATGCACGCCCCGGTCAGCGTGGCCAGATCGATGACGCAGTCCGGGCGGTAGCGCTTCGCGTAGTGGAGGCAGTCGGTCAGCACGAGCCGGCCTTCCGCGTCGGTGTTGAGGACTTCGACCGTCTTGCCGGAGAGCGTCTTCAGGATGTCGCCGGGCTTCTGCGCGGTCCCGGAGGGCATGTTCTCCGTCGCGGCGATCACGCCGACCACCCGGTGCGGCACCCTGAGCGCCGCGGCCGCCTGCAGCGTCGCGAGCACCGCGGCGGCGCCGGACATGTCGTATTTCATTTGCTCCATCTTCGCAGACGGCTTGAGATTGATGCCGCCGGTGTCGAAGGTGATGCCCTTCCCGCAGAAGACGAACGTCGATTTCGCCCGCGGCGGCCGGTAATCGAGCACGATGAACTGCGCCGGATGGGCGCTGCCCTGCGCCACGCCCACGAGACCGCCGAAGCCCATCCGCTTCAGGCGCCCGAACGGCAGCACGGTGCAGCCGATCCGGTGGCGGCGCGCGATCGCTTTCGCCTGGGACGCCAGATGGCTCGGGGTGACGAAGTTCGACGGCCCGGTAATCAAATCGCGCGCGAGGGCCACCGCCTCGGCCACGGTCCGGGCGCGCGCCGCGGCCGACCGGATGGCGGCCTCGCGGGTGCGCGTGTCCGTGACCAGCGTGATGGTGTCGATCTTCCGGCCGGCTTCGTGCTTGGGCAGCTTCCGGAACCGGTCGTACCGGTAGAGCCCCAAGAGCGCGCCCTCAACGAGCGCGCGCGCCACGTCCTCCGCGGACGCGAATCCCCGGCCGCCCAGGACCGGCAGCGCCATCGACTTGAATCCGTTGCGCCGGAGCGCACGGGCAGCCGTGGCGGCGAACTGGCGCACCCGGTCGAGCGTCAGCCCGTCCGCCTTGCCGAGACCGACGATGAGCGCCCACCCCTGCCGCCGCGGAAGCAGCAACGTCTCGTTCGCGGCGCCGCGGAATCCGGACCTCGACACCACGCTCATGAGGCCCGGATCGCGCAGCGCCGACGCCGGGAGCAGCGTTTCCGGCCGCCGCTCGGACTCGAGCGCCGCGTACACCGGCACCGCCCCCCGCACCTGATCCACCCGTCCCGCGTTCACGTCGATCCTCATGCATCCTCCTTCGCGTCCGTGTTGTTGCGCAGCCCTCAGGCGCGCGCCGTCAGCGCCGTCACGCGCCTCAGGCGTTCGATCGCGCCGGAGATTCTCCGGGCCGCCTCATCGATGTCAGCGTGCGTCGTGTCCGCGCCGAGCGTCAAGACCAGCGCGCCGGCGGCCTCGGCCTCCGTCAGCCCCATCGCGATCAGCACGTGCGAGGGACGCATCGCCTTCGAATTGCAGGCGGAGCCGAGCCCCGCCGCGATCCCGGCCTGGTCGAGCCCGAGCACGAGGGTTTCGCTCGAGACCCCCTCGACAGTCAGGTGCAGATGATGCGGGAGCCTCGAGTCCCGGGAGCCGTGAAACCGCACCCCCGGAATTCCGGCGAGCGCATCGCGGAGCCGGTCGCGCAGAACGCCGAGCTGGCGCGTCCGGGGCTCAAGCTCCCGGGCCGCCCACTCCGCGGCCGCGCCCATCCCCGCCAGCGCCGGCAGATTCTCGCCGCCCGAACGGGCCCCGTCTTCCTGCCCGCCGCCTTCAAGAAGCGGAAGGAGGCGCAGGCCTTCGCGGCAGAAGAGCGCTGCCGCGCCCGGGGGGCCGCCGAATGCCGAACCGGACAGACTCAGCGCGTCCACCCCCAGCTCCATGACATTCAGCGGCCAGAGCCCCGCGGCCGCCACCGCGTCGGTGTGAAAGACGGCCCCGGCCTCGCGGGCGAGCGCGGCAAGCTCCCGAATCGGCTGCACCGTGCCGATTTCCCCGTTGGCCAGCATGATCGACACGAGGACCGTCTCCGGCGTCAGCGCCGCCCGCAGCGCCTCCGGTTCGATGAGCCCTTCGCCATCGACCGGCAGCGTCGTCACCGAGGCGCCCTCCCGCTCCAGGCGCCGGGCCGCCAGCAGGACCGACGGATGCTCGATCGGCGATACGATGAGATGGGAGCCCCGGCGCCTGTGCGCGGCCATGAGTCCTCGCAGCGCCAGCGCGTTCGATTCGGTGCCGCAGGAGGTGAAGACGATCTCCCCCGGCCTGGCGCCGATGAGGCCCGCCACCTGCCGGCGCGCCCCGGCGAGCCGGCGGGCGGCGCGCCGCCCCTCTGCCGTTACCGCGGACGGATTTCCGCCGTCCTGAAGCGCGGCCTCCATGGCCGCCCGCGCCTCACGCGTGAGCGGCGCGCCGGATGCATAATCCAGGTTGATCCTCGCGCGATGCTCCATCGAACCTCCGATTTACTCTCCGGCCTGGGCTCCGGCGGCTGCCTCGCCGCCGGAGAAGTCGCAGCCGCCGGGCCGCCGGCATGCCGGGCAGGAGCATGCCTGCCGCAGCCCCTCGAAACTGTAAATTCCCGTCCGGTGTCCGTCCGACCACTCGATCGAGACGCCGTACTGTCCGACGATGTTCGCGCCGATCGCCCGCACGTCCGCGGGGATGCTGGAGCCGATGATCCGCACCCGGCCGGTCGTTTCATCCACGCATTCGGCGCACGGGCATGCGAGCCTCAGCTCGCGCTCCGGATACACGCTCTCGTGCCCGTCCCGCCAGCGGACGCGCAGCTCACGCGCGCCGGCGCGGCCGATCTCATCCGGCATCATGGCCTCAGATCCGCTGCTCTTCTGCATCGTCAGTTCCGTCTGTTCCGTCGAGTCCGCCGGTTGATTACGATCGGGGCGCGGCGTGGGGATGTCCATGAGAAGTTAGAAGGTGGAAGATAGAAGGTAGAAAGTAGAGGAAGCAACACGTCCATTTTGTTCCACCTTCCACCTTCCACCTTCCACCTTCCAGCCTCCAGCTTCCGACCCACGGATAGTGTCCCACGTTACGCGTTACGCGTTACGCGGACGGCCCACAGTACACGTTACAGGTTGATCTTGATTCCGCCGCTCGCCTGCCGCTCGAGGCCCCGGATGCTCACCTGCGCGGCCATCTGCTTGGCCGCGTCCGTGAACGCGCGCGCGGCGGCGCTGTCCGGATCGCTCAACACGATCGGGCGTCCCGCGTCCGATCCCGTGCGCACCGCCGTAGCCAGCGGGATCGCGCCGAGCACCGGGATCCCCATGCGCTCAGCGATGCGCCGGGCGCCCCCGGAGCCGAAAATCTCCTCGCGGGTGCGGCAATGGGGGCATTCATAGTAGCTCATGTTCTCCAGGATGCCCAAAATCGGCGCGTTGAGCTTCTTGAACATGGCAATGGCCTTCTGCGCGACGTTCAGCGCGACGTCCTGCGGAGTCGACACGATCACCGCGCCCGTGATCGGCGTCGATTGGCACAGCGACAGCTGGACGTCCCCGGTCCCGGGCGGCAGATCGATGATGAGATAATCCAGCTCGCCCCAGACCACGCCACCCAGGAATTGCTGGACGGCCTTGTGCAGCATCGGGCCGCGCCAGACGACCGCCTCCTCCGCGGGAAGGAAAAAGGCCATCGACATGACCTTCAGGCCGTCCTTCACGACCGGGAGCATCCGCTCCTGAGCGTCCATCTGCGGCGCCTCGGTGATGCCGAGGAGCATCGGAATGCTCGGCCCGTACACGTCCGCGTCCAGAAGCCCGACCGCCGCGCCGCTTTGAACCAGCGCCAGCGCCAAGTTCGCACTGGCGGTGGACTTCCCGACGCCCCCCTTGCCGCTGGCCACCGGCACGATGTTCTTCACCGAGGGCAGGAGGCCCTGCGGATCGGCGATCGAGGTCCGGACCTGGGAGGTCATCGTCACCTCCACGTCCGACACGCCGCCGAGGGCGCGGATGGCGTCCTCGGCCTGCGCGCGCAGCTGATCCTTCACCGGGCACGCCGGCGTCGTCAGCTCGAGCGTCACGGCGACGCGCCCGCCGTCGATCCGGAGATCCTTGACGAAGCCCAGCGACACCACGTCGCGGCCCAGATCGGGATCCTGGACCGCCCGGAGCGCCTGGAGCACCTCGTCCTGCGTCACGGCCATTGGGGACACCGTCGTGCTGTTGCTGGAACAGTCGGAGGCTGGAAGCTGGAGGCTGGAGCGTCGTGTTGTGCCGCCACGGAATATGAGGGTTGTCCCGTCACGGGATTTGACGCGTGTTTCGCAACGAGGATTCACGCGTGTGCATTCGTACAGATGCCCGTACTTCCGCTGTTGACGTGGACGACCACCCCTCTGGACCCAGCGTCAACAACGGAGGCCTGTACGCATGCACACATGCACAAACCCCGTCTCGCGCAACTGCACCTGATGATTCCAGCTTCCGTCCCTTTCCCATTTCCGAATGATGACACTACCCCTCTTTTGCGCTGACGGCCAGCTCCAGCTTCGCGCCGGTGCCGCGGGGCACGACCATCCAGAAGAGCTCCTGGAAGTCGTCCCAGTCCGTCAGGACCTCGAGCGCCATATTGCTCTTCGTGGCGACGAAGTGGCGCTCCAGGAGCGTCCGCACGTTGTTGACGTCATCCTGTCCGTCCAGGCGCTCCAGCTGCACGAGCTCAAGATTCACGCGCTTCTCGAACACGCGGTCGCGGTCCAGCACATACGCCCGGCCGCCCGTCATTCCCGCGCCGAAGTTCCGCCCGGTCTCGCCGAGCACGAGCGCGATGCCGCCGGTCATGTACTCGCACCCGTGATCGCCGACGCCTTCGACGACGGCGATCGCCCCGGAATTCCGCACGGCGAAGCGCTCGCCCGCCCTGCCCGCGGCGTACAGGACCCCCCCGGTCGCCCCGTAGAGGCACGTGTTGCCCATGATCGAGTTCTTGTGCCAGGCGAAGGGCGATTCGTCAGGAGGCCGGATGATCAGCTCGCCGCCCCCCATGCCCTTGCCCACGTAGTCGTTGGCCTCGCCGATGAGCGACAACCGCACCCCGTTGATGCAGAACGCGCCGAAGCTCTGTCCGGCCACGCCGCGGAGGGTGACCTCCACCGACGCGGGAGGCAGGCCTGTGTCGCCGTAGCGCTGCGCGATGATGCCGGACAGCCGCGCGCCGACGGTGCGGTCCGTGTTCCGGATGGCGTACGACAGCGCGACCTTGCCGCGCCCTTCCACCGCCGCCGCCGCGTCCTTGATGATCCGCTCATCCAGCGGCGTGTCATGGCGGTCGTTCCTGGGCAGCGTGTGGAACCGCGGCCCGCGATCGATCACCGTCGTCAGGAACCCGAGCGACACCGTCGCCGCCTTGGGCGGGAGGTCCGCCGCCGGCCGCGGCGCGAGTAGATCCGTCCGTCCGATCAGGTCCTCGAACCGGCGCACGCCGAGCGCGGCCATCGCCTCGCGCACTTCCTGGGCGAGGAAGATGAAGAAGTTCATCACCATCTCCGGCGTGCCCTTGAACCGCGCGCGCAGCCGCGCGTCCTGCGTCGCGACCCCCACGGGGCACGTGTTGAGATGGCACTGGCGCGTCATCACGCACCCCGTCGCGACGAGCGCCGACGTCCCGAATCCGAACTCCTCGGCGCCGAACACCGCGCCCATCAGGACGTCCCGTCCCGTCTTCATGCCGCCGTCCACCCGCAGGATGACGCGGTCCCGCAGGCCGTTGAGCCGAAGCGTCTGCTGGGTCTCCGCGAGCCCGAGCTCCCAGGCGACGCCGGCGTGCTTGATGGAGCTCAGCGGGCTGGCCCCCGTGCCGCCGTCGTGCCCGGAAATGAGGATGTTGTCGGCGTAGCCCTTGGCGACGCCCGCGGCGATCGTCCCGACGCCGGCCTCCGCGACCAGCTTGACGCAGATCCTCGCCCCGGGGTTGATCATCTTGAGGTCATAGATGAGCTGGGCCAGGTCCTCGATCGAGTAGATGTCGTGGTGCGGCGGAGGCGAGATGAGCGAGACGCCCGGGATCGTGTGCCGCACCCGCGCGATGTCGGCCGACACCTTGTGTCCCGGGAGCTGGCCCCCCTCGCCCGGCTTGGAACCCTGAGCCATCTTGATCTCAAGCTCCTTCGCCGACATCAGGTACTCCGGCGTCACGCCGAAGCGTCCGGACGCCACCTGTTTCGAATGCGAGTTCTTGTTCATCTGGGCGTCCGTCGGGTGGTACCGGGCAGGATCCTCCCCGCCCTCGCCCGAGCCGGACTTTCCGCCGATGCGGTTCATCGCGATGGCAATGGTCTCGTGCGCCTCAAGCGAGAGCGCGCCGTAGGAGATGTTCGGCGTGGCGAAGCGCTTCGTGATCTCGGCGATCGGCTCGACCTCCTCCAGCGGCACCGGCGGCCCCATCGGGCGGATGTCCAGCAGGTCGCGCAGCGCCGTCGGCGGGCGCGCGTGGACGGCGCTCACGTACTTCTTATAGGTCTCGTAATCCCCGACCGTGATCGCCTGCTGCATGGTGCGGATCATTTCGGGGTTGAACGCGTGGTACTCGCCGTCGCGCCGGTACTTGTAAAATCCGCCCGCGTCCAGCTGCATCGGCTCGGGCGACTCGAACGCGCGCCGGTGCCAGCTCAGCACGTCGGCCGCCAGCTGCTCGTAGCCGATGCCCCCGATCCGCGAGGGGGTTCCCGGGAAACATTCCTCGATCAGCTCCGGGCCGATGCCGAGCGCCTCGAAGATCTGCGCGCCCCGGTAACTGCCGACCGTCGAAATGCCCATCTTGGACATGATCTTGAGGATGCCCTGGTTGATGGCCTTCCGGTAGTCCTTGAGCGAGGTCGCGAACGACATGTCGCCGAACCGGCCCTCATCGACCATCGACTTGATCGTCTGGATCGCGAGGTACGGGTAGCAGGAGGAGGCCCCGTAGCCGATGAGGCACGCCATGTGATGGACCTCGTGCACGTCGCCGGCTTCCACCACGATGGACGCGCGCATCCGGCGCCCGCACCGGATCAGGTGATGGTGCACCGCCGCCGTCGCCAACAGCGACGGAATCGGCGCCCGCGCGCGGTCCAGGCCGCGGTCGCTGAGAATGAGGATCGTGGCGCCCGCGTCGACGGCGCGGACCGCGTCCTCGCGCAGCCGGTGCACCGCCGCCCGCAACCCGTGCGGGCCGTCCGCGACGGGAAACAGCGCCGCGAGCGTCTTCGCTTTCAGCTTGGAGCGGCGCAGCGAGCGGACGGCGGAGAACTCCGCCGGCAGGAGCAGCGGGCTCGACGTCCAGAGGAGCCGCGCCGGAACCGGCCCGTCTTCCAGCACGTTGGGCCTCGATCCCAGGATCGTGTTGAGCGACATGACCAGTTCCTCGCGGATCGGATCGATCGGAGGGTTCGTGACCTGGGCGAAGAGCTGCTTGAAGTACGTCGCCAGCGGCTTGGGCTTCTTCGACAGGGGCGGCAGCGGCGTATCGTCGCCCATGGAATAGATCGGCTCCTTCCCGGTCTTCACCATCGGGGCGATGATCATCGCGAGCTCTTCGTCCGTATAGCCGCAGGCGGCCTGATGGCGCATGAGCGTGCTGGGAACGACGGTCACCTCATCGGCGGTGCCGCCGTTCACCAGGTCCTCCAGCGACAGCTGGCTCTTGGCCACCCATTCCTCGTACGGCCTCGCGGCGGCGTATTCCCGCTTCAGCTCCTCGTCGTGCAGCAGCCGTTTGCGGCGGGTGTCCACGGCGAACATGTGGCCCGGACCCAGCCGCCCCTTCTCGACGATGTCGCCCGGGGGCAGGTCGATCACGCCCACCTCGGAGGCCATGATCACGATGCGGTCCTTCGTCACCCAATACCGGGCGGGCCGCAGGCCGTTCCGGTCGAGCGCCGCGCCGACGATCTCGCCGTCGGTGAACGCCAGCGCGGCCGGCCCGTCCCAGGGCTCCATGAGCAGCGCGTGGTACTGATAGAACGCCTTGACCTTCGGGTCGATCTCGACCATCGCCTGCCAGGCGTCCGGGACCAGCATCATCATCGCGTGCAGGACGTCCCGCCCCGACATGACCAGGAACTCCAGCGCGTTGTCCAGGCTCATCGAATCGGACCCGCCCGGCTGGATCACCGGCAGGAGCTCCTCGAGCTCCTTGCCCCACAGCGACGAGGAGAGCTCCGGCTCGCGCGCGGCGAACCAGTTGCGGTTGCCTTGCAGGGTGTTGATCTCGCCGTTGTGCCCGAGAAAGCGGAACGGCTGCGCGAGGAACCAGTTGGGGAACGTGTTGGTCGAGTAGCGCTGATGGAACACCGCGATGGCGGAGGCGTACGCGGGGTCTGACAGGTCCCGGTAGAAGCGGTCCAGCTGCGGCGCGACGAGCAGCCCCTTATACGCGATAGTCCTGGACGAAAAGGACGGGATGTAGGCGTCCGTCAGGCCCGCCTGCTCCCACGCGCGCTCGACGCGGCGGCGCACGACGTACAGCCGGCGCTCGAACGCCTCCGGCGCGATCGCGTCGGGCCGCCGCATCAGCACGTGCTGAATGTCGGGCAGCGTCGCCAGCGCCTCATCGCCGAGCACGCTTGAGTCCACCGGCACCGGCCGCCAGCCGATGAGCGGCACGCCGTGCGAGCCCAGATGGCTTTCGACGTCCCGTCTGGCTTGCGTGGCCTTGTCGGCGTCCTTGGGAAGGAACATCACCCCGACGGCCAGATCGCCCGGCCCCGCGGGCTTGGCCTTGAGCTCCTCAAGCGCCCGCGCGAACAGCCGGTGCGGAATCTGCGTCAGGATTCCGGCGCCGTCGCCCGTCTTGGCGTCAGCCGACACCGCGCCGCGATGCGTGACGTTGCAGACGCACTGGACGGCGTCCCGCACGATGTCGTGACTGGCGATGCCGTCGATCGAAGCGACAAAGCCCGTGCCGCACGCATCGTGCTCATGCGCGGCGTCATACAAACCCACCTGTTGAGGCTGCAGCGGCTGTGGCATGCTCCAGGATGGCGGTGATACCGGTTCCACGCCCTTACCGGGCTGGGGATTCCAGCATATGTCAACATCCGCTTCGTGGATGTTGAACGGTATATTTTAGCGAATTTGCGGGACATTTGCTCCCGCAAATTTCCTCATCGGGCTGGCAGGGGAGGCTTGCTCGAGGGATCGCCGGAGGAGCTCCCGGGGTCCGCCGGTGATGCCGGCGAACACGCGCACTCGGAAGAGCCGGTCCCGGCGCAGGACGCCCGTCGGACGGCCGGCTTCGGCAGCCAGCGCGGCACCCGGCGCTGGTAGGCCAGATACGCCAGGCCGAAGCGCCTGACCAGCTCCGGCTCCTCGCGCGTCCGTCCCCAGACCATGATCCCAATCGCCAACGCGCCGCCGTACAACCACACCGCGGGCGTCCGCCACATCAGGCCGTGCCCGATGAGCATCAGGATGAGGCCCGACGCCAGCGGGTGCCTCACCGATCGGTAGGGCCCGCCGGTAACGAGTCGGACAGGCGGATGCCAGGGGACGGGACTCCCGCCCCCGTCCGCGCGCAGCCACCACGCGGACCAGAGCGCCAGTCCCAGCCCGTTCACCAGCAGCCATAGGCCGGCCCAAGACCCGATGCCCCCGCTCCATCCGGCGCTGCCGGCCAGCCGGTACGGCACCCAGCCGGTCAGCGTCACCGGCGCCAGCACGATCCAGAACAGGGTCCAGGAAGTCGCGTGCATTGTTGTCCGATAACGCTCCTCTCTGTGCCTCTGTGCTTAAAAGGAATAGACAAGCGACGACGTGAGCCGGGCGTCGTTTTCCCGCGTGCCCGGCGGAGGATCGGACTGGTATTCATCCAAGAACCGGAGCCTGATCGCCAGCGCGTCGGTCAATGGGCTCGTGAGCGTGGTTTCGGCTCGAAGCCGGAACTCACCGGTCTCATCGAGATTCGGCCACAGCGTGACATCCTGGGACACCGTCGCCTTGCCCCAGAGCCGCGCTTCGGCGAGGGCCCTCGGGATGAGCACCGGATCGCTGCGCCGCTTCGCGCCGCCGCGGAACTCCGTCACTTCCCAGCCAATTCCGAGCTCCGCCATCGCCTTCCAGGCTTCTTCATCCGCGAACCAATAACCCGCGCCCGTGGAGGGGATGACCCGCCAGTCCACGTTGGCGAAGCGGTCATGATCCGCCTCCAGCTTGTAGAAGTTGTACCAGGCCAGCCGCGGGCCGAAGCTGTAGGCGTACCGGCTCATCCCGTAATACCGCTGCGTATTCATCTTACGGCTCGACGCGCCGTAGGCCGCTTCGCCTTTGAGCGAGAACTCGTCGTGATCCGTCTTGCGATCGGTGCTCGCCAGACCCGAGACGTCCCGCTCATCCGTGTTGCCGCGGCTCACGTCCGCCCCGAGCGCCACTTCGCCCGACCAGTCCGCCGACGGGAGCGCGGCTGCCGTGTCGGCCCCGGAGGCACCCTGCGCCGCCGCATCCGGACGCGCCTCGTCCCGTTCCACCCTAGCGATCGTGACCATCGGGATGCTCAGCACGCCGAGCGCCTCGTGCTCGAGGCGCACTTCGCTTTCGGTTTCCTCGATGATGGCGCCGCTCACGCGGTCGCCGTTCTTCAGCGTGACCTCATCGGCGCGGACCGTCGCGACCCAGCCCAGCACGGCCAGGAAACCCGCGATGACGCTGATGGGGGAGTGTCTCATGTGTCGACCTCCGATTGGGGGTGCAGCAGGACGAGCAGGATACACCGTTCGCGGCGCCGGGTTCAATGGCGGATTGGAGCGGCTCGGGACTGACGTCAAGCGGGAGACTCGATGCTAGAAGATGGAAGGTGGAGGGTGGAGGGTGGAGGGTGGAATCGACGTTCGTCTATTCCGTCAGTCCCGTCTGTCCGTCAACGCGGGGGCATGGGACACGGCATGGTACGGGGCACGGGGCGAGGGGCACGTCGTGCGATCGCCGAATTGGTAGAAGGTTGAGGGTGGAAGATGGAAAGTAGACGGTAGCAATTCTACCTTCTATCTTCCACCTTCTACCTTCTACCTTCCCCTTCCACCTTCCGGCTTCTCATGGTCATCCCCACGACGCGCCCCATGCCCCGTCCTGATGGCTGGTTGCCCCGCAAGCGTCGCTTGCGGGCCTCCCTTCGGCCACCACTCCGCCTCCGGCGGAGCGGTGCCGGCCTCGGTCGCTGGCCGCCCGCTTACGGCGGAGGCGTGTTGAGCGCGGCGTATTGCTGGAGATACGCGTGGTCGTCCTTGCTGATGTCGGTGATGCGGACGCCGGTTTCCCAGTGCCGTTCGCCTCCCTCGTCGTCAGACCACTGCTCGCTCCAGACGACCTCGGAGGTGAACCGGACCGGTTGGGGACGGTCTGGAAATTTGACTTCCACGACGAGCTCCGTGCCCGACGGCACCTGCGCGTGGGTCGCGAAGCGCACGCCGCCGCCGCTCAGATTCCGTGTCAGCGTCCGGCGCTGGTCATCGGAATCGACGACGTGATAGGTGGCGTTCATCCGGAATCCCAGGCGGATGTACTGGCGCCGTTCCTGCGGATTGCTGCTCGGCTGAGCCCCCATCAGTCCGCTCCTTTGCATGTCCGCGCCGGCCGTCCGGCCGCCTTCACGCGGCGTTCGCGATCGAACGGATGGCCCTCCGTTCAGCCTCCCGGCGCGTCACGATCCCTGCGGCTTCGCCGTATCCGTCAGCTGCTGTAAGTATGCCTTTTCTTCGTTCATGACATCCTGGATCACTTCAAGAATCGTCGGCTGCAACAGCTCGTTCGAGCGCTGCATGGCCTCCTGGATGAGATTCGGCATCACGGAGATCGTCTTCTGCCCGATCGGCGAGCGGTAGAACTCGACGAGCTCTCCGAGCTCCGCCTCGGTGAAATACTTGTCATAGAGCGGATAGTAGATCTCCCGGATGATCTCGCGGAAGTTCACCCGCTGGGGATACAGCTCCCGAAACCGCTCCGACACGCGCGTCCGGCTCTCGATGATGAGCGCCTGGATGGCCTGGCGCTTGTCCGGATCCATGTTCTCCTGCTCCAGCACGCGCGCCAGCAGCTGGGGGTAGTTCCGCTCCATCTCGGCCAGCATGGCCGTGGTCACGCGTTCCGCCATCGCCTCCGCGTCGGTGGCGTCCAGCAGCTGCCGGATCAACGCCGCCTTGCTCTCCGACACGCCGGCGCCGGGTTCCTGAGCCTGCGCGGCTCCGCCTGCGCACGCCAGCCATGCCGCCGCCACCGCTACCGCCGTCTGCCACCGCTTCATGACGCCTCCCCGAGTTGTCTTCATGACGTTGGGATGCCCCCTGATCCGCTCCGCCCTTCCAGGTCCCTGAGCCGGCGTTCGAGCGGCCACTGGCTGAACGCCAGCATGAGCACCAGCACCAAATTCACGAGCGGCACCAGCATCAGGATGCCCAGCACCCCGGGATAGCCGGTCTTCGAAAAGATCCGCCACCACACGAAGCTTCCGAACCCGACCAGCAGCGCAAACAGGATCAGGAGCCATCCGTCATTCATCGACGACCTCACCATTCATGATGAGCAACCATCCACCAGGACGGGCATGGGGCGCGTCGTGGGGATGACCATGAGAAGATAGAATAGTGGAAGATAGAAGGTAGAAGGTGGAAGGTAGAAGGTGGAATTGCTACCTTCAACTTTCCATCTTCCACCCTCCATCTTCTACCTTCCATCTTCTAGCTTCTCATACTCATTCCCACGCCACGGCCCGATGCTCAGACCTGGTAGCGCTTCGGCTGGCTCTGCGATGCCAGGAGTTCGTTGACTTCCCGTTTCAGCTCGAGGATCCGATCCTCCCGGTCCATCAGCGTCCGATTGAGCTGGGCGAGCTGATCCCGTTCGCGCGTGACGCGTTCCGCGTGCTTGCGCTCGATGGCATACCGGATGGCCCGCGCGATGTGCCGCGGATTCGCCTCCTTCTTCACGAGGAACTCCTGCGCCCCCTGCCGCAGGGCGTCCAGACCCACCTGCTGGTCATCCGTGACGGTGAACACGATCACCGGGATCTCCGGCGAGCGGGCGTGGACGCGCTCCAGCGTGTCCAGACCGCTGCTGTCCGGCAAGCCGAGATCCAGGAGGATCAGGTCGAACGACTCGCGGGCGAGCCGGTCGATCGCCTCGCCCAGCGTCGCGCTCGAGGCGACCTGGAACCGGCTGAGGGGGTCCTGGGCCAGCACCGCGCGGATGATCTTCACCAAATCCGGTTCGTCATCCACGAGCAGCACCCGGATCGGCGCTTCCTCCTGGGCCTCGCTCATGCGCGGCCGCACTCCGGAGTCATTCTTCGCCTCCCAGCGTCGCCAGCACCCGCCCCGTCTCCCGGTCCACGAATACCCACACGTCTCCGTCCGCCCCGTCGAAGGGCATGAACCGGACGGCAAAATACCGGCGCCCGCGCAGCCGCGGGCCCAATGCGCCGAGCTGGCGGACGCCCGCGAGCGTGGTCGTATGCTCCTGCCAGACGGTGTTGTGGATGTCGAAGGCCACCGCCATCGCCTGGGGATCACGCCCGAGCTCCTCAAGCGCCTGATCGGCCGCTTCGAGCACCTCGTCGCGCGTCCAGATCCGCTCGGCGGACGCGGCGCCTCCGCCGAGCACGACCGCCATCGTTCCCACCGCCGCCGCTCTCCGCCAGCCGATCATTCGCGCCGGTCCCCCCACACGTGGTGGATCACGATGGGCAGCAGCAGAATGCCGAGAATCGTGCCCGCCACGTAGCCGGACTGCCCCACGATGAAACTGAGCGCCATCGCCGCGATCCACAACCCGCTCGAGGCCCGGAAGCCGAACGCGGGGGCGCCGAAGATCCCGATCGCCAGCATGAGCAGAATCGCGCCCAGGTACGGCGCGAACGGCCCCCGGACGACGTCCCGGATGACCATCTGCGCCGCATCGAGCGCCTGATACCAGCCGTCGCGCAGCAGGTCCATCCGCGCAGGTCACCGGTGGCCGCCTGAGATCAGGGCCCGTCTCGCTTGTGCTTCTTCTGATCGTACATCTGCTGATCGGCCAGCGCCAGGAGCTCCTCCACGGTCCGGTCGGGCACGTAGGCGGCGGTCCCGGCGCTGAGCGACAGCTGGTAGGAGCGTGTGGCGTGGGAGTTCCTCGACGCGACCTTCTCCTTGAGCCGGCGCATCAGGAACTCCGCGTAGTCCGCGGAGGCCCCGCTGGCCAGCACGCCGAACTCGTCGCCCCCCAACCGTCCGAGGACGTCCGTCTCGCGAAACGTATCCCGCATGACTTTGGCCGTCTCGATGAGAGCCCGATCGCCCTCGTCGTGTCCGAAGGAGTCGTTGATGCGCTTGAGGTCGTCCACGTCGATCAAGACGACGAGGTACAGGCCGCTCGCGCGCTCCTTGCACGCCGTGTAGAACCCCCGGCGGTTGTAGAGCCCGGTCAGGTCGTCGATCAGCGACAGCCCCCGCAGCTCCAACTGGGTGCGCTGCCGCTCGATGGCGTAGCGCAGGCAGCGCACCAGCATGCTGTGCTCCACCTGGCCCTTGACCAGATAGTCCTGCGCGCCTTCCTGCACGGCGCGGACGGCCAGCGCTTCGTCGCTCATGCTCGTCATGACGACGATGGGGATATCGCTGGTGTGGGATTTCATGCGGGCGAGCGTGTCCATGCCTTCGCTGTCCGGCAGGGTGAGATCGAGGAGGATGACGTCGAAGCCGCCGTCCTGGGCTTTGGCGGTCCCGTCGCTCAACCGGGCGACCCGCTCGAGCACGAACCGGTCTCCCCCCGCCTCGGCGATGCCGTCCCGGATGAGGGTGGCGTGGCCGTCATCGTCCTCGACCATGAGAATCCGGATCGGAGGCCTGCTCATCCTCGCCTGCTGGGTCGCATCGGCATGTCGCACAAGAGTATAGCAAAGCCCGGCACAAAAAGACAATGCGGCCAGCGCCGCCCGGTCGCGCCGGGCATGGCCGCGGGGCAGGCCGCCTCAGAGCCGGCAGGTCCTCCGGCCCCGCACGGTCCGGATCAATCACGCCGGTCCTGAACTCATCGCTCCACGCGCATGGTGAGCGACCAGAAATCCCGGAACATGCCCTCATCCAGCGCGCGCGTGAACGGCTCGTACCCGATCAGGATGTGGACGAAGGCCCCATCTCGAAATCCGATAAACGGCGGTGAGGCGCGGCCCGTCAGCGTCTCGGCATTCAGATCGTACAGCACTCGTCCCGGCACGAACGGCATCGCATAATAGTCCGAGCGGCCGTCGCGCTGGATCTGGACCGCCAGCGTGTCCGGTACATCCGCCCCGCCCGAGCCTTCCTCGAGCGATACGCCGGTGAGATCGAGGAGCATGGATTCGCACGGCGCGATCGCCGGCATGCCCCCCTCGGCGTAGTCGCCGGCGCGGATTCTGACGGGCTCGGCCGCCGCCGTGATCGCCGAGTGAGCGGCCCAGGCCACCAACCCCACAAGGATGACGCTGACCCGCATTCGACTCATCATGCCTGTCCCCAAGGTGACAGTCACTTCGGTGACAGTCACCAAGGTGACTGTCACCTTGGTGACTGTCACCGGCGCCCACTCAGTGGCGGAAATGGACGAAGATGCGGCCGAAGTTCTTGTCGTCCTTTTCGATGCGGTGATAGAGCGGCTTGATGTCGGGGCGGACCAGGAACCGCAGGACGCGCTTCTTGAGTTGCCCGCTCCCCTTCCCGGGGATGATCTCCACGAGGCGGATCCGCTTCGAGACGGCCCGCGCCATCCCCTCCTCGAGCGCGGCGTCGATGGCGCGTCCGTCGCCGTAGATGTCGTGGAGGTCCAGCGTGAACCGGCTCATCGCGGCGCGGAAAGCGCACCGGCGAGCAGCCGGCAAACGATGAACGCCTGCGACGCGCCGGCGGGCGTCCGGTGGTCCTCCTCAAGGCTCTCAAGCAGCCGGAGGCCGCCGCCAAGTTCCGCTTGGAGGCTCTCCGGACTGTAGCGGACCACCTCCAACCCGCTGCAGCGCGGCGGCCCCTGCGGCGCGAATGTGGCGATGACCGCCTGCCCGTCCGGCTTGAGCGCGCGCCGCATCGCAGCAGCGTACCGGCGGCGGTCCTCCGCGCCGGTGAGGAAATGGAACACCGCGCGGTCGTGCCAGAGATCGTACGCGGCCGCGGGGAGCTCCTCGCGGGTGATGTCCGCCACCAGCCACGTCACCCGGCTTGCCCGTTCGCCGAGCCGCGCCTTCGCGGCCTCGAGCGCGCGCGGGGAAACGTCGAGCACCGTCACCTGCTCGACACCCAGCTCGAGCAGATCGTCCACCAGCGTCGACGCGCCGCCGCCGATGTCAATCACCCGGCTGCCCGGCTGCAGGCCGGCGCTGACCAAGAGGCGGAGCGGCACGCTCAGGCGCGGCTGATACCAGCTGACGCCGGTGGGGGAGTTCCGCTCATAGACCGCGTCCCAGTGCGCCTTGAGGTCCATAGTCGGCGGGCAGTGCAAGACGTCCGCGGCCGGCTGCGAACGCTACTGCAGGGACGCGCTCGACGCGGGGGCCACGATGTCGGCCTTGGTCGACCCCACGATCGCCAGCAGCTCCTGCGCCTCCGGCTCCGGCACCCCGTGCCGGGCGAGGATGTCCTTGAAGATGGCCACCATGCGGTCCCATTCCGCTTCGGTGATGTTGAGGTGCGCGTGGGAGTCCTTCATCGCGCGTCCGTGGTACTCGCAGGGCCCGCCGGTCGCCTGGCACACGAGCGCGGTCACATGATACGTGAGATACGCGGCCGGCACACGCTGGCGGGCCTCATCAATCGCGGGGTTCTGGTTCAAGACCGCATCCGGCACCAGCGCATCGACGAAATCCGACACCACGACCGAAATCGGCATCAACCCCCCGAGCCGCTCATACAGCGCCGGCCGGGCGTCCTCCGTCGCGGGTTCCGCGGATATCGCACCGGACGCCATGAGCAAGAGC
>DASWKB010000053.1:0-7822 GCA_036396895.1 bacterium | reverse complement strand
CATGAGTAGCTAGAAGGTAGAAGGTGGATGATGGAAGATGGAACAAGAACACGTGAGTATTGTTTTTTCTACCTTCTACCTTCTACCTTCTACCTTCTACCTTCTACCCTCCATCTTCCACCTTCCACCTCCATCTTCAATCTTCCATCCTCCACCCTCACGTACTGACGGGCGATGGACTATGGACTGCGTCTGTGGGCGGTGGTCTGTGGACTGTGGATTTCGTCGATGGACGACCAACGATGGACGCACATCGTGGATGGTGGTCGATAGACTGAGAATAAACGAAGCGCCCCGCGGAGATAACTCCGCGGAGCGCTCAGTTTACGAAAGGAAGACGCGCTTCAGCGCCTCCGTGATCTCTTGTGCGCTTTCTTCACGTGCTTGCGCTTCAACGCGCGGCGTCGCTTGACCATGCGGTCGCCCCCCTCCTTTCCGCCTGTTGTGCAGGCCATACTAACTGTAACTGTACCTGATTCCGTGCGCTGACAGCAAGCGGACACGCCACTTTACGCTGCTCCGGAGCACGGGGCGAGGGGGGCCAAGTGCGGAGTGTGGATGACCATGAGAAGCTAGAAGGTGGAAGATGGAAGGTGGAACGAGAACACGTGAGCATTGCTTTTTCTACCTTCTACCTTCTACCTTCTACCTTCTACCTTCTACCTTCTACCTTCTACCTTCTACCTTCTACCTTCTACCTTCCATCTTCTATCTTCCAGCTCCACCTTCCACCTTCTATCTTCTACCTTCTCATGGTCATCCTCACGCCGCACCCACGCCGCCCCCCGCTCCATTTTGCTATACTGCTTACCATGACCGAACCCCGAACCGATTCCTCGCCTACGCTGCTCCCGCTCTCCGGCCATTTGGGCGAGCTGCGCCGCCGGCTGATCATCGTCCTGACGTGGTTCGCCGTCGTCTCGGGCTTCGCGTTCACGCACGTGGAGCGGATCCTCGAATGGCTGCAGCGGCCCGCGCCGGCGTACCTGGGCCACTTCGCGTATTTCAGCCCGACGGAAGCCTTGTTCGCTTACATCAAGGTGTCGGTGCTGGCGGGTCTCGTCTGCACGGTGCCGGTGGCGCTGGCGCAGCTCTGGGGCTTCGTGCGCAGCGGCCTGACGGCGCGCGAGCGCTCCTGGGGGCGCGCCTTCGTGGGATGGGGCACCGCGCTCTTTGTGGCGGGCGTGTCGTTCGCCTACTGGGTGTTGCTGCCGATGTCGCTGCGGTTCCTGATGGGGATCGGCCGGGCGCAGCTGGAGCCTGTGATTTCCATCGAGCGGTATCTGTCGTTCGTGATGACGCTGATCGTCTGGTGCGGGTTCGTGTTCGAGCTGCCGGTCGTCCTGTTCATCCTCGCCAAGGCCAATATCGTGACCGCCGAATGGCTCAGGCAGCAGCGGCCGTACGCGTTCCTGGTGCTGGTGATCCTCGCCGCCGTCATCACGCCCACCACCGACGTCGTCAACCTCACGCTCATGACCCTGCCGCTCGTGGGGCTGTATGAACTGTCCATCCTCGTCACCCGAATCGCCTTACCGCGGCAGCCAGAGACCAGCGACCAGCAACCAAAGCAGGGCGTGACAGGTGAGAAGTGACACGTGACACCGAAGCAACAAGCGACCAGCAACCAGGCTCACGACCGAAAAGGTCTGACGCTCGAAGCTGGACGCTTGACGCTGGAACAAGCGCTGTCTCGGCTGATCATTCGAGCTTCCAGTTTCCAGCATCCAGCCTCCGACCAGTGAACGCCACGATACAGGGTACACGATGAAGGCCCTCGCCCCCCGCCCCATCCATCCTCCAGCCTCCAGCTTCCAGTTTCCCGCTGTGTGATGTCCGCTCCCGTTCCAGCTTCCGGCCGGTCATGGATGGCCTCTCCGGAAATTCCACGCTACGGCCAGCCATGCCGCGGCGGCGCCGAGGCACCAGAGGACTCCGAGCGGTCGCGATCCCACCATGAGCTCGAGCGGCCCGATGATGGTCGCGCCGAGGCCCGCCGTCGCGATCGCCCACTGGAGGAAGTGCCGGCCCCAGGGCTCGCCGGGGGCTCCCGCGGACACGTGGCCCCACCATCCCGGCGGCCGCACTGCGTGGTAGAACGTCTTGAGCGTGCCGCGTTCGACCGGCGGCGTGCAGAGCGTGACCGGCACCCACACGAGCGCCGTCACCCCCACCATGAAGGCCAGCTCCACCAGAGATCCTGACGGCCACCCGAGCCACGCAAGCGCGGCCGGACGCATCAGCAGGGCCGGCAGACTGGCGCACATCGCGCTGATCTCGCTCCACGCGTTGACCCGCCACCAAAACCAGCGCAGCAAATAGACGGGACCGATGCCCGCCGTGAGATTCAGGACGATGGTGAAGGATTCGCCGATGCTCCGCGTCTGCCAGGCGACCGCCATCGCGCCGGCGGCGAGCAGCCACGGCAGGCCCCGCGCGACGCGCAGATAATGGCGCTCGGACGCTCCGGGGCGCAGGAAGCGCTTGTAGCCGTCATGCAAGAGGTACGACGCGCCCCAGTTAAGCTGCGTGCTCAGCGTGGACAGGAAGGCCGCGAAGAACGACGCGACCAGCATCCCCCGCAGCCCCAGCGGCAACAGCTGGGTGATCAGCCTCGGATAGGCGCGCTCGTGATCGACGAACGCCGCGCCGCCGGCCTCGCCGAGGAGCTCCGCGTCCTGAATGAGCACGAGCGACGCCAGCGCCGTCAGAATCCACGGCCAGGATCGCAGGCAGTAGTGCGCCAGGTTGAACCACAGCACCGACAGCATCGCCTGGCGCTCGTTCCGGCAGGACACCATGCGCTGGACCACGATGCCGCCGCCGTCGGTGTTCTTCCACGCCCACCATTGAATCAGCAGGAGCCCTGCAAACCAACCCGCGGGCGAGTCGAGCCATCCGCCGCCCGCCGCGCCGGGAGGCGGAATCACGTCGAGCCGCCCCGTGTCCGCCAGCGCCCCGCTGAGCCCGGCCAGGCCCCCCGCCGCGCGGACGGCGTACACGGCGAGCACCACCGCGCCGATCATCGCCCAGACGAATTGGAACGCGTCGGTCAGCACGACGCCCCACAGGCCCGCGAGCGACGTGTACGTCGTTCCCAGGAGCACGCACGCGACGATCGCCCACTCGCGGGGCCAGCCGGTCGTCTCCTGCAGCACCTTCGTCATGCCCGTGACGACCCAGACGCCCATGACGTAGCAGTTGTACACGAGGCCCCAGTAGATCGCCTTGAACCCGCGCAGGAACGCCGCCGCGCGTCCGCTATAGCGGCGCTCGACCAGCTCCACTTCCGTCATGACGCCTGCGCGTTTCCACAGCCGGGCGAAGACGAACACGGCCAGCATCGTGCTGATGCCGAGCACCCAGACCTCCCAGACGCCCCAGATGCCGCGGCGGCGCACCATACCGGTGATCAACAGGGGCGTGTCAGAGGAAAAGGCCGTCGCGGCCATGGAGGTGCCGGCGAGCCACCAGCCGAGCCGCCGGCCGGAAACGAAATACGCCTCGAGGCTGTTGCCGGCGCGCCCGCGCGCCAGGAGGCCGATGGCCAGGCTGATCGCGCAGAACCCGCCGACAATCGCCCAGTCAATCGCGTGCATCGTCACCCGTCATTAAGGGGGTGGGGATTACCATGAGAAGATGGAGGGGAGAAGGTGGAAGGTAGAAAAAACAATACTCACGTGTTCTTGTTCCATCTTCCATCATCCACCTTCTACCTTCTAGCTACTCATGGTTATCCTCACGCCGCACCCACACCGCGCCCCTCGCCCCTCGCCCCGAATGACGCATGGCGGCCGGGAGTCACGCTCCCCAGCACGCACGCTCGCCTCGCTCCCGTCGTGCGGGGCAGATGATTGACGTCCCTCTGCAGCGCGCGCAACGCGAGCAGCGCGAACGCCGCGGGCTCTTTCGCCTGCGCGGGGATCCCATAGGCGTCGATGGGCCGCACGGCGGCCGGCGCGAGCATGGCCCCGAGGTGCGCCATCAGCGCGCGGTTGCGGACCCCGCCGCCGCTCACGATCACCTCCTCGGGATACGGCCGCAGGAAACGGCGATAACTGTCGGCGATGCTGAGCGCGGTGAAGCAGGTGAGCGTCGCGAGCAGATCGGGCAGCGCGCGAGGCAGCGGCCGGGCCCGGCTCAGAAAGGCGTCGTTGAACAGCTCCCGCCCGGTCGATTTCGGCGGCCGCCTCCGGAAATACGGATGCGCCGCGAGGCGCCGGACCGCGCGCGCATCGATCGCGCCTTGAGCGGCGAGCGTGCCGCTCAGGTCGCAGCGCATCCGGCCCCGGGTGGCTCGCTGCACGGCCAAATCCAGGAGGCAGTTGCCCGGGCCCGTGTCGAACGCGAGCGTCCGGATCCCCCCGCCGACCAGCGTCACGTTCGCGATTCCGCCGAGGTTCTGCAGCGCGCGGACACGCCCGCCGCCGAACACGGCCTCGTCGAACCAGGGCACAAGCGGCGCCCCCTCGCCTCCCGCGGCCATGTCGCGCGCGCGAAAGTCGCCGGCCACGTCGATGCCGGTGCGCTCGGCGATGACCGCCGCCGCGCCGAGCTGCAGGGTCGACGGCGAGCCGTCGCGCGGCCCATGATACACGGTGTGGCCGTGCGATCCGATGACGGCGACGCGGGAAGGGCGGACCCTCGCGCGGCGTAGGAGCGTCACGGCGGCGGCCGCGAAGCGCTCGCCCAGCTCCATGTGGAGCGCGGAGAGAGCCGGCGCGGTCAGCCGCGCCGCGTTGCGCAGGCGCTCGGCGAACGCCCGCGGATACGGGTCGGTCCGGTGCGCCAGGACACGGACCCGTCGTCCCCGGATGTCCGCCAGCGCCGCCGAGACCCCGTCGCAGGACGTGCCCGACATGAGCCCGATCGCGAGCGGCATGCTCACGTGTCCAGGGCGCGCCGGAGCGAGCCGCGCGCGAGGGCAATGCGGCGGCCGGCCTCGGCCGCCGTCACCCCGAGCCTGAGCATCACGACGGCCGGTTTCACGCCCCCGCGGGTCTGCCGCAGCGCGCGCCCGGCGCGGGCTCTTGAGCAGCCGGTCAGCGTCCGGACGATGTCGAGCGCCCGGGCCCTGAGCTTCCGCGACGCCGGCCGGACGTCCACCATCAGGTGGCCGTAGGTCTTCCCGAGCCGCACCATCGCGCCGAGCGTGAGCATGTTGAGCGCGAGCTTGGTCGCGGTGCCCGCCTTCAGCCTCGTCGAGCCCGTCAGCAGTTCCGGGCCGACTGCAAGCGGAATCCTGACGGTGCAGGGGATGCGGGCCTTGGGGTGGCAGGTCAACAGGATGGTGGCGCAGCCGGCCCGAGCGGCGGCCCGTAGTCCCGCGTCCACGAACGGCGTCACGCCGCTGGCGGCGATGCCGACCACGACGTCGCCGCGCTTCGCCGTTCGCCGGACGCGCCGCGCGGCCTCCTCGCGCCGGTCCTCGGTCCCCTCCCGCGAGCGGAACACGGCGCCGCGTCCGCCGGCGATGAGGGCGCGGACCTGATCCGGGCGCGTGCCGAAGGTCGGCGGGCACTCCGCGGCTTCGAGCACGCCGAGCCGGCCGCTGGTGCCGGCTCCGAGGAAGAGCAGGCGCCCTCCGCGCGCCAGCGTGTCGCTGATGAGCCGGACGGCCCGTTCGACCGCCGCGAGCTGCCGGCCGACCGCGCGGACCGCGCGCAGGTCCTGCTCATGCATCAACCGAAGCAGACGGCGCGGGGGGAGCGAGTCGAGGCGCCGGCTGGCGGAAAGGGGTTGCTCCGTCGGGAGACGGTTGTAGCGTACGGCGCGGCCCATGACTGTATCACGATAGCATGGTGCGTTTCCATCAGCAACCAGAGACCAGCAACCAGTAACCAGATAGCAACAAGCGACAAGCAACAAGCCACAAAGGACCGGCTACCTCGTTTGGGACAGGGGATACGGGACAAGGAACGTGTGCGCGAGGACGCAGGTGTGGGACATAGGACGTGGGACATGTCCCCGATCTTCAGATGATTTGAGGTTGCTCTGACTTGTCCCCTGTCCCAACGCTCGGTACACGGAATTCTGCGTTCCGCTGTAGAATGGGGCCATGAGCGATGAGCTCCCGGTCGGCACGCACCTGGTCATCGGGCTGCCGGGGCCCCAGGTGACGGATGAGGCGGCGGCGCACCTTCAGGCGGTGCGTCCCGGCGGCGTCATCCTCTTCGAGCGCAACTATCGCGATCCCGAACAGCTCGCCGCGCTGACCGCGGCCCTGGCGGACGTCCTGGATCCTCCGCCGCTCGTGATGGTGGACCACGAGGGCGGGCGGGTGGTGCGGTTCCGGCACGGCGTCACGCAGTTCCCCTCCGCGCGGGAGATGAGCTTGGCCGGTCCCGAGGCGCTCGAGCGCCAGGGCCGCACCGAAGCCGGGGAGTTGCGGCGGCTCGGCATCCACGTCAACCTGGCGCCCTGCGTCGACGTGGCGGTCGAGGGAGCCGATCCCGTGATCGGGGATCGCGCCTACGGGACCGATCCGGACACGGTCAGCCGGCATGCCGCCGCCAGGATTCGCGGCCTGCAGGACGGCGGGGTCGCAGCCTGCGCGAAGCATTTTCCAGGATTGGGCGCCGTGTCCCGGGATCCGCACCTGCTGCGCTCCGCCATCGCGCTGGATTGGGACGTCATGCGCGCCGTGCATGTGGCGCCGTTTCAGGCGGCGATCCGGGCGGGGGTGGCGTGCGTCATGTCGTCCCACGTGTGTTATCCCGGGCTGGCCGATCCCGAAGAGAGCATGCCGGATGAGCCCGCGACGTATTCCTCCCGGCTCATCAGGGACCTGCTCAAGAAGGAGTTGGGTTTTTCGGGGCTGGTCTTGACGGACGATTTGGAAATGGGCGCCGTCCGCGGGCCGGACGGGGTGGGGGTCGCGGCCGTGCGCGCCGCCGCCGCCGGCCACGATCTGCTGTTGGTCTGCGGCGATGCGGAGGGGCACCGGGAAGCGCTTTCCGCGCTGCGGGGGGCGTACGCCAGCGGGGTGCTGGTTGAGGCCGAGTGCCGGGCGCTGGCCCGCCGGGTGGCGGCGCTGAGAGATCGCGAAAAATTGCCCCGCGCTCTTGATGGCTCCTCGCGGGATATGGTAGGGTTGGAGTGCAAGCGGGAGCCGATAAAGGCACACCTCCGTCGGGGGCCCGGCGGGTCACGCCGCAAGGCGGGACGTCGAAAGGCGGGGTCGCAAAGCTGACGAACCTACGTCGCGACGCCCGGGCAAGCGCTGGAGAAGCGCACGGGGAAACCCGTACAGGTGCTTGAGCGGGACGATACGGTTGCGTAGCTGCCGAAGCTTCTGAGGGCGCTTTGGCGCCTTATCGGCCCTCCCAGCTTTATCCGTCCATCATTCTCTGAGCGAAGCGGCACCAGGGTCATTGTCTATGCGGGGACTGCCGGAGGCGGCGGTCCCCGCTTCGTTGTGCCTGGTGCCGAGCGCGGCGCTATGACGTAGCGGCCAGGACGGGGCGAGGGGCGTGTCCTTCGACTTCGCTCAGGACTCCGCTCACGTCGTTCGCTCCGGGGCACGCCGTGGGGATGGCCATGAGAAGATAGAAGGTGGAAGATGGAGGATAGAGGGTAGAAGATGGAATGTGGAAGGTGGAGGGTAACAGATAGACAGTAGAGGGTGGAAGGTAGAAGATGGAAAGTGGAAGGTAGAAGATGGAAGATGGAGGGTAGAAGGTAGATGTAATGTTTCAGGACATCGTTGACACTCGGTCAGTACAATGACCGCACGGAGGTGTCAGCGATGGAGTCATCCCGGATTCCCTTGGCCATGAAGCTGCGGAGCATCGAACTGTTGGAACAGGGCCAGTCGGTCCGC
>DASWKB010000052.1:0-2737 GCA_036396895.1 bacterium | reverse complement strand
CGTGGTGCGCGCCGCGTCGATGGCGGCGCTGGCGCTCGGCGCGATCTGGCTTGACCGTGAGCGGTCGTGGGGCAACCTGCTGGCCGCCGCGGCGCTGCTCGTGGTGCTGGCCGAGCCCGCATCCGCGTCGGACCCGGGGTTCCAGCTCTCGTTCGGGGCGGTGGCGAGCTTGTTGGCGTTCGGCCCGCGCTGGTCGAAGGCGATCGCGGCGCGGCTCTCATGGGTGAAGCCGGGCGCGCTGCGCGCCTACCTCGCGGGAAGCCTGGCGGCGACGGGTGCGGTGTGGGCGGGCCTGGCTCCGCTCTTGATCTGGTACACGGGGATCGTGTCCCCGGTTGCGGCGGCGGCGAACCTGGTCCTGATTCCGATCGTCACCGCGCTGGTGTGGACCGGGCCGTTCGCGCTCGCGGCGCTGGAGATTCCCGCGATCGGCGCGTCCGCGGCGTGGGTGCCGGGGACGCTGGCGCGCGCGGCCGCGGAGGCCGCGGCCTGGTTCGAGCGGATCCCGGGCGGATGGTGGGAGACCGGACGGAGCGGCGTGTGGCTGCCGGCCGCGTATTATGCGCTGCTGGCGCTTTCGGCGCTGAGCGGCCGATTGCGCATTTCCGTCGAGCGGGTGATCATCGCCTGGACGGCGGCGCTCGCGTTATGGCTCTGGAGCGTCGCGGGCACGTCGTGGTCGGCGTCCCGCTGGCTCCGCGTCGATCTGCTCGACGTCGGGCACGGCGACAGCGCCGTCATCCGCACGCCGAGCGGACACGTCCTGGTCGTGGACGCGGGGACGCGCGAGGCGGGCGCGGCGCGGGTGGTGCCGTTTCTGCGCGCGGAGGGCATCCGCCGCCTCGACGCGCTGATTCTGACGCATCCCGACGAAGACCACTTGGGCGGAGCGGCGCCGCTGCTTGAGGCGGTGCGCGTCGGGCGGCTCTTGACGAACGGAGCGCCGGATGACACGATGGCGTTTCGCCGCGTCATGGCCGGCGCGGGCCGGGCGGGCCTGGCGCCCGAGGGGCTCTGCGCGGGCGCCGCATTCGGGCCGGAGCTCGGCGCCGACATCGAGGTGCTCCACCCTCCGTGCGGGTTCGTGCCGGGCACGGCGCCCGCGTCCAATGACAACGCGCTCGTGCTCAGGCTGCGCAAGGGGCGCGTGCGCATCCTGCTGACGGCGGACATCGAAGAAGCGGGCATCCCCATCCTGCTCGCCGGCGGGAGCGACGTGGCGGCGGACGTCATGACGGCGCCGCACCACGGCAGCCGGCTGGGGGAGGCCGGCGAGCGCCTCTTCGACGCCGCGCGGCCCGCGGTCGCCGTCGTCAGCGTCGGGCGCGCGCACCGGCTGCCCGCGCCCGGAACGATCGACGCGCTCAGACGCCGCGGCGCGCAGGTGCTGCTCACGCGCGATGCCGGCGCGGTGCGCATCATGACGGACGGCGAGTCGATCGTCATTCGGACTCATCGCCGCCGGTAAGGGGCGGGGCTGGAAGTTGGAGGGTGGAAGGTAGAAGATGGAAGGTGGAAGGAGGAAAGTTGAAGGTAGCAGTTCTATCTTCTACCTTCTCATGGTAATGCCCACGCTGCGCCCCGCGCCCCAGGTCCCCCGCCCCGACGAGTGACGATGTGGCTCCGTGCGCTGTTCGGCTTAGGCCTCGTCGTGGGCTCGCTCGGGTTGGGCTACGCCCTGCGCAAAGGCGGCGTGCTTGATGAGGCGCGGGCCTCGCGGATCGTCCAGCTGGCCGTTCGCGGACTGGCGCCCGCCGTATTGTGCTTGTCGCTCTGGCGGATGCCGCTCAGGAGCGTCGAGCCCTGGCTGCTGCCGGTCCTGGGGCTGGCCGTGTCGGCCGCCATGCTCCTGCCGGCGGTCTTCTATGTGCGACGGTCCGCCATGTCGCGCCCGCAAGCGGGGAGTTTCTATACCTGCGCGTACTTCTCGAACGTCGGGTACTTCGGCGCGTTCATCGCGTTCGCGCTCTTCGGCGAAGAAGCGTACGCGCTCTGCCTGCTGTACCTGGCGTTCTTCCCGGTGGCGTTCTACAGCCTGGGGTTCTGGATGGCCGCCCGCTACGGGCAGCCGAGGGAGGCGGGAGAGGGCGCCCGGATCCTGCGCGGGGAGCTCAGGCTCTATCCGCTCGGCGGGATGCTGGCGGGCATCGCGCTGAGCCTGGCGGGTGTTGCGCGCCCGCCGGTGCTGGAAGCGGTCAACCACGCGTTGATTCCGCTGGAGACGGGACTCTACCTGCTGGCGATCGGGTCCCAGGTGTCGCTGCGTCCGCCCCGTCAGTGGTGGAGCGCCTGCCTGGTGATGTGCGCGATCAAGTTCATCTGGGCGCCGCTCGTCGCGCTGGCGCTGACGGCCCTTGCGGGACTTGAAGGTCTCATGCGGCTCGTCGTCTTGCTCGAAGCGTCGACTCCCGTCGCGATTTCGCCGCTGATGCTCCCCATGCTCTTCGGGCTCGACCGGCGCTTCTCCAGCGCCCTGTGGCTCGTCACGACCATCCTTGCGGTCCCCTGGTTCCTTGTCTTGCTCCCGATCCTGGTTCGGAACTTCTTCTAAGGGGCGGGGGGCGCGGCGTGGGGATTACCATGAAAAGGTAGAAGATAGATGTAATGTTTCAGGACATCGTTGACACTCGGTCAGTACAATGACCGCACGGAGGTGTCAGCGATGGAGTCATCCCGGATTCCCTTGGCCATGAAGCTGCGGAGCATCGAACTGTTGGAACAGGGCCAGTCGGTCCGC
>DASWKB010000051.1:0-7447 GCA_036396895.1 bacterium | reverse complement strand
CAGCGCGACAGGGTTGAGTTGGGGCAGAATTACCCCAATCCCTTCAACCCGGAAACGACCATTCCCTTTGGCCTGCCGGAGAGTCTGTTCTCCAGCGGGGAAAGGCCGGTGGTCAGCATGCGCGTGTACAACGTGCTCGCGCAGCTCGTCGCTGTCCCCATCCTTCAGGGATCCGGGGAACCGCTGGAAAACCTCCGCATCGAGTGGAACGGCACCGGCCAGTACGCGGCGTACTGGGACGGGAAGGTGCTGAACACCGGCCGCGAGGCTGCATCGGGGGTCTACGTCTACCAGTTGGTCGTGAATGGGCAACGGTTCACGGGCAAGATGACCGTTGTGAAGTAGCACGCCAGCTGCACCACTGAGAACGACGCGCGCCGCGGACGATGTCCGCGGCGCGCGTGCGTTGGGGGGGCTCGATGGTGGGCGCCTACATGGGCGGCATCGGGGCGTCGCCGTTCCAGATGTCGGAGACGATCAGCCACTCGCCGTCAATCCTGTGCCACTCCACGAGGTACTTGCCGCGGATCTCCATGGATCCGCCGTCCGGACCGGGCATGGTCGTGGACCACTCGCCCCGATCCACCGCAATCGGCCCGTTGGCCGCCACGTCGAGCACGCGGAGCGCGAACACCGAGCCCGGCGGCATCCCGGCCAACATGCCCTCCATGCCGCCGCGGATGGCGTCCCGCCCCATGACGGCCGGCATGTCCGGCGGCATCAATACCGCGTCCGGCGCGTAGAACGCGGCCATGGCGTCGGCGTTTCCGGCGTTGAACGCCTCGACGAAGGCGGCGGCCTTGGCCTCGAGGGCGACGCGCGCCGAGTCGGACTCCATCTGCATACGGGCGTGCATCTGCTCTGCCGTTTCGGGTTGCTGGCAGGCGGTGAGCGTCGCCAGGGCGATCAGGGAAATGGACGTGACTCGGGCAAACATGAGACCCTCCAGGGGGCGGGGCGTGGGGGGGCAAAGGTATCGGTGAGCGACGGGAGCGCAAGGGCGGACGGCGTGCAGCGTGCAGCGTGTAGCGTATAGCGTATAGCGTGTATCGGGACTGCCGGGTGGGCAGGGGGGAACTGGAATGTGCCCCGGTGACCTGTCGTCTGGGCGTTCTGGCTGCCAGTTTTGCGGAACTGAAGGGCACGGTGGGTGCGATAAGCGTACGCTGGTACGCTACACGCTACACGCTAAACGCTGCACGCGACGAGTTCACAGACGAATGATCCGCCCCGACCGTCTGACCATCAAAGCGAGCGAAGCGATCCAGGAGGCGAGTGCCCTCGCTCGGGAGCGCGGGAATCCTGTCGTCAACGACGCGCATCTCCTGCACGCCCTGCTTGCGCAGGACGAGGGGATCGTGCGGCCGCTGCTTCAGAAGCTCGGGCTCACGGTCGCAGAGCTCCGCGAGGCCGCGGGGCGCGAGGTGGACCGGTTGCCCAAACAGGAGGGCGCCAGCGCGCCCGCGGCCATGGCGCGCGAGTTCTCGCAGGCGCTGGACCGCGCGGACCGGATCGCCAAGGACCTGAACGACGCCTACGTCTCGACCGAACACCTGCTGATCGGGCTGGCGGACACGAAGGGGACCTCGGCGCGGGAGCTGCTGTCGGAGCGCGGGGTGAACGCCGCCGACCTGCGGCAGGCGCTGGAGGCCATCCGCGGCAGCCACCGGGTGACGGACATCGAGCCCGAGAACGAGTATCGGGCGCTCGAGCGTTATACCCGCGACCTCACCGACCTGGCGCGGCAGGGGAAGCTCGACCCCGTGATCGGCCGCGACGACGAGATCCGCCGGATCATGCAGGTCCTGTCCCGCCGAACCAAGAACAACCCCGTGGTGGTGGGCGATCCCGGGGTCGGCAAGACGGCCATCGTCGAGGGGCTCGCGCAGCGCATCGTGAACGGCGACGTCCCGGAGTCGCTGCGGGACAAGCACCTCGTGGTGCTGGACATGGGGCTGCTGCTGGCGGGGGCCAAGTACCGCGGCGAGTTCGAGGAGCGGCTCAAGTCGGTCATCAAGGAGATCGTGAGCCAGGAGGGGCGGTTCATCGTCTTCATTGACGAGCTGCACACGATCGTCGGGGCGGGGAAGGCCGAGGGCGCGATTGACGCCTCCAACATGCTGAAGCCCGCGCTTGCGCGGGGCGAGCTGCACGTCGTGGGCGCCACGACCCTGGACGAATACCGCAAGTACGTGGAGAAGGACAAGGCGCTCGAGCGGCGGTTTCAGCCGGTCTACGTGGGCGAGCCGTCCACGGAAGACGCGGTGGCCATTCTCCGTGGCCTGAAAGAGCGCTACGAGGTGCATCACGGCGTCCGCATCACGGACACCGCCCTGGTGGCGGCCGTCACGCTCTCGCAGCGCTACATCGGCGAGCGCCACCTTCCCGACAAGGCCATTGACCTCGTGGACGAGGCCGCGAGCCGCCTGCGCATCGAGATTGACAGCCTCCCGCAGGAGATTGACGAGGTCGAGCGCCGCATGATCCAGCTCCGGATCGAGGAGCAGGCGCTGGGCAAGGAACGCGACCGCGCAAGCCGGGAGCGGCTCGAGGCGCTGCGCGGGGAGCTCCAGCAGCTCGCGGCGCGGTCGCAGGAGATGAAGGCCCAGTGGCAGGCGGAGAAGGCGGCCATCCTGTCGCTGCGGGAGAAGAAGGCGAAGCTCGAGGAAGCGCGGATCGAGGCCGAGCAGGTGACGCGGCAGGGCGATCTCCAGAAGGCGGCCGAAATCCGCTACGGGCGCGTGCCGGAGCTGGAGCGCGAGATCGCCGCGGGCCAGGCGCGGCTCGCGGAGATCCAGCAGGGCGGCAAGTACCTCAAGGAAGAGGTGGACGCGGAGGACGTGGCGGAGATCGTGTCGCGCTGGACGGGCATTCCGGTGTCGCGGATGCTCGAGTCGGAGCGCCAGCGGCTGACGCAGCTCGAGACGGAACTGGGGCGCCGCGTGATCGGCCAGGGGCACGCGCTCGCGGCCGTGGCCAACGCGGTGCGACGCTCGCGCGCGGGGCTCCAGGATCCCAATCGGCCCATCGGGAGCTTCATCTTCCTCGGGCCCACGGGCGTGGGGAAAACCGAGACGGCGCGGGCGCTGGCCGAGTTCCTGTTCGACGACGAGCGGGCCATGGTGCGCCTCGACATGTCGGAGTACATGGAGAAGCACGCGGTGGCCCGTATGATCGGTGCGCCGCCCGGCTACGTGGGGTACGAGGAGGGCGGCCAGCTCACCGAGTCCGTGCGCCGGCGGCCGTACGCCGTGGTGCTGTTCGACGAAATCGAGAAGGCGCACCCCGACGTGTTCAACGTCCTGCTCCAGATCCTGGACGACGGACGGCTCACGGACAGCCAGGGCCACGTCGTGGACTTCAAGAACGCAGTCATCATCATGACCTCGAACATCGGCAGCCAGTTCCTCCTGGACGCCAGCGATCGCGCCCGCGCCGAACGGCAGGTGATGGAGCTGCTGCGCCAGACGTTCCGGCCGGAGTTCCTGAACCGGGTGGACGAGACGATCATGTTCCACCCGCTCACCAAGGCCGACCTGGGCGCGATTGTGGATCTCCAGCTCGCCCACGTGGCCCGGCTCGTTGCCGAGCGGCGGCTTCGGCTCGACGTCACGGAAGCGGCGCAGGAAGCGCTCATCGAGGAAGGCTACGATCCGGTCTACGGCGCGCGGCCGCTCAAGCGCGTGATCCAGCGGCGGGTGCAGAATCCGCTGGCCATGGCCATTCTCGAGGGTGCGTATCAGGAAGGGGATACGGTGCGGGTGGAGCCCGGGCCGGACGGCGGGTTGTCATTCACGCGGGTGCCGGCGGATCCCACGGCGGTGACGGGGCCGTGACGCGGCCCGCGGCCGGACGGGCGCCGCCCCCCCTGGCGCCGGACGACGAGCTGGGGATGGACGTCGCACTCCGGAACGCGCGGGCGGCCGTGCTCGTCGGTGAAGTGCCGGTGGGAGCGGCCCTGGTCCGGGATGGCGTCGTCATTGCCGCGGCGCACAACGAAACCGTGGCCCGGCGTGATCCCACCCGCCACGCCGAGGTCCTGGTGATTGCCGAGGGGCTCCGGGCCCTGGGCGCGGACCGTCTCACCGACTGCACCCTGTGCGTGACCCTCGAGCCCTGTGCGCAGTGCGCCGGCGCCATCGTGCTGGCCAAGGTCGGCCGGGTCGTGTTCGGGGCGTGGGACTCCAAGGCCGGGATGGCCGGCACCCACCACGACCTCCTGCGGCATCCGCGCCTGAACCACCGGCCGGAAGTGGTGGCCGGCGCGCGGGAGGCCGAGTGCGGGGCCCTGCTGCGGGAGTTTTTCGGGGATCTGCGGGGCGCCTGACCGTGACGGAGGCCGGGGTGGCTCACGGCGCCCGGGGGGGCTACACTTAGGGCCGTTCGATCCGAGCCGGCGCCGTATGTCCCCCGATCAATCCATCGTCGAGATCCCCGAGGTCGCCGAGACCCCGGTTGCGGAGCAGCCGGCTCCGGAGACGGTCGGGCTCGACGCCCCCGAGATCTTCGTCAGCCGCGAGCTGAGCTGGCTGGGCTTTGCCCGCCGGGTGATCGCGCTGTCGGAAGCGCAGGATCTGCCGCTGCTGGAGCGGGTCCGTTTTGCCGGCATCTCGGGGATGCTGCACGACGAGTTCTTCATGAAGCGGATCAGCGGTCTCAAGCGCCAGATCCGCAGGCGCTCGGTCAAGCGGTCGCTGGACGGGCGCACGCCGCAGGAGGAGCTGGACGCCTGCGGCGCCGAGCTGCGGGACCAGGTGCTGCGGATCGCGGCGGTGATTGAGCGCGAGCTGCGGCCCGCGCTGGCCGCGGAGGGCGTGGGGATACACGACTACGCCACGCTGGCGCCGGCGCAGCAGGCGGCGTTGCGCGACTACTTTGCCCAGTCGGTGCTGCCCATCCTCACGCCGCTCGCGGTGGATCCGGAGCACCCGTTCCCGTTCATCTCGAACCTGGGGCTCAATCTCGCGGTCCTGCTGCCGGACGACGAGCGCGGGCGCCAGCGCTTCGTCCGCATCAAGGTGCCGGACAATCGGCCCCGGTGGGTGCCGTTGCCGGACGGCGGCGGGTTCACCCCGCTCGAGCAGGTGATCGCGCACAACCTCGATCTGGCCTACCCCGAGACCCCGCCGCGGGCCATCTACTTCTTCCGGCTGACCCGTGGGTCGGAGGGCGACCTCGAGCCGGATCCGGCGAAGGACGAGGAGATCGAGGAGCCCGGCAGCATCGTCCGGCAGGTGAGCCGCGAACTCAAGGCGCGGCGCTTCGCGGGCCCCGTGCGGCTCCAGGTCCAGACGGGCATGCCGGAGCCGCTGGCCGTCTGGCTGGCGCGCCAGATCGGGCTCCAGCAGGAGGACATCTACGTCGCGACGTCGTTCCTGGGGCTCAGCGACCTGCTCCAGCTCGCGGTGACCGGGCGGCCGGACCTGTGCTACCCGGTGCACGAGCCGCGCGCGCACGGCCGGCTGGCGCGCCTGGATCCCGCCGATCCCCGGGCGCTGTTCGCCGAGATCCGGCGGGGGGACGTGCTGCTGCACCATCCGTACGACGGCTTCGAGACGTCGGTGCTCCGGTTCATCGAGGATGCCGCGCGCGACCCCGCGGCGCTGGCCATCAAGCTCACGATCTACCGCACCAGCAGCGACTCGCCCATCGTGCGGGCGCTGGCGGACGCGGCACGCCAGGGCAAGCAGGTGGCCGTGCTGGTGGAGATCACCGCGCGGTTCGACGAGGCGCCCAACATCCAGTGGGGCAAGTTCCTGGAGAACGAGGGCGCGCACGTGGCCTACGGGGTCGAGCGCCTGAAGACGCACGTCAAGCTCGCGCTCGTGGTTCGCGAGGAGGGGGGCCAGGTGCGGCAGTACGCGCACATCGGCACCGGGAACTACCATCCCGGCACCGCGCGCGTGTACGAGGACCTCGGCATCCTCACCGCTAATCCCGCGCTCTGTGCCGAGGTGGCGGCGGTGTTCAACGGCCTGACGGGCACGACCCCGTACCCGGACGACGGCGTGATGCTGATTGCCCCCGGCTCCATGCGCCGGCGGTTCCTGGAGTTGATCCAGCGGGAGGCCGCGCATGCCCGCGAGGGCCGGCCGAGCGGCATCTACGCGAAGATGAATCAGCTCCAGGATCCCGAGGTGATCCGCGAGCTGTACCAGGCCAGCCGGGCCGGCGTGCCGATCACGCTGAACGTGCGCGGGCTGTGCTGTCTGCGGCCGGGGGTGTCCGGCGTCTCGGAGACGATCCGGGTGTACAGCGTGGTGGGGCGGTTTCTGGAGCACAGCCGGCTCTACCGCTTCACCAACGGAGGCGCGGCCGAGCACTACATCGGGTCCGCGGACTGGATGCACCGCAACCTCACGAACCGGATCGAGACCGTGGTGCCCGTGCTGGATCCGGCGCTCCAGGGGCAGCTGGACGAGGTCATCGAGGTCTACGAGACCGACAACTGCTCGGCGTGGGATTGCGGCACGGACGGGATCTATGCGCAGCGTCGGCCCGTGGGGGACCAGCCGCGCCGGGCGGCGCAGACGGTGTTTCTTGAGAAGGCTTCTGCGAGACGGTAGCCCCCTACCGCCCTTCCGCGCCAACGGCGCGGACCCATCATCCCACTCTACCAGCGGAGCAGCGGATTCATGCCCACCAAGACCGTCGAAGCGGCGATCAACGATCAGATTGCCAAGGAGTTCTTCGCGTCGCACCTGTATCTCTCCATGGCGGCCTGGTTTGAGGACCAGAACCTGCACGGGTTTGCGAACTGGATGCGGATGCAGACAGAGGAAGAGCGTGCGCACGCCATGCGGCTGTTCAACTATCTCATCGAGGCCGGTGGGCGGGTGCGCCTGAAGGCCATCGAGGCGCCGGCGGTGGACTTCACGTCGCCGCTTCAGGTCATGAAGGAGTCGCTGAAGCACGAGCAGAAGGTGACGGCGTCCATCCGCAAGCTCTACGAGCTGGCGGACAAGGAGAAGGACTACGGGACGCAGCTCCAGCTCCAGTGGTTCATCACGGAGCAGCAGGAGGAGGAGAAGAACGTGAGCGACGTGATCGCGCGACTGGAGATGGCGGGGGACAACAAGGTCGCGCTCATGTTCATGGATCGGGAGCTGGCGACGCGCGGGCCGGAGGCGAAGGCGGCGGAATAGGCGGGATGGTGGCGGGATTAGTGACGAGGGCATGAACGAAACGCCGGGCCTGTGCGGCGGCGTTCGTGTTTCACGGACAGGGTGGGATTCGAACCCACGAACCGGTTACCCGGTTACACGCTCTCCAGGCGTGTGCCTTCAGCCTCTCGGCCACCTGTCCAGGCGTGCTAACCGGCGGAATTAAGCGAGGTTACGAAAACGGGTCAACCCGTGCAATCTGCGATGGTGGCCATTGTCACCGAACACTTCAAAACCGGCCACGGCGGGCGTGAGTGGAGGTGAGGGACGGGCGGATCGTGACA
>DASWKB010000050.1:0-8591 GCA_036396895.1 bacterium | reverse complement strand
CATTGCCGGGGAGCGCGGCCTGCGCGTTGACCGGGAGGGCTTCGACGCGGCGCTGGCGGCGCAGCAGGAGCGTTCGCGCGCGGGCAGCCAGTTCAGCGGGGGCGTGTTCGTCTCGGAGACGCTGCCGGTCCGGGAGACGCTGGGGGAGTTCCAGGATCGCGAGCGGCAGTTCGTGGGCTACGAGTCGCTCCGGTCCGAGGCGGTCATTCGCGGGCTGTGGGACGGCGCGAACTGGGTGACGAAGGCGGCCGAAGGCGCGAACGTCGGGATCGTGCTGGACCGCTCGCCGTTCTACGGCGAAGCCGGAGGGCAGAGCGGGGACCGCGGCGCGATCGCCGGTCCGCGGGGCGAGGCGGAGGTGGGCGCCACCGTCTGGGTGGACGATGTGCTGCTTCACCAGGCCGTCGTCCGGCGGGGTGCGCTTGCGGTGCAGGATCCCGTGCGCGCCGAAGTGGACGCCGGGCGGCGCCTGGCCGTCGCCCGCGGCCATACGGCGACGCACCTGTTGCATTGGGCGCTGCGCTCCGTGCTGGGCCCTGAGGCCGTGCAGGCCGGATCCTACGTCGACGCCGACCGGCTGCGGTTCGATTTCGCCTCGCGCCAGGCGCTTCACGAGGAACAGCGCTGGCGCATCGAAACCCTGGTCAATCAGCGGGTGCGCCTCGCCGATGAGGTCCGGACGCGCCACATGGCGCTGGACGAGGCCAAGCGCTCGGGCGCGATCGCCATGTTCGGCGAGAAGTACGGCGCGCGCGTCAGAGTCGTGGAGATCGGCGACTACTCGAAGGAGCTCTGCGGCGGCACGCATCTCCTGCACACCGGCAGCGTCGGCTCCTTGGCGATCGTATCGGAGGGCTCCATCGCCGCCGGGACGCGGCGGGTCGAAGCGGCGGTCGGCGAGGCGGCCTACGCCCGCCAGCACGACGCGATGCGCCTGCTCCACGACGTGGCCCGGCGCCTGGGGCGCCCGGCCGAGGGCGTGGCCGCCGGACTGGAAGAGCTGTTGACCCAGCTGCGCGAGTCCGAGCGCGCCC
Organism: bacterium; assembly: GCA_036396895.1. GTDB lineage: Bacteria > Omnitrophota > Gorgyraeia > Aquiviventales > Aquiviventaceae > DASWKB01. The sequence continues at coordinate 7,557 of DASWKB010000050.1, read as the reverse complement.
GGAAGGCGCTGCAGACGGAGCTGGCCGCCGTGACCGCGGAACGCCTCACGGCGCGGGGCAAGCAGCTCGACGGCGCGGTCCTGATCGCGGCGGAGCTCGAGCGGACCGACCGGGAGCTGCTGACGCAGCTGGCGGACGCCGTTCGGAACTCCGTGACCACCGAGGCCGTGGTGGTGCTCGTGTCCTCGCCCGGGCCGGATCAGGTCGCCTGGGTCATGGCGACGACGCGCGGACTCGCGAAGCGCCTCCATGCGGGCGCGATGCTGAAGACCATTGCCGCCATGACGGACGGCAGCGGCGGCGGGCGGCCTGATTTCGCGCAGGCCGGCGGGCGCGCTCCCGGGAAGATCCGCGACGCGCTGGATCGGGTCGAAGGACTGGTGCGGGAGGCGCTGGCGCGCGCCCCCCGCGCGTAGGCACGGCGGCATGACGGGCGGACGCGCGTCAGCGGGACGGAATCGCGGCGCCCGCCAGCGGCGCCGCCAAGCAGGGTGGGACCAACGAGCGACAACCGGTGAGTGAGCGCACATCATGAAGATGATCGCCCCGCAGTCTAAGGAGTGGCAGCGACTCTGCAGCCGGCAGACCGTCAGGCGAAGGCGGATCGAGCAGGCCGTGCGGAAGATCGTGGACGACGTCGAACAGAGCGGAGACGAGGCGCTCCTGCGCTACACCCGCCGGTTCGACAAGGTCACGATGACGGCCAGACAGCTGCGCGTGACCGAAGCGGAAATCTCCGGCGCGTTCCAGAACGTCGATCCCAAGTTCGCGCTGCAGCTGAAGACGGCGATCCAGAACGTCCAGGCGTTCTACCGGCATCCGCGCTTCAAGCCGGTGCGCCTGGTGGACGGGGACGGGGTGTGGCTGGGGGAGAAATTCGATCCGCTGGAGCGGGTCGGTATTTACATCCCGGCCGGGACCGCGAGCCTCGTCTCCACGGTGTACATGACGGTCATCCCGGCCAAGTGCGCCGGCGTACAGCGGATCGTCCTGGCGACGCCCCCCCAGGCGGGCGGGCGGGTCGACCCCCACATCCTGGCGGTGGCCAGTTTGCTGGGGGTGGATGAGATCTACAAGGTGGGCGGGGCGCAGGCCATCGCGGCGCTCGCCTTCGGCACGAAAACGGTGCCGAAGGTGGACAAGATCGTCGGGCCTGGGAACGCGTTCGTCGCGGAAGCGAAGCGGCAGGTGTTCGGCTTTGTGGACATCGATACGATCGCCGGACCGTCCGAGGTGGCCATCATCGCGGACCGGTCCTGCACGAGCCAGTACGTGCTGGCGGACCTGATGGGTGAGACGGAGCACATCGGCGGCATCGCGTTTCTGATCACGACCTCCAAGCCGCTGGCGAAGCTGGCGCGCAAGCAGATCCCCGGCGGGTACTGCATGCTGGTCAGGAACCTGGACGAGGCGGTGGATGCCGCCAACCGGCTGGCGCCGGAGCACCTCGAAATCCAGGTCCGCTCGCCGAAGAAGCTGGTCAAGCGGATCCGCCACGCCGGGGCGATCTTCGTCGGCCAGTTTTCTCCGACGACCGTGGGCGATTACATCGCGGGGCCCAGCCACGTCCTGCCCACGGGCGGATCCGGCCGGGCGTTTTCGGGCCTCGGCATCGACGATTTCATCCGGCGCACGCACATCATCTCGTACACGAAGAAGGCCCTGGAGCGGGTCCGTGAACCGCTGCAGCAATTGACGGCGATCGAGGGGTTGCCGCGGCACTTTGAGGCGGTTCGCGTGCGGCTGACGTAACCGGACCTGGAGGAAGCGGATGGCTGGCAGGCGCTCGAGCGTCTCGCGCAAGACCAAGGAAACGAAGATTTCGGCGACCGTCAATCTGGACGGGAGCGGACGGACCGCAGTGCACACCCGCATCCCGTTTCTGGACCACATGCTGACGCTCTTCGGCACGCACGGCGCGTGCGACCTCACCGTGTCGGCGCGCGGCGACCTCAAGGTGGATCTGCACCACACCAACGAGGATGTGGGCCAGGTCCTGGGCACGTGCCTCGATCGGGCCCTCGGAGACCGGGCGGGCCTGGCGCGGATGGGGTGGGCGTACGTCCCGATGGAGGAGGCGCTGGCGCGGGTGGTCCTGGATCTCTCCGGGCGGGCGCGGCTGGTCATCCGGGACGGCCGCGAGCGGAGGGAGAAGCCGTCGTTTTGGTCGAGCGCGTCGTACCAGTGGGGCGACGCCGAGCACTTCCTGGAATCGATGACGCGGGGCGCGCGGATCACGCTGCACGTGGATCTCATCTCCGGGCGCGACTTCCACCACAGCCTTGAGGCGGTCTTCAAGGCGCTGGGGCGGGCGTTCCGCCAGGCCGCCGCGCGCGACGCGCGCGTGCGCGGCGTGCCCTCATCCAAGGGCCGGATATAGCAGCCGCTCATGTGCCAAATTCCGAATTCCCAATTCTGCATTTGGCATACGTAGCTCGCACCAGCGATGATTACGATTGTGGATTACGGGATGGGCAATCTGCGCAGCGTCCAGAAGGCGTTCGAGTCGCTGGGCGCCGGGGTCCGGATCTCGAGCGATCCGCGTGAGATCGACGCGTCCGAGAAGCTGGTGCTCCCCGGCGTCGGGTCCTTCCCGGCCGCGATGCGCGAGCTCGACGCCCGGGGGCTCATCGCGCCCCTCATGCGCGCGTTCGGGCGCGGCACGCCCTATCTGGGGATCTGCCTGGGATTGCAGCTCTTGTTCGAGTCGAGCGACGAAGGCGATGGAGCCCGGGGGCTCGGGGTGCTGAAAGGGCGCGTCCGGCGGTTTCCCGGGCGGGGCCGGGACGGCCAGAGGTTGAAAATTCCGCACATGGGCTGGAATCAGGTGCGGCGCGCGCCGGCGGGGTGCCCGGCCGGTCCGGCTGACTGCCCGCTGCTGAGGGGCGTACCGGAGGGAAGTTACATGTACTTCGTGCACTCCCATTACGCCGAGCCGGAGGATGCGTCGGTGATCGAGCTGGAGTCGCACTACGGCGCGCCGTTCGCCTCCATGATCCGGCGCGCGCAGCTGTATGCGACGCAGTTCCACCCGGAGAAGAGCCAGCGCGTGGGGCTGACGGTGCTGGAGAATTTCGCCCGGCTTTGAGGAGCGCGAACAGGGGGGAGCGGATGATCATCCTGCCGGCGGTGGATCTCCTCGACGGGCGCGTGGTGCGCCTGACCCAGGGACGGCGCAGCGACGTCACCGTGTATTCGGCCGACCCGGTCGGCGCCGCCCAGCGGTGGGTGGATGCCGGCGCGACCTGGCTGCACGTCGTCGACTTAAACGGCGCCTTCGACGGCACCTACGTCAATTTGCCGATCGCGCGTGAGATCATCGCCTCCTGCGGCGTCAAGGTGGAGCTGAGCGGGGGCATCCGCACCCAGGAGACGCTCGCCGCCGCCATCGAGGCGGGCGCCTCCCGCGTCGTGCTCGGGACCAAGGCGTCCGAGGACCCCAAGTTCGTCCGCTGGGCCGCCAAGGAGTACGGGGACAAGATCGCCGTGGCGATCGACGCGAACGCGGGCCGGGTCGTGGCGCGCGGCTGGATGTCGTCGACCGCGCTCACGCCCGAGGGACTGGCCCGGGGGATGGTCGACGCCGGCGTGCGCACGCTGATCGCGACGGACGTCACCCGCGACGGCACGATGCAGGGCCCCAATCTGACGCTGCTCGAGCAGGTGCTGCGCGCGCGGCCCGCCGCGCTCATCGCTTCGGGAGGCATCGCGGCGCTTGAGCACATCAGGCTCCTCCAGGGACTGGCGCCGCGCGGGATCGCCGGCGCGATCGTGGGGAAGGCCCTGTACGAGGGCGCGATCGATCTGGCCGCGGCGATCCGGGCGGTCGCGCCCGCCGGGGCCGGGCGCCGGTCGCGATAAGCCCGCATGCTCGCCAAGCGCATCATCCCGTGTCTGGACGTGGACCGCGGCCGCGTGGTGAAGGGGGTGCGCTTCGTCGAGTTGCGCGATGCGGGCGATCCGGTGGAGGCGGCCCGAGCGTACGACGCGGCGGGGGCGGATGAGCTCGTGTTTCTCGACATCACCGCCAGCCACGAGCAGCGGCCCATCATCCTGGATGTGGTGGAGCGGACGGCCGCGGCGGCGTTCATGCCGGTGACGGTCGGCGGCGGGCTGCGCACGCTCGAGGACATCCGGGCGCTGCTCAAGGCGGGGGCGGACAAGGTCTCCATCAACACCAGCGCCGTGGAGCGGCCCGGGTTCGTCCGCGAGGCGTCGGACCGGTTCGGCTGCCAGTGCATCGTGGTGGCCATCGACGCCCGGCGGCGGACCGGCGGGGGCTGGGAGGTGTACACGCACGGCGGGCGCAGCCCGGCGGGCAAGGATGCCGTGGCGTGGGCGCGGGAGGCGGAAGCACTGGGGGCGGGAGAACTCCTCTTAACGAGCATGGATCGCGACGGCACGAAGCAGGGCTATGACATCGAGCTGACCCGGGAGGTTGCTGAATCCGTCGGGATTCCGGTGATCGCCTCCGGAGGGGCGGGGAGTCCCGAGCACTTTCTCGAGGCGTTCGCCGCGGGGGGCGCCGACGCGGCCCTGGCGGCGTCGCTCTTCCACTTCGGAGAGCTCCCCATCGGAGACCTGAAGCGCTTCCTGGCGGAGCGCGGCGTGGCGGTGCGCCGATGAGCGGCGTTCGCCGGAGACGGACGTGGACGCCGGCGGCCATCCGGGCCGTGCTCGCGTCGCTCGCGTTCGACGCGAACGGGCTCATCCCGTCGGTCATCCAGGACGCGGAGTCGGGCGAAGTCCTGACGCTCTGCTACCTGACCGATGCGGCGCTGCGCCGCAGCCTCCGGACGGGGCTGGTGCACGTCTTCCGGCGCTCGAAGCAGCGGGTGATGCTCAAAGGCGAAACCTCAGGGCACGTCCAGACCATCCGGGAGCTCAGGATCGACTGCGAAGGGAAGTCGCTGCTCCTTCGCGTCCGGCAGCGTGTGGCCGGCTGCCACACGGGGTATTTCACCTGTTACTTCCGCGAAAGCACGCCCCGGGGCGGCCTGCGGGCCCGGGGGCGGCGCGCGTTCGATCCGCGCCGAGTCTACCGGACCGCGTGATGCGCGTCCTGCCGACGGAAGCGGAGTTCGCGCGGCTCGCCCGTCGGGGCACCGTGGTGCCCGTGCACGCGGAGCTCCTCGCGGATCTGGAAACCCCCGTCAGCGCCTTCCAGAAGCTCGACGACGGCCGCTACTCCTACCTGCTGGAATCGGTCGAAGGGACGGAGCAGGTCGCCCGCTACTCCTTCCTGGGCAGCCGCCCGCGCCTGATCTGGACGAGCACGGGCCGGCGCATCGAAATCTCGACCCTGCGCGACGGAGGCGCTCCCGTGACCGCGGGCTTCGACACCGCGGCGGATCCGCTGACGGAGCTGGAGCGCTTCATGCGGGGATACCGCGTCGTCGACCGGCCCGGCTTGCCGCGGTTCTGCGGGGGGCTCGTCGGGTACGTCGGCTACAACGCCGTGCAGTTTCTGGAGCCGGTTCCCCGGCACCGGACGGATGCCCTGGGCGTGCCCGACATCATGTTCATGCTGGCGGACTCGATGGTCGTCTTCGACCACGCCCGGCACAAGCTGCTGCTGGTCGCCAACGCGCTGACGCAGGACGGTCCTCCGCGGCGGGTGTGGAGGGAGGCGGTCTCGCGCCTCGAGTTCATGGCCGGCCGGCTGCGCCGCCGGCTGCCGACCGTCCGCCGCCCGTCTGCCGGCGGACGGAGCAGGGCCGGGAGGACGCGGTCGAACATGAGCCGCGCCGAATTCGAACGCCTCGTGGTGAAGACCAAGCGCTATATCCGGCAGGGCGAGATCATCCAGGCGGTCCTGTCCCAGCGGTTCGATCGCGAGCTGACCTGCGCGCCGTTCGACGTGTACCGCGTCCTGCGCTCGGTCAACCCGTCGCCGTACATGTACTATCTCCGGTTCGGGTCCGTGCACCTGGTGGGCTCCTCGCCTGAAATGCTGGTACGCTGCGAAGAGGGCCGTCTTGAGACGCGCCCGATCGCCGGGACCCGGCCGCGCGGCGCGACCCCGCGCGAGGATGAGCGGATGACGGCCAAGCTGCGCAGCAGTCCCAAGGAGCGCGCGGAGCACCTCATGCTGGTGGACCTCGGCCGCAACGATTTGGGCCGCGTCGCGAAAGTCGGATCGGTCAGGACGCCGGAGCTGATGGCGATCGAGCGCTATTCGCACGTGCTGCACCTCGTGAGCAGCGTGACGGCCCGGCTGGCGCGCGGGCGGAACGCGTTCGACGTGCTGCGGGCGACGTTCCCGGCGGGGACGGTGACCGGCGCGCCGAAAATCCGGGCGATGGAAATCATCGCGGAGCTCGAGCGGGAGGACCGGGGGCCCTACGCGGGCGCGGTCGGCTATCTCGGCTTTTCCGGCAACCTGGACACGTGCATTACGATCCGGACCATTCTCGTGCGGGGCCGCCGGGCCTCGGTCCAGGCGGGCGCCGGGATCGTCGCGGATTCCCGGCCGGCGCACGAGTACCGGGAGACGCTGAGCAAGGCGCGCGGGATGCTCCACGCCATCGACATCGCCGAATCCCGCTTCGGCCGTGCATCGTTGGCAGAAAGTGGAAGATAGAAGGTAGAAGATGGATGATAGAAAATAGGAGTGTATTCGGCTCAATCCACCTTCTATCTTCTGCTTTCCATCTTCTCCTGATGACGGATAACGGCGACGGACAACGGACGATGGACGAACACCGGTGTTGACATGCTCTTGATGATCGACAATTACGACTCGTTCACGTACAACCTCGTCCAGTACTTGGGCGAGCTGGGTGTGCGCGTCACGGTCCGGCGCAACGACGCGCTGACGCTCGCGCAGGCGCGCCGGCTTTCGCCCGCGGGGGTGGTCATCTCGCCTGGCCCCGGCCGCCCGTCGGACGCGGGAATCTCCAACGAGCTGATCCGCGCGTTCGCGGGGCGGGTGCCGATCCTCGGGGTCTGCCTGGGACACCAGTGCATCGGGGAGGTGTTCGGCGGGGAGATCGTCCGGGCCCGCCGGCTCATGCACGGCAAGACCTCCTCGATCCATCATGACGGCACGGGCGTCTTCCGGCGCGTGCCGAACCCGTTCGACGCGACCCGCTACCACTCGCTGGTGGTCCGCCCGGACTCGGTCCCCGATGCGCTCCGGGTGACCGCGTGGACCCGGGAGAAGGAAATCATGGGGCTCGCCCACCGCCGCTGGCCGGTCTTCGGGGTGCAGTTCCACCCCGAGTCCATTTTGACCGTGGAGGGCAAGGCGCTGCTCGCGAACTTCCTCGCGTTGTGCCGGCCCGGACGGAGCCGGCGGCGCCGGCGATCCCGCGGCTCGCACCACGGTCGACGCGTCTCGAGGGGTCCCGCAAGCTGCGCTTCCGGGATCCCCTTCGGCCACCATCCCGCCTTCCGCGGGACGGTGCCGGCCTCGGTCGCTCGCGCGGGATTCCGCCCCCCGGGCGACCCTAAGACGGGCGTAAGGAATGCCCGAGGGGCTCCATCCCGCGACTTGCCCCGGAGGGCTCGCGCGGGATTCCGCCCCCCGGGCGACCCTAAGACGGGCGTAAGGAA
>DASWKB010000049.1:0-9108 GCA_036396895.1 bacterium | reverse complement strand
CTGGTTGCGGCGGCAGCGGGCCATCTGCGGCGTCGCTCCTCCTCGGAGTACCACAGAGGGTACACCTTCGTCGTCGCTCCTGGCATCTGGCCCGCTGGCGCTCGCAACGCGGCTCGCGCGAGGTTTTGAAACCAACTCTAGACTCGCTCGCGCGAGGCGGTCTCCGGGGCGGCCGCCCCTCGGACGCCCCGCCCTGTTCGACGGCTCGCGTGTGCCAGGAAAGGTTCCCATTATACACAGGTGAGCATGGTCCCACAAGCGCCGTTGCATGAGCGCTCGGTCCGGTATGTGAAAGGCATCGGGCCGCAGCGGATGTCCCGCCTGGCGGAGCTGGGCATCCGCACGGTGGAGGACGCCTGCTGGTACGCGCCACGGCGGTATGAGGACCGGCGGCAACTGGTGGCGATCCGCGACGTGGCGCCGGGCGGGGAGGTCACCGTGCGCGGCCGGGTCCTGGCGGCGGGCCTGCGCCGGGCGCGCGGCGGGCGGACGATTTTCGAGGCCGCGCTCGGCGACGCGACCGGCGTCCTCCAGGCGCTCTGGTTCAACCAGCCGTATCTCGCCCGGCACGTCGCCCGCGACCAGGAGCTGATTCTGTACGGCCGGGTGGAGGCGGGGCCGCGGAGCCGCATGATCCACCCGGAAGTGGAGCGGTGCGAAGCGGGTGACGACGCCGCGATCCACATGGGGCGGATCGTGCCGGTGTATCCGCTGACCGCGGGCATCAGCCAGCGCTGGCTGCGCAGCCGCCTCTGGTCGATCATCGAACAGCACGCCGGCGAGGTCGAAGAGACGCTGCCGGAGGCGATCCGGGCGCCGCGAGGCTGGCCGCCGCTCGCCGAGGCCATCCGGGCGATTCATTTTCCCGAGTCCTGGGAGGCGCTGGCGGCGGCCCGGGAGCGCCTCGTGTTCGAGGAACTGCTGCTCGTGCAGCTCATCCTGGCCAAACGCCGGGCGGCTCTCGAGGCGAGGCGCAAGCCCCAGCGCTACCGGCTCGACGGGCCGTTGACCGGCGCGCTCAGGCACGGGCTTCCGTTCGCCCTGACCGGCGCTCAGGAACGGGTGCTCGAGGAGTTGCTCGGCGATCTCGCGCTGCCCCATCCCATGGCCCGACTGCTCCAGGGGGATGTGGGATGCGGCAAGACGATTGTCGTCATCTTCCTCATGGCGGTCGTCGCCCAGAGCGGTGGGCAGGTCGCGCTCATGGCTCCGACGGAGCTCCTGGCGGAGCAGCACGCGCGGGTGCTCCGCCAGTTCCTCGGTCCGCTCGGGGTGGACGTGCGCCTGCTGAGCCAGAGCGTTCCGAAACCGGCGCGGGACCAGGCAGCATCCGACGCGGCGGAGGGGCGCGCCGCCGTGGTGGTCGGCACGCACGCGCTCCTTGAGGGGCACGTCCGGTTCGCGCGGTTATGGCTCGCGGTGATCGACGAGCAGCACAAGTTCGGCGTGGCGCAGCGGGCGGGGCTGGCGCGGAAGGGCCAGGAGCCCGACATCCTCGTGATGACGGCGACGCCGATCCCGCGCACGCTGGCGCTGTCCCTCTACGGGGACCTGGACGTGTCGACGATCGATGACATGCCGCCCGGGCGCGCGCCGCTGGACACCCGCTGGATGCGGGAGGCGGAGCGCTCGACCCTGTACGCGCTCATCCGGGGCGAACTCGCCCGGGGCCGGCAGGCGTATGTCGTCTATCCGCTGGTCGACGTCCGAGGCGGGAGCGAGCTCAAGTCGGCGACGCGGATGGCCCAGCATCTCAAGCGGGACGTCTTTCCGGAGTTCGCCGTCGGGCTGCTGCACGGCCAGATGCGCCCGCAGCTCAAGGAGCGGACGATGCTGGACTTCGCGCGCGGCGAGATCCAGCTCCTGGTGACGACCGTCATCGTCGAGGTGGGATTGGACGTGACGAACGCGACGCTCATGGTCATCGAGCACCCGGAACGTTTCGGGCTCGCGCAGCTCCACCAGCTCCGGGGGCGCATCGGGCGGGGAGCCGATCCCTCCACGTGCGTCGTCGTGAGCGACGCGGAGGACGAGGCGGTGCGCGCGCGCCTGGAGGCGTTCGCCGGGACGCGCGACGGGTTCCTGCTCGCGGAGGAGGATTTGCGCCAGCGGGGGCCGGGCGAACTCTTCGGCAGCCGGCAGCACGGCTGGCTCAGGCTCCGGATCGCGGATCTGGCGCGGGACCGCGATCGGCTCGAGGGGGCCCGGACAGAGGCCCGGCGCCTGATCGCGCAGGACCCGGCGCTGTCGTCGCCAGACCTGGCGCCGCTCGCCGGGCGGCTCGGGCGGTTCCAGCGGGAGGGGCGATGAGGGCCCGGTCGCTCAGGATCACCGCCGGGGAGCTGAAGGGCCGGGTCATCATGGCGCCGCCGTCGGTCCGCGCCACGGGCGGCAAGGTGCGGCAAGCGCTCTTCAACATCCTGGGGTCCTTCATCACGGGGGCCCGGGTGCTGGACGGCTACGCCGGCAGCGGCGCGCTCGGCTGCGAGGCGCTGTCCCGCGGGGCGGCGTTCGTGGCGTTTGTGGACGCGGACGCGGAAGCCGTCATCGCCGTGCGCGACAATCTCGCGCGGATGGGCGAGGCCGTGCCGCGGACGGCTTGGCGCATCGTGCACGCCCAGATGAGCCGCGCGGCGCGGGAGCTGGCCCGCGTCGAGGCGCCGTTCGATGTCATCATCCTGGACCCGCCGTACCGCACCGACGAGGCAAAAAATGCCTTGAACCTCGTCGTCGATTATGCTATCCTCGCCGCCACTGGACTTGTGGCGATCGAGCACGACCGGCGCACCCTGCTGCCGCCGGACACCGGCTCGCTGCGCCGTGTGAAACAGCACCGGTATGGAGCCACGGTGCTCTCTTTGTATGAGGGACGCACGTAGGTCCGGCGCCCATGGGCGGGCGGCGGGCCGCCCGCCATCCTCCGCCGAGACCGGCGGGGGGCCTCACCGGACCGTCCGAGCAACGCGACAATGAAGCGCATGCGCGCAATCTATCCCGGCACGTTCGATCCCGTGACCTTTGGGCACATCGACCTGATCAAGCGGGCGTACCGCATCTTTCCCGACGTCATCGTGGCGGTCGCGCATAACGTCGGCAAGGCGCCGCTGTTCAGCGTGGAGGAGCGGATGCGCTTTCTCCGGCGCGCCACGCGGTCGCTGCGCGGCGTCCAGGTGGATCATTTCGGCGGGCTGACCGTGGATTACGTGAAGCGCCGCCGGGGCCACGTCATGATCCGGGGGCTCCGGATGCTCTCCGATTTCGAATACGAGTTCCAGATGGCGCTGACGAACCGCAAGCTGGCGAACGACGTCGAGACAGTCTTCCTCATGCCCTCGGAGGCGTACGCCTACGTGTCCGCGCGGCTGATCAAGGAGGCCGCGGTCCTGGGCGCGGACCTGGCGCCCTTCGTGCCGTCGTACGTCGAGGCGGCGCTCAGGGAGCGCCTGAAGCAGCCGGCCGCCGCGGTCCGGTGGCCGCAGCACTCCGCGGGATGATCATTCACGTCAGTCAGATTCCCGAGGACGGCTGCGTCGTGCGCGAGGCCCTCGAGCCGTCCCGGCTGGACATCGACCGGGACGATGTGCACCTCCGGGAGGCCATTGAGGTGGAGGCCCGGGTCAACCGGTTGGAGCATGAGCTGATCGTCCGGGCGGGGATCCGCTGCCCCATGCATTGCGTCTGCGCGCGGTGCCTGGAAGAGTTCATCGCGTGCCAGGAGACGAACGCGATCTTCAATTACCGCGTGGAGCCGACGGACACGGTGGACATCACCGATGACGTCCGCCAGGAGATCATCCTCGGCTACCCGATGGTCCCGGTCTGCCGCCCGGACTGCAGGGGGCTGTGCCTCCAGTGCGGGCAGAATTTGAATCTCGCCGCCTGTCAGCACGTTCAGGAGGGCTGACCGGCGTTCGTCTGAGAGCCGACACGAGGGAGCCATGGCACATCCGACGCGAAAGCATACGCGGTCGCGCCGCGACAAGCGGCGCGCGAACTGGAAGGCCCGGCCGCGGTCGCTGACCACGTGCGGCCAGTGCGCGCAGCCCGTGCTGCCGCACCGGGCCTGCCCGTCTTGCGGCTACTACCGCGGCCGGCAGGTCGTGACGGTGCGGGAGCGCAAGCGCAAGACCGGCACCGCGTGACCGCGCTTGCGGGGGAGTCCCGATGAAGATCGCGCTCGATGCGATGGGGGGGGATACGGCGCCGGAGACGACCGTCGCCGGCGCCGTCCGGGCGTCCCGCGAGGTCGACGCGGAGGTGGCGCTCGTCGGCCGCCAGGAGGAGCTCACGGCGCTGCTGGGCGCGTACCGGCACCGCCCGCCGAATCTCTCCATCGTGCACGCGCCCGAGGTCGTGGGGATGGATGAGTCTCCGGCCGTCACCGTGCGGAAGAAGCGCGGGTCCTCCATCAACGTCGGGCTGGACCTCGTGAAAGCCGGTCAGGCGGACGCGTTCGTGTCCGCGGGCAACACCGGGGCCGTCGTCTCGGCGAGCGTCCTCAAGCTGGGGCTGCTGCCGGGCGTCGAGCGGCCGGGCATCGCGATCGACCTGCCCGGCGTGGACGGCGACACGCTGATCATCGACGTCGGGGCCAACATCAATCCGAAGCCGCTGCACCTCCTGCAGTACGCCCTGATGGGCGAGGCCTACTGCCGCTACGTGATGGGCCGGACCCGGCCCAGCGTGGGGCTGCTGAACGTCGGGGAGGAGGAGAGCAAGGGGCCGGAGTTCATCCGGGAGACGTACGCGCTCCTGGAGCAGGCGCCGGTCAATTTCATCGGCAACGTGGAGGGGCACGATTTGTTCTCGGGCGAGGTCAACGTGATCGTCTGCGACGGGTTCGCGGGCAACGTGGCGGTCAAGACGGCGGAGAGCCTGGCGAAGGCCATCGGCCGGCTCCTCAAGCGCTCGCTGGCCGAGAGCGCGGTGACCCGGCTCGGAGCGTGGCTGGCGCGGGACGCGTTCCACCGGCTGCGCACCGAGATCGATTACGCGGAGCAGGGCGGCGCGCCCCTCCTGGGTGTCAACGGCGTCTCCATCATCGCGCACGGCGGGTCCAGCGCGAAAGCGATCAAGAACGCCATCCGCGTCGCCTTCGAGACCGTGCGGCGCGACCTCAACCGCCACATGATCGATATCGTCGCCAACTCGCAGCGTCAGGCGGCCTCATGAGCGCGCCGGACATCACGCCAGGGAGCGGCTCCGGGCGTTCCGGCGGCGCCTCGCCCGACCAGGCCGGCGCGCCGGCGGCTCTCCGCATCGGGATCGCGGGCATCGGCATGTCGGTGCCGGCCAAGGTGCTCACCAACGCCGACCTCGAGAAGATGGTGGACACCTCCGATGAATGGATCACCACCCGCACCGGCATCAAGGAGCGCCGCGTCGCGGAGCCGGGCACGGCGACGAGCGAGTTGGCCTATCCCGCGGCGCTCGAGGCGCTCGCGCAGGCGCGGATGGATCCGGCGGAGCTGGACCTCATCATCGTCGGGACGACCACGCCGGACATGCTGTTCCCCTCGACCGCCTGTGTCCTGCAGCAGCGCCTGGGCGCGAAATCCGCCGCGTGCTTCGATCTCTCCGCCGCGTGCTCCGGCAGCGTGTTCGCGATCATCACGGCGCAGCAGTTCCTCCAGACCCGACGGTTCCGCAACGCCCTGGTCATCGGCGCGGAAGTGCTCTCGAGCTTCATCGATTGGACGGACCGCTCCACCTGCGTCCTGTTCGGCGATGGAGCCGGCGCGTGCGTGCTCAAGCCCGTCTCCTCCGGCGGCATCCTCGCCACCGACATGGGCTGCGACGGGGCTCAGGGGGAGCTGTTGTACATGCCGGGCGGGGGCTCCAAGTTTCCGCCGTCGCACGACTCGATCGACCGGCGGCTCCATTTCCTCCAGATGAACGGCGCGGATCTCTTCAAGGTGGCGGTGCGGCGCATGGCGGACTCGGCCGTGCGCGTCGTGGCCGGGGCGGGACTGAGCGTCGAGCACGTCGAGTGCTTCATCCCGCACCAGGCGAACATCCGGATCATCGAGGCGGTGGCGAAATACGCCGGCATGCCGATGGAGAAGGTGTACATGAACCTGCAGCGCTACGGCAACACCTCCGCCGCGTCCAATCTCATCGGGCTCTACGAGGCGGTCAAGGAAGGCCGCGTGTCCTCCGGCGACCACGTCGTTCTGGTCGCGTTCGGCGCGGGGCTGACGTGGGGCTCGATTCTCCTGCAATGGCAGCCGGAGGCGGCGGCGTGACGGGCCGCATGGCCTACCTCATGCCCGGCCAGGGCGCGCAGGCCGTGGGCATGGGCCGGGGGTTCTACGACGCGTTCGACGAGGCGCGGGCGTTGTACGGGGAAGCGAACGCCGCGCTGGGATTCGACCTCACGGCGCTCTGCTTCGAGGGGCCGGAAGAGGAGCTCGTCCGGACCGACCGGTGCCAGCTGGCGCTGTTCGTCACGTCGCTGGCGGCGTTCGCCGCGCTCCGGACGCGCGCGCCGGCCGCGGCGGCCGGCGTGGCGGGGCTCAGCTTGGGGGAATTGACGGCGCTCGCCGCGGCGGAGGCCATGTCGATCCGCGAGGGGCTGTATCTCGTGCAGGCGCGCGGCGAGGCGATGGCCGAATGCGCCGCGCGGCACCCCGGCCGGATGCTCGCGGTGCTGGGGCTGGCGCGCGACGTCATCGAGCGCGTGGCGCGGGAGTCCGGGGCGGTCGCCGCGAATTTCAATGCGCCGGAGCAGGTGGTCCTCTCCGGAACGGACGAGGCGATCACGAAGGCCGAAGGCCTGGCGAACGCGGCCGGAGCCAAGCGCGCCGTGAAGCTGGACGTCTCCGGCGCGTTCCATTCCCCCCTCATGCAGCCCGCGTCGGCGGCGCTCCGGCAGGCCGTCGGGCGGGTGCGCTTCAGCGCGCCGAAGATTCCGGTGGTGAGCAACGTGACGGGGGCGGTGGTGCGCGCGGGGGAAGACATCCCGGAGCTGCTCGTGGCGCAGATTGTCAGCCCCGTCCGGTGGGACGACTCGATCCGGACGCTCATCGGGATGGGGGCGGACACGTTCGTGGAATTCCCGCCGGCGGGCGTCCTGTCCGGCCTCCTGCGCCGGATCGACCGCGGCGTGAAGGGCCTCGGCCTCAACGAGCCGGCCGATCTCGACCACCTCGCCGCTGCCTCATCCACGCCGCAGTAGTTCGTCTATTCCGTCTCTCCCGTCTGTTCCGTTTGTCCATCAGTCCGTTCATCTGTTCGTGTCCATCTCTTCTCAGGCAGAATGACGGAATCGACGGAATAGACGGAACTGACGGAAAAGACGAGTGGCTGTGGTGTCAGGTGATGGCGAGCATGCGCTCGATCGGCCGGAGCGCCCGCTCGGCGATGGCCGGCTCGACCCGCACGACGTGCTCCATGCTCACCAGCGCCTGCGCCACCTTCTCGAGCGAGTTCCGGTTCATGTGGTGGCAGCGCGCATGCTCGCTGGCGGCGTAGAATCGCCGGTCGGGATAGAGCGCTCTGAGCCGGTGCAGCAGCCCCACCTCCGTCGCCACAATGAATTCCCGCCCCGGAGCGCGGTTGACGTACTGCACCATGCCCTCCGTGGAGAGGATCCGGTCCGCCAGGTGCATCTGCTTCGTGAGGCACCCGCACTCCGGGTGCATGAGGAACTCCGCCTCCGGATGGGCGTCCATGAGCGACTCGATCAGCTCCGGCAGGAGCGCCGCATGGGCGGGGCAGTACCCCCGCCACAGGTGGATCTTCCGCTTCGTCTTCGCTTTCAGGTAGCTGCCGAGGTAGAAATCCGGGACGAACAGGATGTCCCGGTCTTCCGGGAGGCTCTGAAGCACCTGGACGCCGTTGGTTGAGGTGACGCAGTAGTCGCATTCGGCTTTGACGGCGGCGGAGGTGTTGACGTAGCAGACGACGAGGCCGTCCGGATGCGCCACCCGCCAGGCGCGAATCGCCTCCGGCGTCACCATGTCGGCCAGCGAGCAGCCCGCCTGGAGGTCCGGGATCAGTACGGTCTTGTCCGGGCAGAGCATGGCCGCCGTCTCGGCCATGAAATGCACTCCGCAAAAGACGATGACCTCTGCGTCCGTCGCCTTGGCCTGGCGGGCCAGGCCGAGCGAATCCCCCGTGAAGTCCGCGAGATCCTGGATCGAGCCTTCCTGATAGTTATGCGCCAGGATCACCGCGCGCCGCTCCGTCTTGAGCCGGGCGATGAGCTCCGTGAGGCGCCGCGTCTGCGTGGGGTCCCGGGGGACGGCGGCATGCCCGTTCGAGCCGGCGGCGGGCAACGCGGCGACGGCGATTTCATCGATCACGCGGGGCAATGCGTGAGGCATGAGACGACCTCTCGGGTTAAAACGGCACGATGATGCCGCGTTCCTGGAGCTTGATGACTTTCGGCTGCATGAAGGTATAGAGCTTCGCCGGCCGCTGGCGCCCGTTCATCTTGAATTGGCGCGTGGCCCGCAGGATGCCCAGCTGCAGCATCTTGCGGCGGAAGTTGCGCTTGTCCAGCCGCTGGCCGAGAATGACCTCATAGCAGTGCTGCAGGTCGGTCAGCGTGAAGGCCGGCGGCAGGAGCTGGAACCCCACCGTGGTGTAGTTGATCTTGCTGCGCAGCCGCTCCAGGGCGTAGTCGATGATGCGCCGGTGGTCGAACGCGAGCCGGGGGAGCCGCTTGACGGGGAACCAGGTCGCGCTGGGGCCGGAGAGCTCCGCGGCGCTGACGAGGGCGTAGTACGACACGGTGAGCACGCGGCCGCGCGGGTCCCGGGTGGGATCGCCGAAGGTGTAGAGCTGCTCGAGGTAGATGTTGCCGATGCTCGTGTCTTCCTGGAGCGCGCGCAGCGCGGCGGCGTCCACCGACTCCTCGCTCCCGACGCGCCCACCGGGGAGGGCCCAGTCGCCCCGGAAGGGCGGCTGATCCCGGCGCACGAGGAGCACTTTCAGGGTGCCCTGGTCCGCGCCGCCGTCGGCGGCGCGGGCGTGCGGCGGCGCGCCGCGGCCCTGCACGGTGAACACGACGACGTCCACGGCCACCGCGTGCTGCGCGGTCCAGGCCAAGGAGCGCATCGAGCCGGTCAGAGATAGTGTCGCCATGACACTAATATTAGTGTC
>DASWKB010000048.1:0-24156 GCA_036396895.1 bacterium | reverse complement strand
GACCCAGCAGGACTATCTGCGCGAGCTGTGCCTCGAGGGCCTCCGCGGGCGCTACGGGGAAGTCACCCCGCCGCTGCAGCAGCGCCTCGAGGAGGAACTGGCGGTGATCACGCACGCCGGCTACACGAGCTATTTCCTCATCGTGTGGGACTTCGTGCGGTTCGCGAAGGAGCGGGGCATCCCCGTCGGGCCCGGGCGGGGATCCGCCGCGGGCAGCCTGGCCAGCTACTGCCTCGGCATCACGGACATCGATCCCATCCGCTACGATCTGCTCTTCGAGCGGTTCCTCAATCCCGAGCGCGTGTCCCAGCCGGACATCGACATCGATTTCTGCTATGAGCGGCGCGGCGAGGTCATCGACTACGTCGTCCAGAAATACGGCGCGACCAACGTCGCCCAGATCATCACCTTCGGCACCCTGCAGGCCAAGGCGGTCGTCCGCGACGTCGCCAGGGTGATGAAGATCCCCTACGCCGAGGCGGACCGCCTCGCCAAGCTCATTCCCAACGAGCCCGACATCACCCTCACCCGCGCCCTCACGGAGGTCCCGGAGCTCGTGCAGGCCGTCCGCACCGACGAATCGGTGCGGCGCCTGATGGACATCGCCCGCGTCCTCGAAGGGCTCACCCGGCACGCCTCCACGCACGCCGCGGGGATCACCATCGCCGACCGGCCGCTGACGGAGTACGCGCCCCTGTTCAAGAGCCATGACGGCCAGATCACGACGGGGCTGGAGATGGGGTCGCTCGAGCGCGTCGGACTGCTGAAGATCGACCTGTTGGGGCTGCGCACGCTGACGGTCATCGACAACGCGGTGAAACTCGCCGAGCGCATGCGAGGGACCCTCATCGAGTTGGACACGCTCCCGCTGGACGACGCCGCCACCTTCCGGATGCTGGCGCGGGCCGAGACCTTCGGGGTGTTCCAGCTTGAGAGCGGCGGGATGCGCGACCTGCTCAAGAAGATCAAGCCGACGCAATTCGAGGACATCGTCTCCGTCATCGCGCTGTTCCGCCCCGGCCCCATCGGCTCCGGGATGCTGGACGACTTCATGCGGCGCAAGCACGGCCAGATTCCCATCCGCTATCCGCACCCGCGCCTCGAGCCCATTCTGCGCTCCACGTACGGCGTCATCGTCTTCCAGGAGCAGGTGATGCGCATCGCGAGCGCCCTCGCCGGCTTCTCGATGGCGCAGGCCGACCTGCTCCGGCGCGCCATGGGGAAAAAGGACCCGGAAGTCATGGAGGCGCAGCGGAAGGCCTTCGTGGACGGCTGCCGCCATCAGGGCATCCGCGACGTCCACGCCGACCGCATCTTCGACCTCATGGAGCATTTCGCGGGCTACGGCTTCAACAAGAGCCACAGCGTCGCCTACGCCATGATCTCCTACCGCACCGCCTACCTCAAAGCCAATTACCCCGTCGAGTTCATGACGGCGCTGCTCGGCAGCGAAATGGGCAACACCGACAAGCTGGTCGTCTACCTGGACGAGGCGAAGCGGATGGGCCTGCGCGTCCTGCCGCCCGACGTGAACGAAAGCCAGGCGTCCTTCGCCGCCGTGGACGGGGAGACCATCCGGTGCGGGCTCGGCGTCATCAAGAACGTGGGGCTGGCCGCCATCGACTCCATCGTCCAGGCCCGGAACGCCGCGGGGCGCTTCCGCAGCCTGCATGACGTGTGCCGCGAGGTGGACCTGCGCCTGGTGAACCGGAAAGTGTGCGAAAGCCTCATCAAGGCCGGCGCCTGCGACAGCATGGGCGAGACGCGCGCCGCCTTGCTCAACGGTCTCGATGTCGCCATGGAAGAGGCGACCAACGTCCAGCGCGACCGCGTTCGGGGCCAGCTGACCTTCTTCGAATCGCTTCCGTCATCCGCTGGGGCGGACCGGGAGCGGGCGGCGCCTCGCCACGACACCTGGGCGGGCGCGGCGGGGCTGACCCACCGCCGCCACGATTGGCCGGAAAGCCAGAAGCTCGCCTTCGAAAAGGCGCTCCTGGGCTTCTATGTCTCGGGGCACCCGCTGGCCCGCCATGAGGCGGCTCTGCGTCTGCTGGCCAACGCGACGTCTCAGACTCTCGCCCAGATGGCCGACGGCAGCACCGCCACGGTCGGAGGCATCCTGACGCGCATCAGACACACGACAACGAAAAAGACGAACGAGCAGATGGCCATCTGCGTCCTGGAGGACCTGGACGGGGACGTGGAAGTGCTGGTCTTTCCCGGGATGTACGCCCAGCTGGCGCCCCAGCTGAACGCGAATGCGGTCGTGTTTGTCGAGGGGCGGATCGCGATCAGGGAAGCGCGACCGCGCCTCATCGCCCAGCAGATCGTTCCGCTCGAGCAGGCCTTCGGGAAGCTCAGCCGGGCGCTTGAGCTCACGCTGAAGCGCCAGGGCGTCGCCCCGGCCATGCTCGAGCAGCTTAAATCGCTCCTGGGCGCGCATCCCGGACGGGTGCCGGTCACCCTGCGGATCGAACTGCCCGATGAGCCCTCCACCCGCCTGAAACTCTCCGAGAGTTACCAGGTCGAGCCCACGCTCGCGCTGATGGACGAACTGCGTAAACTCCTCGGCGAACAGGCGATCACGCTCGTTCGGACCCCTCCGGCGGCTCCGACGTGGCCCAACGGGCCGCGCGGGATGTCACGGCCCGCCTACGCCGCATCTCCCTAACAGGCAACATCGACAGGTCATATCCGCGCGCTTCATTAAGCCAAATCAGATATAGGGTTATAGACTTCTCGCTTGACAACCTCTGGCTCGTATGCTACGTTTGCGTATCCTATGGCTCTGACTAAGAAAGAGTTAGTGCTCACGGTGGCGCGAGAGACGGGGATCACCCAGGTTGAGGTCAAACGGGTGGTCCAGCGTACGCTGCACCACATGATCGAGAGCCTCAAGGAAGGGAAGACCATCGAGCTCCGGAACTTCGGGGTGTTCAAAGTCAAGCAGCGCGCTCCGCGCCGGGGCCGCAACCCGAAGACGGGCGAGGAAGTCCCAGTACCTCCGAAGCGCGTGGTCGTGTTCAAGCCCGGCCTGCTCATGCGCCAGCACATCCGCTGACGCCCGCGCCCGTCCCGCCTTCCCAGACAGTCTGCTCGCGCAGAGATTCACAGCAGCACGAACTCGCACGCACCGGACCGCACGCACCGAAGAGAGACGCCGACGCATGACACTGCAGGCCCTCCGCGGCACCTCGGACATCCTGGAGGATGACGCCAGACGGTGGGCCGCGCTCGAGCGCGCCGTCAGGCGCACCGCCGCGCTCTACGGCTACCGCGAAATCCGCACCCCGGTGATCGAGGACGCCGCGCTGTTCCTCCGCTCGATCGGGGAAACGACGGACATCATCCAGAAAGAGATGTTCCGTTTCCAGGACCGGGGCGGACACGAGATCGTCCTTCGGCCCGAGGGCACCGCCCCCGTCATCCGGGCCTGCCTCGAGCACCACCTCCAGAACGCTCAGAGCCTCGTGCGACTCTTCTACCTGGGGCCGATGTTCCGCGCGGAGCGACCGCAGGCCGGCCGCTTCCGTCAATTCCACCAGTTCGGGGCTGAGGCAATCGGATCGGACAGCCCCTGGATCGACGTCGAGATGATCCGGCTCTGCATGCATCTCCTGGAGGCCTGCGGCGCGAAGTCGCTCTGCGTCTGGGTGGCCAGCATGGGCACGCGCGAGGACCAGCGTCGCTCGGCCGACGCGCTCCGGAGCCGCCTGGCTCCGCACCGGGACGGGCTCTGCCGGGACTGCCGGTCCCGCATGGACAACAACGTCTTCCGCGTGCTCGACTGCCGCGAGCCCGGGTGCCGGAAGCTGGCCTGGGCGGGCGCCGCGACGCCGTTTCTACTCTGCCAGGAGAGCGCCGAGCACTTCGACGCGGTCCGCCGCGGCTTGGAGCTCGCCGGCGTGCCATTCGACGATTCCAAGACATTCGCCCGGGGCCTGGATTATTACACGCGTACGGTGTTCGAAGTCCGCGCCTCGGGCCTGGGCGCCCAGGACGCCGTGGCCGCCGGAGGGCGCTACGATCATCTGACGGAAGAGCTCGGAGGCCCGCGCCTGGGCGCGGTCGGCTTCGCCGCGGGCATCGAACGGGTGCTCTTGGCCGCCGGCGAGCCTGCCGAGGAACCGGCGCCGCGCCGGGGCGTCTATCTCGCGGTGGCCCGGCCCGCCCAACTGGAGGCGGCCGCGCGGCTGGCGCACGAGTTGCGCCGGCAGGGAATCGGTGTCATCATGGACTACGAGAACCGGAGCCTGAAATCGCAGCTGCGCGACGCCGACAAACGCCGGTGCCGCGTGGTGGCGATTGTGGGCGATGAAGAGCTGCGCAAGGGCGTCATCACCGTACGCGATCTGGAAGACGCGCGCCAGGAGGAAATCAACGTGCACACACTGGCGGAGGCGCTTGCAAGCCGCCTCCCGAAGGGCTGCGCGCATGGCTGACGCGGCGGGTGAGCCGAGACGGACGCACCGCTGCGCGCAGCTGTCTCCCGAACTCATCGGGCAGGACGTCTGGCTGTGCGGGTGGGTCCACCGGCGCCGCGACCATGGGGGGTTGAGTTTCCTCGACTTGCGCGACCGCTCGGGCCTCGCGCAGGTGGTCTTCAACGCCAAGCAGGACGCCGCGCTCCATCAGCGGGCGAAGGAGTTCGGCCCGGAAACGGTCCTGTGCCTGCGGGGCACGGTCCGTTCCCGCCCCAAGGGCACGGAGAATCCCAAACTCGCGTCGGGTCTGGTGGAGCTGGGGGTGGCCGAGGCGCGCGTGCTGAACGAGGCGCTCCCGCCGCCGTTCGAGATCGACGATGAGCTCGAGATCTCCGAGGACGTGCGCATGCAGTGGCGCGTGATCGACTTGCGCCGCCCCGCCAGTCTCGCGCGACTGGTCACGCGGCACCGGATCGTGCACCGGATGCGCCTGGTGCTGGACGCGCTGGGCTGCATCGAGGTGGAGACCCCGATGCTGACGAAATCGACCCCGGAGGGCGCGCGGGACTACCTGGTGCCCGCCCGCTTGAGTCCGGGCCGGTTCTTCGCGCTGCCGCAGTCCCCCCAGCTCTTCAAGCAGCTGCTCATGGTGTCGGGCGTGGAGCGCTACTTCCAAATCGCGCGCTGTTTCCGCGACGAGGACCTGCGCGCGGACCGCCAGCCGGAATTCACTCAGCTCGATCTCGAACTGTCCTTTGTGGACGAAGAGGGCGTCTTCTCGGTCGTCGAGCAGGTGGTGGCGGCCGTCTTCCGCGAGGAGCTCGGCATCGAGCTCGCCGTCCCGTTCCCCCGGCTCACCTATGCCGAGTCGCAGGCGCGCTACCGCACCGACCGGCCGGATCTCCGCGAGGCGGACTCGCCGTGGGCCTTCTGCTGGGTGACGGAATTCCCGCTGTTTGCGCGGAACGCGGACACCGGACGCCTCGACGCGGAGCACCATCCCTTCACCGCGCCCCATCCGGACGATCTCGCGCTGCTTGACACCGCCCCCGAGCGCGTCCGGTCCCGCGCCTATGACCTGGTGCTCAACGGCGTCGAGCTGGGCTCCGGCAGCATCCGGATCCACCAGGCGGCGCTGCAGCGGCGGATTTTCGAGTTCCTGAACCTGGCGCCGGACGTCGTGGAGTCGCGCTTCGGTTTCCTGCTGCGGGCGTTCGAGTTCGGCGCGCCGCCCCACGGCGGCTTCGCGCTCGGGCTGGACCGGCTCGTCGCGCTGGCGGCGGGCTGCGCGTCGATCCGCGACGTCATCGCGTTTCCGAAGACCCAGCGGGGCGTCTGCCCCGTCACCGAGGCGCCGTCGGAAGTCTTGCCCGCGCAGTTGCGGGAGCTCGGCATCTCGGTCGTGCCCGTGCCGGCCGCGGCCCCGCCCCGGCCAGACGGAGCGGGACCGTCAACCGGATGAACACCGCTTGCGAGCCGCAGACGCCACACGAACAGAGGAGGACATCGCCCATGCGGGGAACCACAGCACTCTGCGCAGGACTGCTCGCCGCCGGTGCGCTCGCCGGATGCCGGACCACCACGCGGGTCGTCGAGATGCCGCGGGTCGATCTTGAAGTCTCGGGGCAGGGCAACCGGGGCTTTCTGATCGGCAGCGCGCCGTCCGCCGCCGACGTCAAGCGGACCCGGGAGATGATCGAAACGACCTTCGAGCTTCCGACCACCTATCGTCCCACGGTGCAACCGCGGCCGATCGAGTTCCCGCCGAGCGCGACGGCGTCGCCCGACGCTTTCCCGCCGGCGGACGCCGCCCCGCGCGCCCCCGTCCCTGCAGGAGCGTTCGACACCTACGTCGTCCGACCCGGGGACACCCTCTGGACGATCGCCGCGAAGCCCGAGATCTACGGCAAGGCCACCCGATGGCGCGACATCTTCGAGGCCAACCGGGACGTCCTCGAGACGCCCGACTCGCTGCAGGCCGGCATGGAGCTCCGCATCCCCCTCGGCGCAGCGCCGTCGTCCTCCGCGCCGTCGGGCCCGATCAAGAAGTAGCGCCGGGGATGGCGGAACACTCCGTGCCGCTGCGCAACGCCCAGGAAGCGCAGATCCTGTTCGGCAAGCACGATCAGCACCTGCGGCAGGTGGAGCGCGCGCTCGGCGTGAACCTCGTGTCGCGCGGCGATGTGCTCAAGATCACCGGCGGCGACGACGCCGTCCGCCGGGCTTCCCAGCTCTTCGAGGAGCTCACGCTGATCGTCCGCTCGGGCGCGCCCCTGCGGCGCGACGACGTCGACTATGCGCTGCGGGCGCTGCAGGACGAACGCCTGGTTCCGGTCCGCCAGATCTATCAGGAGCGGATCGAGGTCTCCTCGAAGCGCCGGTTCGTCGTGCCCAGAACCGCGGGCCAGAAAACCTACGTCGAGGCGATGCGCCAGCACGACATCGTCTTCGGCATCGGGCCGGCGGGCACGGGCAAGACGTACCTGGCGATGGCCGTCGCCGTCGAGACGCTGACCCGCGGCGATGTCTCGCGCATCATCCTGACCCGCCCGGCGGTCGAAGCGGGCGAGCGGCTCGGCTATCTCCCGGGGGACTTGTCGGACAAGATCAACCCGTATCTGCGTCCGCTCTATGACGCGCTCTATGAGATGATGGACATGGACATGATCCAGCGGTACGTCTCCCGGGGCATCATCGAGGTGGCCCCGCTGGCGTACATGCGCGGCCGGACCCTCAATGACTCGTTCGTGATTCTTGACGAGGCGCAGAACACGACGAGCGAGCAGATGAAGATGTTCCTGACGCGGCTGGGATTCGATTCCAAGGCGGTCATCACCGGCGACATCACCCAGATCGATCTGCCCACGGGACGCGTGTCGGGCCTCATCCAGGTCCAGTCGCTGCTGTCCTCGATCACGGGGATCCGGTTCGTCACGTTCAGCGACCAGGACGTGGTCCGCCACCAACTCGTGCAGGACATCATCCGGGCCTACGAACGCGCCGCGGCGCCTTCCGACAACGGTCCGCCCGCCGCGGCGGGCGCCTCCGCCGATCCCGCGTGAACCTCATGCGGATGGTGCTGGTGAACGGCCAGCGGGGCCCTGTCCGCCGGCGCGGGCGAGGCCACACCGAGGGGCGTCGAGGCGGGGCCGCGGTGGACCTCGCGGGGCTGAGCCGGCTGGCGGCGTGCGCGGCGCGGCGGCTCAGGATGCGCGCCCGCGGACGCATCGAGATCACCTTCCTCGATGACCGGCGCATGCGAGGCCTCAACCGCCGGTTCCTGGGTCATGACCGCGTGACGGACGTGCTGAGCTTCCGCTATGGCGCGCGGGCCGGGACGCAACCTCATGACCCGGACGTCGTGGGGGAGATTCTGATCGCGCCGAACCGGGCGCGCATCTACGCCGGCCGGGCGGGAACCCCGTACCGTCACGAGCTGGCGCGGTACGTCGTGCACGGCCTGCTGCACTGGTGTGGCCGGCGCGACGGGACGGCGCGGGAGCGGGCGGCCATGCGCCGTGCCGAAGACCGCCTCCTGGCCGCCTGCTATCGAACACGACGACACGTGGCAAATTCGGAATTGGGAATTCGGAATTCGGAATAAACTGCCGGGGTCAGATTCCGCATTCCGCATTGGAGTGTGGAATGGCCATTCATACGGCTGATGCGATCGTGCTGCGGCGCTACGCGTTCCGCGAGACCAGCGTCGTCGTGACGTGCCTCACGCAGGAGTTCGGCAAGCTCAAGGGGCTGGTGAAGGGGCTGCGCGCCCATCCCAACCGCTACCGCAGCGCCATGGAGCCGCTGACCGTCAACCGGATCGTCTTCTACGACACGCGGAGCAGCCAGCTGCACCTGATCAGCCAGTGCGAGCTGATGAACGGGCTCGGCGCCCTGCAGCGGGACCTCGACACCGCCGTCGCGGCCGCGTTTTGCGTGGACCTCACCGACACGGTCGTGCCGCTGGAAGAGCCGGCGCCGCCGGTGTATGTCCTGCTACGCGACACGCTCGAGCGGCTGGCGCTCGCCACCGGGACGGACGTGGAAGCCGCGCGGCTGCACTTCGTGCTGCGATTCCTTCGCGTGAGCGGATTCCACCCGCAGATCGACCAATGCGCAGGCTGCGCCCGGCGCGTCGAACGGGAAGGGTACTGGAGCCACCGGGAGGGCGGCCTCTTGTGCGCGTCGTGCCTGCACGAGGACCCTCGGGCGGAGCCCATCAACCGGGATGCGCTGGAGGCGCTCGCGGCGGCCGGGGATTCGCCCGGTCCCGTGCCGATGCCGCCCGGCATGCTCGCGAACTTGCGCGAGCGCCTGGATGCCTTTCTGATCTGGCGTCTCGACCGCCCCCTCAAAACCATGAGAGCCTAGCGGGAAGCTGGATGGATGCGGAATACCACAGCGAGAAGCTGGAAGCTGGAAACGAGCGGACGACCGACGTCCGGGACGGGGGACACGGGACATGTCATGATCCCATTCCCCTCGCCGGTTCCCATTTCATTCGGTATGGTCATCTCACGTTACACGTGACACGTGTCACGTGACGCGTTATGCGACCACGCCTCTGTGTGGTGCCATGACACCTGATTTACAGACGATGATCGCGAAGCTGGATGCCTTCTGGGCGCGCCGCGGGTGTCTCATTGTGCAGCCCTATGACATCGAGATGGGAGCCGGCACGTTCCACCCGGCCACGTTCTTCGGCGCCCTCGGCCCGCGAGCGTGCCGGGTCGGCTACGTCCAGCCTTCGCGCCGCCCAACGGACGGCCGGTTCGGCGACAACCCCCTCCGGATGCAGCGCTACTACCAGTACCAGGTCATCCTCAAGCCGAGCCCTGACGACGTCCAGCAGCAATACCTGGACAGTCTGCGGGCGATGGGGCTGCGTCTGGAGGATCACGACCTTCGCTTCGTCCAGGACGACTGGGAGTCTCCGACCCTCGGCGCCTGGGGCCTGGGGTGGGAGGTCTGGCTGGACAGCCTCGAGGTCACCCAGTTCACCTATTTCCAGCAGGTCGGCGGAATCGACGTGGACCGGGTCTCGTGCGAGATCACCTACGGGCTCGAGCGGATCGCGATGTACGTGCAGGGTCGAGACGACGTGTACGGACTGGCGTGGGGACCCGGCGTGACGTATGGGGAGCTGCACCTGGCGCAGGAGCGGGAAGGCTCCGCGCAGAATTTCCGCGAAGCCGACATCGCGCTGTACCGGGACCTGTTCGAGCGCCATGAGCGGGAAGCCCGGCGCCTGCTCGAGGCCGGGCTGCTGACGCCGGCCTACGAACAGCTCCTCAAGTGCAGCCATTCCTTTAACATGCTGGACGCCCGCGGCGCCGTCAGCCAATCGGACCGGCCCCGGTTCGTCCTGCGCATCCGCGCGCTCGCCAAGCGCTGCGCCGAGACCTACCTCGAACGTGAAGGCGGTTTGGGGGGCGGGGGGCAGGGGGCGAGATACACGACACGCGCCCCCAAGCGGATTCGGAACAGTTCATGAAGCGCAAACGAACGGCCCTTCGCCGCGCCCCGCGCCCCGCACCCCGCGCCCCGAACGCGGATTTGTTGCTGGAGATCGGCACCGAAGAGCTGCCGGCCGATTATCTACCCGGCCTGATCGCGCAGCTCAAATCGGAGGCCCAGCAGCGCCTCGCGCAGGCGCACCTGCAGGCGGGCCGGATCGAGACATTCGGGACGCCCCGCAGGCTCTCGCTCATCGCGCGGCGGCTCGACGCCCTTCAGCGCATTCCGGCCGGGGAGATCCGCGGGCCCGCGGCACGGGCGGCCTATGACGCCTCAGGCAAGCCGACGCCGGCGCTCCTTGGCTTTCTCCGCTCACGCGGAGGCGCGCCCGATCAGGTCAAGCTCGTCTCGGTGGAGGGCAAGGGCGAGTACGTCTATCTGGTGATGCCGGCAACGACGCGTCCGGCCCGGCACGTCCTGCCGGCGCTCCTCACCGAACTGATCGCCGCGCTGCGCGCGCCGAAGATGATGCGATGGGACGAGAGCGGCATGCGCTTCGCGCGGCCGATCCGCTGGCTCGCGGCCCGCTACGGCACCCGGCTCATCCGCGCTCGAGCGGGCCGCCTCGCGGCCGGCCCGGCCACGCGAGTGGGGGGGCCGCGTGCGCCGCGCAGCGTCCCCGTTGCGTCCGCGGCCGCCTATCTGCGCGCGCTCAAGCGATGCGGGATCCTCTTGGACCACGGCCGGCGGCGGGACCGGATCAAGCGGCTCGTCGCGCGCGCCGCCGCCCTGGCCGGAGGCCGCCCCGTACCGGAAGCGGCCGCGCACGGCCTGATCGATGAAGTCACGCATCTGACCGAGCGTCCCGTCGCCATGCTCGGCCGGTTCGATCCGGCGTTCCTCGAATTGCCGCGCGACGTGCTGCTGGCCAGCATGGCGAAGCACCAGCGCGTCGTCGCCATCGAGGACCGCCGCGGCTCGCCAGTGCCGGCGTTCGTCGGAATCCTGGACGGCACGCCCGGACGGCCCGGCGACGTCCGCATCACAGTGGAGAAGATCCTGAACGCCCGCCTCGCCGACAGCCTGCTCTTTTGGAATCAGGACCGGGCCGTCCCGCTCCGCGAGATGGCCGCGCGGCTCTCGGGCGTCACGTTCCACGAACAGCTCGGCTCGATGGCGGAGAAGACCGAACGGCTCACGGCGCTCTCGAGGACGCTCGCCGAAGCCTGGCAGCTGGCGCGCGAAGAGTCGGATCAGTTGGACCAGGCGTGCGGAATGGCGAAAGCCGATCTCGCCAGCACGATGGTCAGAGAATTCCCGACCTTGCAGGGCGTCATGGGACGCGCCTACGCGCGCGCCGCGGGGGAGCCCGCGGCGGTCGCCGACGCCATCGGGGAACAGTATCTGCCCGCCGGCGGACGCGCCCCCGATACGCTCATCGGGCGCGCGCTCGCGCTGCTGGACAAGTACGACACCCTGACCGGATACTTCGGGATTGGAAAGGAGCCGACCGGAGACCAGGATCCCTTCGGCCTCCGGCGCGCCGCGCAGGGCATCGTCGAAATCGCCTGGCTCACGGGACGGCCGCTTCCGCTTGACGCGCTCTTCGCGGCCCGAAGCCGGATGCGCCCGTTCGAAGGCCTCGACGAAGCGCGCACCGCCGACATCGGCCGCCGCGTCCACACCTACCTGCTGGAGCGGCTCTACACCTTCGCCTGGCCCGCCAGGGAAGGGGAGCGCGCGCACCGCGCCGCCCCCTCCGCCGACTGCATCGATGCCGTCATCCGGAACGGGCCCCGCCATGATCTTGCGGACGCCATGACCCGAATCCGGATGCTCCAGGACCTGTACCGGGACCCGGATCTCCTCAAGGCGGCGAAGGTCATCGAGCGCACCGCGAACATCCTCAAGGCCGCCCCGGTCGCGCTCGGACCCGTCGAGGCCGCGCGCTTGGACGCGCCGGAAGAGCGCGCGCTCTGGGACGTGTTCGAAGCTGAGCGCGGCGCGTTCGCCGCGCTGGCGGACGGCCGCCGGTACGGCGAGGCGACCCGCCGGTTCGGGCGGGCCTTCCACCGGGTCCTGCACGAGTTCTTCGCCCGCGTGCTCGTCAACGTCCCGGACGAGCCGGTCCGTCGGAATCGTCTGTCCTTGCTCAAGGCGATTCACGCGTTGTATACTGATCGGGTTGCCGACCTGTCGAAATTATCGATCGTCCAACACGAGGAGCCGGTGTCATGAAGAAGTCTGTGTCCGTCGCCGTCAATGACCGTCCGCAATCCGCCTCACCGGGCCAGTCGGGCGCGGCGAAGCGCGTGTATCGCTTCGGCGCCGGCAAGGCGGACGGGCGTGCGGACATGAAAGCGCTCCTCGGCGGCAAAGGCGCCAACCTCGCCGAAATGACCAATCTGGGCGTGCCGGTCCCGCCGGGCTTCACCATCTCCACGGAGGTCTGCCGGCAGTATGACGAGGGCGAAACCGGCTGGCCGGAGGGCCTGGAACAGGACGTGCGCGAGGCCATGGCCTGGCTGGAATCCGTCACGAAGAAGGGCTTCGGCGACCCGGCGAACCCGCTGCTCGTGTCCGTGCGCTCGGGCGCGCCCGTCTCCATGCCGGGCATGATGGACACGATCCTGAACCTCGGACTCAACACCCGAACGGTCGAGGGGCTCATCAAGAAGACGGGCAACCCCCGCTTCGCCTATGATGCCTACCGGCGGTTCATCCAGATGTTCAGCAACGTCGTGCTGGACGTCGAGCTCAAGCAGTTCGAGAAGCTGCTCCACGCGACACGCGACCGGGCGGGCGTCAAGACGGACGCGGAGCTCCCCGCGGACGCGCTGAAGGCGCTGGTGGGCGACTACAAGGCGCTCATCACACGGGTGAAAGGCCTCGAGTTCCCCGACGACCCCTTCGACCAGCTCACGCGGGCGATCAACGCCGTGTTCAGCTCCTGGAACAACGAGCGCGCGAACGTCTACCGCCGCCTCAACAGCATCCCGCACAGCCTCGGCACGGCGGTCAACATCCAGTCCATGGTGTTCGGCAACATGGGCGAGACCTCCCTCACGGGCGTGTGCTTCACCCGCGACCCGGGCAACGGGGAGAACGTGTTCTACGGCGAGTACCTCGTGAACGCGCAGGGCGAAGACGTCGTCGCGGGCATCCGGACGCCGAAGACGGTCCAGCAGCTCAAGGAGGCGTTCCCGGAGATCCACGACAAGCTCGTCGAGATCGGCCGGCACCTCGAGAAATATTTCAAGGAAGTGCAGGACCTCGAGTTCACGGTCGAAGAGGGCGAGCTCTACATGCTCCAAGCGAGGACCGGCAAGCGCACCGCCGCCGCCGCCGTCAAGTTCATGCACGATTTCGTCGAGGAGGGGCTCCTGGGACGGGAGGAGGCCATCCTGCGCGTCAACGCGTCGCAGGTCGACCAGCTGCTCCACCCCATGATCGACCCCAAGGCGAAACCCACGGTGGTCGCCAAGGGGCTGCCCGCCTCGCCGGGCGCCGCCGTCGGCAAGGTGGTGTTCGACGCGCATACGGCGATCGAGCTCGCGGAGGCCGAGAACGAGCAGGTGATCCTCGTGCGGGATGAGACGTCCCCGGAGGACATCGGCGGCATGAACGCGGCCCAGGGCATCCTCACCGCCCGCGGCGGGATGACGAGCCACGCGGCCGTGGTCGGCCGCGGGATGGGGAAGTGCTGCGTCGTCGGCTGCAGCGACATCGCCATCCGGGAAGAGGAACGCCTCTTCCGCGTGGGCGGCGCGACCGTCAAGCAGGGCGACATCATCACGCTCAACGGCACCACGGGCGAGGTCATCCTCGGGCCCGTGCCGCTCGTCGAGCCGCAGATCACCGGCGACTTCGAGCAGCTCCTGGAATGGGCGGACGCCGCGCGCCGCCTCAGCGTCCGGGCGAACGCGGACACCCCGCAGGACGCCAAGGTGGCGCGCGAATTCGGCGCGGAGGGCATCGGCCTGTGCCGGACGGAGCACATGTTCTTCGGCGAGGAGCGGCTCCCGGTCATGCGGGAGATGATTCTCGCGAAGGACACGCAGGCGCGCAAGGCCGCGCTGGCGAAGCTGCTGCCGTTCCAGAAGCAAGACTTCATCGATATCCTCGAGGCGATGCAGGGCCTGCCGGTCACCATCCGGCTCCTGGACCCGCCGCTGCACGAGTTCCTCCCGCACTCGCCCGAGGATCAGGAGCGCCTCGCCAAGCAGGTCGGGATCCCGCTGCAGGACGTGCGGGACGCCGTCGAGCGCCTGCGGGAGCTCAACCCGATGCTCGGACACCGGGGCTGCCGGCTGGGCATCTCCTATCCTGAAATCAACGAGATGCAGGCGCAGGCGATCCTGGAAGCCGCCTGCGAGCTCACCAAGGACGGGGTCAAGGTCCTGCCGGAGATCATGGTGCCGCTCGTGGGACATCCCCAGGAGTTCATCATGGCGAAGCGGACGATCGACGCCGTGGCGAAGCGGACCATGGAGCGGTACCAGGCGGCGGTCCCGTATCTGGTCGGCACCATGATCGAGGTGCCGCGGGCGGCCATGGTGGCGGACGCCATCGCCGAGTCCGCGGAGTTCTTCAGCTTCGGCACGAATGATCTCACGCAGATGACGTTCGGGTTTTCGCGCGACGACGTCGGCAAATTCCTCCCGGCCTATCTCAAGGCGGGCATCCTGCCGGACGACCCCTTCGCCAAGCTCGACCAGGAAGGCGTCGGGGCGCTGATCCGCATCGGCGTGCAGAAGGGCCGCTCGACCCGCAGGAATCTCAAGGTGGGCATCTGCGGCGAGCACGGCGGCGAGCCGAGCTCGATCGACTTCTGCCACCGCGCGGGCCTCGACTACGTGTCCTGT
Organism: bacterium; assembly: GCA_036396895.1. Classification (GTDB taxonomy): domain Bacteria; phylum Omnitrophota; class Gorgyraeia; order Aquiviventales; family Aquiviventaceae; genus DASWKB01. Next base: position 9,410 of record DASWKB010000048.1, on the reverse strand, counting down.
TCGCCCTACCGGGTCCCCGTCGCGCGGCTCGCCGCGGGTCAGGCGGCGCTCCGGGAGAAAAAGAAGGCGTAACCGTGCCGCCGTCCCTCGCGCGGACGCGTGAGGGACGGCGCTCCTCAATGGATCCGATCCGCTCGTACCTGCGGGACATCAAGTCGATCCCCCTGCTGACCGCCAAGCAGGAGATCGAGTTGGCCACGCGCATCCGGAAGGGCGATCAGAAGGCCAAGCGCCAGATGACGCTCTCCAACCTGCGCCTGGTCATCAACATCGCCAAGCGCTACTCCCACCTCGGCGTGCCCCTTCTGGATCTCATCGAAGAAGGGAACCTCGGCCTGATGAAGTCCGTGACGAAGTACAACCCGAAAAAGGGGTTCCGCTTCTCGACGTACGCCGCCTGGTGGATCAGGCAGTACATCACGCGCGCCATCGCGAATCAGGGCAAGACCGTGCGGATCCCGGTGTACATGACCGAGCTGCTGTCCAAGTTCAAGCGCGTTTCGGAAGGGCTGACCCAGAAGCTCGGCCGCAAACCCAGTCCCCGCGAGGTCAGCCGGCGCATGCGCCTACCCATCGAGCGCATCGAACGCCTCCAGGAGCTCGTCAGCACCTCGCAGACCACGTCGCTTGAGACCCCCGTCGGCGACGATGGGGAGACCGAAATGATCGACCTCCTCCAGAGCACCTCCGGCACATCGCCGCACGAGGACATCACCCGCTTCCTCCAGCATGAGCGGATCGATTCGCTCCTCAAGCAGACGTCCGACCGCGAGCGCCGGGTCATCGAGCTCCGCTACGGCCTGGCGGACGGCATCAGCCGCACCCTCGGAGAGACCGCGAAGTTCTTCGGGATCACGCGGGAACGCGTCCGCCAGATCGAGGTCGCCGCGATGGCCAAGCTGCGCGCCATGCTGGCCGCGGATGAGCACCAGGATGCCGTCGGCATCCAGGCGACGGCCGCGCTCGCGGCGGCCACGATCGGGCTGGCCGCCAATCGGGGCCGCGCCGCAACGGACGAGCCCGCGAAGCCGACCCCGCGCGGCCGCCGTCGCGCGGGGCGCGCGCGGACCCGCGCCGCCAAGCGGGCGCGACCCCGCCGCCCTCACCGCCGTTAACAAGGCGCCAAATTGGGAATTCGGAATTGGGAATGCGGAATTCCGCATTCCGAACTCCGCATTCCGCATTTGACACCATGTTCCGTGATTTGCGCCTGTAGCTCAGTGTGGAAGAGCAGGGGTTTCCTAAACCCCGTGTCGGAGGTTCGAATCCTCCCAGGCGCACCAATCATCCACGAAACTGGACGCCGTGTAACGCGCAACGCGTAACGTGAAACGTGGCGAACGAGAGGGTTCTTTCCGGCTAAACGGATAGGCCGGCTTCGAGGTTTCTGGATCTATCGCGAAGATTGACGTTTCCTTTAGCCGTCACAACGCTTAGCGTTTGTCAGAAATGCATAGCATCCCTGAAAAATAGCGCTTGACACTCAGGGGCGCCGTACTTATTGTAAGGGCAATGTAAGCAGCGGGGCTTTCCCCCCCGCCCCCTCATGCACGATGGAGAGGGAAGCGCCACACGGTCGTCTCGGGGGACGAGATGCGCTGGGTCCGTGGAGGCGCCGCACGCCGGGCGAAGCGACAGGCGCTTCAAGCGGTGACGGGGCGGCGGAGGGAAGAACTCGAAAGGAGGAGTGGATGGTGAAGGCTACGCTTCAAGGCAGCGCAGTCCTTCTGGGACTCCTGCTGGCAGGGGGACCTGCCATGGCGGAAGTCCAGAACGTCCGGGTGGGCGGTGACGTCACCGTCCGTGCGTTCCACCGGGAGAACTTGAACCTGAGTGACAACGACGAGACCATCGCCACGCTTCGTCGGGAAGACGACTTCCTGATGAGCACGGTCGGGGTGAACATCGGGGCGGACCTGACCGAGAACGTCGCCGCGTTCATCCGGCTCGCCAACGAGCGCGACTGGAACGTGCCGACGGCGGCGACCGGTGATTTCGACCTGAGCCAGGCCTACGTGAAGCTCAAGAACGCGTTCTACTCGCCGGTTGATGTGACGGTGGGAACCCAGCCGATCGTCTGGGGCCGCGGGTTCGTGCTCGGCAGCAACCTGATCCCCGGATTGATCAACGGAGGCGGCGACCGGAACGACTCCATCACCGCGAACGAGTTCACGGACTTCACGGCGTTCGACGCGATCCGCGCAACGCTTGACCTCTCCGGCGCGGCGGCGGTCGATTTGCCCGTGAGCCTCGACTACGTGTACGTCAAGCAGGACGAGCGCACCATCGGGCTTCCCGATGACGTCACCCTGCAGGGCGTCAACCTCAGCACGCGCCTGGAAGACCAAAGCGCGGAGCTCGAAACGTACTTCCTGAACAAGCGCGACAAGGTCGTGGCGAGCGCGCTGAACCCGGACGGCCGGGACGGCTCGGTCACCACGGTCGGATTGCGAGGCAGTGTGATGCCGGCGGACGGCACCACGGTCTGGGGCGAGGCGGCCTATCAGTTCGGCAAGCGGACGACTGATCCGGCCGGCGTGCAGATTTCAGGCGACTCGCAGCAGGCGTGGGCGTTCAACCTCGGGGCTGAAATGGGCTTCGCGGATGCCGCGATGATGCCCTCGGTCGGCGCCGAGTGGATCTTCTTCTCCGGCAAGGACGTGGACGGTGCGGTGGGCGGCTGGGATCCGATGGCGCGCGGCTATTTCACGACGGCCCTGCGCGAGTTCCAGAACCCGACCGCGGCCGCGTTCTACCCTCCGACCCAGCTGTGCTTCTCCAACGGAACGGTGGGCAACCCTTGCACGGGCTCGGCCACGAACCAGCACCAGCTGTCGGTCTTCGGCAGCCTGATGCCGATCGAGGACCTGACCGTGAGCAACCGCCTCTCGGTATTCATCCTGGACGTCGGCGCGCTGCCCTCGGGCGCGGGTGCCGGCTCCGCAGTCTCGAAGCGCCAGCGCTTCGCGGGCACCGAGTGGGACGCGCAGGTGGTGTACGACTATACGGATGACGTGCAGCTCGGGGTGCTCTACGCGCTCTTCCTCCCCGGCAGCACGTACCGGCAGGGCCGGGACAGCTCCGCGCAGGAAGTGGTCACCTCGGTCAGCGTGAAGTTCTGATCGCGGCGCGGTGAATCGGCGCCCCCCTGTCTGACGCTCAGACAGGGGGGCGTTCGTTTTTGTCATATCATTCGGAAGCTGGACGATGGATACTGGAAGCTGGAAATTTCGATTCCAGGAACTGCCCGTTCATTCCAGCTTCAAGCCTCTAGTTTCCAGCCTCAGACCCGTCAATCAGAATGAAAGACACCGCAGCATCGATGAAAGTGAGCGACTGGCGAGCCGGGCTCGCGTCAGCGACGGCATACGGGCTGCTCACGGTGGGGCTGGCGCTCGCGGGCAGCCTGGTGGGCTGGCTCCTGCTCTCCTCCTGGCTGGACCTGTCCTGGTGGAGGATTTTCAGGCGTTGCGCCTCCTCCGCGGCGGTCATCGCGCTCTGGTGGCGCGTCAAACGCTCGGAGGGCCGGACGTTCTCCTCGTACGGCGTGAGCCGCTTCAGAGCGGGGAAGGGTGAGCTGGCGGAGGGGCTGCTCCTTGGGTCATTCGTCCTGGCCGGCCTCCTGCTCGCCGGCCTCGCAAGCGGCTCCGTCTATATCCGCATCACCGAGGAAACCTTTCGTCTCTGGCGCACCGTGATCCTGTTTATCCCCGGCGCGCTGCTGGTGGCCGTCATCGAAGAGGCGGTCTTCCGGGGCTATCTCCTGGAGCACCTGAGCCGCGTCTCGAAGGCGTTCGGCATCATCACCACAAGCGCGATCTTCGCGGTGATCCACCTTAGGGAGCACACGCTCCACGCCGCCGCCTGGCGGGAATTGGCCGGGTTGTTCCTCCTTGGGAGCGTGCTGGCGCTGGCGGCGCTCCGCAGCCGCGGGTTGTGGCTCCCGATCGGCCTGCACGCCGCGCTCGCCTATGGGGCCAGAGTCAACAAGCACCTCGTCGATTTCCAGGATCTCTCCTGGTCGTGGCTGACGGGCACCAGCCGGCTGGTCAACGGGCTGGCCTCGTGGACCGCCCTCCTCCTGCTTGCGGGGTGCCTGGTGGCGCGGACGGGAAGGTCCAGCTCGGCAGAGCAGCCGGCAGGTGGTCAGCGCTCCGATTGAGAAATTCCTGCAAATTGGATACGGAACGGGTTAGAATACAGCCGTGCCGCAGATGGCGGCAGGAACCGAAGGAGGGCTTGATGATACCTCGGGCACGAACGTGGCTCGGCGGCGCCCTGTGCGCGATGGCCCTGGCGGGCCTGCTTCTTGTACCGCAGACGGCCCATGCGGGCGAAGGAAAGAGCTGCCCCTATATGAAGGACGGGGGCGAGGCATGCGCCACGTGCGGCATGATGGGCGAGTGCCCCTACCTCCACTCGTCCATGCGCAAGCTCGGCCGCGGCATCGCCAACGTGGGCACGTTCCCGGGCGAAATCCTTCGCATGATGGACATCGTCGGCCGCCGTGAAGGCTACCTCGCCGGGATCACGGTCGGCACGCTCCAGGGAGTCGCCCGCGGCGTGGCCAGAGGGCTCGCCGGCGTCTATGAAGTCGTCACGTTCCCGATCGAGGCTCCGAAAGACTACAAGCCCTTGATTCTGCCTGAGTTCGTGTTCGCCCACGGGAGCTGGGAGCAGAAGCCCAACGACCGCGGGATCTTCAAGGCCGACTAAGCGAGTCACCACAGAGACACAGAGCGGCCCCGCCTCGCGCTCTGCGCGTCGGCGGGCCGGCACAGAGGCACAGAGAACGTAGGCTGTGCCTTTGTGCATTTGTCGGAAGCTGGAAGCGAGAAGCTGGAGACTGGAATAGCGGACGGCTGGTTCACGCCAATGATGCCAGCTTCCAGCATCCAGCTTCCAGCTTCAGACCTGTCATCGAGGCGTGATGTCTCGAACGGGCTATGACGTCCTGATCGACGGCTACAACGTCATCAAGCAGCATCCCGCCTGGGACCGGCTGAAGCTGGCGGACGCCCGCGCGCGGGTGGCCGCGCACGCGTCGCAGGCCCCATGGCCGTTCGACGTGGCGCGCGTGATCCTCGTCTTCGACGGGCCGGACACCTCCTCGTTTCCGTCGGGCGGCCGCGTCACGATCCAGTTCGCCTCGCCCAGCGCGGATGCCTTCATCCAGCGCCGCATCCGCTCCCACAGCGCGCCCCGGCGCCTCGTCCTGGTCTCCGATGACGGGGAGCTCATCCAGACGGCCCGCGTCCACGCAAGCCGCCGCGAGTCCTGCCGGTGGCTGCTGGAACTCGGCCGGAGTCCGAAGCAGGGAAGAGGCCGAGGCGTTCCCGAGGAGCCTCAGGATAAACCCGGTCCCTCGACGTTGCCGGCCCAGGCCATCACGGACGAGCTGCGCCGCCGCTGGCTGGGCGACTGAGCATCACCCGGATGCCGCGCCGCTCCCGCAGGCCGCAGTTCCGTCCCCTCGCCGTTCTCTTCGACTTGGACGGCGTCCTCATCGACACCATGCCGCTGCATGCGAAAGCCTGGCGCGACGCCTGCCGGACATTCGGACTGCGGGTCGGCACGAAGGACATCTACGCGCGCGAAGGCGAACCCGGCGCCGTCACCGCTCGCGACATCGTCCGCCGCGCGGTGGCGCGGCGAGACTTCGCCGGCACGGATGGACGCCGGCGGCGCGCCCGCAGGGCTTCGACCTCGCCGCCCGGTCTGGCGACACGGCTCCTGGCGGAGAAGGAGCGCCGGTTTCCCGCGCTGGCCACTCGGGTGAAGGTTCCGCGCCGCTGGGGCACGCTGCTGAGCCGGCTCAGTGAGGCGGGCCTGCGCCTCGCGCTCGTCACGGGCACCTCAAGCCGCGAAGTCCGGCGCGTCGTGCCGGAAGGGGTGCGCCGATGGTTCGACGCCATCGTGACGGGAGATCAGGTCCGCCGCGGAAAGCCGCATCCCGGCCCGTACCGCAAGGCCCTGCGCGCGCTCCGGATTCCGCCCGGGCGCGCGCTGGTGGTTGAAAACGCCCCGTACGGCATCCGGTCGGCCCGGCGGGCCGGCGCGGGCATGATCCTCGCGCTGGCCAGCTCGCTGCCGCCCGCCTATCTGCGCGAGGCCGATGAGGTCGTCCGATCCGCACCCGCGCTCCGGAACCGGATCCTCCGCCTCGTCCGCCCCTTGGCCGGCCGGAAGCTGGAGGCTTGAAGCTGGAAGCTGGAATGCACGATCGTCCATACCGTCGGTCCATCAGTTCCGTCCGTAAGAGAACGGGCCACGGACGGAACAGACGGAAATGACGGATTAGACGGAACCGACGTTCCAGCTTCTAGCATCGAGCATCCAGCCTCCGACCAGAGAGCATCAGCGATCCTATTGCCGGACGCGATGCAATCACGGTACAATGCAACAAACCAAAAGGAGCCCGGATGAGGATGCGACAAGTGATGATTGCGGCCGTCATGGTCATGGCCATCAGCTTCACTCCTCTGGCGCACGCGCAGGATCCCATCAATAAAGCCGGCAGGGGCGCGGTGAACCTGCTGACCGGGTGGCTCGAGATCTTCAAGCAGGTCCATATGGGCAAACAGGACCCGAACCCCTTCCAAGGACTCGGGATGGGGCTCGTCCGCGGCACCAGCCTCACGGTCATTCGCACAGGAACCGGCGCCTATGAGCTCCTGACGTTTCCCGTGGCGTACCCGAACGGCTTCGCCTCGCCGTATCCCGGAATGGAGCTTCCGGATTACGCCTGGCAGCCGGTTCCGCGCGCGATCAGCCACGACCCAGGCGTGGAGTGACCCGACCCGGCATGCGCGCGGTGATCCAGCGGGTGCGCCGGGCGTCCGTCAGCGTGGATGGCAGGGAAGCGGCGGCCATCGGAACGGGACTGCTCGTGCTCGTGGGGTTCGCCGCAGGGGAATCCGAACTCCTGGAATCCCACCGGCCAAGTTTTCATACCTCCGCGCCGCCCGAGGCGGCGCGAACGCTTTTTCTGGCATTCGTCCGGGAGGTCGCCGTGCGCCATCAGCCCGTCAGTCACGGCGTCTTCCAGGCCGACATGCTCGTCAGCCTGGACAATGACGGTCCCGTCACGGTCATTCTTGAAGACCGGCCCACGAACGAGGCCGACAGCAATGCCTGAGGACCGGGACGGCTATGTCGATGCCGGGCCGGCGGACAGCCTCCAAGAAGGCGACATTGAGGAGAGGCAGGCCTCCGGCATCGACATCATCCTCGGAAGAGCCGCCGGGCGGCTGTTTGCCTGCCTGGATCGCTGTCCGCACGCCGCGGCGCCGCTCTCTCAGGGCCGCCTTGAGAACTCGGTCATCCGGTGCGCCCGGCACGGATGGACGTTCGACGTCCACACCGGAGAAACGGTCCCGCAGGCAAGCGCATTCACATTGCGCCGAATTCCGATCCGCGAGGAAGGCGGCCGTATCCTCGCCAAACTTCCAATCGGCACGTAATCCATCGTCAGGCATTCAGAACATCGTCATATCGTCCTCTTAATAACGTCCTATAATATACATTCTGTTAAATAGCGTCCCGTAGCAAACGCGGGCTTAAACCTGCGCGACCGCACCGTCCAGGAATCCAGCAACCCGCTCCAGATACCGCCTCCGGTTCGCGCTAAACGATTCCAAATGGCCGCTCTTCGGCACAAGCCACAACTGGGCGGAGCCTCCCTTGACTGCCGCCGCAATCTTCCGAAGTCCCTCGGATGGAGTCCGTTTGTCCTCGGTTCCGCCGATCAGCAAGAGCCGGCGCTCCTGAAACTCTCGAGCCGCCCGTTCCGGCGCGACGCGTGACGGCCAGGCCCCGTACCTGAGCCGGTAGGTCAGCTCCAGGTACGCCAGCACGGGCCATCGCGGCGCATACGGGTACCTGGCCTTCAGATAGCCCGCCAGCATCTCCCGCAGGTTCGCGTACGGGCTGTCCGCCACGACGGCTCCGATGCGCTCATCCCGCGCGCCCACGAGCAGCGCCACGGCGGCTCCCATCGACACGCCGTAGACGCCGTACGGCCTCGCCGGCACGTCGTTCAGGCGTCCCAGATACGCCAAGGCCCCCTCCAGATCCCGCTGCTCGGTCCATCCGAACGAGGTCGTCCTGCCGGCGCTTGCGCCGTGTCCGCGGAAATCGAACAAGAGAAGGTTGAAGCCCGCCATGTGCAGCCCCAGGGCGACTTCCAGGAGGCTCCCGGCTGAGTGTTCGAGCCCGTGGCAGCAGATGATCCATGCCCGCTCCGGATCGTCGCTCCTGATGGCCCATCCGGCGAGGCGCGCGCCGTCCGTCGCGGGAAACGTGATGGGTTCGGCCGGCAGACTGAACAATTCGGGAGTGACGGGCTCGGCCTGGAGGGTCCGCCGGACGAGCGTCTGCCTGAGGAACACCGCGGCGCAGACCGCCCAGCTCCAAAACACGATCAGGAACACAATTTCAGTAACGAGAAGCACGGAAGGCCCTAGCGAGACATTGAGCCGCGCTGATGCTGGACGCTAGAGGCTTGAAGCTGGAATGTTCAGGTGAATGTTCCAGCCTCCAGCGTCTAGCATCCAGCTTCAGACCAGCTTATTTCACGATACTGCCCGGAGGAACAGGCGAGTCTGGACTGAGGAGGACGGGCCCGGTTTCCCCGGACGCCGCCAGGACCATACCCTGGCTCTCGACCCCGCGCAGGCGCGCGGGCTTGAGGTTGGCCACCACCACGACCTGACGGCCGATCAGGGTCTCCGGCGCGTACTGCGCCCGGATCCCGGCGACGAGCTGTCTGAGACTTCCCTCCCCCACATCGACGCGAAGGACCAGGAGGCGATCGGCGCCAGGGTGGGCCTCCGCCGCCACGATCGTACCGATCCTCAGATGGACACGCTGAAAAGCATCGAGGCCGATCTGCGCGTCCGCAACGGGGCTCTGGGGGACCGGCGCCTCTGGGCCGGGTTTCTGAACCGGATCGGGAGACATGGGCTCGCTCATCCCGCAGCCGGCCCGGTGGGCCCGGCGGCAGGCACCGCCGGGGCCTCCTGGGGCGGCACCATCGTGATGGCATCCCAGGGACAGATTTTCTCGCACAACCAGCAGCCGATGCACTTCGGCTGATCGATGATGCAGACGGCGTTGAGACCCGGATGCTCCGCCCCGGGTTCCTTGTCGATGCAGTCCACCGGGCAAACCGCCACGCAGACCTCGCACCCGGTACAGCTGTCGGGGTTGATCAGCGCCTTCGGGCGGCCTTTGCGCGGCGAGGGAGCCGGTTTCCGGAGCGCGGCATCCGCCATGCTCAGCCGCCTCCGCCGGCGCGCTTCAGCCGCGCAGCGACCAGCTGGCTGACCTGCTTGCCGTCCACCGCGCCCGCCAGCCGGCTCATGACCTCGCGCATGATCTGCCCCTGATTGCGCCCGTGGGCCGCAATC
>DASWKB010000047.1:0-13564 GCA_036396895.1 bacterium | reverse complement strand
CCAGCCAAAGTGACAGTCACTTTTCAAAGCGGGAAAAGTGACTGTCACTTTGGGTTAGGAGGAGAAGGTATGGTCGAGGGAGGAGGAGAAGAGGCCTTCGGCGACGTAGCGGTCGCCGGAGTCGGGAAAGATCATGACGATCGCGTACCGGCCGTTTCTCGGCTGGACGGCCAGCCGCTTCGCCAGCGCCAGCGACGCGGCCAGCGCGGCACCGGAGGAGGGGCCGACGAGCACCCCCTCGTCCTGCGCGAGCCGCTTGACGGCCGCATAGGCGTCCTCGGTCGAGATGAAGAGGGTCTCATCGGGGACCGCGTGGTCGTAAAAGCCAGGCACGATGGCCGACTCCAGGTGCTTGAGTCCTTCCAGGCCGTGCAGAGCCGTCGCGGGCTGAACGGCGAGCGCCCGGATGCCGGGGTTGAGTTCCTTCAGCCGGCGCGTCGTGCCGATGAACGTCCCGGTCGTGCCGAGGCCGGCCACGAAATGCGTGACGGCGCCCCCGGTCTGCTTCCAGATTTCCTCCGCGGTCGTGCGGTAGTGGGCGCGCCAGTTGGCGTCGTTGTTGTACTGATCGAGGTACACGAATTTCGGGTCCTCGGCCGCCAGGCGGCGGGCCTCCCGGATGGCGCCGTCCGAGCCCTGCATGGGGTCCGTGCGGACGACCTCTGCGCCGTAGGCCTTGAGCGCGTCCATGACCTGGGGGTTCGCGTTTTTGGGAACGCAGAGCACCACGCGATACCCTCGGGCGGCGCCGATCATTGCGTACGCGAGCGCGGTGTTCCCCGATGAGGCGTCCAGGAGCACCGAGTCAGGGCCCAGCCGGCCGTCCGCTTCGGCTTCCGCCACGATCGCGGCCGCGGCGCGCGCCTTTACCGAACCGCTCGGATTGAACCACTCCGCCTTGGCCAAGAGGCGCACGCCGGGCGCCTCGCGCTGGATCGCCGTGAGCTCCAGCACCGGCGTGCCGCCGATCGCGTCCAGAATATGAACGCCCCGCACGCGCGCCGCCACGGCCCGCTCAAGGCGAGGGGCTCGCGCCCGCACCGGGGGCTCCGAACGCGTCATCCTGGTCTTCCCCATCGTCCCCTTCGTCCCAGCCGCCCAGTCCCAGGGCGACCTTGCAGTCTTCCGTCGCCATCGTCCGCGGATCCCACGGGGGGCTGAACACGATGGACACGGTGCTCTTCGACACGCCCGGAACCAGCGCGACCGTCCGCTCGACGGCGGTCTTCAAGTGCGGCCCGTAGGGGCAGAACGGCGAGGTGAACGTCATGGTGACCTTCACCTCGTCTCCCTCGCGCTCGCCGGCGGGCGTCACGTCGACCCGGTAGATCAGGCCGAGGTCCACGATGCCCAGATGCAGCTCGGGATCCTCCACCGGCTTGAGCGAGTCCATGACCTGCTGTTCCGACACGGCCATCTCGTCCCCCTCAGCACCAAATAGGCACCGGTGCCAAATGCGGAATTCGGAATGCGGAATGCGGAATCCAACGCTTGACCGCTCGATTCCGAATTCCCAATTCCGAATTCCGAACTCCACCGCTCATGTCCCCACCCTGCTTTGATATTCGGAGAGGCCCTGCTCGACGACGTTCCAGGAGAGCGCCGCGCACTTCACGCGCACCGGAAACTTCCGCACGCCCGCGAGCGCCTCGAGGTCGCCCAGATCAAGCTCCTCCGGCGGATCCTCTCCGCGCATCAACGCCTTCAGAGCCCCGATGAGGCGCACGATCTCCTCCAGGGTCTTCCCTTCCAGCTGCGCAGCCAACATCGACGCGGCCGCCTGGCTGATGGCGCAGCCCTTCCCGTGGAACCGCGCCCGCACCACGCGCCCGCCGTCGAACTCGAGGTCGATGCCCAACTCGTCCCCGCAGAGCGGGTTGTTACCCGACGCTCGCACCTGGGCCTGCGGGAGCTCCCCGCGGCGCGCCGGGCTCTTGAAGTGATCCAGGATGACCTCGCGATACAGCTCGTTCAGCTCCTCGATCCCTCGACTCGCCCCGCCCCGTCCTTGCGGGACGGGCTCGCTCGGGATTCCGCCCCGCGGGTGCTGATCGGAAGAGTGCGATCTCCGCTCTTGGGGCTTCATCATCAGCCCACCGGCTTCGGGGACGGGCTGCGCCCGCTGCGGAAGAAGAACGCCTTGGTCGCCTCGATGGCCGCCAGGAACCGGTCCACGTCCTCCCGGGTGTTGTACACGTAGAAGCTCGCGCGCGCCGTCGCCGCGACGCCCAGGCGCCGCATCAGCGGTTTCGCGCAGTGGTGGCCGGCCCTGATGGCGACTCCTTCTCCGTCGAAGATCGTGCCGACATCGTGCGGGTGCAGCCCGTCGATGTTGAATGAAATGACGCCGCCCCTGTCCTCGGCGCCCGGAGGGCCGTAGACGGTGACGCCCGGCGTCTCGGCGAGCCGCTCGAGCGCATAGGCGCACAGCGCCTGCTCGTGCCGGCGGACCTGTGCCATGCCCAGACGCTCCAGATACGCGAGGGCCTCCCCGAACGCGATGACCCCGCCGATGTTGGGCGTGCCCGCCTCGAACTTCCAGGGCACGTCGTTCCACGTCGAGGTCGTCAGCTGCACGTCCGAGATCATCTCCCCGCCCCCGAGGAACGGGTCCATCGATTCCAGGAGCTCCTCGCGGGCGTAGAGGATCCCGACGCCCGTGGGACCCAGCATCTTGTGCGCGGAAAACGCCAGCGCGTCGCAACCCAGCTCCGTCACGTCGACCGGCAGGTGCGACACCCCCTGCGCGCCGTCCACGACCATGAGCGCGCCCGCGCGCCGCGCGGCGTCCGCGATCTCCCGGACGGGGTTGATCGTGCCCAGCACGTTCGACATCAGCGTGACGGACACCAGCTTCGTCCGGGGCGTCAGCATGGTGCCGAGCGCCGACAGGTCCAGCCGGCCGTCATCGGTGACCGGCAGGAAGCGCAGGGTCGCGCTCGTGTCCTTGGCCGCGAGCTGCCACGGCACGAGGTTGGAGTGGTGCTCCATCTCGGTGAGCAGGATCTCATCGCCCGCCTTGAGCCGGCGCCGCGCCCATGCGTAGCTCATGAGATTCAGCGCTTCGGTCGCGTTGCGGGTGAAGACGATGCCGCGCTCCGACGGGGCGTGAATGAATGCCGCGGTGCGCGCGCGCGCGGCTTCATAGGCCTCGGTCGCCTCCTCCGAGAGGGCGTGCAGGCCCCGGTGGACGTTGGCGTTGTAGCGGCTGTAATAGCCCTGGATCGCGTCGATCACCTGGCGCGGCTTCTGCGTGGTCGCCGCGTTGTCCAGGTAGACGAGGGGCTTCCCGTGGACCGTTCGGGCCAAGATCGGGAAATCATTTCGAATGGAAGCAGAATTTATCGGCATCACCTCGACTCGGTGTCCTGTTCGATGTGTCATGCGCACTGCAACGGCGCCGTTCCATTACACATTACACATTGAACATTTCACGTCTTGACGTGAGCTATAGAACGGTGATTGCGATGTCGTCGCCGTCGGCGCGGACGGGATACGTGCGGATGCCCACCGCGGCCGGCAGGCACAGGACCTTGCCCGTCGTGACGTCGAAGCGCGCCCCGTGCCGGGGGCATTCGATCGCCGAACCGTCCAGGAACCCGTCCGCCAGCGGGCCGCCGTCGTGCGTGCAGGTGTCGTCCACGGCGTAGAAGCCCTGCTCGGTGCGGCACAACAGCAGCCGCTTGCCCTGCACCTCCACCGGCTTGAACTCACCCACCGGGATGTCGTCCTTCTTCGCGACCGTCACACCGTTCGGCATCGCGTCATCCTCCACCGCATGCCAAATTCGGAATGCGGAATTCGGAATGCGGAATCCCTCAAGTCACGCATGTCCGGAAGCCTGATGCAGGCCGCCCTCGATCTCCTCGCGGAGGCGCTCCTGCAGGGGCGCGAACGGGACCTGCTGGATGACTTGCTCGACGAACCCCATCACGATCAGCCGCTCGGCCGCCGCGCGCGGAATGCCCCGGGTCCGGAGATAGAAGAGCTCGTCTTCGTTGATCGGGCCGGCGGACGCGCCGTGCTTGCACTGCACGTCATCGGCCAGGATCTCGAGCATCGGGATCGTCTCGGCCCGGGCCCTGGAGCTCAAGAGCAGATTGTGATTCGACTGGTAGGCGGACGTCTGCACCGCCTGATTCGCGATGCGGATCAAGCCCGTGTAGACCATGCGGCTGTCGTCCTGCAGCGCCGCCTTGACGAGCAAATCGGAGCTGGTGTGCGGCGCCTGGTGGTCCTGCAGGGTGTGCTGGTCGACGTGCTGGCCGCCCTGGCCGAACACGAAGCCGTAGAGCCGCGCGCTGCTATGCGCGCCCGACAGGCGGGTCACCACGTGCGTTTTTGAGATCTTGGCGCCCAGATAGAGGTTCGCCGAGGAGAGCGTGGCGCCCGTGCCCAGGGTCGCGCGCTGGAACGAGAACTCGCGCGCGCGCCGGTGCCAGCGCTGCAGGCGGACATACTGGACGTTCGCCCCCTCCGCCAGGCGCAGCTCGATCCGGCTGTTCACCAGATGCGGCTCCGCGGAGCCGGAGAGGTCGATGCCGACGTACTCATCGATAAGCGTCAGCGCGCTGCCGGCGCCGACGCTGATCACCGTGAGCGGATACACCGCCTGGCGCGCGGAAGCCGTGACGAGGTGCACGAGGCGCACCGGCTGCGCCACGGCCGTGCCGGCCGGGACGCTGAGGAGGAGCCCGTCGCGGTGGAAGGCGCCGTTCAACGAGCAGAGTTTCTCCTCCGCCTCGGTCATGCCGTCCGGCGCGATGACGGCCCGCAGCTCCTCGGGGCGCGCGGCGGCCGCGCCGGTGAATTCCTCGAAGATGAGGTCCTTCCCCGACGGCGGACGCACCCAGTCGCCGCCCGCCCGCACGATCAGGCGCTCCCCGCCGAGCGGCTCGATCAGGGACTTCATGCACGCCTCGTCGATCGGGATGCGGCGGTCGAGGTCCCCGTTCGAGACGGGGGCGAAGCCGGCGCGGGCCGGATCGAGCAGGGCGAGATCGGTGCGGCGCCAGAACTCGTCGCTCGGGTGCGGCCACGGGAGTGCCGCGTGCCGCTCAAGCGACCGGCGCCGGGCGTCCGTCACCCAGGCGGGCTCGCGCAGGCGTTTGGCGAAGTCGGCGATGGCGTCGGGCGCACGCGTATTGGCCATGAGGGGGACCGGTCGGACGGCGTCAGCCGACCGCCCCCTCCATTTCAAGCTGGACCAAGCGATTCAGCTCGACGGAGTACTCCAGGGGGAGCGCCTTCACGAACGGCTCGATGAAGCCATTGACGATCATGTTCATCGCCTCAGCCTCGGTGAGCCCGCGGCTCATGGCGTAGAAGAGCTGCTCGTCTCCGATCTTGGACACGGTGGCCTCGTGGCCGATTTGCACCCGCTTCTCGTCGATTTCCATGGTCGGGTACGTGTCGGAGCGCGACTCCTTGTTGAGCATGAGCGCGTCGCAGCGCACGGTGGACTTGGAGTTCGTCGCGCCGGCGTGCACCTTGACGAGGCCGCGGTAGCTCGTGCGGCCGGTCCCCTTCGAGATGGACTTGGAGGTGATGACGGAGGAGGTGTCGGGCGCGGCGTGCACCATCTTGGCGCCCGCGTCCTGGTGCTGGCCCGACCCGGCGAAGGCGACCGAGAGCACCTCGCCCCGCGCCCCGGGGCCCATCAGGTAGACCCCTGGGTACTTCATCGTGAGCTTGGAGCCGAGGTTGCCGTCGAGCCATTCAACCGCCGCGTTCTCATAGGCGACGGCGCGTTTGGTGACCAGGTTGTACACGTTCTTCGACCAGTTCTGAATGGTGACGTAACGGATGCGCGAGTGCGGCAGCGCGATCAGCTCGACGACGGCCGAGTGGAGCGAGTCCGAGGAGTAGACAGGCGCGGTGCAGCCCTCGATGTAGGTGATCTGCGCCCCCTCATCGGCGATGATGAGCGTGCGCTCGAACTGGCCCATGTTCTTCGCGTTGATACGGAAGTAGGCCTGCAGCGGCATCTCGACGCGGACGCCCTTCGGCACGTAGATGAAGGAGCCCCCGCTCCAGACGGCCGTGTTCAGGGCTGCGAACTTGTTGTCCGCGGGCGGGATGATGGTCCCGAAGTAGCGCTGGATGATCTCCGGGTGCTCCTTGAGGCCGCTGTCCATGTCGAAGAACAGGACCCCCTGCTTTTCGAGGTCCTCCCGCATGGAGTGATACACGGACTCGGATTCGTACTGGGCCGAGACGCCCGCGAGGAACTTCCGCTCCGCCTCGGGGATGCCGAGCCGGTCGAAGGTCGTCTTGATGTCCGCGGGGACGTCGTCCCAGGTGCGGCCCTGCTTGGCCGTCGGCTTGAGGTAGTAGTAGATGTCCTTGAACGGGATCGTTGAGAGCAGCGCGGTATTGGCCCAGGCGGGCATCGGCTTCTGCATGTAATGCCGGAAGCCGCGCAGGCGGAAGTCGAGCATCCACTTCGGCTCGCCCTTCATGCCGGAGATCTCCCGCACGATCCGCTCATCGAGGCCGACCCGCGACCGGAAGACGTAGTTGTCCGGCATGTGGAAGCCGTAAAGCGTTTCGTAGTCTTCGTTGATGTTGACCTGGGGTTTCGTGGATGCCATGACGCCCCCCCTTACGATGCTTCGGCGGTGACAGGAGCCTGCCGGAACTCTTCGTACCCGCGCGCCTCGAGCGCCTGCGCCAGCTCCGGGCCGCCCGAGCGGACGATGCGGCCCTGGACCATGACGTGGACGACGTCGGGTTGGATGTAATTCAAGATCCGCTGATAGTGCGTGATCAGGAGAATGCCGCGCTCAGGACCGCGCTGGCTGTTGATGCCTTCCGCGACCGTCTTGAGCGCGTCGATGTCCAGTCCGCTGTCCGTCTCGTCCAGCACGGCCATCGACGGGGCCAGGACCGCCATCTGCAGGATCTCCAGGCGCTTCTTCTCGCCGCCCGAGAAACCGTCGTTGACGTAGCGGGTCATGAACGCGTCCGGGATGCCCAGCGCCTTGAGCTGCGTTTTGACGAGCTGGCGGAACTCGCGCACGGGCACGTCCTCGCCCCGGACGCCACGGAGGGCAGCCCGGAGGAAATTCGCGATGGTGACGCCCGGAATCGGCGTCGGGTATTGGAACGCCAGGAACAGCCCCGCCACCGCGCGCTCGTTCGGGCTCAGCGTCTGAATCTCCTGGCCCTTGAAGCGGACGCGGCCGCCGGTCACCGCGTATTTCGGGTGGCCAAGCAGGCAGAAGGACAGGGTGCTCTTCCCCGACCCGTTCGGGCCCATGATGGCGTGGACCTCCCCCGCGCGCACCGTGAGGGTCACGCCCTTCAGGATGGGCTTGCCCTCAACGGAGACATGGAGATCCTGAACCTCAAGCAACGGAGTGGTGTTTGCAGATTGGCTCATGCTCGCCTCATGTCGGTCATGGGTCACACGACGAACCGGGTGCGCTGCGCCAGCCGCTCGGCGACCGAGTTCTCCGGGTCGAGCAGGGTCACCAGCGTGGTCGCATCCAAGAAGGACTGAATGTACGCGGTCAGGCCCGCCCAGACGGAGCGGATGCCGCAATCCTTGAGGTGGACGCACTCGTCTTCGTTGCCGGTGTAGGACTGGCAAATGATGTCGGTCGCGGGCATGACGCCCAGCGCCCGCACGATCGCCCCCAGGGTGATGTCCGCTGCCGGCTTGGCCAGCGTGTAGCCGCCGGCCGAGCCGCGGACGCTCTGGGTCAGGCTCGCCTGGGACAGGAGCCGCAGGAGCTTCTCGACGTAGGCGTTGGAGAGCCCCTCGAGCTTCGCGATGTCCCGCACCCGGACCACCTGCCCCTGGGGCACGCGCGCCAGCTGCAGGAGACACCTGAGTCCGTATTCCTCCTGCGCGGTGATTTTCATGCGTTTTCCGACCTCCACATTCAAAGCTACTCCAATATGACTTTTTTGTCAAGTATGCCTAGCCAGCGCTACCTTCTTTCACCCAGCACTCTGGTCCAATGGGGCCAGCCCCCAAAGGGACATCCCACGATCAAAAAACCGGGACAGTCCCGGGTTTTTGAAGCGGAATTGGCGGGTGTTTTGGCTGTAGGCTGGCTCCACGGGGGCTGGCCCCTTTGGACCGGGGATTGGCGCGGGGATAAAATGAAAATCAGGAAAAACCGGGAAAAACCGGGACTGTCCCGGGTTTTTATGCGGGACTGTCCCGGGTTTTTATGAGGGGCGGAGGGGGCTGAAGGGGGTGAGGTCGAGCGAGGTGCGGTCGCGCAGGATGAGCTCGGCCATCAGGGCGGCGGTGACGGGTGCGAGCAGAATCCCGTGGCGGAAGTGCCCGGTCGCGGCGTAGTATCCCCTGAGGCGCGTCGCGCCCATCACGGGGCGCTCATCGGCCGGATAGGGACGCAGTCCCGCCCAGGCATCAACGAGCGGACACGCGTCCGCGGAGGAGGTCATGAGCTTCAGGCCCCGCAGGATCTTGCTCATGCCGCCCAGGGTCAGCCGCTTCTCGAAGCCCGCCATCTCCACGGTGGAGCCGACCACGATGCGGCCGTCGGAGCGCTGGGTCGCGTAGGCATGCTCGGACATGAGCGTCCGCCGGATGAGCCGCGTCGGCGAGTGGAAGACGAGGATCTGGCCCCGCGCCGGACGCACGCGCACGAGGCGCGGCGCGCCGGCAAGCTTCCCGGCCCAGCTGCCCAGGCAGTTCACGACGACCGGAGCGTGGAAGGCGCCTGCTGCGGTCCGCACGCCTCGGACGTGCCGGTTGCGCACGAGCAGCGCCCGGACCTCGGTGTGCTCGCGCACGTCCACGCCGGAGACGCGGCAGACGGCCGCGAGCGCTTCCATCAAGCGCACATTGTCGAGCTGGGCCTCGGTCGGAAAGAAGAAGCCCTCCGTGACGGGTCCGTCCACGGCGGGCTCACGACGGCGGACCTTGGCCGCGGACCAGCGCTCGACCTTCAGTCCCACGCGGCGCTGCCAGGCGAGCTGGCGCCGGTGCGCGAGCGCGTCCTTCCTGGTGTGCGCGAGATACAGGATGCCGTTCGCCGTCAGCCCGATTGAGGTGCCGGAGCGGGATTCCAGATGCCGCACCCATTCCGGGTACATGCGCCGGGCGGCCTGGCAAAGCTCGAAGACCTCATCGTGGCGGCGCAGGTCCGTCTGCGCCGAGAGCACGCCGGCGGCGGCGGAGGACGCTTCCCCGCCGATGCGCCCGCGCTCCAGGAGTGCGACGCGGCGGCCGTGGCGCGAGAGCTCGTCTGCGAGCGCACAGCCGATGACGCCGCCGCCGAGAATGACGATGTCGAAGCGATCCATTCAGGTCCTCGCGAGTGCGGCGTCCCGGCGGCCGACCAGCCGGTCCGCTTCCCGCAGCGGACGCGGGATGCGCCGGCCGTCGAGGCAGCGCATCACGAGCGCGAGCGAGCTGTTCAGGTCGACCCGGTGCCCCGGCGAAACCACGACCGGCTTGGTGCCCGGCCGAGTCCGCAGGAGCGCTCCCACTGTCTCGCCGCGGTCGATGAGCGCCGTCCACGCGCCGGAGCGCTGGGCGGGCGGCGCCGCGCGGCCGATCAAGACGCTCTTCGCGCAGCCGATCGTCGGCACGCCAAGCAGCACGCCGAGGTGGCTGGCCAGGCCCAACCGCCGAGGATGGGCGATCCCCTGCCCATCGACCAGGATCACATCCGGCATGCGCGGCAGCGCCGCCAGCGCCGCCAAGATGAGCGGCAGCTCGCGGAACGACAACAGCCCCGGGATATAGGGAAACGCCACCGGCCGGGCCACGACCGCTTCATCCTGCGGAACGAGGCCGTCCAACCGGTATGTGAGCACGGCCGCGCGGCCGACGGCCGCGCCTCGGGGATACGCGCAGTCCACCCCCGCGACGACGCCGATGCTTCTCCCGAGCGGTTCCACGCGCACTCGGCGGCGCAGCCGCGACTGGAGCTCGCGCGCCTCCTGCGTGGAACCGGGCGCGTGGAAGAGCCGCTCGAGGTCGCGCATCAGCGCGCCGGCGTCATGAGGCCTCGCACGGAGGGACGCGCTCCTTGAGCGACGCCTTCCGGTCCGGCGTCAGGGCCGATTCCAGGGAGAAGCGATCATCGGCCGCCTCATCGCGCTTCTTCATGAGCAGCCACTCCTTCCCCGTCGTCTTCGGCCCCTTCATCTTCACGAGCGCGAACGCGCCCCGCAGCCGCGTGCCGTGCAGCACGAACTTGAGCGAGCCCGCGTCCCACTGCGCCTCGCCGCCTGAGCCCTCCGGCCATTCGATCCAGCCCTCGTCCCAGATGACCACGGGGCCTGCGCCATAGCCGCCAGCCGGAATGATTCCCTCGTACTTCGCGTACTCCATGAGGTGGTCGTCCACGAGGACCGCCAAGCGCTTGTCGGCCGGATTCAGCGAAGGGCCCTTGGGCACCGCCCAGGACTTGAGTACGCCCGCGATCTCCAGCCGCAGATCGAAATGCCGGCGGGACGCATGGTGCTCATGGACGACGAATATCGGCTTGGCGGACATCGGAGTTGATCCGGCAGGCGGCAGCGCGCGGCGCGCCGTCATGCGGGGAATCCCGTTCATCTTGCATCATCCCGGAGAGCTTGTAAAGGGCGGCGGTGAACATTGATGGCAAATTGCGGCATTCAAAAACCCGGGACTGTCCCGGATTAAAATGCGGGACTGTCCCGGGTTTTTACGGGTTTTTAGAGGCGGAGGGAGCGGTGGAGGAGGCCGGCGAGCCACCCGACGACGGGGGGCAGCCACATGGAGGTGACGAACCGCACGAGCGCGACGTTCGGACCGAGAATGGGCAGTTCCCACACCAGGAAGCGGTTGAGTCCGATCAAGGCCCACGCGGCGATATAGGCGCACACCGGGCCGACGCCGGCGCCTTTGGCGAGGAATGACGCGAGAATCGGAAAGTGGGTGAACGGCCCGCCGGGAGTGAGCATGCCGGCGACGCTGCCGACGAGGAGCCCCCGCCAGCCGGACTCGGCGCCCATCCATGTGCTGATCAAGTCCTGAGGAATCAGCACATGGAGGAACCCGGCCAGCAAGAACCCCAGCGCCAGGTTCGGCAGAACGCTGATGAAGAGCAGGCCTCCGTTGGCCGCCGCCTGGCCGATCCGCTGGGGGCCGCCGAGCCGCCACGCCGCCACCGCGCAGGCCACGACCAGGAGTCCGAGGATCAGCCATGAGCGCCACATGGAACTCGCTTGAGGGATCATTCTCACTCTCTTGTTCTATTCCACTCACACCACAGATGTCACAAAGACGAGCATAGAGGCACAGCCACGGGGCTCCGTCTCTTCCGTCTGGTCCGTCTATTCCGTCGATTCCGTCAACTTCAACAACAGACGAACACATCAGAGCGAGCGCTGATGGATCTGATGAGTTCGAGACGCTCGGGCCATCGAGCTGTCGGGATGTGCTGCGTCTTACGAAGCTTCGGAGAGGATGCGGCGCACGCGGCCCACCAGATCCGACGGCCCTATGATCCGGGCGAGGATCTTCCCATCGCGGGAAATGATGTAGGTGGTCGGCACCCCGTAGATTCCGTACTGCTTCGCGATAGAGGAGCGCTGGGAACTGTCGGGCACGATCACGTACGGCAATTTCCGGCGCTCGATGTAGCGGCGCAGGGTCCACAGGTCTTCGTCCACGCTGACCGCCAGCACCGTGACGCCCTTCGAGCCGAATTCCTCGTGCAGGGTGATGAGTTTTGGAATCTCACCCCGGCAGATCCCGCACCAGGTAGCCCAGAAATGCAGCACCAGGATCTCGCCGTCGTGCTCGCCAAGGGATTGCGTCAGCCCGTTGAGGTCCGTCGCGGAGAAGGCCGGCGGCGCCTGCCCGACCTGCAGGCCCTCCCCGCGCGCCGCCTGGGCGGAGTCGGGACGCGCTCCGGCCGCGGCCAGGATCGCCAGGGCCGCTGTTCCCGCGGCGGCCGCCACGAGCGCCCGGCGCGTCATGACGCGTCCGGCTCGAGGCCGGGCGGCGTCCTGCCGGATGAGGGCGCGCTCAACTGCCCCGGGCGGAACAGCCCGATGCTGGCCGTGTAGCCGTGCAGGAAGTTCGTGCTGCCCAACGGCCCGATTTCCCCGTTGCAGAAAAAGCCGCCGATGGGGAATTTGCCCCGCATCGTGCGGATCGTGCGCACATCGTGGTTGGACACGCCGTAGAGCGACCGGCCCCGGCCGAGGCAGTTAAAGAACAGCGCTCCCGCGGGCGGCGAAAATTGATGGAGGTGGCCGTGCTGCTGCAGGAGGCGCCGGAGCTCATCGCGCGACGTCGCCGCGTCCCGCAGATGGAACTGCAGGGTCTTGCCGACCGGCACCTCATCGCCCACCGCCAGCGCGCCGCTGGCCGGATCGATCCCGATGATGTTGCGGATCAGGAAATCCCCCGCGCCGAATTTCGGGCGCATCTCGTCCACCACCAGGCCCGCGAACACCGCCCCCTGCTGCGCGAGCTCCCGGTCCTCGCTGGAGAGCGATGCGAGCGCCTCGTGCAGCGCCGCGACCGCGGGCCGGCCCGCGAGCTTGACGATCAGGTTCTCCTCCGCCTGTGTCACGACGTACGGCCGGCCGATGGGCCGGCAGCCCTGCGAGACGATGGTGTCCATGGTGATGTTGCCCGTCATCGCGACGCCGATGGCGCCTTCGCGCACAATGGAGCCGCCCAGGATGAGGTGCTGCTCGCCGGGCCCCTGCCCGCCGCTGGCCAGCCCCCCCACCACCGGGCGTTCGCGGTACGTCTCGTTGATCTCCCCGAGCAGCTTCCGGGGCTCACAGGTGTACGGGTCGACGAAGAGGACGAACACCGGCTGGTCCCCCGGCGCCGCGCCCACCTTGTCGATCCAGAAGCCGCCGGCTTCGGCCCGCTCCAGCTCGTCCGCGTTGACCATAAACGGGTACAGCTTCACCCCGGGGAGGTTCGCCGCCACCGCGGACACCGCCGGCACCCATTCCAGCTCCTGCTCGGCGCCGATGATGCCGCTGGCGCTGCAGCCGATGAGCACCTCCGGCTGCACCTTCTCCTGGAGCCTGGCCATCAGGGGTGCCCAGTCGGTTTGGTAAATGGAGGAGACGAAGAGCGTGATGAAATGACACGGGAGCCCGCCGAGCCCGTTGAGGACACGGTCCCCGATGTCGTCCACGGCCGCCGCCGGGTCGACTTCCCCGCTGATCGCCGAAGTGAATCGCATGATCGTCGGGACGCGCCGAATGCGCGCCAGTTCAAGCTTAGACGCGGCAGGTGGAAAAGTCAACGTAGCCTGCCCGCTTCCCAAAGTGACTGTCACTTTTCAAAGCGGGAAAAGTGACAGTCACTTTGGGCTAGGGGAGGGCGAAGAGACGCTTGGCGTTGCGGGTGGTCTGCTCGGCGAGGACGTCGAGGGGAACGCCGCGATACTCCGCCAGCGCCGCGGCGGTGTGCGTGACGTACCCCGGCTCGTTCATGCGGCCGCGGACCGGCTGCGGGGCGAGAAAGGGCGCGTCGGTCTCCACGAGCAGCCGGTCATCCGGCACCAGTTGCACCAGCTCCCTGAGCGCGGCGGAGGTCGGATAGGTCACGTTGCCGGCGAACGACACGTAGAAC
>DASWKB010000046.1:0-24452 GCA_036396895.1 bacterium | reverse complement strand
GCGTCAGATATTGAAATCGAACGCCGGGATGCTGACCAGGTACTTGATCCCGAAGAGCAGCCGCAACACGATTTTGCCGAGCACCCCGACCATGATCAGGAACAAGGGAATGACGATGCTGTATTTGAGGAGGCCGAGTTCCTCGTAGAGCCGGTCCTTGAGGCGGCCGAAGCGGATGCCGATCCAGCCGAGCGCAAGCCCCGCCGAGAGCACCAGGAGCGCGATGCCGGCGTATCCCGCCGCCGGCCCGGCGGACTGCACCAGGCCGTACATGCCCTGCACCACCGGCGCGTTGCGCGAGCGCCCCAGCGCTTCGAAGAGCGTCGGCGTGTCGCTGCGCGCCGGATAATCGGGGTCCCCCGACATGACCAGCGGCACGAACACCGCCACGGCCAGGAGCATCCCCAGCCCCAGGTGCAGCAGCGCAGAGGCCCGCTCCGGCGCGCGCGGCCCGAACCGCGCGGCCAGCCACGCCTTGATCCGCTGCGGCGCCGGCGACCCCAGCAGGAAATAGGCGACGATCAGGAGTCCGCCCCACAGGTTCGGGAGATTCTTCAGGGTCATCTTGCTGATGCGCCGGTGACTCCAGTCTTCCCACGGCCAGTACCACTCCCAGTTCGGGCCGCGGCAGAACTCCCCGATGAAGATCAGCACGAACCACATGATCGTGCCCAGCATGAAGACCGAGACGGCGAACGGGCGTTCCGTCGTGGTCAAGACGGGCAGCGGCCCCAGCCGCGCGCGGCGCAGGTCGGGCCATCGGCCCAGCCCCTTCGGGTTGGTGTCCACGTACGGAATCGCCATGAGGCCCACCACGATCAGCGTGGGCAGGACGACGCCCGCGATCCAGGGATCGAAATAGACGAGCAGCTCCTGCAGGCCCAGGAAGTACCACGGCGCTTTCGACGGGTTCGGAGTCACGTTGAGGTTCGCCTCTCCCTCAAGCGGCGCGCCCAGCAGCATGGACCACACGAACAGGATCACGGTCACCAGGAGCGCCGCGAGCAGCTCGCGCGACACCAGGTTGGGCCACACGTCGACCTTCGGCCCCGTCTGCACCGAGAAGCTGTCCTTCCGCACGCGCCAGAAGTGCACCGCCAGGAAGATCAGGAAGATGAACGGCACCGCCATGCAATGCAGCACGTAAAAGCGGATGAGGGTCGCGTCGCCGATCGTGGTGCCCCCGACCAGCATGAACCGGACATCGTTGGTCGTGGTGATGAACGGGAGGCGGAACGGGCCCTCGTTGCCCAACAACGGCGAGTTCGCCGCCATCTGGGCGCCCACCGTCACGGCCCAGAGCGCCAGCTGGTCCCACGGCAGGAGGTACCCGGTATAGCTGAGGAACAGGGTCATCACCAGGAGCAGCACGCCGACGACCCAGTTGTATTCCCGCGGCGGCTTGTAGGAGCCGGTCAGGAAGACGCGGATCATATGCAGGATCACGCAGATCACCATCAGGTGGGCCGCCCAGCGGTGCAGGTTGCGCAGGAACCCGCCCAGCGTCACGGCGAACGTCAGATCCTTGATGTCCTGGTAGGCGACGGCGCTCGTGGGCCGGTAGTAGAACATCAGCAGGATCCCGGACACGACGAGGAGCAGGAACAGGTAGAAGGAAATCCCGCCCATGCCCCACGTGTAGGTCACGCGGATGGCGTCCTTGGGAATGCGCACCGGGTGCAGGTGAAGAAACACGTTCCCGAAGACCCGCTGCAGACGGGTGCGGGGCGTATCGGTGAAGTCATGCCGGAAAATCGACTTCCAGAGCTTCGTCTTCTTCAGCCACTGGGTCGCCTGCGTCATGGGATTCGGGGTGGCAGCCATGGGCGGTTAGGCGTTCGAGTACGGAAGGAAAAACTCGCCCTTGTCGCGCTGCCCGGGGCGGTTTTCGAGCCGCCCCTTGTCGATCAGCAGCTGGCCGTCGTTCGAGAGCTGGATGGCGCACCGCCACAGCGGCTTGGGCGCCGGGCCTGCGATGACGTCCCCCGTGCTCGTGAAATTCGATCCGTGGCAGGGGCATTTGAACCGGCCCTCGGCCTCGAACCAATTGGGCGTGCAGCCCAGATGCGTGCACCGGGCCCACACGCTGTAGAAGCCTTGCTCGGTCCGCACGACCCAGACCCGGTGGCTCTTTTTCAGCTTGTCACTCACCCCGAGCGGGAAGTCTTCGGGGCGCCCACCCTTGAAGGTCAGCGTCGCCTCATACAGGACGTTCGGAAACAGATAGCGCAGATTCGACAGCAGCCACCCGCCGAGGAACAGCCAGAACAGCGCCCAGCCCGACTTCAGGATGAATTGCCGGCGTTCGAGCGCCTGATCGAGCCGCTCCCATAATCCCGGCGCGCGGACGTCCGCGTCCGGCCCGGCCGGAGACGATGCGGACGTGCCGTTCGTCATGCCTGACCCGCTCCTTTGCCGTTGCCGCGGTCGTCCCCGTTCCCGCGGAGCGAGCGCTGGAATTCCCGAATGGCCTGGCCGACCGACCGGGCGATATCCGGCACCCGGCGCGCCCCGAACAGGAGCACGACGATGCCGAAGATCAAGAGCAGTTCTCCCCACCCCAGGTTCATCGTTAGCTCCTTCGCGAGACGGCGTAGGCCGTCAGCTGATGATAGGTTTCCTCCACGCCGTTCAGGGCGACGCCGGCCAGCGCCGACCGGGCGTCCTCGGCGCACGCGCGCGCGCGCCCGTACGCCCGCTCGATCGCCCCCGTGTCCCGCGCCGCGCCCGCGATCCGCGCGAGCGTCGCGCCGTCCACATCCCGCCCGCGGGCCGCGGCTCGCTCCACGGGCGCGAACAGCCGGCGGCGCGCCGCGCCGCGCCGCCCTTCCAGCAGGTAGATGATCGGCAGCGAGACGACACCCTTGTCGAGATCCGCGTGGATCGATTTGCCGAGTTCGCGGGCGCTGCCGGCCAAATCCAGGCAGTCATCGACGATCTGGAACGCCAGGCCGAATTGCACCCCGAAGTCCCCGAAGCGCCGCACGGCTTCCTCCGGAAATCCGCCCAGCCGGGCCCCGATCTGGCAGCACGCGCCGATCAGCGACGCGGTTTTTTCACGAATAATAGCCAAATATTCCGCTTCGCTCAAGTCCAACCGGTAGCGGGCCTCCACTTCGCGGAGCTCTCCGACGGACAGCTCGCGGCAGACGTCGGCCATCCACGCCGTGACGACCGGATCGCCGAGCCGTCCCAGCATCGCGAACGCCGTCGCGTACAGGTAGTCGCCCGTCAGCACCGCCCGCTCGGTCCCCCACCGCGCGTGGAACGTCGGCTGCTGGCGGCGCACGGCCGACACGTCGATGATGTCATCGTGAATCAGCGTGGCGGTGTGGATGAGCTCCACGGCCGCCGCGGCCCGCACGACCCCTCCGGGCTCCGCGGGGCGGGCCGCGTGGCCCGCCAGGAGCACGAGCGCCGGCCGCAGGCGCTTGCCGCCGGCGGTGATGAGATACACGACGCGCTGCGCGAGCGGGTCGGTGAGCTCCTCCAGCAGGCACGCCGAGACCGCCTCCAGCGATGGGCGCACCGGATCCAGGATGCCCTTCAGCGCCGGACGCCCGGCAGCGCCGCGCCGCCGCGCGCGGAGCCCGGCCGCCGCGGTCCCGGTCGCGCTCATGCGGCCTCCCCGGAGGGCTTCCTGGCGACGAACAGGCTCGCGAGCCCGCCGGCGAGCGGCTCGTACCGCCCGCGCATGCCGGCGCGCTCCAGCGCGCGCACCATGTCCTCCGGGGACAGAAAGGCCCGCACCGACCGCGCCAGGTAGGTAAACGGCCAGCACCGGCCGGTCAGCACCCACCCGATCGCGCGCGCCCCCGTGAGGAGAAACGCGTGATAGCCCCACCGGAGCAGCCGGTTCCGCGGCCTTCCCGTTTCCAGGATGACCAGGCGGCCTTCCGGACGGAGCACCCGGACCATTTCCCCGAGCCCCAGCTCCAGGTCCGATAAATTGCGCGTCGAGAATCCGATCATCACGCGGTCCACGCTGTTGTCCGCAAACGGCAGCCCTTGCGCGTCTCCCAGCACCCAGCGCATCGGTTTGCCGCGCGCGGCGCGCTTGCGCGCCGCGTGCGCCAGCATCGCGGGGTTCATGTCCACGCCGACCACCAATCCGCGCGCGCCGACGCGGCAGGCGCTTTCGATCGCCAAGTCCCCCGTGCCCGTGCACACATCCACCACACGCAGGCCCGGATGCACCTGGGCGCTCGCGACGGCTCTCCGCCGCCACGGTCCGTCCAGTCCCAGACTGGCCAGGCGGTTAAACCAATCGTACTGCGGCGCGATGTCCGTGAACAGTCGCTGCACGAACGTCCGTTTCGCGTCCCGCGCCGGCGCGCCGGGCGGACCCTCAACGACCGGCATGCGACGCTCCGTGTGCGGTCCGGACCCGCGCGAACGCCGCCCCTGCGGCTTCGATGACGCGCGCGACATCGGCGTCCGTGTGCGCGGCCGACACGAACATCGCCTCCATGGCCGACGGCGCCACCAGGACCCCCTGCTCCAGCATCGCGGCGGCCCAGCGGCCGAACCGCTCCCGGTCGGACGCGGCCGCGTCGCGCAGATTCCGGACGGAGCAATCCGTAAAGAACACCGTCAGCATCGATCCCGCGCGGTTGACGCGCACCGGCACGCCGTCCTGCGCCGCCGCGCGCGCGAGGCCATCCGCCAGCGCGTCGCCCAACTGCTCCAGCCGATCGTACGGAGGATTCCGCCTGAGCGACTCAAGCACGGCCCGGCCCGCCGCCGCGCTCGCCGGATGGCCCGCGAACGTGCCGCCGTGATACACGCCCCCCTCGGGCGCGAGGCGGCGCATCAGCGACGCGGGGCCTCCGAGGGCGCCGATGGGCCAGCCGCCCCCGATGATCTTGCCGAACACCGTGAGGTCCGCGGCTACGCCGAGCCGCGCCTGCGCCGCGCCGTAGCCGAGACGGAATCCCGTCACCACCTCATCGAACACCACGAGCGCCCCCGCGCGGGAGGCGCGGTCCCTGACGCGGGCGAGGAATCCCGGGTCCGGCTCGATCACGCCCATGTTGGCCGCGACGGGCTCGACAATGACGCAGGCGGTTTCCGCGCCCCGCTCGTCCATGGCCCGGTCGAAGGCGGCAAGGTCATTGTAGGGCACCCGCGCGAGGTCCGCCGCGGTCCCCGCCGGCACGCCCTCGCTCGCGTCGCCGAGCAGCGCGTCGCTGTGTCCGTGATAGCCGCCGTCGAACATCAGCGCGAGCCGGCGCCCCGTCGCGGCCCGGGCGAGCCGGAGCGCCGTCATGCACGCCTCCGTGCCGGACACCGTCAGGCGCACCCGCTCCACGGATGCGGTCGCGTCGCGGATCGCCTCGGCCAGCGCAATCTCGTCCTCATGCGTGAAGCCCAAGAGGTCGCACCGCTCAAGCGAGGCGCGCACCGCGGTCTCAACCGCATCGGGCCGATGGCCAAGGATCAGCGGCCCCCAGCCCATGACGAGATCCACGTACTCGCGCCCATCCGCGTCGCGGACGTGGGCACCTCGCGCCTCCGCGAGCATGAGCGGAGGCGTGCCGATCGCCCGGCAGGCCCGCACAGGGCTGTTCACGCCCCCGACCAGCGCGGAGGCCGCGCGCGCGCCGAGGCCCGTCATCGAATCCGGCTCCGGGCAGCGAGATCCCGCGCAAGGTCCTTCGCCCAATAGGTGATCACGAGATCCGCCCCGGCGCGCACGATCGCCGTCAGCATTTCCTCCCGCGCCGCCCGCTCATCGAGCCACCCGCGGGCCGCGGCCGCTTTGACCATCGCGTACTCTCCGCTCACGCTGTACGCGGCGAGCGGAGCCCCGAGCTCCGTCTTCAACCGGCGCACGACATCGAGATACGCGAGCGCCGGTTTGACCATGAGGATGTCGGCGCCTTCGTGCAGATCCAGGCGCGCCTCCCGGAGAGCTTCATCCGAGTTGCCGTGATCCATCTGGTAGGTCCGCCGGTCTCCGAACGCCGGGGCGGAGTCCACCGCCTCCCGGAAGGGCCCGTAGAACGCCGAGTCGTACTTCACCGCGTAGCTCATGATGCCGACGTCCTGGCGCCCGGCGCCGTCCAGCGCCGCGCGGATCTCGCCCACCGCTCCGTCCATCATCCCGGACGGCGCGACGAGATCCGCGCCCGCGGCGGCATGGGAGCGGGCCACGCGGGCGAGCAGCTCCAGCGTCGCGTCGTTCTCGATTCGCGCCACGCCCGCGCGGCGGGCGCCGAGCACCCCGCAGTGCCCATGGCTGGTATAGGCGCAGAGGCACACATCCGTCATCACGACCAGCTCCGGCGCGGCGCGCTTCACGGCGCGGAGGGCTTGCTGGACGGCGCCTGATGCCGCCCACGCGCGGCTGCCCCTGGCATCCTTGCGCTCCCCCGTCCCGAACAGCAACACCGCGGGAATGCCCATCGCCCCGACCGCCCGGGCCTCCTCCGCCAGCGTATCCGGCGACCATTGCATGTGCCCCGGCAGCGCGCCGATCGGCGCGCGCACCCGCCGGCCGGGCCGCACAACGAGCGGCATCACGAGCTGATCCCGATCCAGGCGGGTTTCCCGCACCAGCGCCCGCAGTCCGCCGCGTTCCCGCAGCCTCCGCGGCCGCGCGTTCATCCTCATCGTGCCCTGCGCCTCCCGCCTGCCCGCCGCCGCAGCGCCGCCATCAGGCCCTCGATCGTCGACACGGACGCTTCCGCGCGCACCCGCCCTCCCGAGCGCCGCACGGCCGCCGACGTCACGGGCCCGATCGATACGAACGGCAGCTCCCGCATGCGTCTCGACAGCCCGGCCCGCGCCAGCGCCGCGCGGAGATGTTCCACGCAGCTCGCCGACGTCACCAGCACCGCATCGAACGGCCGGGTGAACGCCCGCCGGACGTCACGGACCATGCCGTGGGGTATCACGGTCCGATACACGGGAACCCTCTCGACGGCCATCCCGCGCCGCCTCAATCCGTCGGGCAGCGCCTCCCGACTCCCTTGCGCGCACAACAGCACCGCCCGCTGGCCGTGCAGACGCCGGGGCAACCCCCTGAGGATCCCCTCTTGGCTGTAGCGCGCCGGAACGAAATCCACCCGCAGACCGATGGCGCGAACCGCCTCGGCCGTCTTCGGCCCGATCGCGCCGATGCGGCAGCCGGCCAGCGCGCGCACGTCCGCCCCGCAGCGCCGAAACACCCGGAGACACCAGCCCGGCCCCTCCGGGCTGCTGAACACCACCCAGGTTCCCGGTCCCAGCCGCGCAAGCGCTTTCCGGAAAAGCCCGAGCGCGCGCACCGGCTTCTGGGCGATGGCGGGGATATGCTCGACCTCGGCCCCGAGGGATTCCAGCTCCCCGACGAGGCGCTCCGCCCTCCCGGCGGCCCTGGTGACCAGAATCCGCCTGCCGAACAACGGCGCACGCTCGAGGTGCTTCAGGCCGGCGCGCAGCCGTACGACCTCCCCGACGATGAGAATCGCCGGAGGGCGCACGCGGGCGCGGGCGGCGCGCGCGACGATCGTGCCCAGCGTCCCCGTCACGGTCCGCTGCGCGGCCGTCGTGCCCCGCTCGATCACCGCCGCGGGCCGCCCGTCCGGGACACCGTGCCGCCGGAGCTGCCGGACCACCTGCGGGAGCCGCTTCACCGCCATCAGGCACACGAGCGTGTCGCACCCCTTGGCGAGATGCTCCCACCGGATGCGGCTCCGTCCTTTCGACGGGTCCTCGTGCCCGGTCAGAATGCCCACCGATGACGCCAGGGCGCGATGCGTCACCGGGATGCCGGCGGAGGACGGCACGGCCACGGCGCTGGTCACTCCCGGCACGATCTCGCACCGGATGCCCGCCTTGACGAGCGCGAGCGCCTCCTCCGCGCCGCGTCCAAACAGCACGGGATCGCCTCCCTTCAAGCGCACCACGCACCGGCCTCCGCGGGCCTCCAGCTTCAGCAGACGGTTCACCGCGCGCTGCTTCGCCGCTCCGGACACACCGTCCCGGCCCGCAGCCACCATCCTCGCCCCGGCACGAGCCCAGGCCAGAATGCCGCGCCCCACCAGCTGGTCATACACGACCACGTCCGCCGACTCGAGCAGCCGGCGTCCCCGCAGCGTGAGCAGTCCGGCGTCGCCGGGCCCCGCGCCGACCAAATGCACGCAACCGTATCTCGACATCAGAATGTGTAATGTCACATGTGTAATGTGTGATGGATCGAGGCAAAGCTTGCATTACACATGTGCCATTACACCATCCTCATCTTCCATGAGAAGAACGCGCCCGGCGCGATTCGAACGCGCGACACCTAGCTCCGGAGGCTAGTGCTCTATCCACTGAGCTACGGGCGCAATCCATGCCACCACTACGCTAAGTGCGGAATGCGGAGTTCGGAATGCGGAATTCCGAATTCCCAATTCCGAATTCCGCATTACACACGGCGAAGCATCTCAAGCGCGCCTTGCGCGATCAGCTCTTCGCCAAGGCTTCGTCCCAGACCGTCGGGATCCGCGATGGAGCCCGTGCGGCTCCCGCGGACCAGCCGAGTCCCATCGGCAGCGCACACCGCGCCGTCCAGCACGAGCCGGGGGCCGTCGGCGCGCGCGCTCGCGGCGATCGGCAGGCGGCATCCGCCTCCCAGGGCGCCGAGGAACGCCCGCTCCGCCCGCACGCGCGAGCGGCTGATCGCATCATCGAGCGCGGCGGTCACGCGGCCCGCCTCGGCATCGTCCCCGCGCACCTGGACGGCCAACGCGCCTTGCCCGGGTTCCGGCAGCATCCAGTCAAGCGGCAACCGCGCCGAAATGCGGCCCTCGAGACCGAGGCGCGCCAGCCCGCACGCCGCGACGACGATCGCGTCATAGCGGCCTTCGTCGAGCTTTCGCAGCCGGGTGTCCACGTTGCCCCGGATCTCCGCCGGACGGACATCGGGACGGTGCCTCAGCAGCTGGCCGCGCCGACGGAGGCTGGAGGTGCCGATGCGCGCGCCCGCC
This sequence comes from bacterium, assembly GCA_036396895.1. Lineage (GTDB taxonomy): Bacteria > Omnitrophota > Gorgyraeia > Aquiviventales > Aquiviventaceae > DASWKB01. The sequence goes on along the minus strand of DASWKB010000046.1, from coordinate 15,495 downwards.
GGCAGGCTCTCAAGCCCGCCCTCGCCCGGCCGGCACACGAGCGCGTCGCGCGGATCCTCGCGCTCCGGCACGGCGGCGAGCGTGATGCCCTTGGGGGACTCAAGCGGCAGATCCTTCATGCTGTGAACGGCCACGTCGATGCGGCCGTCCAGCAGCGCATGCTCCAGCTCCTTGACAAAGACCCCTTCGCCGCCGATCGCCGCGAGCGGCTCTTCCGCGCGCCGGTCCCCTTCCGACTCCACCGTTCGCAATTCGAAGCGCCGGTTAGGATGACGCGCGCCAAGCGCCTCGGCGATGAGCCGCGACTGGGCGAGCGCTAGCGCGCTGCCGCGGGTGCCGACGACCACGACCCGCATGCGTCACGCTCCGCGTGCCACCAGGCGAGAAAGCGACTCGCCTTCTCGATAAGCAGGGCCTGCGAGCGCTCGATGGCGCCGTCATGCTCCGCGGCCTGCCGGGCGAGAAACCCGTTCAAATCGTCCACGTTGAACATATAGACGTGCTCGAGCGCCCCGGCCCCGGGCTCGACGTTTCTGGGCACGCCGAGGTCGATCACGCACAGCAGCCTGCCGCGCCGGGCGCGCATGACCCGCGCCAGCTGCCACGCGGTGACCAGGCCGGGCGAGCTCGCGGCCGTGATCAGGATATCCGTGCCGGCGAGTTCCCGCTCCACGGCGTCCAGCGGGACAGCCGTTCCATTGTACACCTGCGACGCGCGCCAGGCGCGGGCGAACGTCCGGTTCGCGACGTGGATGTCGCGCACGCCTCTCGAGGCGAGGCGCGAAAGCGTCTGCGTGCCGATCTCGCCTGCCCCGATGAGGAGCACGTGCCGCCCCTGGAGTCTTCCGAACACCTTCCCCGCCAGGTCCACCGCGACCGCACCGATCGAGCGGGGGCGACACGCCAGCCCGCTCTCCGAGCGGGCCGCTTTGGCCGCGTTCAGCGCGCGCTGGAACAGGACGTTGAGGACCTTGCCCGTGCCTCCGCAGGTCCGCGCGGCCTCATACGCCTGTCTGACCTGGCCGAGGATCTCGCCTTCGCCGATGACCATCGAGTCCAGCCCGCTGGCGACCCGGAACAGGTGACCGACGCTCAGGGGATCCGGATGGGCGTAGACGCCGCATGCCGCATCGCGGGAATCCAGACGCGCCCGATCCGCCAGCACGCTCCGCAGGCGGCCCACCGCGCCGTTCAGCTGATCCAATCCCGCGTAGAACTCGACGCGGTTGCAGGTGGAGAGGACGGCTGCTTCCCGCGCGCCGCACTCGCGCCGCAAACGCCCCACGAGGTCCGGGATCTCCTCCATCGGGACCGCGGCGCGCTCGCGGCGCTCGATGGGCGCCGTGCGGTGGTTCACGCCGACGACGACGATGTGCCGCGCGGGAACGCCGAGCTCAGCCATAGGGATGCACCGACGCCCACCAGGCGGCTCCCAGCGCCGCCACCAGGACGCCGCCGAGCCCCAGCACGGACCACACGGCGATCCGGCGCCCCCGCATCGACACGAGGACCCGTCCCGCGACCACCATCAGGTAGCCGACCCACACGCCGATCGTCAGGACCTCCTTCGGATCGCCGAGCCACCACTCGCCGAAGCGTCCCTTGGTGCCCGCCATCCCCGAGGCGATGCCGGCGCCCAAGAGCACGAGCCCGGCCGTCAGCGCGCCCAGCGTGACCCGCTCGAGCATGACGAGTGACGGCAAGGAGCGCATGATCGCCCCGTGGTGCTTGCGCTTGAGCTGCCGCTCCTGCAGGAGAAATCCCGCGCCCGCGCAGCCTGCGCAGAGGAAGGCCGCGTAACTGAGCCACGAGGCCGCGGCATGCACCGCCGTCAGGGTCATCCGTTTCCGCTCCGCGTTGCGCGCGGCGTCCGCCTTCCGCGCTCCATGCGCGCCAGCAGCGCCAGCGACTCGCGCCGGGCCGCGGCCCGGAGTCCAGCCCGGGCCAGCGCGCCCGCACGCCCGTCCACCACGCGCAGAAAGTAGCGCTTCCGGCGCTCCGGGCTCGGCAGCCGGCGCTTGGCGACCGCTCGGAGCGATGCCAGCATGGCCGCGAGCCGGCCGTACGACGGATCGATCATCCGGCCCACCCGCTCCCGCAAGCGCCGCGCCAGCGCGGGACTCGCCCCGCCGGTGCTGATGGCGATCACGACGCGCCCGCGCCGGAGGAGTGCCGGCGCGACAAACGTGCAGCGGTCCGTCCGGTCCACCACGTTTGCGAGGATGCGCCGGCGGCAGGCCGCCCGGAAGACGGCGTCATTCACGCGCTCATCATCGGTGGCGGCGCAGACGAGCCAGGCCCCGCGCAGGTCCGAAGCCCGGAACCGCCGCCTGACGTGGCGGATGCGCCCCGGCGATGACGCCGCCTCCGGCGTCCGCGCGGGCCCCGGGCAGATCACGGTCACGTCCGCACCGCACGACAGGAGCTCCTTGATTTTCCGGCGCGCGACCGGCCCGCATCCAACGACCACGCAGCGGCGGCCGCGCAGGTTCGCGAAGAGCGGATAGTAGGCGCGGCCCGTCACGTCCGGCAGCCTTTCGGACCGGCCTAGCTCCGCCTGCCGGCCGGCGCCAGGATCGCGAGCAGGCGCTCATGTTCCTCCGGCGCCAAATGCACGGTCTCGTCCGCGCCGGGAAACCCGGCGCGCCGGACGTCGGCCGCGTACGCCTCAGCCGCCTGGCGCACCGCCCGGCCCAGATCCGCGTAACGACGGACGAAGCGCGGAGTGAAGCGGTCATACAGACCCAGGAGATCGTGCGTGACCACCACCTGCCCGTCGCAGTCCGGCCCGGACCCGATCCCGAACACGGGAATCGACAGGCGCTCCGTCATCAGCCCGGCCACTTCGGCGGGCACGCACTCGACGACGAGCGCGAAGCATCCTGCGCCTTGCAGCGCGTCCGCCTGGCCGATGATGTCCGCGGCCGCTTCCGCGCGCTTGCCCCGCATCCCGTAGCCGCCCTCGCGAGCCGCCGTCTGCGGCGTCAGGCCGACGTGACCCATCACGGGCACGCCCGCAGCCGTGATCGCCCGCACCGACTCGACGACGCCGGAGATCCACTCGATCTTGACGGCGTCGCAGCCGGCCTCCTCGACGAACCGCCGCGCGTTGCGCGCCGCCTCCGCCGCGCCGGAATGGAACGAGCCGAACGGCATGTCGCCGATCAGGAGCGCGCGCGTCGTGCCCCGCCGGACCGCCTTCGCGTGGTGGAGCATCTCCTCCATCCCGACCGCGGTCGTGTCGTCGCGTCCCAGCACGACCATGGCCACGGAGTCTCCGACCAGAATGACGTCCACGCCGGCCTCGTCCAGCAGCTTCGCCAGCGGGTAGTCATACGCCGTCAGCATCACCAGCTTGGCCGGCCGGCCCTTCGAGCTCAGGAGTTCCTCGATCGTCATGCGGAACGCCTCCGATCCCTCGACGGCGCCATGGGCTCGCGAGGGATTCCATGGCTCGGCGTCACGTGGCGCCCGCAGCCACCTTCCGGCCGCGGCGCCCTCCGGCGGACAGGGACGCGCGCACGCGCCGCGTCGCCTCCACCACCGTGCGCAGCTTCCCGATAGCTTCCTCGACGCTGCGCGTTTTGAGCCCGCAGTCCGGATCGACGTAGACGCGCTCGGGCCTGAAGACGGTCAGCGCCTTGCGCAGGTTCTGCGCCACCTGGTCCGCGTCCTCGATGCGGTGGGTGTGCACATCCACCACGCCCAGGCCCACGGCCTTGGCGAACCGCCGCCGCCTGAAGAACTCGAGCAGCTCGAAATCGCGATTGGCGAACTCCAGGTCGATCTGGTCGACCGGGAGCCGGTCCAGCTTCCTGCCGATCGCATGGAAGTCCCCGTAGCAGATGTGCGTGATCGTATGGGCCTTGAGGCCGCGCGTGACGATCCCGAGCGCCTCGATCGCCAAGTCCATCTCCTCGGGCCGGGTCGAGATCGCCGGCTCATCCACCTGGATGTACTGGGCCCCCGCCCGCTCCAAATCCCGCGCCTCGTCCCGGATGACCCGCGCGATGGCCAGACAGGCCGCCCGCCGCGTCGGATACGCCTCGTTGAAGGACCAGTCCATGATCGTATAGGGGCCGGTCAGCATCCCCTTCACCGGCTTCGCCGTCAGCCCTTGCGCGAAGGTCCACCACTCGACCGTCACCGGTCTGGAACGGGTGATCTTGCCCGTGATGATCGGCTTTCGGTAATAGCGGTTGCCGTAGGAGCGGACGAGCTCGCTCTGCGCGAAGCCTCCGAGATGCTCCGCGAAATACGCGACCATGTCCCCGCGATATTGCTCCCCGTCGACCACGATATCGATGCCGAGCTCCTCCTGAATGCGCACCCAGTCGCGGGTCGCACGCTCCTCGAGGCCCCGCAGCTCCTCGGCCGTCATCTCGCCCCGGCGCACCTTGGCCCGCGCCTCGAGCAGATAGTCCGGCTTCGGCAGACTGCCCACAGACGTCGTCAAGAGCATCCTGGCCTCCTTTGACTCACCTGTTCGCTGACCTGGTCGCCCGGTAGGATGCCGCCGCCTCGCCAAGCCGGCGCAGCTTGGCCAGCGCCTGAGGGTGCGGCAGGAATTCGAGCCCGCAGTTGGGGCTGACATAGACGCGGTCCAGCGGCACCCGCCGCCTGAGGGCGTTGAACACCGCGTGCAGCTGCGTCACCGTCTCGAGCTTCGTGTTGCGGCCGTCCACGCACCCGATCCCCAGCTCCTTCGTGATCCTGGCGCGCGAGAGCGACCGGAGCGATGTCGGATCGGACACGACGTCGATGCCCACGACGTCCACGGGGGTCCGCATCAGCGCGTCGAAGAGGCCGTTCAGCGACCCGAAATACGTCGCCACCGCCGTCTTGGCCTTCACGCCCTGCGCCGCGATCGCCAGACCCTCCGCGGCGAGCTTCATGTCGGTCTTGCCGAACCCGATGGCCGGCTCGTCAAACTGCACCATCGCCGCGCCCGCCGCCGCCAGCGCCTGGGCTTCCTCGTTCAGCAGCTCGGCCATCCGGCGCACGAAACGGCGGGGGGAGCGGAAGTGCCGGTCCTCGCTCACCGTGGCGAAGGTGTAGGGGCCGGGCAGCACGGCTTTGACCGGACGCTCCGTACAGGACTTGGCGAAGCGCAGCGCCTCCACCAGCACCGGGCCTCGCCGCGTCGGCTCGCCGCGCACCACCGGCCGGCGGTAATAGACGTTGTTGTTGAACCACCGGGTGAGTCCGTTGATCTCGATGCCGTCGAGCTTGCCGGCGAACGGCGTGACGAGGTCCTCCCAGCGGATCTGCCCGTCGGTCACGAGCTCGATCCCCGCCGCCTCCTGCTCCGCGATCACCGCGTTCGTGATGTCCCGGGCCACCGATTCCATCTGTTCGCCGGTGGCTTCGCCGCGCTGCCAGCGCGCGATCGTGCCGATGAGCTTGGTGGAGTACGTGTCCTTCGCGACCTTGGGATAACTGCCGATCACCGTCGTGATCATTCCGCTCCTCGCTCTCGAGGCCCGCCTGCCGGCGCGCCCTGCTCCGTCTCTGCCGTCCCCGGCCCCGACCGCGCTCCGGCCGCGTAGGGCTTGGCCCGTTCCTTCGCCTCGAAGCAGGCCGGGCAATTGTACAAGGGCTTGGCCAGGCTCCGGTTGTATCCCGCGGCGATCACGACGCGCATCACGACGGGACTCGCCTGCCCGCACGTCCCGCAGCGATGGCTCATCCCTCCGGCCCTCCCGACGCCCACCACGCCCCCCACCCGGCCGCCAGCCGCTCCGCGACGCCGCGCGCCGTCATGGGCTCGTTCGCGCAGTCGGTCAGCGCCACCGCCCGGCGCTCAAGACTGCGCCGCACGCCGTCCGGCAGCGCCGCCAGCAGCCGACCGGGCGGCGCTTCGGCCAGGATCGATCCCTGCACGAGCCACGCGGCCGGATAGCGCCTCGCCGCCACTCCCGCGACTTTGCGTCCGCCGACCGTCACCGCGTACGGGCTCGGCTCCGTCAGGCAATACGTCACCCGCCGGCTGCGGTCGGCTTCGAGCACGCCCTCCGCGGGCGCTCCGACGCTCCGGCACGCGGCGGTCACCGCGGCGCAGGCGCCTCTCAGCGCCTCATGCAGCGAGAGCCCGCCCGCGCGCGGCACGACGATGCCGAACGACACGTCGCTGCCGTGGAAGGCCATGCCGCCTCCGGTCGGGCGCTCGACGGCCTCCAAGCCCGACGCCGCCCACCCGGCGGGATCCCACCAGGCGGGCGGAAACTGCCGGAATCCGAACGAGACCGCCGGCGGATCCCAAAGGAAAATCCGCGCCGCCGCGCGGGGGGCCTCGCGGGCCATCGCGTCGTCACGCCGCATCTGCTCCGCGGCCGGACACGGCGCATCGAGCCGCACCTGCCAGCCGTCCGCGCCGGCCTCGCGCAGCTCCGTCGCCGGATTACCCGGCGCGCGCATCGTCCGCTCCGCCTCGGCCGGCCGCCGCGGATGCCTGTCCGCTCCGACCCGGTTCCCCGGCCGACCAGCGCAGATCAGGCTGCCGGGCCGCGCGGACCTCATCGAGCCGCCAGGTCGCCAGCGATTCCGGCGCGTCATGGAGCCGCTCCGGCTCCGCGCGCGCCTCCCCGATGATCGCCAGCAGGGCCCGCGCGAATTCGTCCAGCGTCTCCTTGGATTCCGTTTCCGGCGGCTCGATCATCAGCGCCTCCTCCACGTTCAGCGGAAAGTAGACGGTCGGCGCGTACAGGCCGTAATCGAGCAGGCGCTTGGCGACATCCCAGGCCGTGACGCCGCTCGCCTTCAAGTCCTTCACGCTGGCGACGAACTCGTGCATGCAGTGCTGCGGAAACGGGATCGCGAGCCCGCCGCCCGTGCCCTCGGCGGAGTCGCGCCCGCCCGGCCGGGCGGACGCGCCGGCCAGCTTCGCTTTGAGATAATTCGCGTTGACAATCGCCGTGCGCCCGACGCCCTCGACCCCCTCGCGCCCGAGGCTCAGCAGATACGCGTGGGCCCTGACCAGGACGCCGATATTGCCGTGGAAACCGTGCAACCGGCCGATGCTGCGGCGGCCCCTCGCGTCCCAGGCGAACCGCCGGCCCCGCCGGCGCACGCGCGGCACAGGCAGGTACGGCTCGAGGAACGCCCGGACCCCCACCGGCCCCGCGCCGGGGCCTCCCCCGCCGTGCGGCGTCGAGAAAGTCTTGTGCAGATTGAGCTGCAGGAGGTCGATGCCCATCTCGCCCGGCTTGGCGATCCCCAGCAGCGCGTTCATGTTCGCTCCGTCCATGTACACGAGCGCGTCCCGGGCATGCGCCAGCTCGCAGACGGCGCGGATATTGCGCTCGAAGAGCCCCAGCGTGTTGGGGTTCGTCAGCATGAGCGCCGCCACGCTGCCATCGAGCTTCCGGCGCAGCTCCTCCAGATCGATGAGCCCGTCCCGCCCGGACTGAAGCTGCACGACCCGGAACCCGGCGAGCGCCGCCGAAGCCGGATTCGTCCCGTGCGCCGAATCCGGGATGAGCACCACATCGCGCCGGCGGCGCATCCGGCGGTGGTGCGCGGCCACGATCTTGAGCCCGGCCAGCTCTCCCTGGGCTCCCGCCGCGGGCTGGAGCGTGAACGCGTCCATCCCCGTCACCTCGCACAGCGACCGCTCCAGCTCCGACAAGAGCTCGAGGAGTCCCTGCACGTGGTGCTCCGGCTGCAGCGGATGCAGCCGTGCCAGGCCGGGGAGCGCCGCCACCCGCTCGTGAAGCTTCGGGTTGTACTTCATGGTGCAGGACCCCAGCGGATAGAGATGCGTGTCGACGCAGAAATTACGCTGCGAAAGCCGGGTGTAATGCCGGACCACGTCCAGTTCGGACACCTCCGGCAGGCGCGGCGGACGAGTTCTCAGCTGCTCGGCCGGCAGCACCTCGCGCGCGGGCAGCGTCGGGCCGTCCGGCGCGCCGAGTCCGAACCCCCGGCGGCCCGGCACCGACCGCTCGAAGATCAGCGGCTCGGGCCCCATCAGCATGCCTCCAGCGTCTCGATCAGGCGGTCCAGCGCCTCGCGGGGCACCGCTTCCGTCATGCACCACAGCGCGCTCCGCTCCAGCTCCGGAAACCACCCCGCAAGCGGCGCTCCTCCGACGATGCCGGCGCGCTCAAGGCGCCGGGCCAGGACCGGCCAGCTGCGCGGAGGCTCGCACGTGAGCGCGCATTCATTGAAGAACGGCTGATCGAATGCCGGGCGGATCCAGCCGAGGGCCGTCATGCGCCGCGCCATTTCGTGGCCCCGCTCGAGATTGCGCTGCGCGACGTCTCGCAGCCCCCCGGGCCCCACCAGGCTGAGATAGAGCGTGGCGCGCAGCGCCAGCCACCCTTGATTGGTGCAGATGTTCGACGTCGCCCGCTCCCGCCGGATGTGCTGCTCCCGCGTTTGGAGGGTGAGCGTGAATCCGCGGCGCCCCCGGCGGTCCGCGGTGCAGCCGGCGAGCCGGCCGGGCAGCCGCCGCACCAGCGCGTTCGAGGCGGCGAGCAGACCGAGCCCAGGACCGCCGTAGCTGAGCGGATTGCCGAGGCACCGACCCTCGGCGACCGCCAGGTCCGCGCCGTACGCGCCCGGCGGCGCCAAGAGCCCAAGACTGACGGGATAGACCGACGCGATGAACAGGGACCCCGCGCGGTGCGCCAGCTCCGCCGCCGTCGCCATCGGCTCGAGGCACCCGAAGACGTTCGGGTGCGCCAGCAGGACGCCCGCCACATCCTCGCCCATCATGCGCCCGAGCGTCTCCAGGTCGGTGACCCCGTTGACGGTGGGAATGAGCTGGATCACCGACGGCGTCCCGTGCAGATAGGTCGCCGCCACCTGCCGGATGTGGGGATGCACCGCCTCGGACACGAGCACGCGGGGCCTCCCGCTGCTGCGCAGGGCGAGCAGGACGGCTTCCGCCGCCGCCGACGCGCCGTCGTACATCGACGCGTTCGCCACGTCCATCTGCAGGAGCTCACAGACCATCGTCTGAAATTCGTACGTGGCCTGCAGGAGGCCCTGGCTGGCTTCAGCCTGGTACGGCGTATAGGGCGTCAGCCACTCGCCGCGCGAGGCGATGGCATCCACCGCTGTCGGCACCACGTGATCGTAGGCGCCGGCGCCGAGGAACGACGCGATGTCTTCCAGCGAACGGTTCCGCTCCGCGAGCGCACCGCATCGCCGCAGGACCTCCGGCTCGGACCGCCCCGGCGGCAGCGCGAGGACGGGATGCCGGAGCTCCGGCGGCACTGCGTCCAGCAGCTCCTCGAACGATCCGACTCCGATCGTCCTGAGCATCTCCTGGAATTCGTCCTGGGTGTGCGGTAGATAGTCCATGAATCCGGTGAGGCTCACTGGCGGCTGGCGGTCATCTGCTCCTGATACGCGCTCGAGGAAAGCAGTCCGTCGTAGTCGTCCGCCCGCGCCGCGCGCAGCGCGAACATCCATCCGGCGCCGTAGCAATCCTGGTTGATCAGCGCGGGGGTCTTCGCGAGCGCGTCGTTCGTCCGGCTGATCGTGCCGGACACGGGCGCGTAAATGTCGAACGCGGCCTTCACAGATTCGACGACCGCGACCGGCTCCCCCGCCTTGACCGCGCGTCCCGGCGACGGCAGCTCCACGAACACCACGTCCCTGAGCTCTTCCTGCGCGTGCGCCGTGATGCCGACCACGATCTCCTCCCCCTCGCGCTTCGCCCATTCGTGCGTCTTCGCGTACCGCAGGTCCGCCGGGATCTTCATCCTCACCCTTTCGTTGCAGGGCCCGCCGCCGTCAGGCGCCCGGGTTGCGCCTTCCAGAACGGCAGCCTGACCACTCGTCCGTGATGGCGCTGATTGCGGATCACCACCGCGAGCGCGGTGCCCGGCTCCGCCGACGCCGTCTCGACGTACCCCATCGCCACGGGTCTGGCGAGCGCCGGGCTGTACCCCCCGCTGGTCACTTCGCCGACTTGCCGGCCGCCCGCCAACAGCGGCGTGCCGGCCCTTGGAACCGGCCCGTGCTCGAGCTCGAATCCCACCAGGCGGCGCGTGAGGCGGCCCGTCGACGCGTGCAGCTCGCGCAACGCGTCCTGGCCGATGAACGGGCCTTTGTCGAGGACCACGGTCCAGGCGAGCCCCGCTTCATACGGGTTCGTGGTGTCATTGAGGTCCGCGCCGTAGAGCCGCAGACCCGCCTCCAGACGCAGCGTATCGCGGGCCCCGAGCCCCGCCGGGCGCCCGCCCGCGCCGGCGGACGCGGCGAGGATCGCCTCCCACAGCCGCGTCGCGTGGGCGTCGGGAAGAAAGAGCTCGAATCCGTCGCCGCCCGTGTACCCCGTCCTGGCAATCGAGGCGTCGGGACCCATCGTCCGGATGGGCGCCATTTCGAACCGTCCGAGCCCGGCCACCTTCGCGTCCAACAGCTCCTCGAGCACCCGCGAGGCCAGCGGGCCCTGCACGGCCAGCATCGAACGGCCCGCGCTGATGTCGGTGATGTCCGCGCGCCCCTCCGCATGCCGGCGCATCCAGGCGACGTCCTCCTCGCGGCGGCCGCAGTTGACGATGACCAGGAATTCCTCCCCGCCCAGGCGGTAGATGATGAGGTCGTCCAGGATGCCGCCGCGCTCGTTGAGCATCAGGGTGTAGCAGGCCCGGCCGGTGCCCAGCCGCGCCAGATCGCTGACCACGAGGCCGTTGAGCGTGTCGGTCGCGGCCGCGCCCGTCACGAGGACCTGGCCCATGTGCGAGGTGTCGAACACGCCCAGCGCCTCCCGAACCGCGCGGTGCTCATCCAAAATGCTCGTGTAGTACAGGGGCATCTCCCAGCCGTGGAATTCCGTCATCCGGGCGCCGAAGGCCAGGTGCCGCTCGTAGAGCGCCGTCCGCGCCAGCGGTCCTTCGCTCATCGCCCGGCTCCGACGGCGACGCCGGCTTCCCGCAGGATGTCCGGCACAAGGTCTTCCCAGCCCAGCGGGTACAGATGCACGCCGTCCGAGAGATCGCGGACCTGGCGGATCAAGCCGGCGGTCACGGCCACGCATTCCGCGCGCCGGTCCGTCGTGCGCTCGAATCTGGCAATCAGCGCCTCCGGCACCTGGATCCCCCAGACGTGTTCGTTCATGTACCTCGCCATCGTCGCGGATTTCACCATCAGCACGCCCGCCAGTACCGGGCGCCTGAACGCGCGCGCGCGCGCCATGAACGCGCCCAGCGGCGCCGGATCGAACACCGCCTGCGTCTGAAAGAACTGCGCCCCCCCCTCCACCTTGGTCTTGAACTTCTGCATCTCGACGTCGAGGTCCTTCGCGCCCGGGTCGGCGGCCGCCCCGATGCAGAACTGCGGGGCGCCGGTGAGGTCCTTTCCCGCCATGTCGCGGCCTTCGGTGAGGCCCCGGGCCGCCTGCATCAGCGCCGCCGAGCTCAGATCGAACACCGGCTTCGCCTCCGGATGGTCCCCGCCCTTCGGATCGTCGCCGGTCAGCAACAGCAGGTTCCGGATGCCCAGAATCGACGCCCCCAGGAGATCCGCCTGAAGCGCCAGCCGGTTCCGGTCCCGGCATGTCAGCTGCAGAATCGGATCGAGTCCCGCCTGCAGGACCCGCGCGGCCACGGCCAGCGGAGACGCCCGCATCATCGCGCCCGAGCCGTCCGTGACGTTCACCGCATCCGCCAGCCCCCGCACGCGCTCGAGGCCCGCGAGCACCGGGGAGAGATCCGTGCCCTTCGGCGGGTTGACCTCCATCGTGACGAGGAAGGGCTTCCGCCCCAGCTTCGCCGAGAGCCGCTCCTGCTCCGGCAGGCTCATGAACGGGCCGCTTGCTGTCGGCATGCCGACACCGTATTGCGCATCACGGTCATCACCGTCACTGGCCCGACCCCTCCCGGCACCGGCGAAATGAACGCCGCGCGATCCTTGGCCGCGTCGAATTCCACGTCCCCGACGACTTTGCCGCCGACGACGTTGATGCCCACGTCGATCACCACGGCGCCGGGCTTGATCCAGGCGCCCTGGATCAGCCGCGGCTGTCCAACGGCCACGACCAGGACGTCGGCGCGACGCACATGCTCCTCCAAGCGCCCCGCACGGTCGGTTCCCACGTGGCAGACCGTGGTCGTCGCCAGCTTGTCCAGGAGCAGCATGCTCACCGGGCGGCCCACGATCTCGCTGTGGCCGACGACGACCGCCTCGCGTCCGTCAAGCTGGACACCCGTGGAGTCGATCAGCTCCATCACGGCGAGGGCGGTGCAGGAACCGATTCTCGCCTTGGCGAAGAAGCGGCGCGCAAAATGCTCGGGGTGGATGCCTTCGACGTCCTTGCCGGGATCGATCAGCGTGGAGACCTGCTCCGGGTCGATCTGGGGCGGCAGCGGCTGATGCACGAAGATGCCGTGCACGCCCGGGTCGCGGTTCCAGCGCTGGATGATCGCCTCCACCTCTGGCCAGCCCACGCTCCAGGGACAGCCGACGCTGCCAGCCCCTCCGGCCTGAGCCGTGGCGATACCCAGCTGCTCGGCGGCGTGCCGCTGCGCGGCCCAGTAGACCCGCGAGGACGGCGTTTCGAAATAGAGCACGCGCAGGTGGGGCGTGACGCCCAGACCCGCCAGGTCCGCGCGCAGGCGCTCGCGCATGCGTGCCGCGATCGCCCGTCCGTCGATAATCGTTCCCATGGCTGTCGGCACCGGTTACCGGCTCCTCGGCTTCATCCTGACGGCGCGCGTGACGTGCGCGGTGTAGGCGGGCTCGGCAAGCCACCGGGCGTTGGTGATGGCCAGCTCCCGGGCGCCGACCGACGCCGCCCGGGCCAGCGCGGCGGCGCAGCGCAGGTCCGATCTGAATTGCGTCTTGACGCTCCGTTCCATCCGCGCGCTGCTGCGCTGGAGCGCGCCCGCGAGCGCGAACACCCGCAGCTGCACCGCCGTGGCCGACTTGAGCGCCCGCGAAAATCCCCTGCCCCGTCCCCGCCGGCTCGCGGCGATGACGGCGGCGAACCGGACGGCGTCGCGCGCGGCGAGCGCCGCCGCCTCCCGACGGGACGCCCTGAGCCGCCGCGCCGCGGCCCCGCGCACCTCGAGCTTTTCCAGGAGCGCCCCGGCCAGCGCGGCCGCGAGCGCCGAGGTGCTCCCGCCGCCCCACCAAGACCCGCGCCGGGCCACCTCGGTCAATATCTCATCGATTTCGTGCTGAAATGACGGGCTGATCTCTCTTGTCCCGGGACTGTGAGAAAATTTGCGCTGGCAAATCTTCTGCGGAGGCGGTTGCCGCTCTTGGAGAGCCTCGCCACACCACGCGCGGCGGATCCTGGCTGGACACCGTCCTCTGCCGGCCGTGGCCGGCAGCCGAAGTCCGCATTATAGGAGAATTTCCGCCTGCCCGCAAGCGCGTGAGCGCCTCATCGGCTGACTGCCAAGGCCGTCCATCGTCCATGGTCCATGTCCAGCTGGAGACAGACGAGAGAGGGTAGAAGGTAGAAGATAGAAGGTAGATGGTAGAAGAAGGTAGAAGGTGGAAGTGTATTCCATGGAAAAGCTACCGACTCCTTCCACCTTCCACCCTCCACCCTCCACCTTCCATCTTCCTCCAGCCTCCACCTTCTTCTCGGTCCGATGCAACGCGCCGAACGATTCGCGTGAACCATCGACACGGGCAACGGTTGCCCATGGCAGGTCTCACGCGACGCGTGTGACGTGACGCGGGATTACGGGGCTGATGATGCCGGGTTCAGGCAGAAGGTGATGAAGTCGTCGAGCGCGTCGAAATACGCCGCCCCGCCGATCACGTAGGTATCGTTGTGATCGGCGCCCGCGATGCGGTAGAAGCGCTTCGGCTCGCCGGCGGCCGCGAACACCTCCTCGCCAAGGGCGAAGGGGATGATGCGATCGCGATCCCCGTGGACCACGAGCACCGGCACGCGCACACGCGCGAGGTCGCGGCGCAGGTCGAAGCGCGCCCGCAGCAAGCGGTGCACGGGCAGTCCGCCGTAGAGGGACCGCGCCACCGCCTCGACGGAGGGAAACGGCGTCTCGAGGATCAGCCCCGCGACGTCCCCGTGCCGGGCCGCCAGTGTCCCGGCCACCGCGGCGCCGAGTGAGCGTCCGAACAGGATGAGGCGTCGCGGCGGCACTCCGCGCGCCTCCGTCAGGTGCCGGAAGGCCGCCTCCGCGTCGGCGTGCAAGCCGGGCTCCGAGGGCCTGCCCCCGCTGTCGCCGTACCCGCGGTAATCGAAGATGAGCACGGAATACCCGCGCGCGTGCACGAGGCGGAGGTTCTCCAGTCGATGGCTGATGTTGCCCGCATTGCCGTGGCACCACAGCAGCGCGGCGCGCGCCTCCGGCGCCTCGATGAACCAGCCGTGAAGCTCCACGCCGTCCTCGGCGCGCATCCGGACGTCCTCGAGCGGCAGCCCGGACGCCCGGGCCCAGTCGGCCCGCTCAAGCGGATCGGGAAAATAGAGGTACTGCTGATCCAGCATCCCGCTGAGGAATCCCGCGGCGAGCGCGGCGGCCGCGCACGAGGCGACCGCCAGGTGACGCGCGCCTGCACGCATGCGCAGGCTCAGTCGCGGCAGGCCGCGAGCGCGCGCACCACCGCCTCCAGTCCCGCGACCGCCCGAGCCAGCGATGCGTAGTCGAGCCGCTCGGGACGGTCTTCCGGCGTATGGTAGGCCGGATCCCGGTACAGCGCCGTGTCCGTGACCATGATGGCCGGATATCCCTGGCTCCAGAACGCCCAGTGATCGGACCACGACACGCCGGGCACCGCCCCCGGCGCGGCAATCCCCTCCGCGGGCAAGCTCGCCCCGGCGCGGAACGCCCTGACCGCGTCCCGCACCAGACGGCGGCTGCGGAGATTGCCGACAAACGCGAGGAAATCGCCGCGGGACGGATACCACAACCCGAACGGCGACGGATACCGCTGGCTGCCGTCCGTCTGCGAATAATAGCCGAGTGTTTCCAGGCTCAGCATCGCGAGAATGCGCGCTCCGGACGCTCGCGCCGCGCGCGCGTAGGCCAGGCTGCCCATGGCCGCCGTCTGGAACGCCGGGGGCTCTTCGTTGGCGAACGCGACGAATCTGAGCGTACGTTCCGGAGCCGGGTCGCGCAGCCGCGCCGCCAGGGCCAGGAGCGCGGCCACGCCGCTCGCGTTATCGTTCGCTCCCGGGCTGCCCCACACCGAATCGTAATGCGCCCCGACCACCACGACCTCCTCCGGGCAGCGCTCGCCGCGGACCTCGACCTGGAGGTTTGCCGTGCCGGGCGAGCCGGGAATGGCGTCCCGCCGCACGGCGAGCCCGAGCGCAGCCCATCGCCCTTCCAGCGCATCCGCCGCGTCGCCCAGCGCGCGCTTCGCCTCAGGCGAGAACGCGTGGCGCTCTCCGATGGCGCCGGCCAGGAGTTCGACCGTGTCCCGCAGCTCGGCCTCGAGCCTCCGCTCCTCCCCGCTGAGCGGAGGCCACGGTCCCCGCCGCACGGGGCCGGGCATGCTGATCATCACCGCCCACGCCGCCGTCATCGCAGCGGCCGCGCCAATCAGGAGCCACACACC
>DASWKB010000045.1:0-11590 GCA_036396895.1 bacterium | reverse complement strand
AGCGCGGTCGTGCTGGTGCTGGCCGCCGCGGCGCTGTTCCTCACGGGCGCGGCATCCAGCCCGCTCTCCTGGATCTTCCTTCCGTTGATCGCCGTCGAACTGCTCCAGAACCGCCGCCGCGGATGCTTCGTGGCCTGGGCGGCGCCCGTGATCTATGCGGGACTGATCGGACTGCAGGGATTCGGCCTGCTGCCGGCCGGATTCGAGTCTCCTGTCGGCCCGACGCCGGGCACGACCGGTTGGCTCGTCGCCTCCGGTGGGCTCGCCCTGTGGTACCTGGCGGTCGCGGTGACGGCGTCGTTGTTCTGCCGCTGGGTCGGCCGCTATCAGCGGTCCGTCGAGGAGCGGCACCAGTCGATCACCGCGCGCGAAGGGGCGCTCGCGGAGTCGCAGACCAAGCTGCGCGCCGACCAGCAAGCGGTCGAACACCACCGCCTCCAGCTCGACCAAGCCACGCGCCGGTTCGACACGGAGCGGCAGCGGTGGGATGAAGCGCGGCAGGCGGCGGACCTCGAGCGGGCTCAGCTGACCCAGCGCATGGCGGATGAGGAGGCGGCGCTGGCGGACCGGTTGAAGGAGTGCGAGCGGCGCGCCTCGACGCTGCGCCAGCTGCAGGAAGACCTCGAGTCGGAGCATGAGTCCTGGGACCAGCAGCGCGTCCGCATGGTGAAGACGCTCGATGAACGGGAGGCGTCGCTGCGGGAGCAGCTCGAGCAGCTCGAAGCCTCCCGCCGGACGTTCGATTCCCAGCGCGCGGAGACCAGCCGCTCCCTCTCGCAGCTCGAGCAGACGCTGCTCAGCGGGCTGCAGCGCCTGAGCGGAGAGATGAAACAAGTGGACGCGAAGCGGCGCGAGCTCGATGAGGCGGCCCGGGCTCTGGCGGGCCGCGAGGAAGTCTGGCAGCGCGAGCAGGAGGAGGCCGGCGCGCGGCTGCAGGCGGAGCGGCAGGCGCTCGAGGAGCGCGCCCGGCAGGTGCGGGCCGCCGAGGAGCA
The DNA here is from genome assembly GCA_036396895.1 of bacterium. GTDB lineage: Bacteria > Omnitrophota > Gorgyraeia > Aquiviventales > Aquiviventaceae > DASWKB01. Next base: position 10,598 of record DASWKB010000045.1, on the reverse strand, counting down.
GTTCGAGGCCGACCGGCTGAGGGTCGAGGAGGAATTCACGCACCGCAGGCAGGAGCTCGCGGAATCCGTCAAGACGCTCGATGAGGCGAAGCGCGCGTGGGCCCACCAGCGCGAGGGCGTGCAGGCGCGCGCGTCGGAGCTCGAGCGGAAGCTCCAGGAGCGCGAGTCTCGCATTCGCGGGCGCACCGAAGAGCTGGAACAGCGCATCGCCGGGCTCGAGCAGGCTCGGGCATCCCTGGAGCATGACCGCAGCCGCCTGGACGCGGTCCGGGAGCAGCTGGATCACGAGCAGCAGGCCCTCGCCGCGTCGCGCAGCGCCGCGGAGGAAGAGAGCGCGCGCGCCATGAAGGCCGCCCACCTCGAAATCGAGGCCGAAGCCGACCGGGAACGCCGGGAGGCACAGCTCAGGGCCGACGCCCTGCAGGTGCGCGACACGGATCTCGAATCGCGCGAACGCGCCCTGCAGGCGGCTCAAGCAGATCTGAACCGCCGGACGGACGAGCTCACCACGAGGGAACGGGAGCTCGCAGCGGTCCGCGCGGCCTTGCGCCGGGAGCAGGCTCAGACGGGGAGCGTCTCGCGCGTGCACTGGAGCGCCATTGGACGCAAGGCGTTCTCCGCGCTGCATGTCTTCGCCCGCCAGCTGCGCGCGGAACGGCGCGAGGTGCTCCATGCGCGACGGGAACTGGAGGAGCGGGCCACGGCGTTCCAGGCCCAACAGGCCGACGCGGAGCGGACGGCCGCGGCGTTCACCCGCGACCGCGAAGCCTTCGAAAGCCAGCAGTCCCGACGGGACACCGCCGCGAAACAGCGCGAGCAGGCGCTCGAGCGCCGCACGGATGAGCTCAAGCGCGAGGCGGCCCGCCTCGATGCCGAGCGCCGGGAGATCGAACACGCCTCGACCCGCACGCAATCCGACCGGGACGGCCGCTCGCGCGAGCTCGAGCAGGCCCAGCGGCGCCTGGACGCGGCCCGCCGTGAGCTGGAGGAGGCCCGGCAGGCGCATCAGGCCGAGGTCGAGCAGTGGCGGCAGGAGCGCGACGCGCTCGAGCAGGAGCTCTCGGTGCGCGGCGACGCGCTCGCGCGGCAGCAGCAAACGCTCGAAGCCGCCGAGCGCGAGCTCGCGGAGCGCGCCGGCACCTGGCAACAGGCCCGGCACGATCTGGAAGAGCGCGCTCGGGCGATCGCCGAGACCCAGGCGGCGCTCGAAGCGGAGCGCCGCGAACTGGACGACACCCAGCAGGAGCTCACCGGCCTGCGCGAGCGCCTGGAGACCGAACGGCGCTCGTTCGACGGCGCCCGACGCGCCTGGGACGCGCATCACGGCGAGTCCGCCGAGGCGCTCACCGTCCAGGAGCGGACGCTCCGCGGCCGGCTGGACGAGCTCGAGGCGCGTGAACGCGCGCTGGCCGGCCAGGAGCACGAAGCGCTGAGCGCCAAGCAGGAGCTCGAGGCGCAGCGCGAAGCGCTCTCGCGCGAGCGACGCGCCTGGGACTCGTCCCAGGAGGCCGGGCGCCGGGCCCATGAGTCGCGCGAAGCAGAGCTCACGGCCTGGGCCGGGAAACTGGACGCCCAGGTGCGCGACCTGACCGCCCAAACGGCCGCGCTCAAGGAACGGGAGCAGGCGCTCGCCCGGGCGCGCGCGGAATGGGAGCAGACGCGCGACGCGACGGCGACCGACGCCAAGGAACGCACGCGCAGCGCCGAGACGGCGTTGCGCAAGCTCAGCGAGCAGGAGCAGGAGCTCGCGAAGCGCGCGGAGGCGGTCGAAGCCTCCCGCGCCGCGCTCGCCGCGCAGCAGCAGGCATTCGAGGCGGCGCTCGCGGAACGCGACGCGCACGCAGCCCAGGTGGCCGAGCGCGAGCGGAGTCTCGCCGACCGTGAGCAGCAGCTCGCCGCGCGCATGGAACAGATCGCCGCCCGGGTCGAATCGATTGATGCGGAGCGGGACGCCGTCCTCCAGCAGCGGCAATCCGGCGCGGAGGAGGCCGCGCAGCGCGAGCAGGAGCTCTCCGAGCGCCTCAGCCAGATGGACATGCTCCGCCGGCAGCTCGAGGCGGAGCGCACCGCGCTGGATCAGGAGCGCAGCCAGCAGGAATCGCACCGCCGCCAGCTGCTCGAGGAGCAGCAGCAGCTCGAGCAGGTCCGCCGCCAGCTCAACGAGGCGCGCCGCCTGCTGAGCGAGGAGACGTCCGATCAGACGCCGGACCGCTTCTCGTCCGAGACGCTCGCCATGCTCGCGAACGAATTCACCACGCCGCTGGCCAGCATGGACGCCCTGCTGACCACCGTCGCCGACGGCGACCACGGCAACGTCTCCTCGGATGCCGCGGGCGCGGTCCGCAGCGTGCTGACGGAGACCGCCCGGCTGCGGCGCGTCGTGCGCGACGTCCTGGACGCGGCATCCGTCGAGCACGGGCAGCTGCACGCGTCGCCTAAACCCGTGACGCTGGGCGAGCTGCTCGATCAGGCCGGCGCGGCCGTCAAGCCGGCCGCGGACGCGAAGCAGCTCTCGTGGACCCGGAAGGGCGACGAGGGCGTCTCCGTGACGGCGGACCCGGAGCTGGCGGTCCGGGTCTTCACCACGGTGCTCCGCAACGCCGTCGAGTACACCGAGCGCGGCGGCGTCACCATGGCGTGCACGCCGCAGGAAGACCGCGTCGTGGTGACGGTGCAGGACACCGGCGCCGGCATCCAGACGGAGCAGCTGACGCAGATCTTCACCAAGCCGAAGCTCGGGACGCTGCTGCGGGGCCGGGGCATGAGCCTGTTTCTAGCCCGCCTTCTCGCGAAGATGATGGGCTGCGACCTCGTGCTGGCTTCCAGCGAGCTGAAGCGGGGCAGCACCTTCGCGATCACCCTGCCCCGCGTGAAGGCGCCGGCCGCGGCCGAGTCGCCCAAGGAGGCCGCCGTCGCGGGCGGGTCCTCCTCATGAGCCCCTCGGTCCTGCTGATCACGCACGACGCGCTGCTGGCGAAGGCGTACGCCGCGCGGCTGCGCCGGGCGGACATGCGGGTGGCGCACGGCGCGACCGCCTACGAGGGGCTGGCCATGGCCCGTCACGATCCCCCGTCGCTCATCATGCTGGACCTGACGCTGCCGGGACTGCACGGGCTGGACGTCCTGAAGTGGCTGCGGGACGTGCCCTGGCTCAGCCAGGTGCCGGTGATCGTCCTCGCGGAACGCGCGATGCGGGGGGACGTGCTCGATGAATGCCGGTTCTGGGGCGCCACGCACATTCTCAGGAAAGACGAGGCGCCGATGGCGGGGTTAGTGGAGCTGGCGCGGGACGTGCTGGCGCACGCGCCCGTGCCGGAGCCGGATCAGGATTCCGACGGCGCTCCCGCGCCCGAGCCGGATTCCGAGCCGTCCGAGACGGCGGCCTAAGCGCACTATTCCTTCCGGGACCCTCCGTACGCCCAATGGATGGCGAGCAGACCGAGAATCAGCGCCGCCATCGCCCAGAGAATCGCGATCACTTCCTTGTGCATCGGGTCCGGTCCTGTGTGAGGGGTTGCCTCGTGTGGGACGCGCTGATCCCTGCCGGCTATTCTAGCACGAGTTCCGGCCGGAATGACGAGCGCCATGCCGCGCCCCTCGGCCCCGGACGGCCGGAGTCCGGAGGCGCGTCCGCGTAGCGGCCGAACAGCTCGCGGACACCGTTCAGCATCACCATCCGCTCGAGCGCGAGCACCAGCCGGCCGGGCACCGGCCGGCTTGGGTTCAGCCAGGTGGAGAGTTCGACGGACGTGCGCGGCTCATCCGGCGCCTGGTCCGCCTCATCCGTCAGGCGGCAGACGCCTCGGAATTCTCCGATCAGCCCGCTGAGGAGCCGGAAGCGGATCAGCTCCGGCCGATCCTCCTCGATCTCGAACGTGAGCGGCACCGTCATCCACAGGATCCGCGCGTCGATCTGCACGACCCTGCGGGACGGCGAAGACTCAAGGACGGTGACGGAGACGATGTCCGGGCTGACGGCCTCGAGCTCATCCGGATCGGCCGCCACCTCCCAGAAGGCTTCTCGCGCGAGCGGCGCCGTGAACGCCACCCCCGCGAACAGCTCCCCCGCCTCCCCCACGTGCTGGCGCCACCGCACCGGATGGGGGCCGACTTCAAGCTCGGTGCCGGGGCGCTCGCGCCAGGCCGCCTCGATGAACTCCGTCTCGATGGCGCCGTGCGCCGGCGCGCCCGCGCTCAGCGACACGATCTGCGCCGCGAGCAGCGGCACCCCGACCAGACGAGGAGCGGCGCGGAACGTCTCACAACACTGACGGCGTGGTGGACTCATCCGCTCTCATCATGTTCGCGAAGCGAACTTGATCAGTAGCACCCGCTGGTGCCGGGTACGCCGAGGACGCAGCCGCCGCTGTCGATGGTGACGGCGTACGAGGGGCTGCCGGCGCGGGTGGCGCGCGCCAGGAAATCGGTCGTGCTCGCGCTTGCCAGGGCATACGTGAAATCGCCCGTCTGCGGCTGGGCCATGTCCAGTTCGGCCCAGTTCGTCGTGTACCGCCGCAGGCGGACCCAGGCGGTTTCTTCGGCGTTGCGGATCGCACGGAGCATCACGACCGCTCGCTGGGCGCGGGCGCGCTCCGCCGTTTTCTGGAACAAGGGCATCGCCGCCGCGGCGAGGATGGCGATGATGACGACCACCATCATGACCTCATTGAGGGAGAAGCCGCCCTCGCGCCGGATGCGCCCCAGGGGGGCGCCGGGACGAGTTGCGGTCCGCGTTGTTCTCCTGATGATCGTCATCATCATGCCCGGGCGGCGCTACGCGCCGTCGGTCCCTTTTCGCTTCGCCGCGACGCGCGTGAGCTGGAACGCGGCGTCCCTCAGCATGTCCGGATGGAACATGGCAACCCGGTTCTTCCCCTGCCGCTTCGAATGGTACAGCGCCGCGTCGGCCTGCTCGACCAGCTGCTCCCACGTGAGCTCGGACGTGCCGTCCACCGCCGCCACCCCGATGCTCAATGTGACGCGGAACGCGCCGGCCCGGGTCTGGAACGGGTGCTCCTCGACCAGCTTGCGAACCTCCTCGCCCACGACCATCGCGTTCTCGGGCTTCGTGTGGAACAGGATGATGCAGAACTCATCCCCGCCGAAGCGGGCCATCATGTCGGCCTTGCGAAGGCGCCGTTTCATCAGGTCCACGAGGCCGGTCAGCATGTCGTTGCCCGCGCCATGCCCGTGCTTGTCATTGATGCCCTTGAAGCCGTCCATGTCGAACATGAGGAGGGCCATCGGCACGTCGTAGCGCCGGATCCGGGCCAGTTCATGCTCCAGGCGGACCTGCAGGTAGCGGAGATTGGCGATGCCGGTCAGGCCGTCGGTCGTCGCCTGCATTCTGAGCCGCGCCGATTCCACCGCCAGGGAGGCCGAGCGGTGGATCATCCCCGTTGAGAGGACCCCCAGTACCATGAACGGGACTCCGACATAATCCCAGAGATAGTCGTGAAAGTAGAGCCACCGGCTCGCCGCGGCGAATCCGCCCAAGCACAGCGCGCAGACCGCAATCGCCCAGCCGGGCGCCAGCCGGTAGGTCGCCCAGGAAACCATGAGTCCCAGCACAATGAGCAGCGCCCACTGCCAGAGGAGCGGCACGGTCGTGCCCGCCTCGTTCCGGAGCATGGTCAACAGGCTGTTGACCATCATCATGACGCCGGGCTCGTTGCCGACCGGCGTCGGGTGCTGGTCGTGGAACACGTAGCCGGAGGTGCCGACGAACGCCACCCGGCCCTCGAGGCGCCCTGCCGGCACTTCATCGGAGAGCAACAGGTGGTGGACCGGCACCTGCGTGAGATCCGGCTCGCGCGCCATGTACCGGATGCGCATGCTGCCGTCCGGCCGCAAGGGGATCCGGTGGAGCACGCGGCCCTCCCCGTCCACGAACTGCAGGCCGTCTTCCGTCACCTGGGGCCGGCCGCCGAGCAATTCCGCCGCCGCCAGGACTTCCATCGCGAAGGTCTGGCCCTGGTGGCCGGGGTTGGCGTGGACCAATTGCGCCCGACGCATTTTGAAATCCGCGCCTCGCAGCCGGTTGATGGTCCCCACGTTGCGCGCGGCATCGGCGATCGCCGGAAGCGGCGCCACGTACTGCTCGCCGGCGTCGAAGTACCCGGCGATCAGCACGTTCCCCGCCTCGCGCAAGGCGTCGACCACCGCCTGGTCGCTCTCCTCGTTCGTGACGCCGCCGAACACCAGATCGAGGCAGATCAGGCGCGCGCCCGCGGCGTGGAGGCGGCGGACGGTCTCGGCGGGGAACTTGCGGTCCCAGGGCCAGCGCTGGCCCACGGCGGCGTAGGACGTATCGGTGATGGGCACGAGCGTGATCCGGGACAGCTCCTCGGGACGGGGCTCGGCCTGATAGCGGCTCCAATTGAGCTGGTCCTCGATCCGCAGGCTGAAGCCGTCCAGCACGCGGGACGGCGAACAGACGCCCACGTACAGGGCGAAGATGATGAGCGGCACGATCAGGATCACGTGTCGATGTCGCATGGCTCGGGAATCAGCCTACCCCACCGCAGAGGTTTCGACCAATAAAAAATGCCAGGCTGTCCGCCTGGTATCCGCACTCGCCCCTGATGGCTCCGAGTTGTCACGGCATCAGCCGGCGGACGCCGGTATCCCGGCGCCCGGCGGGATCATTGCTGCGTCGTGTCCGTGCCGCCCCCGACCCCGCCGCCTGGGTCCGCCGTCGGGCCGCCCCCGACCCCGCCGCTGGTGCTGCCGCCGGACGTGTATCCACCGCTGCTGGAGCTGGTGGACGTCGTGCTGCTGGCGACCACAAGCCCGCAGCCGGAGAGCGTGCCGAACTCATCGATGGTCATGGCGCAATTCGAATTGCTGATCCGCGTCGCCCTGACGGTGAAGCCGGTGGGTGAGGCGCTGAGTAGCTGATAGTTGAAGTCGCCGGTGTTCGGCTGGGCGATGTCCAGATCGCCCCAGTTGGTCGTGTAGGCGCGGGCCCGCAGGAAGTGGGTCTCCTGCGCGTTGCGGATGGCCCGGAGCATGCTGGTGGCGCGCGTGCGCCGCTGGTCCTCGGAGGTCTTGATATAGGTGGGCATGGCGATGCTGACCACGATCCCGATGACCACGACCGTCATCATCACTTCAACGAGGGAAAACCCTCGGGAGCGGTCCTTGGGTAGAACCGCTGCCTGACTGCATGCGCGCGCCACCCGATGCGTGTCCGTCATATCAAGGCCTCCTCCCCGTTCCCTACGTTAACTATACCTGTTCGGCGCTCTCAGCGTCAAACCGGCCTCGCATTTTTCCGCATCCGTTTGGGTCGGACCGTAACGAATTGATACTCAGTGAGTTGTGACCCACGGCTTTTCGAAGATGACCCACGGAAGATCCCGGGGGACTCCTCCGCCGCTCGGGACTCCTGGACCCGAACCCGACGCGGGCTTGCCAGGCGCGGCCCTCGAGCCATTTTCAGCTCACAAATTTACTGATTGTACAAATTGTAGTTGACATTACTTCCTTATCAGCCTAAACTGTTTCCTGCCGGTTCCGGGGCGCATGGCGGCCCCTCCGGACACCGGCGCATCATCCTGTCGCCAAGCCCCGGCAATCCGCCCCCAAGGGGACAGCCCCCGCGGAGGCAGCCCGGCCGGCCGGTCCAAGGGGGCCAGCCCCTCCGGGGACACCCGAGGAGTCGCGTCATGCCTCGAGCGACCAGGCAACTGATCGATGAGAGCTACTGGCACATCACCGTCCGAGGGAACAACCGCCGCCCGCTGTTCCATCGCCCGGACGACTACCGGGCGTATTTGCGGCTGCTCAGGGAGTACGGGCGCCGGTTTCCCGGCACGCTGATCCATCATTACTGCCTGATGCCCAATCAGGTCCACCTGCTGGTCCGGATGGGCCTGGGGCCGGATTTTCCCCGGTTCATGCAGGGCGTGAACCAGTCGTATTATCACCACTACCGGAGGACGCACGGCTACTCCGGCCACTTGTTTCAGGGCCGGTATAAGTCGTTCGCCATCCGGACCGAGAGTTATCTGCTCGAGTGCGGGCGCTATATCGAACGGAATCCCGTCCGGGCAGAAATGGTCCGCGATCCCCGGCACTACCCGTGGTCCAGTTACACCTTCTACGCCGAAGGACAGCCCGATCCCCTCCTCACGCCCTCCCCGCTGTACGAGGGCCTGGGGGCGAGGGAATTCGACCGGCAGCTCGCCTACCGCGACTATGTCACCGCGTCACGCCCGTACGAGGCATTGATCGACCGCCAGCTCCTCGGCGTGTAACCCGGCTGCGCACTGCGGCGGCGAGCCCGGCCCCCTTCGGCACGCCCCACTGACAGACGCTGCCCCCCCCCCCCCGCTGCATGACGCGCCGCGCGCCCCATTCGCCGTGCCCCGCGCATGGATTCCGCACTCCGCATTCCCCATTCCGCACTTGCCACTAATTCCGTGGGCCGGGTGTCCCCGCGGGGGCTGTCCCCTTCGGACCGGAGGAGATTGGCATGGGGAGTGCATCAATCCGCCTCGTGACTGCGGACCCGCACGCGGCTCGTGCGGCAACCAGGAGGGCGCGACGGCATGGGCACGCGAATCAGGTGGTGGATGGCGGCAGCGGCCGCGTTGGCCGCCGCGGGACCCGTGCATGGAGCGGCGTCGTGGGTTTCCATCGACTCGCTGGATCCGGGATCGCCCGCGCACGCGGTCGCGGCGCATCCTCAGGATTCCGCCTACGTCGCCGCCGCCACCCGGACCGGCGTGTATCTTTCATCGGATGAAGGCCGAAGCTGGGCGCTGGTGCGCCGGCTCTCCCCTCTTGCGGTTCCGCGCGCGATCGCCATGGGCGCGGGAGCGCCGCCGCTGATCGCCGTCATGACATCGGACAGCGCCGCCGTGTCTGCGGACGGCGGTCGTCACTGGTCGGCCGCGTTTCGCCCTCCGGCCGGCGAGGGCGATGCGCCGGCTGCCTGCACGGCCATCGCGGTCCACCCCCGCCGAAACACCACGCTGCTGCTCGGCACGAATCGCGGAATGTACCTGACGACGGACGCGGGAACCAGCTGGCGGCGGGTCGGGATCCCGCCGTCCGCGGGCGAGGTCCTGCAGGCGGCGTTCGACTCCGCGGAGCCGGACCGCGCCTGGGTACTCGGCCGCGGGGGGCTCTGGTTCGGTTCATGGCGGGACGATGCGTGGCGCCGGCTCGATGTCAGCGATGAGCCGGAGGAGAACGCGGACGGGGAGGAAGCCGACCAACGCGGGGCGGGACCGTTGGGTGGGGAGCGGGCTTCCCTCCCCCTCCTCCGGACGCTGGCGGTTGCGCCATCCGGTTCCGCCGTCTATCTGATGTCGCCGGCCGGGCTCAACGTCACCCGCGACCACGGCCGGCGCTGGGAGCGGCGGCCCGCGCTCGGTCTTGACGCGGGCACCGTCCGCGTCCTGCTGGCCTCGCTGCAGGAGCCGCACGGGCTGATCGCCGCCACGGCGCGCGACATCGCCGCGGCCGGGACGTCCGAGGCGCGCTGGAGCCGTCTTGAGGGCGGGCTGGCGGGCGCCGAGATCCATGATCTGGCCGTCGCCCCGGGCGTCCTGTGGGCGGCCACCGCACGCGGCCTGTTCCGGCGCCCGGCGCCCGGCGGCGAGGTTGAGCCGCCGCCCGCCGCCTCGGAGCTCCTGCGCAACTTCCTCCACGAGCCGACGGCGGCGGAAGTGCAGGCCGCCGCGGTGCGCTACGCGGAGGTGTCGCCGGAGAAGATCGCCCGCTGGCGACGGCAGGCCAGGCTCCAGGGGCTGCTGCCGAGCGTCAGCGTCGGCCTCGATCGGGACCGCGACACCTTCATCACGTCACGCGGATCCACCAGCGATCCCGAGACCGACCGCATCATCATCGCGGAGGACCCGTCGCGGAGCTTCGATGTGTCCGTCAACTGGGACCTGGGCGAGCTGATCTGGAACGATGATCAGACGTCCATCGACGTGCGCGCCAAGCTGATGGTCCAGCTGCGCAACGACATCGTCGATCAGGTGACCCGGCTCTATTTCGAGCGCCGCCAGACCCAGCTGGCGATGCTGCTGGAGCCTGAGGCGCCGCTCGCCGGCTACGTCGAGCGGGAGCTCCGGCTGCAGGAGCTTACCGCGCAGCTCGACGGACTCACCGGCGGCTTCTTTTCCGACAAATCTTCGTTCCCCGCCCAACCACACCGGGAGGATCCGGATGGCGCAACACCGTGAAGACCTGAAGGTCACGCAGGTGCGGCGGCTCGAGTCCGACGGCGCCGTAAAGGCGCTGTGCGACGTCTCCGTGGACGGCCGGCTGCTGATCCGCGGGATGCGGGTCGTCGATGGCAAGAAGGGCCTGTTCGTCAGCATGCCGCGCGTGCAGGGACGGGACTCGAAATGGTACGACACCGTCACCGCGCTGACCGACGAGATCCGCCATGACCTGACGCGGATCGTGCTGGAGGCGTACCAGGCCACGGCGGAGACCGCCGCCACCTAATTCACTGATGACACGGATGCTCAATAGGATTCCACGGATGACAGACGAGGTCATCCGTGGAATCCGTGGAAATCCGTGTCATCAGCCCGGGCCGAAGGCCCGGTGAAGGGGGTTGACAAAGTGTCGCC
>DASWKB010000044.1:0-12204 GCA_036396895.1 bacterium | reverse complement strand
CGCTCGCGTACTCGTCTTCGAGTACGCCACGCTCTCCCTCGACTCCGCTCGGGATTCGCCCTGAGCGAGCCGGCGGCGAGTCGAAGGGCTCCTCGCGCCTCGCGGGGCTCGCACCTCGGCCCAGCGCGGTCGCGGGGGTTTATGAAACCGGTTCTAGTCCATCGTGACGTCGTCACTGATCGGGGCGGGGGGCGGTCCGTCGACAAGCTCAGGACTTCGCTCACTTCGTTCGCTCCGGGGGGCGGGGCATGGGAGTGAAGAACGGAGAGCTCACGAGAGGCTTGAGGCTGGAGGCTGGAAGCTGGAAGAATCGGACGGCGCCCGCGCGCGTTCCAGCCTCTAGCTTCCAGCTTCTAGCTTCAGACTTGCTCAACAGAATGTCTCTGGTTGCTATGGACCATGGACTGTGGACATGGACTGGTTACGCGCCATGGCACTTCTTGAATTTCTTGCCGCTCCCGCACGGGCACGGCTCGTTCCGGCCGACCTTGGGGCCAACCCGCGCCGGCGCGGGCCGCCCGCCACCGCCCGGACCCGCCGGCGCGCCGCGCGGAACCGGCGCCGGCCCCGCCGCGCCCGGGGCGCCCTGAGGAGGCTGCGCGAAGCGGTCCGCCAGACGGCTCGACAGCTCGGGATGGATCGCCTGCTGGGGCGTCCGGGCGAAGACGCTCATCGGCGCGGCCTCGCCGACCGGGCGCACCCGCAACAGCAGCGTGAACGCCTCGTTCTTGATGGACGCGCTGAGCTCCTGAAACATCCGGTACGCCTCGCGCTGGTACTCGACGACCGGGTCGCGCTGGCCGTACGCGCGCAGCCCGATGCCCTCGCGCAGCGCGTCCATCATGTACAGATGGTCCTTCCATTTTCGGTCCACGGTGGACAGGAGCACCCGGCGCTCGACGTCGGCCATGAGCTCATCGCCCAGCTCGCCGCGCTTCGCCTCATACGCCTCGCGCAGCCGCTCGACGACTTCATCGAACAGGCGGTCCCGCTCGGACTCGCCGTCCTCGAACGCCGGGCTCACCCCGAATTGCTGCTGCGCCGCCTGCCTGAGGCCGTCCAGGTCCCAGGTGTCCGGTCTGAGCTCCGCCGACGCGAACGCCTCCACCAGCTCGTCCGCCACGTCATGGATCACTTCCCCGATCAGGCCCGCCAGGTCCACGCCCTCGAGGATGCGCCGGCGCTGCTCGTAGATGACCTCGCGCTGCCGGTTCATCGTGTTGTCGTACTCGAGCAGCTGTTTGCGGATTTCGAAGTTGTGGCCCTCGACCTGGCGCTGGGCGTGTTCGATCGACCGGCTCACCAGCCGGGACTCGATGGGCAGCCCTTCCTCCCAGGCGAACAGTTTCATGTCCATCAGCTTGGCGAGGCGGTCCCCGCCGAAAATGCGCATCAGGTCGTCATCGAGCGAGAGGTAAAAGCGGGACGACCCCGGATCCCCCTGGCGGCCGGCGCGGCCGCGCAGCTGGTTATCGATGCGCCGGGCCTCGTGGCGCTCCGTGCCGAGGATGTGCAGCCCTCCCGCGGCCACCACGTCGCGCCGCTCGGATTCGGACAGCGTCTGCGCGCGCTCCAGGATCGCGCGGCGCTCCTCCTCGGCGAGCGGCGCCTCCCGCTTGGCCTCGTCGGAGCGGATGTCCTCCTCCGCCATCGCCTCGGGGTTGCCCCCGAGCACGATGTCGGTCCCGCGCCCGGCCATGTTCGTCGCGATCGTCACGGCGCCCTTGCGACCCGCCTGCGCCACGATGCGCGCTTCATGTTCATGGTACTTCGCGTTCAGGACGCTGTGGGCGAGGCCTCCGCGGATCGTCGTCACGGTCTCCACGAGCCGCAGCAGGTCCTCCGAGCGGAAGCGGAGCGGCGACCCGCCGCCCAGACCGGCGAGCGCGTCGACCCACGCGCGCGCCTCCGCCTCTTCGAGCATCGCGGGCCGGGCGAGGCCGCGCTCGATCCGCGCCCGGAGCTCCTCCGGCAGCGCCCCGCCGTGCTTCTCGAGGTCCGCGCGCATCCGCTCGGCGGCGTGCCCGAGACGGGCGATCAGCGGCCCGGGCTCTTTGAGCATCCGCGAGAGGTGCTCGGACTTCTCGATGGAGATCGTGCCGATGAGCACGGGCCGCCCGGCCCGGTGCAGCTCGACGATCTCCTCGGCCACCGCGATGAATTTCTCCTCCTCCGTCCGGAAGATGACGTCGGGATGGTTGGTCCGGATGAGCGGCCGGTTCGTCGGGACCGCGATGACGTCCAGGTTGTAGATCTGGCTGAACTCGTGCGCCTCCGTCGACGCCGTCCCCGTCATCCCGCACAGCTTCTCATACATGCGGAAGTAATTCTGGAAGGTCACCGAGGCGAGCGTCTGGTTCTCCTGCCGGATGTCGAGGCCCTCTTTGGCCTCGACGGCCTGGTGGAGGCCGTCGCTCCAGCGCCGGCCCGGCATGAGCCGCCCCGTGAATTCATCGACGATGATGACTTCGCCGTCCTTGATGACGTAGTCCTTGTCCAGCCGGTAGAGCTGATGCGCCCTGAGGGCCTGGTGGATGTGGTGGACCAGGCGCATGTTCGACTCCTCATAGAGGTTCCCCACCCCCAGGAGCTCCTCGCAGCGCTGGATGCCCTCCTCCGTCAGGCTGACGGCGTGGGCCTTCTCGTCCACCTCGAACATGTCCCCGCGCTTGAGCTGTGTCGCCACCCGGTCGAGGCGGTGGTAGAGGTCGGTCGACTCCTCCGCGGGCCCCGAGATGATGAGCGGCGTACGCGCCTCGTCGATTAGGATGCTGTCCACTTCGTCCACGATCGCGTAGTGGTGCTCGCTCTGCGTCCAGTCGTGCAGCGTGAAGCGCATGTTGTCCCGCAGGTAGTCGAAGCCGAACTCGTTGTTCTGCCCGTAGGTGATGTCGGCGGCGTAGGCCTCTTTGCGGGTCACCGGACGCAGATGAACAAAGCGGTCGTTCGCGCCGGCGAAGGACGGATCGTACAGGAACGAGAGGGATTCCCCGCCCTGGCGGCGCTCGGCGGGATCGATGCCCTGGATCACGCCGACCGTGAGCCCCAGCGCGTGGTAGACGGGCCCCATCCAGCGGGCGTCGCGCCGGGCGAGATAATCGTTGACCGTGACGATGTGCACCCCGCGCCCGGTGAGCGAATTGAGATAGGCGGACAGCGTCGCCACCAGGGTCTTGCCCTCTCCGGTGGCCATCTCGGCGATGCGGCCCTCGTGCAGCATAATCCCGCCCAGGAGCTGGACGTCGAAGTGACGCATCTTCAGCCGCCGGCGCGCGACCTCCCGGACGACCGCGAAGGCCTCGGGCAGCAGCTCGTCCAGCGCCGCCTGCTGGATCTTGCGGCGGCGCTGCCGCTCGGCAGTCCGCTCATCCATCGACAGCTCGTACCACGCCGCCTGCGTCGGCAGGATGAACGCCGCCTGCGAGACGGCCGCGGCAACCCTGCTCCGGAACTCGCCGGTCTTCGCCCGCAGCGCCTCATCGGAGAGCGGCTGCATCCGGTTTTCCAGCGCATTGACGCGCTCGATGATCGGCCAGCGGCGCTTGCGCGCGCGGTCATGGTGGGTGCCGAGAACCTTCCGGACGACGCCCTGCAGCATTACGGGCCTCCAGCCGGCGGGCGGCTCGCGCGCCGCGCCGCCTTCCATCTGAGGTACGCTTCGAGGAAGTCGTCGAGCCGGCCTTCGAGGACCGCCTGGGCGTTGCCGGTCTCGTGGTCGGTGCGGTGATCCTTGACCATCATGTACGGGTGCAGCACGTAGGAGCGGATCTGCGAGCCCCACTCGATCTTCTGCTTGGACTGGTAGTCCTGCTGGGCGGCTTCCTCGCGCTTGCGGCGCTCGGCTTCGGCGAGGCGCGCCTTCAGGACGTGGAGCGCCTTCGTCTTGTTCTGAAGCTGCGAGCGCTCATCCTGGCACTGCACCACGATGCCCGTGGGCACATGGGTGATGCGCACGGCGGAATCCGTCGTGTTGACCGACTGCCCGCCCTTGCCGCTGGAGCGGTAGACGTCGATGCGGAGGTCGCTCGGGCTGATCTCGACGGGGACGCTCTCGTCGATCTCCGGCACCACGTCCACCGACACGAACGAGGTGTGGCGGCGCTTGTTCGCGTCGAACGGCGAGATGCGCACGAGCCGGTGCACGCCCTCTTCTCCCTGCAGGTAGCCGTAGGCGTAGGATCCGCGGACGATGATCGTCGCGGTCTTGACCCCCGCCTCTTCGCCGGGGAGCAGATCGATGACCTCCGTGCTCCAGCCGCGCTCGTCCGCCAGCCGGCGGTACATCCGGAGCAGCATCTGGGCCCAATCGCAGGACTCCGTGCCGCCGGCGCCGGAGTGGACGGACAGGATGGCGTCTTTCGGGTCGACGTCCGCGCTGAGCAGCTGCCGGAACTCGACCTGCGAGAGGAGCCGCTCAAGCGCCGCGATCTCGGTCGCGAGCTCCGCGGCCGCCGCGGTGTCCGCCGCATCCGTCAGCTCGACGAGCTCCGCGGCGTCGGAGAGGCCCCGCTGGAACTGCTCGATGGGGCCCCGCTGGGCCTTGAGGGCCTTCAGGGTCTGGATGGTCTGGTTGGCGCGCTGCTGGTCGGCCCAGAAATCCGATTCGGCCATCGCCCGTTCGATTTCGGCAATGCGCCCGGCGAGCCCGTCGAGGTCAAAGACACCCCCGGAGTTCGCTCCATCGCGTCCGGAGCGTCTCCACACGGTCCCGCAGGCCGTCCAGCTCTTCGGATGGATGCGAGGTCGTCATCGTCCGGGTAGTGTAGCACGTCATCACCACCGCGACAACGTGGACCAGCAACCAGAGACCGGCGTCCAGCAACCAGCGACAGGCACCTGTGCCAAATTCGGAATTCGGAATTCGGAATGCGGAATCACCTGCGATTTGAAATTCCACATTCCGAATTTTGCACACACTCCATACCTGGCACTCCCCTTCGCCCCTCGCCCCGTGCCCCATCCATGTTCCAGCCTCCAGCCTCCACCTCTTTCTCTGCGCCTCTGTGGTGTCGTCCTGACTCTTCCGTCCTCTGTGCTTCTGTGCTATCCCACGTTACGCGTTTCACGTTGCGCGTTACGCGACCTGGACGAACCCTGATCATTCCGGCTTCCCGCCACTTTTCCGTTACGGATGACGACGCCTTCACGCTCCAAGAGCCGCCGCTTCGCCGCGGGGCCGCGGGCGAACCCGCCCAGGCGGCCGTCCGAGCGGACCACGCGGTGGCACGGCACGCGCGGGGCGAAGGGATTCCGGTTGAGCGCGTTCCCCGCCGCCCGCGCGGCCCCCGGCTTGCCCGCGCGCCGCGCGACCCATCCGTACGAGCGCGTCCGGCCGCGCGGGATACGCCGCGCGGCGGCGTACACCTTGGATTCGAACGTCGTGGGTGCTCGCCGGGCTCGGGGTTTCATCGGGCTGCCTCCTGATGAGACAAATGCGACAAGACGTGCTCGGCGACGTCCATTCCTATGCCCGCGGCGTCCGCCACCGCCTCGGGCGGCGCCCTCCGGATCCGCTCGACCGACCCGAACGCGCGCAGCAGCTTCGCCGCGCGGACCGGTCCGATCCCGGGCACGTCGTGCAGCACGGACGCGCGGACGGTCTCCGCGCGCCTGCGGCGGTGATACGTCACGGCGACCCGGTGCGCTTCATCGCGGACGTGCTGGAGCAGGTGCAGCACCGGCGAGTTGGGAAGCAGCACGATGGGCTCCATCTCGTCCGGCACGAAGATGTGCTCGAAGCGCTTCGCCAGGCCGATCGCGGGCATCTCGAGCCCGAGCGCGCGCAGGGCGCCGCGCGCGGCGCCAAGCTGGGCCGGCCCGCCGTCCACGACGATGAGGTCGGGACGCGGCAGCGACTTCGCCAGCGTGCCCTCATAGCGGCGCCGCACCACCTCCGCCATCATGGCGACGTCATGGCTGCCCCGCACCGTCTCGATCCGGAACCGGCGGTAGTCGCGGCGGAGCGGGCGGGCGTCCCGGAACACGACCATCGAGCCCACCGCGAACGCGCCGAAGATGTTCGAGATGTCGAACGCTTCGATCCGCCGCGGCAGGCCCGGCAGCTTGAGCGCCGCCTGCATCTGCTCGAGGGGCCCCGCCGCCGACGCCTTCGCCTTCGCCGCCACGACCGACGTGAGCGCCTGGATCTGGTCGCGCAGCCGGGCGGCCTCCTCGTAGCGCTGGGATCGGGCGGCGCGCTCCATGCGCGCGGTGAGGTCGCGAAGGAGCGCGTCGCGCTCCCCGCGCAGGAACGCCGCGAGATCCTCGACGATGCGCTGATAGGCCGCTTCGCCGACATAGCCCGCGCACGGCGCCAGGCACTGCCCCAGGTGGTACTCCAGGCACGGCGTCTTCGGGAACGCGCGGCAGGTCCGCATCGGGAACACCCGGCGCATGAACCGCACCGCCTCGTGCATCAACCCGGCGTCCGTGTAGGGGCCGAAATACTGCGCGCCGTCCGACAGCCGGCGCCGCGTCGCGCGCAGCCTGGGATACGGCTCGTTGGTGATCTTGAGCATCGGGTAGCTCTTGTCGTCACGCAGCGCGACATTGTAGCGCGGACGATGCTCCTTGATGAGCTGCGACTCCAGGAGCAGCGCCTCCGCCTCCGACGTGGTCCGGCGGACCTCCAGCGACGCCACCTGGCCCGCCATCTTCCGCACCCGAGCCGGGAGCGCCTCCTGCCGCCGGAAATACGATCCCACCCGGGCGCGCAGCCGCGCGGCCTTTCCGACGTACAGCAGCCGCCCCCCGGCGTCCCGGAACAGATAGACGCCAGGGGCGTCCGGAAGCGCGCCGGCCTGATCCTTCAGGCCGGGCGGCGTCTGAGCCATCTCAGCAGACTCGTCAGTTCCGACACCCCCGCCGCGCGGCACCCCAGCGCGTACATCCCCGCGCCGGCCGGAATCACGGCGGCGAGCCCCAGCCACGGATGCGCGTCGAATCCCGCCGCGCTCCAGAGCCCCCAGCACCCGGCGGCCATGAGCGCCGCCGCCGCCGCCATCCGCGACATCGACGCCGCCAGTCCCGGAAGCAGCGGCGCGCGCAGCCGGCGCTCCATCTCCCGCGACAGGCGGTAGGCGTTCAGCACGTTCGCGAGCGACGAGGCCAGCGCCAGCCCGCCGATGGCCATGGGCCACATCAACCCGAGGCTCAGCAGGATGTTGACGCCCACGGCTTCCGCGGCGAGCCGGAGCGGCGTGCGCGTATCGTGCATCGCGTAGTAGGCGCCCGTCATCGCCTTCGCGACGGCATACGCCGGCAGCCCGACGGCGTACCACGCCAGCGCCGAGACGGTCATCGCCGTCGAATGGGCGTCGAAGGCCCCGCGCTCGAACAGGCCCCGGATGATCGGCCCGCCCAGCGCGATCAACGCCGCCGCCGCGGGCACGATCAGAAAGGCGGCCATGCGGATCACCCTGAGCAGGGTCGTCCGGAAACCTTCCCAGTCCCCGCGCGCGGCCTGCTCGGCGAGCGACGGCAGGCTCGCCTGGGCGCTCGCGGTCCCGAACAGCGCCAGGGGCAGCTGCACCAACCGGTTGGCGAAGTAGAGCGCCGCCACCGCGCCCGCGCCGACCGCGGCTTCCCACGAGGCCAGCGCCGTGTGGACGAGGATGTTGACCTGATAGACCGCGGCCGCCACGGTCCTCGGCCCGAGGAGCCGCAGCATGTCCCCCGTGCCGGGGTGCCGCAGACGAAGGCGGAAGCGGAACCCCAGCTTCGCCGCGACCGGCAGCTGCACGAGGACCTGAATCACCCCGCCGATGAGGATCCCGACCGCGAGCGCGACCGAGCCGGGCACCCCGTGGAGCGGGGTCGGTGAAGGGAGTCCCGCACGCAGCGCGTGCGGAGCGACCGAGCCGGGCTCCGTCCCCGGCACCCACCAGATGAGCGCGGCGATCATCGCCACGTTGAGGATCGCCGGCCCCAGCGCCGGCACGGCGAAATGCCGCAGGCTGTTGAGCACGCCCATGAAGTACGCCCACAGCCCCACCAGCACGATCAGGGGAAACAGGAGGCGCGTGAGGCGCACCGTCAGCGCGAATTTCTCGGGATCGTCCGCGAACCCCGGGGCGATCACCCGGACGATCTGCGGCGCCCACACGACTCCCGCGGCGCCTATCACGCAGAGCACGATCAGGAGCTGCGCCAGGAGCGCCTGCCCGACCGCCCAGAACTCATCGAGCCTGCCCTGCGCCCGGTACCGGCTGAGCACCGGCACAAATGCGCTCGTGACGGCTCCTTCCGCCACGAGCTCCCGCAGCATGTTCGGCAGCCGGAACGCCACCACGAAGGCCTGCGCCTGCAGGGCGGTGCCGAAGAGCCGCGCGATCAGGAGGTCGCGGATGAACCCCAGAATCCGGCTGCAGCCGGTCGCGAGGGTGATGACGCCCGTGGAGCGGATGAGCCCGGAGGACGCCTCGGACGGGGCGCCGGAAGCGGGCGACGTCATTCGATCCCTCGACTGGCCCTGCGGGGCTCGCGCGGGATTTCGCTCCATGGGCGCACATGAGCGAAACACGGGCATCGCCCGTGGAGCTTCATCCCGCCGTCGTCACCCCCGCCGACGGCGGGGGCGGGATGCCGCCTCACGCGGAGCCGGACACTTGGCAAGCACCGGACGTGCCGGTGAGGCTCCATTGACACCGGGATGGAGCTCATGATACAGTCTCGCATTAACCGCAGTGCTCGCTCAGGGAGGGATTAATGCCGATTAAGCATGCAGCCTTGAAGCAGCTCAGGAAGGACCGCCGGCGGCGCCAGCGCAACCAGGCGATCCGGTCCGAGCTGAAGACGCTCTCGAAGCAGTTCGCCGAGCTGCTCAAAAAGCGCAAACTCGACGATGCCCAGGCGCTGCTGCGGCGGCTCGCCGGCCGGTTCGACCGCGCCGCCACCAAGGGCGTCGTGCACCGCAACACCGCCTCGCGCGCGAAATCGCGCCTCACCGCGCGCCTGGCCCGCACCGGAAAGTCCTAACAGACTTCATCGTCTGTTCCGTCCATTCCGTCGAGTCCGTCTATTCCGTCGAGACCGCAGATCCTGAAGCGGCGATGAACCGGCGGACAGGCGGACCGGACGGCATTGCCGAACATGACGACCTCGCGCTGTTCCGCCATCGTCATCGTTATCGACGGACGGACCCCTCCCGCCCCGACAGACAGATGCTGACGATCAGCTCTTCGAGCGCGACGCCGGGCACGGTCCCGCCGCGCTTGAGTTCGACGTCCAGCCGCCAGCACCGCTCAAGGAGCTCCTGCAGCGAGCCGAGCGTCCGGCCGTGAATTTCCGCCTGCACCCGTTCCAACTGCCACGCGCTCATCTTCAGCGCGGAGGCGAGCGCCGCGGGATTCGCGCCACGCGCCCCGGCTCCGAGCATCCGCTTCACGAGCACCCAGCGCCCCAGCTGCCAGGCCAGCAGCCCGACGATCTCGATCGGCTCCTTCCCGTCGCGCTGCTGGTCATGCAGCGCCTGGAGGGCCGCGCGCACGTCCCGGCTGCCCAGGGCGTCCGCCAGCGCGAACGGCTTGGCGGACGCGGCGTCGCGCTCTGGAAACGTCTCCACCGACCACGGCCCGGCGGAGGAGCTCCGAGGTCCCGCCTCCGCGTCGCTGAGCAGCACGACGCAGGCGCAGGCCCGGATGGCCTCGACGTGCTCTCCGAGCGCGTCTATCGTCCCCTTCGGCAGGCGGTGCGCGTCGTCCACCGCCACCAGACGCACCCGGCCGGCGGCCGGGCGCTGCCGGCAGAACGCCAAGAGCTCCGCCAGCGTCACTGAGGCTCCGTCGAGCCGGTGCCGGTCGAGGGGATCAACCTCGAGGCGCCGCTCAAGCTCCTGGAGCCGCTGGAGCTTCCGTGCCCGGTCGGCGCCGAGGAACACCATGAGCCCTCCGGCGTCCGCCATCAGACCCCCGGCGGCGCGGCGCCCGCGCGGGAGACGCGATTGGGTTGGGGCGTGACTGCAGGCATGTCTCGAGCCGGTCTCTTGCGTGCGTGAGGATCGTGCGTGAACCATATGCGGCAACACGGCCGGCGGCCGTGTTGCCGGGTCACCAGTTTTCGACGGTGCGTTCCACGATGCGCCGGGAGAGATCCGTGATCGCGCGTGCGAGCGCGCCGGACTCCGCCTCGGCGTACGGCCCGGTCGTGAAATACGTCGTGTCCCCGACGAAGCCCGGCTCGCTCCAGACGGTGGTGCCCGTCTCCCGATCGATGAGCCGCAGCGAAACGACCAGGCTGAGCCGCCATTCCTCGACGTCGCCCGAGGCGCTGTAGCGCAGCGCGTCGCGGCGGAACTGCAGGAGCTCCCCCTCCAGCCGCACATCGGCCGTCTCGCGCGGGGACGGCCGCAGCAATCCGGTAAACTGGAACCGGCGGAGGATCTCGTCGGTCAACTCGGTCTCCATCGCGTGGCGGTACACGGGAAACCGGGACAGGTTGCCTCCGAGGTCGGTCAGGTCGATGCGGTTCACGAGCGGGTGGACGTAAATGGTCTGGTAGGGCGTCGGCAGGCCGGGCCGCGTCGTGTACCCGCACCCCGCCGCGAGCCCGGCGGCGAACCCCGCGGCCGCCAGGAGCGACAGCAACCCCAACGCTGAGCGACAGCCTTCGGCCGCGCGGCGCATCAGGGAATCCGCGTCGGACGATCCAGCTCCTGGAGCCGGGCGACGGCTTTGGGGGCCCAGGAAGTGCTGGAAAATTCCTCGGCGATGGTCTCGTAGTACAGCCGGGCCGCGGCGGGCCGGTTGCGCCGCTCGTAGAACTGCGCGACCAGGAACTCGTGCGCCGCGCGGCGCTCGCGCAGCTCGCTCAGGCGGCTCCGCGCCTCATCCGTCAGCTCGCTGTCGGGATAGCGCTCGAGAAATCCGGCCAGTTCCGTGACGGCCAGCTCCGTCGGCGCCTGGTCGTATTCCGGGTGGAACGTGCCCTTGAGACTGGCGAGAGCGATCTGGTAGCGTGCGTCGTCGACCAGCTCCGAATCCGGATACCGGGAGATCACCCGTTCGAACGCGCCGACCGCCTCCTCGTAGTCCCCGAGCGCCATGTGGGCCATGCCCAACTTGTACTGCGCGAGCACCCCGTGCTCGCTGAACGGGCCGTCCTCCACGATGGCCCGGAAGATCTCCACCGCCTTGTCCCTGGCGGGCAGGATGGCCGCGAGGCCGAAGAGCTTCCGCTTGCGTCCCTGCAGGAAATAATTGCCGATGCGGTACTCGCGCTCCAGCACTTCGTCAAACCGGACGGTGGACGGATAGACCTGCAGCGCCTTGCGGTACTCCTTAAAGGCCTTGTAGTAATCGCCGAGATCCTCCTCGCACCGGCCGAGGTAGTACTGCGCCTCGACGGCTTCCCGCGCCTTGGGGTACGCGCGCAGGAGCTTCCGGAACTCCGTCCGGGCCCGCTCGAACTCCCCATCCTGGAAGAAACCCTGGGCGTGGGTGAGCTGTTCTTCCGGGGTGTCCTTGACCGCGCCGGTGGGGCCGACCCAGCCCGTCTGGGGGGACCAGACCCATGCGGCGCGCGCCGCGGGCGCGGACGCGAGCAGACAGACACTACCGATGAGGATCACGCGTGCGAATCGCATGGGAAGCCTGCTTACGATAGCAAATCCGTCGTCGTTTGTCAAAACGGGGCATGGGCTCCCTGCTCCGCACATGGCGACCCCTTGCCGCAGGAGTTCCGGTCAGGTAAGCTTGGGCTGACGTTTCAAGGGAGACGTCGAGATCCTGGCCGATCACGCCACACCCGGAGTAATCCGGGGTCGGAAAGCCACGGGTCCCTGCGACGGCCCCGGTGATCCTTGCCGGGGTCGGAGTCCCACAGCTGAGGAGCGGTGGGACGACGGCCCCGGTGATCCTTGCCGGGGCCGGAGTCCCACAGCTGAGGAGCGGTGGGACAAAGGCCCCGGTGATCCTTGCCGGGGTCGGAGTCCCACAGCTGAGGAGCGGTGGGACGACGGCCCCGGTGATCCTTGCCGGGGCCGGAGTCCCACAGCGGCAGAGCTGTGGGACGAAGCCTGGATCGCCGGGTTGCAGGGATCGCCGGGCCGCCGAACCAGGGACCATTTGCGGCGCACATGTTCCAACGTGGAGCGCCATGCGGCGGCACCGGCGAAAGCACCTCAAGCGCACTGTGGCCTGCGCACTTTCCTTCGCCCTTGCGTTCGTTCAACTCGTCCCGCCGGCCGCCGCGGCGGAGTTCCTGCTC
>DASWKB010000043.1:0-65677 GCA_036396895.1 bacterium | reverse complement strand
AAACATTGGGCGCATTTACCCTGAGCGAAGTCGAAGGGTACCCCCTCGACTCGCTTTGCTCGCTCGGGGTAAATGGAACCCATTCGAATGTTAACATGCAATGTGGGTTCCATTTAGAAGGTGGAAGCTGGACGCTGGAATGGGGCAAGGGGCAGGAGGCACGGGGCGGGGAGCGAGTCTTTCGACTTCGCTCAGGACTCCGCTCACTTCGTTCGCTCCGGGGCACGGCGTGGGGATGACCATGAGCAGGGAGAAGATAGAAGGCAGAAGATGGAAGATAGAAAGTATAAAGTCGCAATTCCACCTTCTCCCCTCCACTTTCCACCTTCTGCTTGCTCGCGATCGACGAGTGACGTGCCCTGTCCCCCTCGTCCCGTGTCTCATGCCCCAGCGTTGACGGACTGACGGAACTGACGGAATAGACGGAACAGACGACACGAATGATGGACCCAGCCAAGCTGCGGAATATCGCCATCATCGCGCACGTCGACCACGGGAAGACCACCCTGGTCGACGCGATGCTCCATTACACGAAGACCGTGCTCGGCCATGACGTCCCCGAGGGCGGGCTCATCATGGACTCCATGGAGCTGGAGCGTGAGAAGGGGATCACCATCCGGGCCAAGAACTGCAGCCTGCGGTACGGCGACTACAAGATCAACCTGGTGGACACGCCCGGGCACGCGGACTTCGGCGGCGAGGTCGAGCGCACGCTCCGGATGGCCGACGGCGCGCTGCTCCTCGTGGACGCCAAGGACGGCCCGATGCCGCAGACGAAGTTCGTGCTCCGCAAGGCGATCGGCTTCGGGCTGCCGGTCATCGTGGTCGTCAACAAGATCGACCGGCCGGACGCCCAGGTCGACGACGTGGTGAACCGGACGTTCGACCTGTTCGTCGAGCTCAACGCCTCCTCCGCCCAGCTGGATTTCCCCATCGTGTACACGTGCGCCACCCAGGGGACGGCGACGCTCGAGCTCGCCCGGCCCGGGACCGACGTCACGCCGCTCTTTGAGACCATCGTGTCGCGGATTCCCCCGCCCACCGTGCGCCCGGATGAGCCGCTGCAGCTGCTGGTCCTGGCGCTCGCCTACGACACGTACAAAGGGAAGATGGGCATCGGGAAGATCCACGCCGGTTCGATCCGCAAGGCGCAGCCGCTGCTTCGCCTGACGGTGGACGGGCGCCAGGAGCGGGCGAACGCCAGTGCCGTGCTGGCCTACCAGGGCTTGGAGCGCATCGAAACCGACTCGGCCACCTCCGGCGACATCGTCGCCGTCGCGGGGTTCGACGAAGTGGGCATCGGCGACACCATCACCGATCCGGACCGGCCCAGGCCGATGCCCGTGGTGGTGATCGAGGAGCCGACGCTGCGCATGACCTTTGCGGTCAACAAGAGCCCGTTCGCCGGCCGGGAGGGGAAGTACGTGACCTCGCGGATGATCCGCGAGCGCCTCGCCAAGGAGCTCGAGACCAACGTCGCCCTCCGGGTGGCGGACACGGACAGCGCGGACACGTTCCTCGTGTCCGGGCGCGGCGAGCTGCACCTGGCGATCCTGATCGAGACGATGCGGCGGGAAGGCTATGAGCTCGAAGTGTCGCAGCCGGAGGTGGTCTACAAGGAGATCGAGGGCCAGCTGTGCGAGCCCTACGAGATGCTCTCGGTCGACGTGCCCGCCGAGTATCAGGGGCCGGTGATCGAAGAGCTGGGCCGGCGCCGCGCCGAGCTGCAGGAGATGACCCACGGGCCGACGGGGGAGATCCACGCGGAGTATCTCATCACGACCCGGGGGCTCCTGGGGCTCAAAAGCGTGTTGTTGAAGCGCACGCGGGGGATGGCGGTCATCCACCACGTGTTCGACGCGTACGAACCCGTGGTCGAGAGTCTGCCGCCGGCGGAGCCGCACGGCTCTCTCGTCTCGACGGTGGACGGCGCGAGCACGTCCTACGCCATCGCCAACGCCCAGGATCGGGGCGATCTCTTCATCGGGCCGGGGGTGCCGGTCTACGAGGGGATGGTGGTCGGCGAGGCCAACCAGGACCGGGATGTCGAACTCAACATCTGCAAGCAGAAGAAGCAGACCAACGTCCGTTCGGAGACGGGCGACGCGACCATCGTGCTCGCGCCGCCTCGGGAGTTCACCCTCGAGCTCGCCCTGGAATATCTGGGGCCCGATGAGCTCTTGGAAGTGACGCCGAAATCGCTGAGGATCCGCAAGCGGATCGCGGACGCCAAGCTGCGCATGCGCGCGAAGCGCGCGTCGGAGCAGGACTAACGCCCGCCCTCATCGTGCGGATGCCGGCGCCTGCGGCGCCGGCTTCCGGCTGTGGAAGTCTTGGAGGACGGGACTGAGATTTGTGAAACGGGTTCTAAATGGAACCCACATTGCATGTTAACATTCGAATGGGTTCCATTTACCCCGAGCGAGCAAAGCGAGTCGAGGGGGTACCCTTCGACTTCGCTCAGGGTACATGCGCCCAATGTTTAGATGCAATCGTGGGCGCATTTAGTACATACCCCCCGGAGACGCTGCGCCTGAGGGCTCTTCCTCCTCCATGCCCTGGCCGGGGCCCGCCGAAGGTTCCGGCATCGGTGCCGGCTCCGAGGGGGATCCAGAGCCGACGGGCTCCAGCGGTTCCGGCGATGGCTCAGGCGCGGCCGGCTGCTCCTGAGTTCCGAACTCCTCTGGGAACGAACCCGCGCGGTTCTCATCCAGCTCGGAAGCCGGGGCCGCCGGCGTCAACCCAAGCTCGTGGACGTCTTCCTCGTTGAGCGCGATCGACTGCGCGACCCGCTCGCCGTTTTCCTCACTGTATTCCACCGTGGCTTCGATCCCGTTCTGCAGCTGCTCGAGCTCGAATGACTCCGCGCCCGCGAAGATTTCCGCCTCAGGCGTGACCCGGAATTCTTCCGTGGAGAACCATCCGGTCTTGAGCTTCAGCACCTGCTGCTGGGAGTCGACCGACACGATCTTGCCGGTGGCGATCATCGACTGCGCCGCAACGGCTCCGGCCAGCGCCGCCGCAGCCGCGCCAGCGGCCAGGCTCCACCCCACGCTCCTCAAGGGTCGTTCCATGGCACACCTCCCTGTTGTGGATGGCATCCTACCGAGCCGATGCTGACAGGCGGGGGACTTTTTCATGACAATCCTGTCATGGTCGGCCTCCAATCTGGTCTGAAGCCGGAGGCTGGAAGCTTGAAGCTGGAACGTCGAATCCAGCGTGCCGTCTCTTCCGTCTTCTCCGTCAGTCCGTCTATTCCGTCGGCACACCTCGGCGTGGTGACGGACAGACGGAAATGACGGGACTGACGGAATGGACGAGCCGGCGTTCCAGCCTCTCGATGCGCTCATGACGCAGGAATCCAAACAGACGGAACAGCCGATCCCTTGTGGCGTGTCGCTTGTTGCTTGTTGCTACGCTGCGGCGTGTTACGTGTCACCTCTCACGCCGTTCTCTGGTCATCACGGCGATGATGGCGGCCTGAGCGCATGCCGAGTATAATAGCGTTAAACTTACGCGCTGCCTGACCATCGAGGGATCGGATTCCCTGGGGAGGGCGCTTCAGAAGCCCTCCGCAGCGCGACCGCACGCAACCCCGGCAACGACGATCGGCTCATCCTCGCGGGTTGAGCTGTCACGTCCGGAGGAGACGCGACATGGAACGCACCATGGCCGACCTTGCCAAGTACCTGAACGGACGCCTCATCGGGGACGGCGGGATGCTGATCCGTGGCGTGAATGCGCTGGAGGCCGCGCGGGAAGGCGAGCTGAGCTTCGCCGACTCGCCGCGCCGCGTGGCGCAGGCGCTCGCCGCCGCCGTGTCGGCGGTCATCGTCGGCGACGACGTGCAGGAGCTGCCCGGCAAGTCCGGCATCAGCGTGCTCAACCCGAAGCTGGCCTTCGTGCTGGCCATGGACCTGTTCCACCCGGCTCTCGTGACGGAGCGCGCCGTTCATCCCACGGCGGTGCTGGGCTCCCGGTCGCGTGTGGAGGACCCCGTGGCCGTCCGGGCCAACGCGGTCATCGGCGATGACGTGTCGATCGGGCGGGGCACGCTGATCGAGGCCGGCGCCGTCATCGGCGACGGCGTCACGATCGGCTCCGACTGCCTGATCGGCCCGAACACCGTGGTCTACCGCCAGTGCTCCATCGGCAATCGCGTGCGCATCCACGGCGGCTCGGTCATCGGCGGCGACGGGTTCGGCTACATTTTCCACCAGGGCCGGCACGTGAAAGTGCCGCAGGTCGGCAACGTCGTGATCGAGGACGACGTGGAAATCGGCTGCAACGTGTGCATCGACCGCGCCACGATGGGGTCCACGCTCATCAAGCGCGGGACGAAGATCGACAACCTGGTCCAGATCGGGCACAACGACCGCATCGGCGAGCACGTGGTCATCGCGGGCCAGTCCGGATTCTCGGGCAGCGTGACGGTGGGCAACTACGCCATGTTCGGAGGCCGGGTCGGCATCACGGACCACGTGGACATCGGCGAGGGCGCCAAAATCGGGCTCTGCAGCGTGGTGACGAAGTCGGTGGCGCCGGGCGAGATCGTCTGGGGCAACCCGGCCCGCGCGATCGCGAACACGAAGCGGCAGCTGGCAGCGCTTTCCCGGCTTCCGGAGACCCTGAAGCGGTTCGCGCAGCTGATCACGCGCATGGGACGGATGGAGGAGCGTGTGGATCAGCTTGAGCAACGCTCAGGAGAGCGGAAGGCGGCATGACGCGTCTGCGGATCGCGGCGGGGGCCGCGCTCGGCATCACGCTTGCGCTGGCGGACGCGTCGGCGGAGCCCGCGCGGCTTGAGCTCTCGCGGATGTCCGGACTGCCGAACGCGGTGCTGCTGGATGAGGACGTGGCGGGCGGCGGCGTGCCGTCTGCGGAAACGCTCAACGAGGCCTCCGCCCAGGGCGTGCGAACCGTGGTCGATCTGCGCCTACCGGCGGAAGGGCTCAAGGCGGAGCAGGCCGCGGCGCGCGAGCTCGGCATGACCTACGTGAACATCCCGGTCACGCCCGAGACGCTGAGCCGGCAGCAGGCGGATGCGCTGGCCGACGCGGTGGGCGATCCGGCGGACAGGCCGGCGCTCGTCTTCTGCAGCTCGGGCAACCGCGTGGGCGGGCTGTGGGCGGTCTACGAGCGGTTTCACCGCGGCCGGACGGCCGAAGAGGCCTTCGCCCGAGGGCTCGAGCGGGGCATGCGCAGCGAGGCGGTCAAGGCGACCGTGCGCGCGCTCGTGCGGGAATGAGCGCGTCCGCGCATGCGGCCCCAGGAGGCTGAGGATGGACATAACCCTCGCCACTCCGGCGCTGCTCCTGCCGGCGGTCTCGCTGCTGTTGCTCGTCTACGCCAACCGGTTTCTCGCGGTCGCGAAGGTGATCCGGGAGCTGCATGACGTCTACGCGACGCGCCCGGAGCGGAACGTCGCCGAGCAGATTCGGGCGCTCAGGCGCCGGGTCCTGCTGATCCGGAACATGCAGGCGCTCGCCATCGCCAGCCTTTTCATGTGCGTGCTGTGCATGTTCGTCCTGTTCGAAGGCCGGATGGGGATCGCGAAGGGGCTCTTCGCGTTCAGCTTGCTCTTGCTGCTCGGCTCGCTGGCCCTGGCGTTCCGGGAGATCCAGATTTCGGTCGCCGCCCTCCAGCTGCACCTGCACGACCTCGACCGGCCGCCGCCGGCCTGACGCCCGCTCACGCCAGCCGCAGCCGCTGATGCCGCGCGGCGGGGTACCCCACCAGCGCCTCCGCGCGCTCCAGCTTCGCCCGCACCGCCGCCTCGCCGACGCCAAGAAACGCCCCGTAGAGATGCCCGTCGAGCGCCCACACGAGCGCCCGCTCGCGTTTCACCAGGAGCGCCCGCACGGCCGAGAGATGCACCCCGAGGCGCGCCGCGGGGTTGCGCAGCCCGCGGCTCCAGTCCTCAGGCGGATCGCCGCCGCGCAGGAGCAGCAGGACGTCGGCTGCATCGTCAGGAGCGCGGCCCCAGCGGCCCAGCCCCCGGGTCACGCCCTCCGGGGAGCGCTCCACGGGGCCGTCCGGGCCGGCGAGGACGGGCAGGGCCTCGCTCAGGTCGAGCACGAGCTGCGGCCAGACCCGCTCGACGATGGGCACGGCGTGGAGGTTTCTGATATGGGTGTGGCTTTCGATCACGTGGTCGAAGCAGCCCAGGAGCAGCAGCCCGTCCGCGTCGGCGAAGGCGACTTGCCAGTGCTGGCGGTCGGCGTCCCGGCGCGTCCCGGCCGGCTGCGTCCACTGGTTCTCGATCGTCGGATGGTACCAAGGCATCGGCACGCTCCGGTGGCGAGGCGGCAGCCGGCCCACGATACCATATCCGGCCCGCGCCCCGGGGCTTGACAACATCGTTGAATAATGGATAATGTTATCCATAATAGGAGCACAACGCGATGGTCCGGCTCTACAACAAGGAATGCGAGTACGCGATTCGTGCGCTGGTGGAGCTGGCCGCGCCGGCCCGGAAGGGGCGGCGCACGGCGCGGGCCGTGTGCCGGCGCGCCGGCATTCCCGAGGCGTTCGCGCGCAAGGCCGTGCAGCGGCTGAGCCAGCGGGGACTGCTGAAAGCGGTCCGAGGGCCCGGGGGCGGGTACGCGCTCGCCGTCGAGCCGCGCGCCGTGAGCGTGTTGGACATCATCACGGCCATCGAGGGGGAAGGGGCGCTCGAGCAGTGTGTGATGGGTCTGCCGGCGTGCACGGATCAGCGATCCTGCCCGATGCACGGCGTCTGGACGAGCGCGCGGCGCGTGCTCCTGGATCGGCTGCGCTCGACGACGCTGCGCGATTTGATCGGCGCGTCGGAACAGAGCCGGGCTGCCGGGCCCGAACAGAGGAGGGGGCGATGAGGGGACGCGCGACGTGGTTGACGGCCGTGGGGCTGGCCGTGGCGGGACTGCTGGTTGTGCTGCCCCGGGTGCTGGCGCAGCACGAGCACGGCGAGCAGCCGGCCTATGACAGCGTCGACGGGGTGCTGACGTACGCCCCGGAGGCGCCGCCGCCGATCACCCGCAAGACGCCGGCGGTGGTGAAGGTGACGCTGGACTCCGGCATGAAGACTGAGGAACTCGGAGACGGCCTCTCGTACGCCTTCTGGACGTTCAATGATCGGGTGCCCGGCCCGTTTATCCGCGCCCGCCGGGGCGATGTGCTGGAAATCCACGTGACGAACAGCGACAAGTCGGGCATGCCGCACAACATCGATCTGCACGCCGTGACGGGGCCCGGAGGCGGCGCCACGGTGACGACGGTGGTCGAGGGAGAAGAGCGGATCGGGTACTTCAAGCTCATGCACCCCGGGCTGTTCATCTATCACTGCGCAGCTCCCCCGGTCATGGACCACATCGCCAACGGCATGTACGGGCTCATCCTGGTGGAGCCGGAGCGGGGGCTGCCGCAGGCCGACCGGGAGTTCTACGTGCTGCAGAGCGAGTTTTACGCGGTGCCGGCTCCCGATGGGTCGGAACGGCTGGTGTTTTCGCATGAGGAGGGGCTCGCGGAGCACCCGCGGTTCGTGGTGTTCAACGGGCAGAAGGGCGCGCTGATCGGCGAGGGGGCGCTCACGGCCGAGACGGGCGACCGCGTGCGGATCTTTTTCGGGAACGCCGGGCCGAATCTGATCTCCTCCTTCCACGTGATCGGGGAGATCTTCGACAATGTCTACCGCGAGGCGGATCTGGTGAGCCCGCCCGCGCGCAGCGTGCAGACGACGCTGGTGCCGCCGGGAGGAGCCGCCGTCGTGGAGTTCACGGTGGAGGTCCCGGGCACGTACACCCTGGTGGACCACGCCATCTTCCGGGTGGAGAAGGGCGCGGTCGGCTACCTCCAGGTCGAGGGCGAGCCGCGCGACGATCTCTTTGCGTCGGATCAGGATCCGGTCGTCTGTCCCGGGTGCATGGTGCACCCCTGACGCGCCGGTTCGCGCTGCCCGCGCGAGAGCTCCCCGGCCACCAGGCCGCGGACATGGTCGCGCAGGCGGTCGGCCGCCCCGGGTGAGTCCTGGGGCGGCGGCGGAACCGGCGGCAGGACCTGGGCGCGCATGCCTGGCGCCGGCCTGAAGACCCAGCTGTGAGGCTTGATCAGCGCGTAGGTACCGTGGACCACGACCGGAACGACCGGCACCTGCGCCTTGATGGCCAGTTGGAACGCGCCCCGCTTGAACGGGCCCAGCTCCCCGCTGCGGGTGCGGGTCCCTTCCGGAAACACCATGACCGGCACGCCGCGCTTGAGGCACGCCAGCGCCTCGGTGTAGCTTTCGCGGATGCTGCCCTGATCCCCGCGTACCAGGTGGATGTTGCCCGCCCAGTGCATGGACCAGCCCAGGAAGGGAACGCGATAGAGGCTGTCCTTCGCGATCCACTTGAACGGAGAGCGCAGGTGGAACAGCACGATGATGTCGGCGAGGCTGGCGTGGTTGGCGGCGAGGACGTAGGCGCCCCGGCGAGGCAGGTGCTCCTGGCCATCGATGGTGAGCGTCCAGATCGGGTTGGCCCTGAGGACGGCTCGCCCCCACCAGGCGGTGAGCGCCCGCGGGAGGCGCCGGATCCGGTCGAACGGAGCGCTCAGCAGGGCCGCCACCCCGACCAGAACGGTGAAGAGGACAGTGGCCAGGGTGATCCAGATCCAGAAGACGAGGGAGATCAGGCGGTCCCGCATGGCCCTCAGTATACACCACGGAGGCGTCAGGCCGTTTGGTCCGTCTGTCCATCAGGCGAATGGCGAGAAGCTGGAGGCTGGAAGCTTGAAGCTGGAATGAGTGGACGTGCACAACAACCGATCATTCCAGCCTCCAGCATCTAGCTTCCAGCGTCTGAGGGCAGGTTTTAGCGCTTGACTTTACCGGGAACATCGGCTATCCTCCTGCGGTAGTGTTTTTCAGCTTTCACCATTAGGGTCAATGCCGAAGCGCCGTGGAGCTGTAAACATGCTCTGCGGTGTTTTGCTATCCGGCACCTGCCACGCCAGCGCGAACGGGAGCAGCCATGGCCAAAGAAGACGGGGTTGGCGTGGAGGGCAAGGTGATCGAGCGGATGCGGAACTCCCGTTTCCGGGTGGAGCTGACCAACGGACATCAAGTTCTGGCCTATGTCGCCGGAAAGATCCGGTTCCAGTCCAGGCGCATCATCGAAGGCGATACGGTGGGGATGTTGCTCTCGCCGTACGATCTGACGCAGGGTCGGATCGTGTATCTCTTGAAGCGGTAAGACAATACGAGGAAGGGGGTGAGATCATATGGCAAAAGGTACCGTGAAGTGGTTTAGCGACCAGAAGGGCTACGGCTTTATCAGCCCAGAGGACGGCTCGAAGGACGTGTTCGTCCACCACACGGCCATCCAGGGAGAGGGCTTCAAGTCCCTCCGGGAAGGTGAGACGGTGCAGTTCGAGGTCACGAACGGCCCCAAGGGCCCGCAGGCGTCGAACGTCCTCAAGTCGTAAGCACCATCCCGGACGGGGATGACCCGGACGGGGTGGAACGCTTGGCCGAAGTTCTCGTGAACGTGTCCCAGGTGGGGGTCTTGCAGTCCCCCCGCTGTGAGGGCATCCACTGCCTGACCGGCATGGTGCCGGACGTTGAACGTTCCGCAGAGGTACCGCATGGCGTCAGCTCACAGGGACGCCAGTTCGGCAGCCCGAAAAACCCGGGACAGTCCCGGGTTAATTCCATCGCTTTCCCCCAAATTGGACAGTTCATCCGCCTCCTGTCCTCGCCATCACCCTCACTCCAGCTTCTCCTTACCCTCATTTCACCCAAAAAACCCGGGACAGTCCCGGGTTTTTATCCGGGACAGTCCCGGGTTTTTATTGGGAACGATCCAGGGTGATGAGAAATCAGCGGGAGAGGATGGACTGGTAGAGGGCGTAGGTCTTCTTGGCGGTGGCGGCCCAACTGAAGTGCTCGACGGCGCGGCGGCGGCCTGCTTTTCCCATCTTCGTGCGGCGGGAAGGACTGCGCATCGCGTCCTTGATCCCGTTCGCGATATCGGATTCGAACCGGTCGGGATCGACCGGCTCGAACGGGCTCTCGGGATTCGTCTCGAGCGGCACCAGGACGCCCGTCTCTCCGTCCACCACGACCTCCCGGATGCCTCCGACAGCGCTGGCTACGACCGGGACCTCGCACGCCATCGCTTCGAGGTTCGTGATGCCGAACGGCTCGTACACGGAAGGGCAGCAGAACACCTCGGCGTGGGAGTACAGCGCGACCTTGGTGGGCAGATCCAACACGGTCCGGATCCAGACGACGCCGGGGCGCTCCTGCTGCCGCGCGGCGATCTCCGCTTCGATCTCCGCTTCGATCTCCTTGGTGTCGGGCGCGGTGGCGTAGAGCACCGCCTGAACGTCCGCCGGAAGATTCCGGATGGCCCGGGCGAAGTGGATGAGCCCTTTCTGTCGGGTCAGGCGCCCGACGCACAGGACATACGGCTTGGCGGGGTCGATGCCCAGCGGGCGCACCCGGTCCGGATCCGCGGTGGGGCGGTACTCGTCCAGGTCGATGCCGTTGTGAATCACATGGACCTTCTCCGGGGCCGGGCGGTAAATCCGCAGGATGTCCCGGCGCGTGTCCTCCGACACGGCGACCAGCGCGTTGGCGGCTTCCACCGCCGCGCGCTCGACCCAGCAGCTCACGTCGTATCCACCGCCAAGCTGCTCCCGCTTCCAGGGGCGCAGCGGTTCGAGGGAATGCGTCGTCAGCACGAACGGGATCGTGTAGGACAGCTTGTTCAGAATCCCGCCGAGGCAGGTGTACCAGGTGTGCGCGTGCACGAGGTCCGCCCCGTCGCCCGTCGTTGTGAAATCGAGGCATCGCTGCAGCGCGCTGAAGACGCCCCAGAGCGGCTCGGGCGCCGTGTAGCGCGGGGGATGGACCGAGAACCCGGTGACGGACAGCGACTCCAGCAGCTCCCGCTGGTCTCCGAAACAGCGCACGTCGACCTGGCACAGCTTGGCGAGCGCCCGGCTGAGATAATCGACGTGCACGCCGGCGCCGCCGTAGATGTGCGGCGGGTACTCGTTGGTGAGGATCAACACCTTCATGGCGTTCCGTTCGTGTGATGAGCGGTGTTTCGAGGTCCCCGGGCGTTCCGGCACCAGTATACGGTCCGTCGGGCCGCATTCCAAGCGCATCCGGGAGCACAGAGGCGTCGATCCAACAGGGCATGGGGAACGGGGCACGTCGTGCGATCGCTGAACTGGTAGAAGGCGGAAGGTGGACGGTAGACGATGGAAGGTGGACGGGGGAAACGGAAGGGACGGCAGGGACGAAATAGGCGGGCATGTGGGTTTCGAATGATGTAAGCTTTGGACGGCGGTAGCGACTCATGGGTGTGATGGCCGAGCGCAACATGATGACGACGCGCGCACAGCGAATCATGATCGGCCTGCTCGCAGGCCTCGCCGGGGTCGGACTGGCCGCCGCGGAGGCGGAAGGCGCGGACGGGCAGGACGCGATCGCCACGTTCGCGGGCGGGTGCTTCTGGTCAATGGAGGAGCCGTTCGAGCGGGAGCCCGGGGTGGCCGAAGCCGTGTCCGGCTACGCGACGGGATTGCGCGCCGACGTCGGCCGTGACCGGCTGGGTCCGCTCGAGGCCGTCCGCGTCCGGTACGATCCGTCGCGCGTCACCTACGAGCGGCTGCTGGAGATCTTCTGGCGGCAGATCGATCCCACGGACCCCGGCGGCCAGTTCGCCGACCGCGGCCCGAGCTACCGCACGGCGGTGTTCTATCACGACGAGGCGCAGCGCGAGGCGGCCGAGGCCTCCCGGGTGCGCCTGGCGGGCTCGGGCGTCTTCGGGGCGCCGATCGTCACCGAGCTCGCGGCGCTCGACACGTTCGAGCCCGCGGCGCAGGACCACCAGAATTATTACCGGACGCACCCCGTCTGGTGCGCGCTCGCGCGCGTCGCGTCGCCGCGCGCGCGATTCAAGAACCGCGTCTGGGACGCCGCACGGAAGGAGGCACCGATGTCTGACGCACCGCGCGAGGCACGCCCGTCCCGGGAGGAGCTCCGCTCGCGGCTGACGCCGCGGCAGTACGAAGTCACCCAGGAGAACGGCACGGAGCCTCCGTTCGCGAACGACTATTGGAAGGAGAAGCGGCCCGGCCTGTACGTCGATGTGGTGTCCGGCGAGCCGCTCTTCAGCTCGATGGACAAGTTCGAGTCCGGAACGGGCTGGCCCAGCTTCACGCGGCCCGTCGATTCGGGCGGGATCGTGGAGCGCACGGATGCGAGCTACGGCATGACGCGCGTCGAAGTGCGCAGCCGCCGCGCGGATTCCCATCTGGGGCACCTCTTCGATGACGGCCCGGCGCCCACCGGCATGCGCTACTGCATCAATTCCGCCGCGCTGCGGTTCATTCCCAAAGAGGACCTCGAGCGCGAAGGCTACGGCGAGTACCTGAAGCTGATTGAGTAGCGTGCCGATCGTGTGCTATCGTACGCGTGTGCGCCGCGGCGGCGCGTGACGCCACATCGGAGGAGCGCATGGCGACGAAGCGCAAGCAAGCGGCGAAGAAGTCCGCCAAGAAGTCCGCCAAGAAGAACGCCCCGTCCCGCACGCGCAAGCCGATGCGGGGCTGCTTCTGCTGCTGAGGACGTGACACTCGCGTCGGCACGGGCGTTCGGGACAGCCTTCGCGGGCTGTCCCTGACTGTTTGCGGGAGGGCGGCCATCCCCGCCTATGCTACAATGCGGCCGAAGACGACGGCGCTCCTCATCCGCTTGCCGCGTTCTCAGCCCGGAGGAACGATCGGACCCGCATGACTCGCACGGTCACGCTGATTACCGGATGCGCGTCCGGAATCGGGGAGGCGATCGCGCTCGGATTCGCCCGGCGGGGGTCCGCCCTCGTCCTGGCTGACGTCGCCAGCGAGCCAGGCGCTCGAGTGGCGGCGCGCGCCGCGGATCAGGGCGCCGAGGCGCTGTTCGTGGAGGCCGACGTGACCGAGGAGCGCGCCGTTCGGCGCATGATCGGGGAGGCCGTCCGGGCGTTCGGCCGAGTGGACTGCGCGGTCAACAACGCCGGCATCGAGGGCGAGGACGCGCCCACGGCCGACTGCGCGGCCGAGAACTGGACGCGGGTCCTGGCGGTCAACCTGACCGGCGTCTGGCTGTGCATGAAATACGAGCTGCGCCAGATGCTCGCCCAGGGCTCCGGCTCGATCGTCAATGTGTCCTCGGTCGCGGGGCTGATCGGCGTCCGGGGACTCCCGGCTTACAGCGCGTCGAAGCACGGCGTCCTGGGGCTGACGAAGACGGCGGCGCTGGAATACGCCAAGCGCGGCATCCGGGTGAACGCGGTCTGCCCCGCGCTGATCGAATCCCCGATGGTCGCGCGCAAGACCGGAGGCGACGCCAAGGCCGAAGCGGCCCTGGCGGCGCTGCATCCCGTGGGGCGGTTCGGCCGGCCCGGCGAAGTCGTCGAAGCCGTCCGGTGGCTGTGCTCGCCCGAGGCGTCGTTCGTGACCGGACAGGCGCTGGCGGTGGATGGCGGGTTCACCGCGCAATGAGCGGGCCCGCGCGGTGACCGGCGGCGCCGAGCGCGCTCCGTTCCAGGCCGGAGCGTCCGCCGACGCGGAGCCGCGCCGGCCGTTCACCAGCATCCCAGGTCCCCGCCCCATGCCCGTCGCGGGCACCTTCGGGAACTTTTTCTCGTTCATGCGGGACCCCATCGCCTATCTCCGCCGCCTCTCCGCGACGTACGGCCCGGTCGCGTCCATGTCCGCGGGCGATCCGCGCGGCATGATCTTCGCGTTCGGACCGGACCACAACCAGCGGATCATGGGGCAGCCGGAACTCTTCCTGAACGCCGGCATTACCCATCTGGGTCCCAGGGGTACGGCCAATCGCCGGGTCAGCTACGGGCTGCTGAACATGAACGGAGATGAGCACCGGCTCCACCGCAAGCTCGTGAGCCCGTTCTTCCAGCCGAGCCGCCTTGGCGGGCATCACGCGACGGTCGTGCGCCGGACGGAAGAGCTGCTGGGCTCCTGGGCGCCCGGCCGCACGCTTGATCTGGCGCGCGCCATGGGAGAGCTGACGAAGAGGCTCTCGGCCGAGCTGGTGCTGGGGCTCGACCGCGCGGCGGACGCGGACCGCGTGAATGACGCGATCGAGGACTGGCGGACGAAGAACTTCTCGCCGTTCGCGCGGGCGGTGCCGAGCCGGCTTCCCGGCGCGCCGCACGCGCGGATGCTGCGCAGCGCGGAACGGCTGGAGCGCACGATGCTGGAGCTGATCGATCGCCGGCGGCCGTCGATCACGGCCGAGACACCGGACGTGCTGGCGCTGCTCATCCGCCTGCACGATGAGGACCCCGCGCTGATGGGACAGGACCTGCTGTGCGGGCAGGCGGTCTTCATCTACGGCGCGAGCTACGAGACGACCGCGAACGCCCTGACGTGGAGCAGCTTCCTGATCTCGCAGCACCCCGAGGTGATGGCCCGGCTCTGGGAGGAGGGGCGGGAGGTCCTGGGAGGCGCGCCCCCGACGACGGAGACGCTCAAGCGGCTGCGGTATCTCGACCTGGTCATTCAAGAAAGTCTGCGGCTGCTCGGGCCCGCGGTCTACAGCGTCCGGGTGACCGCCGCCCCCACCGCGCTGGGCGGCTATGAGATCCCGAAGGGGGCCCCGGTGGCCTTCAGCCATTACATCACGCACCACATGCCGGAGCTGTATCCGGACCCGGAGTCCTTCCGGCCCGAGCGGTGGCACACGACGCCCCCGGCGCCGTCCCGGTATTTGCCGTTCGGCTCGGGCGCGCACGCGTGTCTCGGCGGGGCGCTGGCGACGATGACCATGAAGATCGCGCTCTCGATGGTCTGGCAGCGCTTTCGTCTGACCGTCGTGCCGCACAGCCGCATCGACCGCCAGGTCAGGATCACGCTCTACCCGAAGCGCGGCCTGCCGG
This sequence comes from bacterium, assembly GCA_036396895.1. Classification (GTDB taxonomy): domain Bacteria; phylum Omnitrophota; class Gorgyraeia; order Aquiviventales; family Aquiviventaceae; genus DASWKB01. The sequence continues at coordinate 50,762 of DASWKB010000043.1, read as the reverse complement.
TGGCGCTGGCGCGGCAGGACCGGGAGTTCCATCGGTCCAAAACGCCCGTGCGCGGTAACATCCGCGAGATGGTCAATCTCTGACGGGGCCTCGCGCACCGTCCGCCGCACGGAGCCATGATGGAGTCGACGACATCGCGCCGCGATACAGGCCCCGCGGTGACGCGGGACGTGGCTGTGCGCGCCGAGGACGGCGTGCGCGTGTCGGTGGACCACTATGCGGGCGCGGGGCGCGAGGCGGCGTGTCTGGTCTGTCCCGGGTTCTTCCAGAGCAAGGATACGCGGACGTTCCGGGATCTGTGCCTCGCGCTCAGCCGGACCGTGGACATCGTCGCGATGGATTTCCGCGGCCACGGGCGCTCCGGCGGGCTCTGCACCTTCTCGGCCAGGGAGGGACGGGACCTCGAGGCGGTGCTGGCATGGGCAGAGGAGCGGTATGCCCGGCTGGGGCTGCTGGGATTCTCTCTCGGCGCGGCCACGGCGATTGTGACTGCCGCGCGTCTCGCCGGCCGTGTCCGGAGCCTCATCGCGGTCAGCGCGCCGGCGTCGTTCGACGATATCGAGTTCCAGTGGTGGACGCCCCGCGCCTGGCGGACGGGTCTGCGGGGTTCGGAACCGGGGGCGGGATGCCGGCCGGGGAACCCGTGGATGCGCAAAGCGCGACCGATCGATGAAGTCAAGCGCCTGAAGTGTCCCGCGCTCTTCGTGCACGGCACGCGCGACGCCATTGTCGGCCTGGAGCACACCCGGCGGCTGTACGCCGCGGCGCCGGAGCCGAAGGGCTTGTCCGTCATCGAAGGGGGCGACCACGCCGAAGCGCTCTTCCGGGACGATCCGGGCGGCTTTCTCGCCATCAGCGAACCCTGGATCGCGCGGACCTTAGCCGTCAAGGCGGGGGAGTCGTGAGCGCCCTGATGCTCGTCATTTCCCGTGCCAGGGATTTTGCTAGACTGCGTCTTTCATCCAGGGGCGTCCACGGGAATGGCTTGAGGGGGTGTGGGGAGGCAGGATGTTGCGGGAACGCGATGTAACCGGGAGGGCAGGATGAGGCGAATGAGGGTTGCGGTGGCGCTGGCATGCGCCATGATGCTGATCGGGGCTCCGGCGGTCATGGCGGCGAGCCAGGTCGCGCAGGACACGGTGGTCGACAAGGTCGGCGACTGGATGGCCACCATCGGCAAGTCCGGGACGGAGAAGGACGCCGCGCTTGCGCAGCGCAAGGCGGAGCGCACGGCCGCACGGGTCGCGAAGGCGGCCGAGAAGCAGGCCAAGAAGGCCGGGAAGCAGATGGAGCAGGCCGGGAAAGACATGAAGAAGGGGCTCGGCAACCTCGGACAATAACCGGTTTGCGTGCCGGCGTCCGCCGGTGCGGCCGGGACAGTCCCAAAAAAACCCGGGACTGTCCCGGGTTTTTTTATGATGGGTGTCATAGCCGCGAAGGGATGCGGCTGATAGGGTGCCGGCTCCTGCATGCAAGGCCAACCAGGGAGCTGCACATGAGCGAGCCCGCCGCTCCCGCGCGGCGCTGGAGCGTCATCGCGGGGGCCATTCTGGTCCAGATCATCCTGGGGACCGTGTACGCCTTCAGCGTGTTCGTGAAGCCGCTGGAGGCGGAGTTCGGCTGGAGCCGCGCGACCACGCAATGGGCGTTTTCCTTCGCGCTGGCGGCGTTCGCCCTGGTCATGATTCCCGCGGGACGGCTGCAGGATCGGATCGGTCCCCGGAAGGTCGCGACGGTCGGGGGGGTGCTGCTCGGGCTGTCGTTTCTGCTGGGCGCGCTGCTGGTCGCGGCGGACCGTCCCTGGGCGCTCTACCTCACGTACGGGATCATCGGCGGGGCCGGCATCGGATTCGCGTACGTCTGCCCGATCGCCGCGGCCGTGAAATGGTTTCCCGAGAAGCGGGGCTTCATCACCGGACTGGCCGTGGCCGGGTTCGGCGCGGGCGCGTTGTTCTTCGCCGGCCCGGCGTCGATTCTCCTGCTGCCCCCGGCGGAAGGCCGCGAGGCGATGGGGCTCTCCCAGGTCCTCCTCATCGGCCTCGGGATCGCGGAAGGCGAGGGGTTCGGCCTCGGCTGGCGCATGTTCTTCGTGCTCCACGGGCTGGTCTGCATGGCGGGCGTCGTGCTCGGCGCAACGCTGCTCCGCAATCCGCCGGCCGGTTGGCGCCCGCCGGGGTGGGAGCCTGCCGGCGGCGCCGGGGCTCCGGCCCGTGAGGTCGAATGGCGGCAGATGCTCAACTCGCCGCTGGGATGCATGCTCTGGCTGACGTTCATCTTCGGCGCGACCTCCGGGCTGATGGCGATCGGCCAGTGGACGCCGATGATGGGGGCGGTGCTGAAGGGGCAGACGTTCGCGCCGGCGTGGATGGGCGCGTTCGGCCGGTTCGTGGAGCCGGTGGGGATCCTGGCGATCTTCAATGCGCTGGGGCGCATCGCGTGGGGCAAGGTGAGCGATGCCATCGCCCGGCCGAGGGCGATGATGCTCATGTTCCTCATGCAAGGAATGGCGTTCATGCTGCTCGTGAGCGTCACCTCGCCCGCGGCGGTGTTCCTCGCTTCCGCCTGGGTCGGCCTCAACTTCGGCGGCAACTTCGCCCTCTTTCCGTCTGCGACCGCCGACTATTTCGGCACGAAGCATCTGGGCGTGAACTACGGCTGGATCTTCACGGCCTACGGCGTGGCGGGGATTCTGGGTCCGGTTGTGGGCGGGGTGTTGTTTGACGTCACGAAGCAATACGTGATGGCGTTCGTCTTTGCGGGCGTGTTGTGCTTCATCGCCGCCGGCTGCGCGGTCGTCTTGTGGGGGCTGGCGCGCCAGCACGCCGTCGAGGCCGCGGGATAGCCCGGCTCCCCGGAAGCACGGGTGGTACAATGCCATCATGCGCGCGTCATGCGGGATCGCGACGGACATGCGGCGGCCGGCGGGAGCCGGCCGCCGCGTCCATATCGGGAGGAGGGGCGGATGAAACAGGTGCTGATGGAGCTCATCGGCACGTTTTTTCTGGTCTTGGTGGTTGGACTCACCGTGATCGCGCCCGGCGCGGGGGCCATGGCCCCTCTCGCGATCGGCGGCGTCCTCATGGTGATGGTGTATGCCGGGGGCCCGATTTCCGGCGGGCACTATAACCCCGCGGTCACGCTGGCCGTCTGGATGCGGGGGAAGCACCCGACGAAGGACGTGGCGCCGTACATGGGCGCGCAGGTGCTGGCGGCCGTGCTGGCGGCGCTCATGGTCGGGTTGTGCAAGCCGGACGGTCTCGCGCGCGCGGCCTCCGTGGCCGTGCTGCCGGCCCTGCTGGTGGAGCTGGTATTCACCTTCGCCCTCGCGTTCGTCGTGCTCTCGGTGGCCACGTCGAAGAAATCGGCCGGGAACTCCTATTTCGGACTGGCCATCGGGTTTACGCTTCTGGTCGGGGTCTCTGCCGGGGGGGCGATTTCCGGGGGCGCGTTCAATCCGGCGGTGGCGGTTGGGATCACGCTCCTGGGATTGAGCACGGTGCAACAGCTCTGGATTTTCCTGCTGGCGAACTTCGCCGGCGGGGCGCTGGCTGCGCTCGTCTACCGGCTCACGAACCCGGACGAACTGCACTCATAAGATTCGCCGCCACGCTCACCACGAGCGGCCTCCCGCAGCGAAGCTGCGGGAGACCGCATGCATCACGGGGTGAGGGTTTGAAACCAACTCTAGAACCGCACCCCGACGTTGAAGCCCGGCATGACGTCGGCCCCGCTGCCGAAGCCGGTGTGCAGGTCGGTGAAGTTCACTAACGCGTTCGCGCTCAAGACCGCGCCCGAGTCCAGCGTGTAGTCATACCCCATGCCCAGCGGCACCAGCCAGGAGGTGTCGTCCCGCAAATAGTCGGCGTGGACGAACCCGAGGCCGCCCTGCAGTGAGATCCGCCCCCGGTCTCCGGTATCCGGCAGGAGGATGTAGTACTTGCCCTGTCCGCTGAGGCCCACCAGCGTCATGTCCCCGGTCAGTCCAAGCTGCATCAGCGGGCCGACCGAGACCTCGGGGCTGAGAAAATACTCGGCGTTCCCGGTCAACGCGAGCGCCGCGTCATCCGGCGTCGAGCCCAGGATGCCGACGCCGCCTCCCGCCGACACCCGGCCGGCCGTCCATTCAGGGGTCGCGCCCCTGGCGGCCGGAGCGTATGCGTCATCGTTTGCCTGTTCCGTCCGAACTGTCTGCGCCGCAGCGACTCCCATCGACATCGCGGCCAGCAGGAGCCCCCCAAGAACGCGCCGGGTGAGCTGCATGGGTGCCATCCGCCACCTCCTGGTGTTCATTCCGCCGTTCCCGCGCCGCTCGGCGCGGACGGAATGCTCCCAAGTCGATTACCGCCCCAGTGTACGCGGCGCACCTTACGGAAGGTTAAATCTTCGGTGACAAGACCGTCATCTTGGCGCGCCGGGACTCCCGATGCCGCTAGCCGGCGCGTCCGCCGGCAACCGCTGGCGAGACGTCGCCGGCACTCCCGATGTCGCTGGCCGGCGCGCGCGGCTGTTTCTTACATCTTGTAACATGGCCGTAACAATGACCCGCTACACTCCCGCGGCAGTGCTGACCGCGGACGGAAGGCTCCCCGGACGGGGCCTGAACGCTGGAGGGTCCATGCGACGCAACGTGGGGATCGGAGTGGCCGCCTTGGCCGCGGGGGTGATGCCGCAGGCGGCCTGGGCCGCGGAAGGCGCGGCGGTCGATAGCGGGATCACCGCCTGGATGCTGACGTCCACGGCGCTGGTGCTGCTCATGGTGCCCGGGCTGGCGATGTTCTACGGGGGGCTGGTCCGGACCAAGAACGTGCTGGGCACGATGATGCACAGCTTCGGCGCCATGGCCGTGATCGGCGTCCTGTGGGCCGTGTGCGGCTACGCCTTGAGCTTCGGCCCGAACGTGCTCGGCGGCTGGATCGGCTGGAACCCGGACTTCCTGTTCCTGAGGGGGCTGGACGAGTCCATCATGGACGGGAAGATCCCCGAGTATGTCTTCGCGATGTTCCAGGGCAAGTTCGCCATCATCACGCCCGCCCTGATCGCCGGCGCGATCGCCGAACGGGTTCGGTTCCGCGGGTACTGCGTGTTCATCGCGCTGTGGAGCCTGTTCGTCTACTCGCCGCTGTGCCACTGGGTCTGGGCCTCGGACGGCTTCCTGTTCAACCTGGGCGCCAACGGCGCCATCGACTTCGCCGGCGGCACGGTCGTGCACATCTCCGCCGGCGTCAGCGCGCTCGTGCTGGCCTTCTATCTGGGGGCGCGCCGTGGGTATCCGAAGGTCGGCATGCACCCGAACAATCTGGTGATGACGCTGACGGGAGCGGGGCTCTTATGGGTCGGATGGTTCGGGTTCAACGCCGGCAGCTCCATTTCCAGCGGCCTGCAGACCGCGCAGGCGCTCACCGTCACGCAGATCGCCGCGGCCTCCGGCGCGCTCACCTGGATGCTCATCGAGGCGTTCAGGCACGGCAAGGCGACGAGCCTCGGGATCGCCAGCGGGATCCTCGCGGGTCTGGTGGCGATCACCCCGGCGGCGGGCGTCGTGCAGCCGTTCGGCGCCATCGTGCTGGGCGCCGCGGCGTCGCTGGCGTGCTTCTTCGCCGTGCAGATGAAAACGCGCCTGGGGTATGATGACAGCCTGGACGTCTTCGGCATACACGGCGTCGCGGGGATTCTCGGCGCGCTCCTGCTCACGTTCTTCATCCGCGCGAGCTGGATGCAGGACGCGGCCGCGGCCGCCGGAGGCGCCTGGAGCGTCTGGCAGCAATTGGGGGTCCAGGCGGCGGCGGTGGGCATCACGATCGCCTATTGCGCGGTCGTCACGTTCCTGCTGGCCGTTCTCACCCAGCGTACGGTCGGCTTCCGGCTCGACTCCCGCGCCGAAATGAGCGGAATGGACATGAGCCTGCATGCCGAGCATGGGTACGGCCTGCTGAACCTGAACTGAGGAGAGCGCCGATGAAGCTGGTCATTGCGATCATCCAGCCCGACAGGCTGGACGCCGTGCGGGAAGCGTTGATTGCCGCCAAGATTACGCGCATCACGGTGTCCCGGGTCACGGGGCACGGTCAGCAGGCGACGGAACAGCTCTTCCGCGGAGAGACGTTCGCGCCCAATCTCATCCCGAAAGCCCGCCTGGACATCGCCTGCAACGACGAGTTCGTGAAGATCGTCTGCGACGCGATCCTGAAAAGCGCGCGGCATGACGACGGCAAGGTCGGGGACGGGAAGATCTTCATCCTGCCCTTGGAGGAGTGCATCCGCATCCGCACGGGCGAGCAGGGCGGCACGGCGATTTAGCGGCGGGAGACGGGCCGGGCTTGCGGGGCGGGATCAGCCGATTCCGCCCCGCGCGAGCAGCCCCCAGAAACCGCTCAGGCGCGGAGAGGCGTCCGCCGCGTCGTTCAGCAGGCGCGGCGCGAGGAACATCACGATCCCCGCCAGCAGAGCCAGCCATGGCTGGATCGGCGGTTCCAGCATCAGGACACCATCGATTGGTCTTCGATCGCGTCTTTCCGGGTCTCGTATGCTTCCCTGGACATCCGGCCTTCCTCGTGCGCCTCTTCCGCCTGACGGAGCTCGCGCGCGTGATTGACCTCGTACGCGGTTGCGGCGCCTCCGGCCCCGGCGCCGGCCCAGAGCGCCGCGCAGCCGGCCATGCCGCCGGACGCGGCGAGCGCCCCGGCAGGCCATCCCCATCCCCGTGTCAGCGCGATGCAATGACGGCACATCGGGTCCTCCTTGTCGTGGGTGTCGAACGACACCGCCGCCCCGGCAAGCTCCGCGCTTCCCGGAGCGGCGGCAGCACGGTCAAGCGCCTCCTCCAGCAGCCCGCGCGCGGGCGGCGTGAGACGAGCCTTCCGGGGCCGCGCTAGCTGCTGTGCGCCGATTCGGGCAGGGCTCCGGCGACGATTTCCTTCGCGACGGATTCGCCGCCCTCCTCGACGTAGCGCACGGTCACATCCTCTCCGGTGCGCAGGTCGGAGAGGTCCACCTCATCGGAGCCTTTGCGGATCGTGGCGTCGTCGGACACCCTGAACCGCTTGGAGGCCGACCAATCGCCGGGATTGACCGACAGCGCGTGCTGCTGGTCGTTCACCGATTCGATGGTCCCGGTGAGCGTCTTGAGCTCCCTGGGCATCTCCTGCTTCTCGGCCGCGGCCAGAGACAGCATTCCAAGGAATCCCGCCATGACGACTCCGACCAGCGTCCAGTACGTGAACCGGCCCTGGTGGGCCATCGCGCACCTCCTCCTTGTTCCACGTTCAACCGGTCCGCCCGGCTCCTGTCTTGCCCGCAGACTACGCCGCCGGTCCTGTCATCCCGATGACAACTCCATGACAGGGTGTTCATGCGCGGCCGGAATGGATGAACACCATGTCATCGAAATGTCATCGTGCGTTCAGGCGGATTCGGTAGAGTGGGTCCGCACGTTCGTCATCGCGGCAAGGGGAGGCGGCATCATGAGCAAATTACTCAGCAGTGAATTCCGCGCGGGTCGGCCGCTCCGGGCGCCCGCGGGCCAGGACGGCGGGTCGTCCGCGGACACGCAGCTCGATGAGGAAGCCCGGCTCCACCTCACGATGCTGGAGCGGACGGATGAGCGCTTGGCTCGCGTGAGCGCGCAGCTGGACCGGTTCGGACGGCGCGTGGAGCATGTGGGCGACCAGATCGACCGGGCGCTGCCGGTCTTGTCCCGGGGCGGACTGCTCCGCGTGCTCACCCTGCTCGGCATGTTCCTGCTCGGTGCGGTCCTCGGTCCGTCGATTCTCGAGGCGTGGGGCCGGCAGGAGGGGGCGCGCGCGGCCCGGATTTCTTGGCCGGAGTGGATGCGGGGCATCATCGTGGCGCCGGCGGAGGATCCCGGACCGTCGGGGGAGCATCCGGCCGCGGGCATCGATGCGGAAGCGGCCAGCGCGCTCGACCCTTCGGCGTCGGCGCCCGCTGGGGCCATGAGCGGACCGGCCGCATACGCGGCGCGCGTTGCGAATCCGGTCGTGCGTATCGACGCGAGCACGGTTGGAGCGCTTCAGGCGCTGGCGGCGCCCGAGGGGCCCGGACCTGAACCGGCCGCGCCGGCGGCGACGGATATGGATGAACCTGACACCGCTTCCCCGGAGGAGGCGTCCGGCGTCAGGCAGGCATCGGGCACCATCAACGCGGAGGGCGTGCATGATGAATTGGAGTCCGGAAGCGGAGCGGAGACTGTGGCCGAGGAAGCGGATGCCGATCGTCCGGCAGCTCCCCGCGAGGAAGAACCGGAGGAAGCGGGGGAAGCCGCAGACGACGATCCTGCGGGCGACGTGACGGAGTCCGGCGATGCCGCGCAGGCGCCTGAAGAGACGCAGGAGCTCCAGCCGGACGTTCCGGCCTCCAAACTGGTGGAGCCGCGGGATGGACGCATCAGGTTGTGAGCGGCGCGCGGGCCGCAGGCCCGTGTGGCGGGCGGCGGCGCTCGGGCTGGCGGCGGCCTTGGGAGCGGCCGGGTGCGGGGGCAGCCGGCAGGTGCTGGCGGCCCGGGCCCAGCCGGTGCTGGTCCGGCCGGCGGTGCCGAGCTGGGATCTGATGTTGGCGCTCGAATTCGATGAGGGGATTCTCGTGCGCATGGAAAACCACGGCTCCGAACCGATCCACGTCCTCTGGGAGGAAAGCGCGTACATCGACGTCAACCGGCAGTCGCATCCTGTGATTCCCGACTCCGTCGCATCCGTGGGGCGGTTGTCCCGGGCCGTCCTGGCGCCCGGGACGGGGTTGGAGGAGCGGCTGCGCCCGGTGCCGGGACTGACGGCGAGCCGATGGGATCCGGTCTTATCGAGGGGCATGCCGGGACGCTGGTGGCGGCCGTTCGATGGGGAGCCGCCGCTGCGCCTGGGTTCGGCGATTTCGCCGGATCACCCGGCGCTCGGGCGGGAAATCGGCGTGATGCTGGTCCTCCAGCGGAATGATGAGAAGCGGATGATTCTGGCCGGGTATCAGCTGGCCGGTCTTGACGCCGGCGCGCCGTAGCGATCAGGTGATCCCGGCGTCGTGCGGCATGAGCGCCGCGGTCCCTCCCGGACCGCGGCGTTGGCATGGCTGCGCCCGCATGACAGGCGTCATAGATGCGATAAGCCGGAGCGGCTATCGTAACGCATCATCCTGTGATTGGGGTGGTGGCGTACTTCGTGGTCGGCCGTAAGCCGGCCTAGCGCGGCTCAAGCGCCGCATCGGCGGCGCAACCCATGAGTGAGGTCGATGCAGGATTTCGTGCGCTTTGTCGACGTGCCGAAGCGCCCGGCGGCGTACCGCCCGGTGGCGGAGCGCGTGCGGGACTACCGCGACGTTACCGTGATGCGCGGCTCGCCGGACTCGCAGGCGCAGGCCTCGCGCTGCATCAGTTGCGCCGTGGCGTTCTGCCATTGGGCCTGCCCGCTCGGGAACCGGGTGCCGGACTGGAACACGCGCGCGGCGGAGGGCGACTGGGCCGCCGCCTACCAGGCGCTGGCGGCGACGAACAATCTGCCCGAGATCACCGCGCGGGTCTGTCCGGCGCCGTGCGAGCCGGCCTGCGTCCTCCAGATCTCGTGGGAGGGCGTCACGATCCGCGAAAACGAGCTGGCCGTGATCGAGCACGCGTTCCAGCAGGGCCTCGTCACGCCGCGGCACCCGCGGCGGCGGACGGGGAAGTCGGTGGCGGTCGTGGGCTCAGGACCGGCGGGCTTGAGCTGCGCCGACCAGCTCAACCAGGCCGGATACCGCGTCGTGGTGTTCGAGCGCGATCCGGCCATCGGGGGACTGCTGCGCTACGGGATCCCGGACTTCAAGCTGGAGAAATGGGTGCTGGACCGGCGCCTGGCGCTGTGGGAGCAGGAAGGCATCGCGTTCCGCGCCGGCGTCGCCGTCGGCACGGACTATCCGGCCGGACGGCTGCTCAAGGACTTCGATGCCGTCTGCCTGACGGGCGGCGCGCGGGTCCCCAGGGATCTGCCGGTGCCAGGGCGTGAGCTGGCAGGGATCCACTTCGCGATGGACTACCTCATGCAGTCGAATCTTCGGGTGGCGGGGCGGCGGGGGAAGGGCCGGGCTGAGTTGAGCGCCGCGGGCACACGGGTCGTGGTGATCGGCGGCGGCGATACCGGAGCCGACTGCGTGGGCACGGCCCACCGGCAGGGCGCGGCGCGCGTGGTGCAACTGGAGCTCCTGCCGAAGCCGCCCGAGTGCCGGGGTGCCGGCGATCTCTGGCCGGACTGGCCGAAGATCCTGCGCAGCTCGAGCAGCCATGACGAGGGCGGCGATCGGGAGTGGAGCGTGCTGACCAAGGCGTTGCTGGGCCAGCGGGGGCGCGTGGATCGGCTCTCCTGCGTGCGGGTGGACTGGACGCAGGCCGATCCCGATGGGCGGCCGGTCATGCGCGAGCTCCCCGGCACCGCGTTCGAGGTGGAGGGGGACCTGGTGCTCCTCGCGATGGGGTTCTCCGCGGCCGAGCTGCCGGAGTGGATGCGCGGGCTCGGCATCCGGGCGGACGCCCGCGGCGCCATCGAGACCGACGCGCAGTACGCCACGGGCGCGAAGGGGGTGTTCTGCGCGGGCGACATGCGGCGCGGGCAATCCCTGATCGTGCACGCCATCCGCGACGGCCGCAATGCCGCGCACCACATCGACCGCTATCTCACCGGGGCGTCGGAACTGCCACTGGCCTGACGGCCACAAGCAGGCGGCCTCCTCGGTTTCGCTGCGGGACTTCGCAGCCCTGCTCACCACGAGCGGCCCAGCCCCCTTCAGGACATCCCGCTCTCAAACGGCGGGGTGTCCCTCAGGGGGCTGGCCCGCATGTGTGGTGGCACCGCGCTTGCGCTAGAAGTTCGGGGTCCAGATGTCGGGCCACGTCTCAGAAGGCCGGCCGAGGCGTCCGTCCGGATTCGGCGTCTGCGACAGGATCTGGCACCGCGCATCCGCGTAGATGACCCGCCAGCGCGGCCCGTATTGCGCGGCCGTCGCCACGTGTTCCGAGAGTCCCGGACAGATGAGGATGTAGTCGGCGCCGATCTCCTCGATGACGGCCGGCAGATCTGGCGTCGAGCGGTAGAACGCCTCGGCGACCCGTGCGACGGTCTCCTCGGGGTACACCGCGTCGTAGCGCGCGTCCAGCGAAACCGTGAAGTCCGGGTACCCCCGCCACAGCGCGTAGCTCCCCTCATTGAAGTGCACCAGCAACCGTCCGCCGTCCCGATGCGCGACAAGCCAGGCCATCGCGCCAACGGGCAGATGCGAATACCGCAGCCGGTACCCCCCACCCCGCGCCAGCGCCGCCCCCACGGACACGGCGCCGGCCAGCGCGGCGCCGGCCAGCGCCATCGCCAGCGCGCGGCGCCAGATCCGGAATCGGTGAGGCCACCGGCGCTGCAGCGGCGCGAGGACTGCCGCGAACGCGTTCGTGCCGTACACGATGGCGAGCCAATGGAAGAGCGGCACGAGCCGGAAGTGCCGGACGGCCTGGATGAACACGATGGCCAGCAGGAGCTTCCCTTCGAGCGGGATCGAGCGGCGGTCCCGGGCGAGGCCGGCGAGCAAGACGCCGGCGACGAACACCAGATACAAGCCGTCGGCGCTCAGCAGGTTCGTGGGGTGCCATTCCGTGACGCGGATCCGGCTCATCGTCACCGCCTCCAGCACGTAGGTCCAGAAGGCGGGGCCATACGGGTTGACGAGGGTCGCCACGAGACAGCCCAGCAGCGCCGCGCCGGCTGCCAGTCCGGCCTTCCGCCGGCCCTCGAGCAGCAGCGCGACCGTCAGGATGGCGAGCGTGCCCAGCCCCGCGACGAACCCGGCGTGCGCGTTGGCCCAGAAGAGCATGATGCCGGGCAGGATCCAAAGGAGCCGGGTCCGGCCGCGCGCCCGCAGGCGCGCGCAGGCCAGGAGGAAGACCGAAAAACACAGGAACGTGAAGATGCGCGAACGCGCGACGGGCATCCACACGATCAGGCAGGGCGCGAGCCCGAGGCACAGCCAGGCGAGCGCCGCCCGGGCGTGGCGGGTCAGCGCGCGCTGCGCCGCATGCGCGAGCGCGATCGCCGCCGCGGCGGTGGCGCAGGCCCAGAGAAACAGGGGCAGGTCCCCGCCGAGCCGGCTGATCGCGTAGAAGACGACGCCGGCGCCCCATTCATGGTCGATCCAGGCCCGGGTGGTGGTGTAGGAGAACGGGTCGGCATGCGGGATCGCGCCCGAGGCCCAGATGAGCCGGCCGAGCGCGATGCGGGCGAACAGATCGGGGTCGGCGATGACGATGCGTGTGAGGATGCCCAGGAAGGCGAGGGACACGACGGGGAGCGCCATCCGCCACGGACGCAGCGCCAGCCGCTCCAGCAGCCGGTCAGCCGCGCGCTCGAGCCGTCCCACTGCCGTCATACATCGCAGTATACCAGTGGACATCGGGGACAGGCGCCTTTTCCGCTTTGAAATCGAATCGGGAACAGTCACCGTCGCTCAACAAGGTGACCGTCCCTGAAGTCGTTCCCGAATGAGTCACGCCGCGGCGGGCTCTTGCGTCAGCAGCGCCACCGTCTCGAACAGCTCGCTTGAGTCGAAGGGCTTCGTCAGGTACGCGTCCGCGCCGAAGGCGAATCCGCGCAGCTGATCGGCCGGCTGGTTCTTGACCGTCAGCATCAGGACCGGCACGGGCCAGGGGTGAAAGATCCGCCTGAGCTCGCGCGCCACCTGGTAACCGCTGCAGTCGGGCAGGTTGATGTCGAGAATGACCAGGTCCGGGCGGAACGCGGCGGCATATCCGAGCGCCTTCTTCCCGAGCGATTCCGCGCGCGCCTCATAGCCGACCGACTGCAGCCGCATTTTGACGACCCGCGCCAGCGCCTCGTCATCCTCGACGATCAAGATCCGCTTGCGTGCATGCGGTGCCATTGCGACCCCCTCCGAGGCGGCGCGCCGGCTGGGGCTCCGGACTTCGCCGCAGGCTGCTTCAAGTACTGGTCGATCTTCGCCATGACTTCGCGCGCGGTGACCGGTTTGGCCATGAAGAGCTGGCCCCCGATCACGCCCTCTTTCGCCGCGGCCTCCTGTCGCGAGACAGCCGCGGTCAGAAAGATGATCGGGACGCGCTTGAGCTCCTCATGTTCGCGCATGTCGGCGGCCAGATGGCCGCCGTCGGTGTCCGGCATGATCACGTCCAGCAGGATGAGGTCCGGCCGGAACGCCTCCGCGACCGCCAGGGCTTCCTCCGCCCGGTGCACGGCTCTCACGGTATAGCGGCCGGTGAGCTCCAGGTATGTCTTGAGCGTATTCGCGAAGCCGACCTCGTCATCCACGAGCAGAATGCGATGCCGTTCCATGTTCATTCCCCCTTTCGGCGTTGAAGAAGACGCTGACCTCGACGCCTCCTTCGGCGCGGTTAGAGAGCAGCATCGTCCCCCCATGCAGCTCGACAATTTTCCTGCTGACGGCCAGCCCGAGCCCGGTGCCTTGCCCGGTGGCCTTGGTCGTGAAAAACGGGTCGAAGACCTTGTGCAGCTTCTCCCGGGGGATGCCGGGGCCGGTGTCGCTCACCGTCGCCTCAACGACCAGCGGCCCGGCGGGCGTCCAGCCGTGTCGGCCCTGGCCGTTCGACGGGCGGACACGCTCCGCCGGCACCACGGCGGTGGTGAGGCTGAGCACGCCGCCCTCCGGCATCGCCTGGACCGCGTTCAGGATGAGGTTCAGGAAGACCTGCTCGATTTTGGTCCGGTCGAGCGAAAGCGCGGGCAGGGGCGCAAAGCGCGCTTGGACCGTGACGTGATGGCGGTTCTGCTGGTGTTTCGTCAGGACCAGCGCCTGCCTGATGAGGGCGTTCAGGTCTTCGCGCGAGCGCGCCAGCTCGTGCGGGGCCGAAAAGTCGACCAGGCCTCGAATGACGGTGTCGGCGCGGCGGACGGCATGCTGCATGTCGGTCAGCAGCGAGATGACGTCGTGCTTGCGGGACGGGTAATGGTCCGTGAGGACGTCGAGACCCATGAGGAGGGTCGCGAGCGGATTCTTCACCTCATGGGCGACGCCGGCGGCCAGCCGGCCCACCGACTCCATCTTGGCCGCCTGAATGAGCTGCAGCTGCGTGGATTTGAGTTCGCGGTGCGCGGTATGGAGCTTGCCGAGGGTGGCCATCAGGGCGCGCTGGCGCTCGGCGAGCTGAAAATTCATTTGGCGCAGCGCGTCCTCCTGATGCTTCCGCTCGGTGATGTCGTGGGCGATCACCGACGCGCCGATGATGTCGCCCGCCGGGTTCTTGACGGGTGAGAGCGTCATCAGGAGGGCGATCGGGGTGCCGTCCCGGCGGATCCGGACGGTTTCGAGCGGCTCGACGGGCTGTCCGGAAGACAGCTCCGCGAGCATCTGCGGAATCTCATCGGGAGACCCGGGAGGGATGAGCATCGTCATGGAGCGGCCGACGACCTCCTGTTCGGCGTAGCCGAAAAGGCGCTCGGCCGCCGCGTTCCAGGTCACGATGGTCCGGTCCAGGCGTTCGCCGATGATGGCGTCACGGGAGGATTCGACGATGAAGGCAAGCTGCTTGAGCGCCTCCTCCGCTTTGGCGCGTTCCGCGAGCGCGCGGCGCAGCGAAGCCACGTGCCGGGCCTTGGCCGCGTCGGATGTCGCGAGCATCTCGTGGGAGTGGCGCAGCGAGACGAGCGCCAGGTACCCGATCGCGATGGCGGTGAGGAACCCCAGGAGCGCGATCACGAGTCCGCTGGATTGAAGCGCGCGCGCCGGCGCCAGCACGCGTGAGAGCGGCTGCGCGATCAGCACGATCCAGCGCATCGACGCGATCGGCGCATAGCTGGTCATGAACGCTTCCGAAAAGCCATCGCTGCGGACTTCGAGCGCGCCGGCGCCCTCCCGGCCCAGGTCGCGGATGGCGGGGAGCCGGCTGAGCACGGGCCAGGTGCGGTCGGAGAAGGGCACATTCCTCGCGGCCAGCCGGTGCTCGCCGTCCAACAGCTCCACCAGCCCGAGCGAGGCCGGCTGGTTGCCGGTGAACCACTCGTTCAAGGCGCTGAGCGGGTGCTGAGCGACCAGGTATCCCAGCAGCACCTGCCGGCTGTTCCGGATGGGCACGGCGATGGCGACCAGCGGGACTTGCGGGTCGGCGCTGCGCTCGTACACCGCCGAGATGTGCGGAGCCTTGGCGGCGGCGACCTCCTGAAACCAGCGGCGATGCGCGAAATTCTCTCCCCGGACTGACTGCACGACGGGATAGTCGGCCCAGAGCGTGCCGGACGCGTCCACGACGAAGGCGCGGTCCAGGAGCGGATTGCGCTCCACGAGCTCCTTGAGGTTGTCCTCGACGGTGCCTGACCGGGCGGTTTCCACGGCATGCGCGAGCAGGGAACGCGACGCGAAGCTTTCCACATAATGGCGCAGCCCCTGGAGGTGCTCCTCGACCGCTTTGGCGGCCAGCTTGGCCGAGACGATGTGCTGGGCTTGTGCCTGCGAATACAGCCACCGCTCGGCGTGGTGGACCTCCAGCCACATCATGACCAACAGGGGCACGCCCAGCAGCATGCCGAGGGTCACGAGGAGCTTCCAGTGCGACGAGAGGAACCACGGGACCGGCAGCGGGAAGCCGACGCCCGTCTCTGCGGCGGAGACCCGGATCCCCTCGCGGCGTCCGCGGCGCCGGGAGGGGTCCCCGGAGGCCGCGCCCGAGGTCCCGCCCCCGTTCGTGCTTGCGCGCCGCCACGCCCGGCTCATCTCGCCGACGCGGGCCAGCAGGGCGGCATCGTGTTGCTCGGGGGTGACGTTCCGGAGAAAGCAGGCGACGGCGGCCGGTTGGCCGTCGGAATCGCGAATCACCGAAGTCGACAGCGCGAGCGTCCTGGCGGCCCCGGACGGATGCTGGTAGAGGATCTCGGTGTACTGGGGCAGCGTGTCGGACTGGACCAGCGCCCCGAGATCGCCGTGGAACGGCGCATGCCCGGCCAGCCCCGTCAGGGTGCGTCCGCGCACCCATTCCGATGGGACGCCGAGCAGCTCGCAGGCGGCGCGGTTGACGAGCCGGATCACGCCCTCCAGGTCGATCACGATCAGCGCTTCGCGCATGGACTCCAGAATCGGTTCCGCGGTGAACGCGGGCGTGATGTCGATGAGCCGGTAGCGCTTGACGGCGCGGGCAGTCAGGATGAGAAAGATCATCACCGGCACGAACCCGCACGGATAGACCGGCAGACCGAATTTGGCAAGGTAGTCGACGGAGCCCAGATACACGATGATGAACGCGGTCAGGAGGGCTTGCGTACGCCGCGCCTGGAGGCTGCCGGGCTCCGCGAGTCGAGCGGCGCTGCGGTAGTGATGGAGCGTGAGCAGCATCATGGCAAAGAAAAAGACCAGATACGGAATGCTCATCGCGCCGTAGCGCGGGTACGCGCCCCACCAGTAGGACGTCATGCCGGCGATGAGCCAATCGGTGCCGATGGCGATGACGGCGAACACGCCGGAGAGGATCCACGAGGCGATCAGCATGTGGCGCCGCTCCCGGGCCTTGCCGAGCACCTCGAGGCTGAAATGGTAGACGGCGGAAGGGATGAACGGCACGCCGAGGTACGCCGCTTGGGCCCACCAGCGGGCGGCGTCGTCGGAGGCGGCGCTGTACATCCCGGTAAACGCGAAAAGCCACACGCTGATGGCGGCGGCCATGACGGCGAAGAGCCGGCTCACGTACGAGGCGCGCTCCCGGCGAACGACGGCGATCGTGAGCGCGCACAGTCCGAGCGCGGTGAGGAACGGAGGAATCGCAAACGGGTTGAAGGCGTACGCGGAGAGACTGGGAACTGGCTCCGTCATGACCGCTCCTCACCGGTGGCCGATACGTTCCTCGCCCACCCGCGAGGCGGCAACACGCTGCTGCCTGCGCGCCCGATCAGCCCGTCCCCGCCTGGGCATCACAGAGACGCGCACGGTCTCCTGGATCGTTCCCGCTGGCAGCCCAGCCGCCATACCTCTCGGGTTAGGCCTGTGGCTTTGCGTCCCCGGATTTCTCCGGGTTTGCCTTTGACTACGGGATCAATGAAGCCCCTGAGGGCCTTCACATTTAAGCATACCATATGATGCGCGTCATATGGAAATGCTGCAAAGCGATCCGCTTCGGCGGCGAGCTTCGTGATTGACGCGGGCGATCAGGCCGCAATAATGGAGTGATGGTCACGTCAGGTTCTCGTGTCAGTGATGATGAGGCCGCCGCGAACGAGGCTGCGGCGAAGGCGTCCGCGCCCGCTCGCGTCAGGAGATGCGAGTGGGCGCTCATCCATCCGCTCATGCAGGCCTATCACGACACCGAGTGGGGCGTGCCGCTGCGGGGGGACCGGAGGCTGTTCGAGTTTCTCGTGCTCGAAGGGATGCAGGCGGGCTTGAGTTGGCTGACGGTGCTGAAGAAGCGCGCGGCGTTCCGGCGGGCGTTCGACGGGTTTGATCCGGAGCGGGTGGCGCGCTACCGGAGCGCCAAGGTTCGGGCGCACATGGCGGACGCCGGCATTATCCGCAACCGGCTCAAAATCGAGTCCGCCATCGCCAATGCACAGGCGTTCCTGCGAATCCGCCGCCGGCACGGCACCTTCGCCCGGTTCATGTGGGGCTTGATCGGCGGGCGGCCCATCCAACACGCGTATCAAAGCACGCGGAAGCTGCCGGCGCGGACGCCTGAGTCCGATCTGTTGAGCCGGACGCTGAAGGGCGAGGGCTTCCGGTTCGTCGGCTCCACCATCTGCTATGCCCACATGCAGGCGACCGGCATGGTCAACGACCATGTGGTCGGCTGTTTCCGGTACCGCGCTGTGCGCGCGCTCGCCGCGCAGTTCCGGTGACGGTCCCCCGTCCGCTGTCGAATAAGAAAAGGGACAGTGCCCCGATTTAGAGGGAGAGGGGCAGTGAGGCGGAGCGGGAGCGTCCGTCCGGACGGGTGGCCGTGATGCGGACGGTCCACGCCTTGCCTTTCTTGAGGGCGTCTCCCGGGATTTCCGCGAGCAGGCCGTATTCGACCGGGCGGTCCGACGGGCCGGCGACGCGCGTCCAGTCGTCCGGCCGGGCGCCCTTGCCGAGTTCGACGGTGTAGGTGGAGAACACGCCCCGCACGACCCCGTAAATGCTGACGGCATCGATCCGCTTCTTGTCGCGCGCGACCACCACTTCGGCCGGCAGCACCGTGACCGCCTCTCCGACGTCGTATCCGAGCGCCCGGCGGGCGTCCAGCATTCCCCACCCGGTCTCCGGATCCCAGCCCGCCGCGCCGAATTCTCCGGCGGCGCCCATCAGGATGTCTTCGATGAGCCAGTTGGGCAGGTGCGGATCGCGGGCGATGAGCAGCGACGCGGTGGCCGCCACGATGGGCGCCGCGAAGGACGTGCCGGTCGCCTTGCGGTAGAGGCGGTCGCGCTCGCCGGGATCGCCCGGCCACGGAGCGTCCTGCGAGTGCAGGGAATAGATCTCCTGTCCGGGGGCCGTCAGCGCGACATTGGGGCCGCGGTTCGACAGGCCGCTGCGCGCGCCGTCCACATTCGAGGCGGCGACGGCCAGGACCCGGCGGAGCGACGCCGGACCGTACAGCGCGATGTCGTCTCCCTGGTTCCCGGCGGCGACGATCACGATCGCCCCGCGCGCGTGCGCGTAGTTCACCGCGAGCTGGTCGAGGTGCGAGAGCCCCTTATTCCCCAGGCTGATGTTCAGGACGCGCGCGCCGTGGTCCACCGCATAGTGGATGGCGCGGTACAGGTTCAGGCTGTTCGCTTTCCCCTGCTCATCGAGGACCTTGAGCGGCATGATGCGGGCGCCGGGGTTGATGCCCGCGATGCCGATCCCGTTGTCCCGCTGAGCGGCGATGATGCCGGCGACGAGCGTCCCATGCCCGTGCCGGTCCGTCAGGTCCGCGTTTTCCTCGACGAAGTTCCAGCCGTGGATGTCGTCGATGTACCCGTTCTTATCGTCATCGATCCCGTTGCCGTCGATTTCGCGCGGGTTGGTCCACACGTGCGCGGGGCCGTCCGGATGGGCGAGATCGAGGCCGGAATCGATGACGGCGACGGTGACGTTCGGCCGCATGCCGTCGATGATCGCCCAGGCCGAACCGGGCTCGGAGAGCGGCGTAAAGCCGACGGCCCGCAGGCCCCACTGGTCGATCGCCTTGAGCGGCTCCTGGCCCGCGTGCGTCGGGCCCTGCAGGGCGGTGGGGGATGGCATGCCCGTGCCGGCGGCCATGGACGCGGCGGCCATCTCATGGAACGACTGACGGCGCCGTTTGAAATCCTCCCGCGCCTCTTTGCGCTCGAGCGCTTTGTACTCCTCCGGCGGGCGCTGATAGAGCGGGTCATTCGGCCGCACGGCGTCATCCTGAGGCAGGAACCAGAAAATCGGCTCGCCGAAGTAGAACCCCAAGAGCGAGGGTGTCTGTCCGTCCCACATCTGCCGGATGCCGCCGATGCTGGTGGCTTTCTCATTGTGGGAGCAGCCCAGGGGCAGGATCCCGAGCTGCCGCGGCTGCCAGTCTTGCGGCATGAACGGCCGGGTCCCGGAGTAGGATTGGTCTGGGAGAGGATTGAATCCGCGGTTGGCATAGGAGTCCAGGCCGGTCAGGTAGAAGTTGGAGCTGAAGATCTGCGTGTCGTCCAGCCTGGAGAGGTCGGCCGTGCCGGGCCCGGTTCGGGCGGCCGCCGGTTCGGATTGGGTCCCGGTCCCCGTGTGCGGCGCTCGACGGTCGAAGAACCAGAGCGTGTCCTTCACGAGCGGGCCGCCGGGCGCTGACCCGAACGAGTCCGTCTGATCGAGCGGCTGCTCGATACGGCCGTCCGGGACGAGGAAATCCCCGAGGAATTGCTGGGTCTGCTGGTCGAGCCCGTTGAACGCGCTGAGCACGTCGCGGTCGGTGATGATGTCTCTCGAGGGCTCGCCGATGCTCGTGCCGAGCTGGTCGGCGAAGCGGCTGTACGAGGCGCGCAGGAGCGTCCGGCGTTCGTTGCCCAACGCATAGGCGAGCCCGAGGCGCGGGACGATCGTCTCCCAATCGAACTCGACCTCGTCGCTCTGGTTGCGGGTCTGGGCGAACGTCTGCTGCTCGGAGCCCTGGGTCCAGCCCCAGTCGACCCGCGCGATGTTGCGCAGATCCTGGCCGGTCTGCTGTGCATCGGCGCGCACGACCGGATGCAGCGCCCCGGTGTTGATAGTCCCCAGCAGCGCATCGGTGAAACCCTGGCCGCGCGCGGCGCCGGGCTGGGGGAACATGAACGTGCATTCGCGCGCGATGCAGGCCATGCCGAACACCGGCTGACCGGGGACGCCGTCGAGGTGCGCCTGCGGGTCCTGCTCCCGGAACCCGTCATACGTGCCGGTCCGGAGTTCGTCCGTCCGGTACACGATGGCGAGCAGGTATTGGTGGACGTCGTCTTCTCCGTCGCCCACCGCGTCTTCGATGACCCGGTCGATGAGCGGCGTGACGTACAGATCGCCGAACTTCATGATCAGCTTGACGCGGTCCATGGTGTCGCCCGCGTCGTCGTGCATGCCCTGGAAGCCCAAGTCCAGACGGTTCCCGTCGTTCGCGAAGAGCCCCATGCCCCAGTGCGAGCCCATCCGGCCGAAATCGAGCCGGCCGACGGGCGTCTTGACCTCGGCCCAGGCGCGCTCGACCTGGACGTCGCCGCCGTCATGCCCATCTGCGTGTCCCGGCTGCGAGGCGCCCATCCAGTTTGCGGAGTCCCGCGGGGTGGTCTTGTGCTGCTGCGATTCATCTGACTGCAGCGACCGCTCCACGTCCTGCCTTCCCTGTGGAGAGAGGAACTGATTCAGGAATCCCCGCGCATCTTCCGGAAGCTCCCGGATGGCGTCGGCGGCGTCTTCATCCGTGACGACAGTGCGGGATGGCTGGACGGGACCGCCCGACCCGCCCGGCACGGGGGGCGCCGGCTCACCCGGCGTCGTTCGGCCGGTGTCGAGATCGACCCGCTTCGGCGGCTCGGTGCTCGTGCTGTGGGGGTCGCGGATCACGGCGTCGTCCCGTCCGCCGGTGGCCGCGGTCCGGCCGGTTTCCTTTCCGGTCCGGTCGCGCGCGACCGTTGAGCCGTCCCGCAGCGTGTCCACCATGGACCCGTCAGGGTTGCGGTGAAACCGGGCGCCGTCGGGATAGATCACGTCCTGGCTGCCGTCAGGCCGGCTGATTTCGCGAGTGCCATCCTGCCAGGTGCGGACCGTCGTGCCATCGGGCATCTGCGAGGTGGCCTGGGGTCCGGACGGCTGATGGGGGTTCAGCGGCTTGGGCGCCTCCAGATCGTCCAGGATGGACTCATGGGTCTCGGGCACCGAGAGGACGGTCGTGGGGGGGTCGATCGAGGTCATGCCGCCGTCATACCGGAGGCGCAGGCGCAGCAAGCGCGGGTCGACCGCAAATTCCGGCTCGGCATCGTGCTCCCTGGCGGCCTGCGCCCGGCTCGATCCTGACGGCGTGTGCGGAGCCGCCTGCGGTTTCCCCGGCGCGAGGAACTGATTCGCAAAATCACGTGCCGGGCCGTCGAGCTTCTCCACGCCGCGTCTGACGTCGTCATCCGTGACGACGTCCCGGTTGCCGGCCGCCGGCTGGGCGCCCCCCGCGCCGGCGTCGTTGCTGACCGGGACGGCCGTCCTGGTGTTCAGGTACTGATTCAGGTCGTACCTGAACTCCTGGATGAGCACATCGAGTTCGGGTTCGGTCCCGAGCAGGTTGGCCCGCTGATAACCGCCGGGAATCGCGTTCAGCCCCGCGCGCGCCGCGTCGGATGAATGGCGCCACCGCTCGAGGTCCCGCATCATGAACTGTTTCCCCGAGGTCTTATCGCCCTCTTTGTCCTTCTTGGGAATAACGTAACGGCCGGACAGGTCGCAGCCAGGATTGAGGAGGGTGGTCCCGAGATCGGGGTCGGCGTTAAGCTGCCGCTCGGTGAACCAGGAGAACGGGGCGCCGCTGGGGCCGTAGAGAACCGCGGCGTTGTCCCGCCCCGCGTTGCCGGTTGCGACGATGACGCCGTTGAGTCCCAGCGACTCGGCGGGGTGGTCGCGCCGCCCGGCCCAGTCGAGCCCGAGAATGGGATTGAGGCCGATGTGACGCACGCCCCCGGCGCCGCCGGCGCCGTCCAGGAGGAAGTTATCCAGAATGCGGAACTGCGCGTTGACGTGGATGTTGTCGGTGATCTGGGGCTCCGGATTGATCATGAGCCGCATGTCCAAGAACCCCTCGTCCGCGTCCTGCGGGGCCGCGCTCGGGGTCAGCGCGGCGATGTCGGAGATGGATCGCCCCGTGGGCAGGCGCTCGAGCTGGTCGCGGTCGTGCACCCAGAACCCGCGCACCCGGAAATACCCGGTCACGCTGAGGTCGAGCTCCGGCTTGATCTCTTCGGGGCACCAGGCCAGGGGCGGGAAGGAGAGCGACACGAGGAGCGCCAAGCACAGGGAGGCCAGGACCCGGTTCAGCATGCAGACATCCTTCCGTCAATGCAGGGTGACGACGATGAGCGCATCTCCCGGCGGCCGCGGCGTCCGGGGACCCATGCCGTACGATAGCGGCTCGCGCTCCGGAATTCAACTGTTCTGTCGGCGCGGCAGCCCGGCGAGCAGGATGACGCCCGAGAGCCACAGCACCCAGTCCGGGAACCGGACGGCGCCCGTCATGCCCGCGCCGGGCGCGACGTCGGCGAGCAGTACGGCCGGCGAATCCGGCGGGGCCTCGGCGAGCACCCGGCCGCGCGCGTCGTAGACGGCGGAGATGCCGGACTTCATGGCGCGGACGATGGGCCGGCCGGCCTCCGCCGCGGCGAGCCGCAGCATGACGTGATGGAGCTCCCGCACGGCCGGGTCGGTGAAGGGAGCGTCGTTGCCGGCGTTGATCAGGATGCCGGCGCCGTCGCGGACGCTCGCCCGCATCGGCCGGCGGTATTCGATTTCCTGGCACAGCAGGCCTCCCAGCGCCGTGCCGTGCGCGTCGATGAGACGGCTGCCGCGGCCGCGCACGTACTGTTTGCGGCCCTTCAGGGGCCCCCAGCGCCACGACGCCGGCGTGTATTCGGAGAACGGCACGAGCCGGCGCTTATGGTACGTTCCCAGCAGGCCTTCCGCGCTCCAGAACGAGAGCGTATTGCGCTCACCGCCGGCATCCACGGTGTCCTGGCCCACGGCCAGCACCGCGTCATGCCCGCGGAGCAGCGCGCGCATCGAGCGGTCCCACGAGTCGAGGGGGAACTGATACGCGGGCGGCTTCTGCTGCGACGCGCTGCCGTCCTCGAGCATCGTGCCCACGGCGACCGATTCAGGCAGCACGATCACGTCGGCGTCCGCCTCCAGCGCCTGCCGGATGAGCGGGAGGTAGGAGAGATCGAACCCCCAGGGCGAGTAATCCGCCTCGGTGTAGAGGGGCTTGTCGAACTGCAAGGCGGCGACGGTCACGGCCGGCCCAGGCGCGCTCGGCCGCGCGAGCGCCCAGCAGCCGCCCAGCCACGCGGCCGCGGCCATCGCCGCCACGGCCGACGGCATCGGCCACGCGCGCGCGGGAGGACGCGTCACGACCCACGCCAGGGCGACGTTGACCGCGACGACGAGCGCGCTGGCGAGCCACACGCCGCCCAGCGCCGCCAGCTGGCGCAGCGCGTCATGACCGGCGAGCGCGTAGCCGAGCGCGCCCCAGGTGGATTCGAAGCCGAGTTGCATCCTGAGCCATTCCGGAATCAGGACCCAGGCGCAGACGGACACGGCGAGCGTCCGCCAGGGATGCGAGCGGCCCGGCGCGCGCGCGAGCAGGGCCCACAGGCCCCAGCACACCCCGCCGATCACGGCCATGGTCATCCAGACCAGGCGCAGGAACTCCGCCTGTCGCGTGAGCAGCGCGGCGCGCTCCTCGGACACGCGTTCGGCCCACCCGATCCAATCCGCGGCGCTGGTCAGCGGATGCAGCGTGAGGAGGAAGAAGACGGTGCCGGACACGAGCGCGAGCAGGAACGCCCTCCGCCCGCTTCTCGAGGAGAACACGACGGCCGCCAGCGGCGCCAGCCCGACCCAGGCCAGCCACGGCCGGTTCCACGGAGGGAACACGAACGCCAGGAGCAGCCCGGATCCGGCGGCCGCCAGCATCTCAAGCAGGAATCGCATCAGGCCGGTAGGATAGCAGAAAGGGCCCGCGCGTGTTATAGTCGGCGCCATGAGGCGCGCGATGCGTGTCACGCTGCTCGCCGGCGCCGCCATGCTGGCGTGCCCGGCGGAATCGGGGTGGGCCCAGAGCCGCCGCGGGCTCCCCAGCGGCGGCCGGATGCGCGCGTACTGGGTGGACGCGCCGGCGGTTCCCGCGCGCACGGGCCGGCGGGCCGTCGTGATCTTCCTCCACGGCGACGGCGGCACGGCGCGGCGCGCGGCGGCGCGCTCCGGATTGGGCCGGTATGCGCATGCGCGCGGGTTCATCGCCGTGTATCCGGAGGGAACCAGCATGCTCGGCATCCCGTGGCGGAGCTGGAACGCCGGCGCGTGCTGCGGGTACGCGGCGGCCCATCGGGTCGACGACACGGCGTTCCTGGACGCCGTGATCGACGCCGTGATCCGCGACGAGGACGGCGATCCCGGGCGCGTGTATGTCGCCGGGGTGTCGAACGGCGGCATGATGGCGCACCGCGCCGCGTGCGAGCTCGCCGGCCGCGTGGCGGCGGTCGCGTCCGTGGCCGGCACGCTCGCCGTCGAGGAGTGCCGCCCCGCCGCGCCGGTGTCGATCCTGGAAATCCACGGCACGGCCGACCGGCGCGTGCCGTACGGCGGGGGGTATCCGGCGGATGGGGACTCCGAGCGGCTCGACCGCCCGGTCGGCGAGGTCATGGCGTTCTGGGCCCGGCACAACGGCTGCCGCGGGGAACCCGAGCGGCGGGAAGACGCATCGCTGCGGCATGAGCGGTATCGCGGCTGCGCCGCCGGCGCCGCGGTGGAGCTCCTGAGCATCCGCGGGGCGGGGCATGCGTGGCCGGGGGATGTGGTGTCCCCGGCCGAGCGGATGCTTGAGTTCTTTGCTCTCCAGTGAGCCGGCGTCCGGCCTGCGCGGGGCTGGCTCCGGCGGGCGCCTTCTGCAATAATACAGACAGGCGGCGTGGCGCACGGCAATCGACGGAGATGACGATGGCGTCATTGGATCCCGGAACCGCCCTGGCCGGCGGCGCGCTCATCGGCCTTGCGGTGACGTTGTTCCTCTGGCTTACCGGCCGCATCGCGGGCAACAGCGGCATGATCCATGGGCTCATACCGCCGCAGCGCGGTCAATCGTTGTGGCGGGCGCTCTATCTCGCCGGGTTGGTGCTGGGCTGCTGGACGTACGCGGCGGCGTTTCCGGGGGCGGTCTCCCACGCGAAGGAGGCCGTCAGCGCGGATCCGATTCTGATCTTGTTCGGTGGCCTGCTGGTCGGGTACGGCACGCGCATGGGTGGCGGCTGCACGAGCGGCCACGGCGTCTGCGGCATCGGACGGCTCTCGCTCCGGTCCCTGATCGCCACGCTGACGTTCATGGCGGCGGGCTTCCTCACCGTGTTCCTCCTCCGGCACGTCATGGGCAGGGCGCTGTGATGGCGAGGCATCTGGCGACGCTGCTCGTGGGGACGCTCTTCGGCGCAGGGCTGGCCATGTCGCAGATGGTGGACCGCGCCCGGATTCTGGGATTCCTGGATGTCGCGGGCGCGTGGGATCCGACGCTGCTGTACGTGATGATCGGCGCGGCGGGGACGGCGCTCGTCCTGTTCCGGTTCGTGCTTCGCCTGCCGAAGCCGGTGCTCGAGGTGCGGTTCACGCTGGCCGACCGGAAGGGCTTCGACCGGCCGCTCGTCCTCGGCTCGGCGTTGTTCGGCATCGGGTGGGGGCTCAGCGGATACTGCCCCGGCCCCGGCGTCTCGCTGCTAGCGCTCGGGATCTGGCCGGCGTTCGTCTTCATCGGCGCGGTGGCGGCGGGCTCGTACCTGTACCGGGCCGGCTCGGGCGCGTCCGATTCCGAGTACAGCTGTTCCTGAGGAAATTTACTTCGCAAATTTCCTCAAACGGAAATCACCGATGGAACTGTTGATTCTGTCTGCGGTGTCGGTGGCGTTCTTTCACGCCGTGGCCCCGGATCACTGGCTGCCGTTCGTCGCGCTGGCGCGCGGAAGCCGCTGGCCCATGCGGCGGCTCGCGTTCATTTCGACCCTGGCCGGCATCGGCCATGTCGCCTCCTCGCTCCTCATCGGCATGATCGGGCTGTGGGCCGGCTGGGCTGTGCATCGGCTCGAGGGCGCCGAGACCTGGCGGGGCAGCGTCGCGATCTGGCTGCTGATCGGCTTCGGCATGGCATACGCGCTGTGGGGCTTGAAGCACGCCCAGCACCCGCATCCGCACGTCTCGATCCAGGAGGCGGTCAAGGCCTACGCGACGCGCCGGGTCTGGCTGCTGATCGCCATCCTCGTCTTCGGCCCCTGCGAGCCGCTGATTCCTCTCATGTTCCTGGCGTATGAGCGCGGCATGGCGGCGGTCACGCTGGTCGCGGCGGTGTTCTCCCTGGTGACCATCGCCATGGTCGTCGGCCAGAGCTGCCTGGCGTACGCGGGGATGCGCCTCTTCCATCCGGCCTGGATGGAGCGCTACGCGCACACCTTCGCGGGACTCGTCATCGTCCTCACGGGCCTCGCCGTCATCGCCCTCGGCTGGTAACCTCCTCCAGAAACCCGGGACAGTCCCGCATTAAAACCCGGGACAGTCCCGGGTTTTTCCGGGACAGTCCCGGGTTTTTGAAGCGGGAGACGCCAGGAGGACGTGCCGGAGGGCGCGCGAATCTGCTATGATACGAACTTGATGCAACGGCTCATGACGTTCCTCAAGCGGGATCTCTGGCGGCTGCGCAGCCGTGCACTGACCCGTCGGCAGGCGTTGGCGTTCCGCCCGCTGCGCGTGATGCTCTTGGCGATGCGCGGGTTCGGCGAGGACGGCTGCAAGCTCCGGGCCTCCGCACTGACGTACTACACCCTCCTCTCGACGGTGCCCATGCTGGCGATGGCGTTCGGCATTGCCAAGGGCTTCGGCATCCAGACCCATCTGGAGGCGATGCTGCGGGAGCGCCTGCAGAATCAACAGGAGGTCCTCCAGTGGCTGCTGCAATTCACCGACGCGTTTCTCACGAACACCAAAGGCGGCGTGATTGCAGGCATCGGCGTAGCGCTCTTGTTCTGGACCATCATCAAGGTCCTGGGGAATATCGAGCGCTCCTTCAACGACATCTGGGGGGTCAAGTCCGGCCGGCCGATGGTCAGGAAGATGACGGATTATCTGTCGATCATGCTGATCTGCCCGGTGCTGCTGACGCTGGCGGGCAGCGTGACGGTGTTTCTCGCCAGTCAGGTCACCGGGCTCATGGCGCAGCTGGAGTGGCTCGGGCCGGTCCGAAATCTGGTCCTGCCGCTCCTCGCTGTGCTGCCCTACAGCGTGCTGTGGCTGCTGCTGACCTTCCTCTACATCTTCATGCCGAACACCAAGGTGAGCTGGAGGGCGGGCCTGACGGGCGGCATCGTGGCCGGCACGATCTACCAGCTGGTGCAGTGGGGCTACGTGTATTTCCAAGTCGGCATGTCGAAGTACAACGCGGTCTACGGAGGCTTCGCGGCCCTGCCGCTGTTCCTGGTGTGGCTGCAGCTGAGCTGGCTGATCGTGCTCTTCGGCGCGGAGCTGTCGTTCGCCGTCGATAACGAGGAAACATATGAGTTCGAGCCGGACTGCGCGCGCGCCAGTGTGCGCTTCAAGCGGCTGGTGGGGTTGCGGGCGGCTGTGCTGTGCGTCAAGCAGTTCGAGCGCGGCGCCGGACCGGCGAGTGCGCGGGCGCTAGCGCGCGAACTCGAGGCGCCCATCCGCCTGATCCGGGACGTCTTGTATGAGCTGGTGCAGGCCGGCGTCCTGACGGAAGTGCAGAGGAACGGCCCGGCCGGCGAGACCTATCAGCCCGCGCGCGCCACTGACAAACTGACGGTGAAGGCCGTGCTGGACGCCCTCGAAACCCGCGGAGAGGACCACCCGGACATGGTCGATGCGCGGGCGCTGGCTGGGCTCCGGAAGACGTTGGAGACCTTCGACAAGCAGTTAGTCGAGTCTCCGCACAACGCGCTGCTGCGCGATCTCTGATCCGATGCGCCCGCCACGCTTACCCGGCCCGCCGCGCCGCGCGGCCTTCATGGCCGTGGCGATCCTGATCGGCGCCGGCGGCGCGCCCCTGCGCGGAGAAGAGGATCCGGACGCGCCCCCGCTGCCTCCGGCCAAGGGCGCCTGGCAGCTCATCCCGCAGCCGTATTGGATGCAGCATGAGGTGTTCGCGGTGGATGAGGCCCGCGACCCGTCCAGCCCCGTCATCGCCGTGACCCCGGCGAAGGAGACGAAAGCGCTGACCATCGGGAGCGACGGCTTATCCGCGGCGGACGCCATCGGCCACTTCAACGCGATCGCCGCCGCCGAGCACATGGAGCTCGCGCCGCCGCAGCTGGAAGATTACGTGTGGTTCTTCCTCGATCTCGTCCTGCCGCTTGACGGGTCGATGGCCGACCTGGGCGTGCCGGCCTCGCCCGCCGGCCGGCGGTACGGGGCGGAATGGTTCAGCCAGGTCCAGGATCCCACCATGGCCTTCACCAGGACCGGCGCGGGCTTCGAAGTCGTCGTGACGACGGCGTTCGTCATGGGCTCGACGGATCAGTGGGTGATCATCGCGCACGAGCTCCTGGTGGGCGATGACGGGACCATCACGCTCAAAGACGTCCAGTGGCGGCAGCCGCCGCGGGAGGAGGAGTCGGCATCCGCCTCGCCCTCGGCGACGCGCATGACCGCCTTCCCGCCGAGCGCGGCGGCCCGATTCCGCTCGATCGCTGGCTCACCCGCCGGCTCCACCGCCACCTCCTCACCTCCCTAGGCCCATCAAAAACCCGGGACAGTCCCGGATTAAAAACCGGGACTGTCCCGGATTTCTTTGATATGATACGCAGCGTCATCGGGCTCCCCACCCGACGCATCCAGAAGGGGGGGGGCTATGCCTCGATCGGCTCGCCAGGTTGTTCCTGGGTTTCCACACCATATCGTTCAGCGGGGGAACCGCCGTCAGACGATCTTCTTCACTGATCAGGATCGCCGTGCCTATCTTCGCTGGCTTGCTGAAGCGACACGCGCGTGTGGAGTGGATGTCTGGGCGTACTGTCTCATGACCAATCACGTCCATTTGGTTGCCGTGCCCGCTCGGTTGGACTCACTGGCGCGCTGCTTGGGTGTGGTCAATACGAAATACGCGATCCGCATTAATCGCCGCAAGGGATGGTCGGGACACCTGTGGCAGGGACGATTCAAGTCCAGTGTGATGGATGCTTCCCATGCAGTGGCTGCAGTCCGATACGTGGAGCAGAATCCGGTGAGGGCCCGGCTCGTGCAGCAGGCCTGGGAGTATCCCTGGTCGAGCGCTCGCCATCATACGAGAGACCGTGACCGCGATATCGTCGTCCGAGGTGACGAATCGCTTCGCGCGATGGTTCCGGATTGGCGAACCTTCCTGCGAGTTCGGACCCCCGCAACACTCAAGGCAGTCTTCCTGAAGAATACCGAGGCCTGCCGAGCCATTGGCGCCCCCATATTTCTCAAGCAACTGGCTTCCGAATACGGGATACACGAGCAGCGGCGGCCAGCCGGCCGTCCCCGCAAGCGCCAAGAAAAACCCGGGACAGTCCCGGATTAAAAACCGGGACTGTCCCGGGTTGTTGGGTAGAATGGCGCGGATGAGAAAGCAGGAGCCGGTCGCTGCGGGCGCACTGCGCTGGCCTGAGGCGGTCTGGGACGGCGGTGACCGCCCGGTCCGCTATGCCGTCCGCGCGAGCCTCCGCGCGAAACACGCCAGCCTCTCCGTGAGCCCGGCGACCGGCCTGGTCGTGACGGTGCCCGCCGGGCGTCCGCACGAGCCCGTCAGCCTGTTGCTCGCCCGCTACCGGTCGTGGATCCTCCGTCAGCTTGGCAGACTCGACCATACCGGATCTGCCCGCCTGGTGCGCTGGCCGTACGGCCGGACGCTCTTGGTCGACGGGATCGAGCACGACGTACGCATCGCCGCGGCACGGTGCGGCGCGGTCCGCCGGCGCGACGGCCTGCTGGTGGTCGAGATGCGCCGCCCGGACATCGAAGGGGCGCGCGCGTTGCTCAGGCGGTGGTATCTGCGCCTCGCGGGCGCGGTCCTGCCTGAGCGCGTCGCGGCGTTGGGGACGCCGCTCGGACTCCGTTGGCGCAGAATCTCGGTGGGGTCGGCGTGGTCGCGCTGGGGCAGCTGCTCGGCCGGCGGCGTCCTGCGGTTCAGCTACCGGATCATGATGGCGCCGTCCGCGGTGCGCGAGTACGTCATCCTGCACGAGCTGATGCACCTGATCGAGCTGAATCACTCGCGCCGGTTTTGGTCGCTCGTGGCGGCGCAGTGTCCTGAGTACCGGCAGGCGATCGGATGGCTGAGGACCTGGGGGCCGTCCCTGACGGTCTGACGCGCCGCCTACGTTCGCGCTGAGAGCGGAACGTACTGATGCGGCATCGTAAAGGATGACACGTACGCCGGCCGGATAATCCGCTGCTGCAGGAGCTGCTCCAGCCGGTGCGCGGTCCAGCCGGCGACGCGCGCCATCGCGAAGAGCGGCGTGAACACCTCGACGGGGATCCCGAGCATGTCGTACACCAGCCCCGAGTAGAAATCGACGTTCGGGGCGACCGGCTTGCCTTTCTGCCGGACCACCAGCGCCGAGCCGATGGCGGCGGTCCGCTGATACAGCCGGAACTCGTCCGTTCTTCCAAGCGCATCCGCCAGCGCGCCGGCATGCCGCTCGAGAATGCCCGCCCGCGGATCAGAGCGCGTGTACACCGCGTGGCCGATGCCGTAGAGCTTGCCGCTCTTGTCTCCGGCCTCCCGGTCGAGCAGGCGCTGCAGGTGCGCTTCAAGCTCCGCCTCGTCGGTCCAATCCCCGACGGCGTCCTTGACACCGCGCATCATGCGCATCACGGCCTCGTTGGCGCCGCCGTGCAGATGCCCGCTTAGCGACGCGATGCCGGAGGTCAGCGCCATGTAAGT
Organism: bacterium; assembly: GCA_036396895.1. Taxonomy (GTDB): domain Bacteria; phylum Omnitrophota; class Gorgyraeia; order Aquiviventales; family Aquiviventaceae; genus DASWKB01. Next base: position 19,690 of record DASWKB010000043.1, on the reverse strand, counting down.
ATTGGCCTGGCTCGAGGAGACCACCCGCACCGTGAAGGTGGAGTTGTTCCCCCCGCCGTGCTCCGCGTGCAGGATGAGGGCCATATCCAGCAGGCGCGCCTGCTGCGGGTCCGGCTCGCGCCCATTGAGCATGTAGAGGAAGTTCTCGGCCGTGCTCAGCTCAGGCCGAGGGGTAATCAGCCCCGTGCCGTGCCCGCGGGCAAACGCCGTCGCCTGGTAGTTGTACGCCACGATCGTCGGAATCTTCGCGAGCAGATCGATGCCCTGGCGCGTGATGACCCGGAGGCTCCGGGAGTTCGGGTCCTCATCGAACAGGCTCATCGCCGAGACCGACCGGTGGAGCGCGTTCATCTGGTCTTCGTTAGCGGAGTCCGACATGATGAGCCGCTGGGCGGCTTTGGGGAGGCTGCGGCGCGACGAGAGCTCCTCCGTGAAGGCCCCCAGGTCCCGCCGCGAGGGAAGCGCGCCGGTGAGCAGGAGATACGCCGCCTCTTCGAATCCAAAGCGCTGCTCCGACTCGATGTGGCGCACCAGCTCCGCGACGTTATATCCGCAGTAGTACAGCTCGCCCTCCACCGGTCGGATCTCGTACTCGCGCTGGTCCGCCAGGCGGCTTTCGAACGACTTGAGCGTCTCCGGTGAAGGCACGATCCCGTGGAGCAGGTAATAGATGGCGAGCGCGGGGCTGACGTGCGTCCCGGACGGCAGGCCCGGGATGTGCAGGTTGTTGAGCACCTCCGGGGCCGGGGTCCCGCCGCCCTTGGGCACCTTTACATACCCGATGACGGTCCCCTTCGCCGTCAGGCCGACCACGACTCCGCTGCCGTCGGCGTTGCGCAGGCCCAGCTTGATGTTGAAGCGGCGCAGCAGCGCCGGGTCCGGCTGGTCGTGCTCGCGCTCCAGCTGCTCGATTTTGTCCAGGATCGCTTCCATCACCGTCCGCCTCCGCCACGGCCTCTGAAAAAACCCGGGACTGTCCCGGATTTTTGGATTGCGCGGCATTGTGGCAGGCGGACTCGAAAAAGGATATGATGCAGGTCATAGAAGCTGGTATTCCGGGCGGGTAAGCTGATGGTGCATTCCACGAGCATCGCACACGAATCCGAACGGGAGGCTCTCATGGACACGAACGCCATCATTGAGCAATTGCGCGCGCACCCGTTTTTCTCCGGTTTCCAGCCCAGACACCTCAAATGCGTCGCCGACTGCGCCTCGGACATCCACTTCGAGGAAGGGGAATATATCTACCGTGAAGGGCAGGAGGCGAAGGAATTCTATGTGCTGCTCGCCGGACTCGTGTCGGTCGAGATCCTCTGGCCGGGAGAAAGCGGCATTCCCCTGCAGAAGCTCGGTCCCGGAGAAGTGCTGGGGTGGTCATGGGCGGCCCCGCCGAGAAAGAAGCGGTTCGATGCCAAAACGCTCGAGCCGACGCACGCGATCCGGATCGACGCCGACGCGCTCAGGGCGCGCTGCCGGGAGGACCTCGAGTTGAGCCATGAGCTCCTGAAACGGACCATCGAGGTCATCGGGCAGCGTCTCCAGGCGACCCGCCTCAGGCTGCGCGACGCCTACGGCGCTTCCGCGGCGTCCCAGAAGAAACGCTCCTAAGCGCTCGGCAAGCTCGAACTCCATCGGTCAACGGGGAGGTGCGGCATGGGCCAGGCGACGGGACCGTTGAGCACGGCAGGCATGGCGTTCCTCGTGGTGATCGGATTCGCGCTCGTCATGTACCCGGTCGTCCGCGCGGCGCGTAAAAGCGCGGTCGTGCTGGGGTGCGCCGCGGGCCTCGCGGCGCTGGCGGTCCTCGTGGCCGCCGGGCCGTCCGTCGGATGGCGGTCATTCCCCGCGGCCGCCTCCTCGGCGATCGGCGCGCTCCTCGGCGTGCTCGTCGTCGTGTTCCTCTTCTTCAGCCGGGCGCACTGGCTCATGCTGATCCCCAGGGACGGCCGGTTCGTGCGGGACTTCGATGTCCAGCCGGTGATCCGCCTGCGGGACGTGCTCCAGATGGGCGCGCTGATGGAGGATCGGGGGCGGGCCTTCTACGCTCAGCTCGCCTCCCGCGCGTCGTCTCCGGATATCCGGTCGTTGTGCGAGGAGCTGGCCCGGCGCGAGGCGCAGCATCAGGCCCTCATCGAGCGCACGCTCGGGCGGTGGCTGACCGTCCCGATGGGGAAGTCCACCCTGGCGCTGCTCGATCAGGAAATGCGCGTCAGGGGCATCTTTCAGACGGCCCCGCCGGCCAATGCTCCGGTGGACGCGATGCTCCGCTACGCCATCGAGCAGGAGCGCGTCATGGAGCACTTCTACCGGGATTTCGAGCAGGACTTTCCAGACGCGTGGAAGCGCATGCATCTCCAGGAGCTGGTCATGGAAGAGCGCTCGCACGCCAGCCGGCTGGAGATCCTGCTCGCTCGCCATCCAGTCGCGGCCGTATCCGCGCACACTCCCCGGGGTTGATTTCCGCTGAGCCCTCTCGCGGCCGATGTCGTATGATACGCATCATATGGTTGCGGCGGGATGATTGCGAGACGGGGAGCTGAGCGGCGCAGGGTATGCCATGTCCGCAATACGCGAACGGAGCTGTGAGCTCCGTCATCGGCGGTGGAACGCTTGAGCCGCAATCGACGCGCCGCACGAGCGCTGCGCAGCCCTCGCGCACCTCAGCCGACATCGCTGGCGCCCGCCGGTTCATTCGACACTCGCCCCGCATGCGGCATCGAACCGGTGTCGTGCCGGATCATGTCCGGTGCGCGTGCCTGTGACGGACACAGTGAGGAGCGCGGACGAGCATGGGAGCGCTGCGTCAGGAACACCTCGCGCTCGTGCTGACCAACGATGCCCAGACGGCCGAGCTGATCGAGCATCAGCTCCGGCAGGTCGGCATCGCCCTGAACGTCCGCTGGGTGGAGACGGCGGAGGCGTTCCGCCGCGCGCTCGCACAGTCGGCTCCCATGCTGGTGCTCTCGGATGACGCCACGTCAGGCCTCAACGGCCTGGAGGCGCATGCCCTGACCCGGGAGCACCATCCGGACGTCCCCTTCGTGTGCGTGCACAGCGTGCCGGGCGGCGCCGGCACCGTCCGGGTGCCTCCCGGCACGACGTTGACCGAGTACGTGCTCAATACTCAGCTGGAGCAACTCGTGCCATCGGTACGGCGGTTGCTGCGGGAGGCCGCCCTGGCATCCGGGCGCGCGCAGGCCCGCACCGCCCTCGAGACCGCCGAAACCCGGTTCGAGGAGCTTGCCAATGCCATTCCGGAGGTCTGTTATTCGTGCACGCCGGATTACCGGAAGTTTTTCTTCGTGAATCGGGCCTATGAGCTGATCTGGGGACGCAGCCGCGAGAGTCTCATCCTCGCTCCGCAATCGCAGCTGGAGCTCGTGCATCCTGAGGACCGCGGGCGGGTGCGCGAGGCGCGGGCGCACATCCTGGACGGGCTGCCGCTGTCGGTGGAATACCGGATCGTTCGCGTCGACGGGGAGGTTCGCTGGATTCACGACCGGGCCGTGCCGGTGCGAGACGCGGACGGCCTCGTCGCCAGGGCCGCCGGCATCGCGGCAGACATCACCGAGCGCAAGGCCATCGAGCGCGCGCTCATCGAGAGCCAGAAGCAGAACGCGATGCTGGTGGACGAGGCGCCGGATCCGATCATCACGCTCAGCCCGGATGGGCGGGTCCGCTCGGTCAACAAGGTCGTCGAACACATCCTCGGGCGGCCGGCGTCGGAGGTCCTGAATCAGCCGTTCCAGGCGCTGGGGGTCTTGACGCCCCACTCGCTCCTCACAGCGAGTGAGGAATTCGCGTTCGCGCTGGCGGGCGTGACCCGTCCGCCGTATGAACTGACCTTCGTCGTCGGCGGCCGCGCGCTGGTGTATGAAGTCAACCCGAGGCTGCTGACGCGCGAGGGGCGGCTGGACCGTATTCAGGTGGTGCTGCGGGACATGACCGCCCGCCACCGCGCGGAGCAGGAACGGGATCGCAGTGAAGAGCGCTACCACTCGCTCGTCAGTGCCTCCGCGGCCATCGTGTGGAGCACGGACGCCGAGGGACGCGCTTCCGGCGAGGCGCCCGGCTGGCAGGCCTACACGGGCCAGGCGCCTGAGGCGGCGCGGGAGTTCGGGTGGCTGGCCATGTACCATGAAGATGACCGTGACGCGATGATGGCGACGTGGCGCGAGGCGGTCCGCCGGCGCGCGATCATGGAGACTGAAATGCGCATCTGGCACCAGCCGACGGGCGCCTACCGGCACGTCCTGGTCCGCGGGGTGCCGCTCCTGCAGCCGGACGGGACGCTGCGCGAATGGGTGGGCATGATCAGCGACATCCACGACCGCAAGACGGCTGAACAGGCCCTGCTGGTGAGCCACCGGGAACTTGAAGTCCAGAACAGGGGGATGCTCTCGCGCGAAGACCGGGTCGTGGAGCTGAAGCGGGAAATCAACGCGCTGCTGCGCGAGATGGGCCGGCCGGAGCAATACGCCGAGTGAAACAACCCGGGACAGTCCCGGATTTCTTGGTGACTGTCCCGCTATGGTGCCGGGAGCGCCTCAGGCGACGGTGACGTCCTTGCAGAGATAGACGTCCTGGATGGCGTTGAGGAGCTTGACGCCCTCCGCCATCGGACGCTGGAAGGCTTTGCGGCCGCTGATCAGCCCCAGGCCGCCGGCGCGCTTGTTGATGACCGCCGTGCGGGCGGCCTCGCCGAGATCGTTCTCGCCCGACGACGCCCCACCCGAGTTGATGAGCCCCATCCTGCCGGCGTAGCAGTTGAGCACCTGGTAGCGGCACAAATCGATGGGGTGGTCGCTCGAGAGGTCGGTGTAGACCTTCTGGTGGGTCTTGCCGTAGCTCTGCTCTTTATTCAGGGCGGGGTAGCCGCCGGTGTTCTCCGGCAGCTTCTGCTTGATGATGTCCGCCTCGATGGTGACGCCCAGGTGGTTGGCCTGGCCGGTCAGGTCCGCCGCGAGGTGGTAGTCCACGTCCTGCTTGAAGGCGCTGTTCCTCAGATAGCACCACAAAATCGTCGCCATGCCGAGCTGGTGCGCGGCATGGAATGCCTGGCTGATCTCGACGATCTGGCGGGCGCTCCCCTCCGAGCCGAAGTAGATCGTCGCTCCCACCGCAACGGCACCCATGTCCTGCGCCTGCTGGACGTTGGCGAACAGGATCTGGTCGTACTTGTTCGGGTAGGTCATCAGCTCGTTGTGGTTGATTTTGAGGATGAAGGGGATCTTGGGGGCGTAGCGGCGCGCGACCGAGCCCAGCACGCCCAGCGTCGAGGCGACGGCGTTGCAGCCGCCCTCGACGGCGAGCTTGACGATGTTCTCCGCGTCGAAGTAGTCCGGGTTCGGCGCGAACGAGGCGGCCGCCGAATGCTCGATCCCCTGGTCGACCGGCAGAATGGAGAGGTACCCCGTCCCCGCGAGCCGGCCGTGTCCGAACAGGGCCTGCAGACTGCGCAGCACGGGCGTCGAGCGGTCGCTGGGCCCGAAGATCCGATCCACCCAATCGGGGCCGGGCAGGTGCAGCCGGTCCTTCTTGACCTTGGGGTCCGAGAACTTGAGCAGCGCGTCCGCGTCTCCGCCCAGCGCCTTCCGGATCGAATCGATGCCTGCCATGCCAGCCTCCCGTTGGATCGTCGCGTTGTGATCCGCCCGCCGTGTGGCGCGGCCCCGTCGCCGAATCGGATCGCCGGGGAACCCCGCAGATGCGCGGGCAGGAATATTATTGTAACACAACTGATGCATTCATTGGGACATGAGACAAGGGACAAGGAACATGGGACATGGGACGAGGGACAGGGAGCATGTGCGTCAACACGGGTCTGAGGCTGGAGGCTGGAGGTTGGAAGCTGGAAAGTAGAAGCCTGTTCAACGATTGCACGACACGTCCCGCCCCTGTCCCGGAGGAGGGTGCTGGTCGCCCGAGTAGTGTCTCAATGTCATCTTCGACACCACAGAGACACAGAGGAACAGCTCCACAGAGGCACAGAGAACGGTTGGCATCGGCTCTCGCTGTGCCTCTGCCTGCCCTGCGAAGCACAGGGCGCGAAGCAGGGTGAACGCTCTGTGGCATCTGTGGTGTCAAACCGAGACACCCCCGTCGCCGGGGAGCATTCGCGGCCGATTCTCCCGTGTGCTAAAATGGGTGTTCCGGAGTTCGAGCACGAGCGTGCTCCACACCACGGGAGGTTCGACAGAATGCGAATGCGCGGCGGATGGGCATGGGCGCTGGCCGTAGCGGTGATGTCGGCTGCATGGGCGCGGTCCGGGTGGACGGATACCGTCAAGGCACAGGGACTGGCGTTCGATCTTCCCGACGGGTGGGTGCAGCAGGCGCCGAGTTCCGGCATGCGTCTGGCGCAGGCGGCGATTCCAGGCGAAGCGGGCGCCGGCGAGCTCGCGGTGTTCCATTTCGGGCCCGGTGGCGGCGGCGGGGTCGAGGCGAACCTCGAACGCTGGCTCGGGCAGGTGGAGCCGGCGCCGGGAACGAAGCCGTCGCGGGCGCAGTTCGACGTGGGCGGGTTGCAGGTGACCTGGGTGGAGACAGCCGGCACGCTCAAGGCGGGGATGATGGGCATGGGCCCGGCAAAGGCGCAGCCGGGATCGCGATTGTTCGGCGCGGTCATCGAGGGCCCCGGCGGCCCGTGGTTCATCAAGGCGACGGGTCCCGACGCCACGCTGAGCGCCGCCCAGGACGACTTCATCGCGCTCTTGCACACCGTACGGGCACCCTGACCCCGGGAACGGGGCACGGCATGAACGGAGGATCCAAATGATGGGCGTACTCAAGAAATTGCTGTTCGTGGTGGTGATCCTGGTGGTCGTGCTGGTCCTGGGCAAGAATCTGATTGCCAAGGCGGCGATTCAAGGCGGGGTCAAGGCCATGACGGGGCTGGACCTTCGCGTCGCGAAGATGGACGTGGGGCTCCTCCGGTCCGCGGTGGGGATCTACGGGCTCCAGGTGAAGAATCCACCCGGGTTCACTGATCCGGTGATGGTGGACCTGCCCGAGATCTTCGTCGACTACGATTTGCCTGGCTTCTTCGGAGGGCGAGTGCATTTGGAAGAGGTGCGCCTCAATCTGAAGGAGTTCATGGTCGTGAAGAACAAGGACGGGTCGGTCAATCTGAACTCGCTCGAGGTCGTGCAGCAGTCCAAGACGCCGGCGAAGGGTGAGCCGGCCCAGGAAGCGGGAGGGCCGGGCTCGGCGCTCACCATCGACCACCTGCACCTCAAAGTCGGGCGGGTGATCTACAAGGATTACACCAAGGGCGAGACGCCCCAGGTCCAGGAGTTCGCGCTCAATCTGGATGAGCATTACCGGGACATCACGAACCCGCAGGTGCTGGCGGGCCTGATCGTCAGCCGGGCGCTGATGAACACCAGCGTGGCAAGATTGACGGGCATCGACGTCACCGCCGTGCAGGCCCAATTCGGCTCTCAGGTGCAGCGGGCCACCGGAGCGGTGAGCGGAGCGGTGGACGCCACGAAGGGCGCCCAGGCGCAGGCCGCCAAACAGCTCGAGTCCGCCACCAAAGACGTGAAGGAAGCCGGTAAGGACGCCCTTGAGGGCGCATCCCACACGGTCCAGCAGACCACGGACTCCCTCAAGAAGATGCTGCCTCTGGGGCAGTGACGCCGAACGGGAGTCCGGGTGACGGGTTTGTCATCCTGGCGTCATGGGGCTGTCATGCCCTGCCGGGTAGACTTGTCATGTCCGTGAGCTGATCCAGAACCAGAGGAGGGACGCATGATCCCGATTCGGGCAGGATACCTCATACTCGTGGCGGCGGTCGGCATGCTGGCCGTTTCACCCGTGCTGGCGCAGGACACGGAGCCGCCCGTCACTGAACCGCCTGCTGTCGAAGAGCCGCCGTCAGATTTGGACGAGCAGGCGAGTACTCCGGAGGGCGTCGCCAAGGTCACCCAGCAGCTGGCGGGCGAGTTCGGAGTCGAGGAGAGCGTCATCGGCGACCTCAGGCAGGAGCAGTTCGGCTTCGGCGAAATTCACCATGCGCTGTCGCTCGCGGAGCAGCTCCCCGGCGGCGCCACGCAGGAGAACATCGACCAGGTGGTGGCGATGCGGACGGAGCAGAAGCTCGGTTGGGGGCAGATCTCGCAGGAGTTGGGAACCAAGCTCGGGACGGTCAACCGGCCAGGGAGCGATGGGTCATCCGCGCTTCCCGCACCGGATGAAGGAGCAGCCGCACAGTCGGTGAGCCGGGAGGGCACATCGCGCGGTCAGGGCTCCGCTCGGGCGACCGGCTTGACGTCGGCGCCGGGCCAGTCCGTGACGCGCGGCGGCGGCGGGTCGTCCGGTCCTCCGGCGCACGCCATGGGATCCGGAGCGGCCGGCGGGGTTCTCGGGTACGGCGGTGAGCACGGCCGGAGCGCCTCCGCGCCCGGCCACAACCGCTGATCCGCACATGCGGAGCGGCGATCGGCGAGACGATTCCGCATTCCGAATACGGCATGCCGCATGTGGGATTGCGTTCCTGTCGATGGCGCTGGCGGGTTGCGCGGCCGGCCGGAACGATTTCGTACTGCTCAATCCGGGCACTCGGCATCAGGCTCTCACGCCGAACGCGCCGGTCGTCCTCACGACCGGCGACCTAACGCGGCCGTATGAGGAAATCGGCGTCATCCACGTGAGCGGCGTGACGCGCGAAGGCTACCACATGCTGAACGACAAACTGCGCGAGCGGGCCAGGCAGGCGGGCGCCGACTCGGTCATTTACGTGCGCTACGGGCTCGAAAACGCCTTCAGCGTGATCCCGTTCATCATCGCGATTCCGTATAACGTTCTCACCGCGGAGGGCCTCGCCGTCCGCTCGAAATAAGTGCCGCCAAAAACCCGGGACAGTCCCGGGTTTTTGCCAGGTGTTCCAACTCTTTCTGAATCAACCAGTAAGAAAAACCGTGACTGTCCCGGATGTGGCGGGCTTGTCGTTTAGTTGGGCTATATGGTACGCTTTGGCTAGGGAGGATACGGGCGTACGCATGGCCCTCCCTGTTATTTGATCCTTTGCGTGGAGCCGCCAGGGGCCCTCAAGATTCATCGAACCCGGGCGGTGTGGGCAAACCATCCGAAAGGATGGGGCGCAAAGCTACAGGGCCTACGGCATGAGCCATGGCAGCCTGGCTGCGACACGCATGTTTCTGGTGAGCGGGTTCGCCAAACCCTATCCCGGATCACGGGGTAGGGTGTTGTGTTTGCTGCTGCTCGCGGGCTGGCTCGTGCTGGCGCTTGGGGCCGGCCCCGTGCTGGCGCAGTCCGGCGGAAACGGCGACAATCCCAATAAGAAGGGTTTCTGGTACAATCCGAACGACACCCGCGGGCAGGGCAATATGGGCAAGCCCGACATGCGGGACCCCTACGGGCACGACAAGGACCGTGACCGGTCCGAAACCGGCAACCAGGGCCGGGTGATCCGCGTGACCGATGACCCGGAGCCGGACCCGGAGCCCGATCCGGATCCGGAGCCACCGCCGGTCGTGGACCTGCCGGCGCCCGAGTGGACCAGCGTCAGCTGGGCGCTGGGTCACGCCATGGTTCCGCTCGGGTTGGGCTGGGATCTCGAGCTGCACACCGACAAGCAGCTCTTGTGGTCCTACCCGCCGACCGATACCCGCGTGATGGGCTTCCACGTGTATCTCCAGGAGCCGGGTGATGCCGGCCTGAGACTGTATCAGGACATCGGCGGAGATTTGCCGGACGGATGGCATACCGATTTCCTGGGACAGCCGGGCGTCACCGTCTACATCAGCCGCGAGAGAGGGCAGCTCGCCCTGATCGAGCGGCGCGGGAGCCATGAATGGCAGAAGGGCACCTACCGGCACTTCATCGTGCCCTACGACGCCAATGGGTACGAGGGCGCCGGCTCTCCGGAGCTGCTCTGCAGCGTGCTCGAGGACGTGCAGATGCTCCACCCCGCGAGCGGAGAGCCCGTCAGCCCGACCCCGGCGTTCTCCTGGACCGACGTGACGCTCCCGGCGAGAGACGCCTCCAGCATCGGCGTGTCCCTGGTCAAGCTGTGGGACCTGGCGGTACGCGACCCCATTTGGCAGTTGGGGAATTACGACCTGACGCAGACCACCGCGCTCTACGACGGCGCTCCGCTCAGCTCCGGCCTGACGTACGCGGTCACGGCCGATGTCTGGGTGCTCATCGCCCGGCCCGAGTTCGGCCCAAGCGTGGGCCGGACCATGGACTGGACGTCCTTCTCCGTGGGGAAGTGATCCGACCGCCATCCCCGCGTTCCGGCATGTCGCATCTCCCGCGCCGCGGCTCCTCGCAGCTCTCTTGTCTTCAGCCCGGAACGTGGGGGCCCACGTTACGCGTGACGCGGTACGCGGTACGCGAACGGAGGCTGGGCATCAGTTACGTGGATCTCCTCTTCGGGCTGGTCATTTCGATCAGCCTGCTTGTGTCGCTCTCGATGGCGTGGACGCACGGCATGCGGATGATGCGCGCCACCGAGATCAGGACGGAACTGCTCAATCTGGCGCAGGGGGAGATGGAGCGCGTGCGCGGCCGCCCCTACGGCGAGCTCGAGAGCGCTCGGATTCGCGCGGGCGAGGCCGTGGGAGAGGTGACCATTGAGCGCCTGGAAGGCCGCCACGCCAGAGTGACGGTGAAGTTCGCGCGCGCGGACGATCCCGGCGCGCCCGTCACTCTGGTCACCGAGGTGTATCCCCATGGCATCCGGTAGGCGCGGGATCACCCTGGTCGAGATGCTCTGCACCCTCGCGATCGCCTCCGTGCTGCTCGGCGCGCTGTCGTACTTCCTGCTCAGCACCGCGCGGTCGCTGACCTGGGCGCGCCGGGGTGAGCAGGTGCACACCGGCGTCCTGGTGCTCCGGGAGCACCTCGAGCGGGACGTTCAGGCGGCGTCGGGCGCCTTGGAGTCCGTGGTGTTGGACGGCCGCACCTACCGCAGCCAGGCCCGGACGGGCAGCGACACGCTGATCCTGAGGCTCCCCGCGTTTGATCCGGCCGGCCGGGAGCGGAACGGCGTCTACGATTTCATCGTGTACGAGCGTAAGTCCGAAGCGGACGGCTCCCGCCTGACGCGCCGGGTGTTCACGAACCGGGACGCGCAGGGGGGATCGCTCAGGGACCTCGCGCCGGGCTTGCGCCGTGCGGACACCCGCGAGCTGCTCGCGGGTTTGGACGCGCGCCCGGACGGCGGGGGATTGTTCGAGTTCGACCAGCCGGTGCTTGCGCAGGCGCGCGCGATCACCCTCCGGCTGCGCGTGCAGCTCGGCGCCGAAGGGGAGACGGCGCACATGAAGGAGCGACGGTATGCCGCCACGTTCCGGCTGCGCAACCGCTGACGCCGCTCGCGGGCGGGAGGGCGGCTACCTGCTGCCGACGGCGCTCATGTTCCTGGCGTTCCTGGGCGCGGCGGTGGCGACGTTTTTCACGCTGCTGACCGTCCAGGTGCGGATGGTGGGGCGCACGGTGAATCGGGCGCAGGCGCTCTACCTCGCCGAGGCGGGGCTCGACGCCGCGAATGATCTCCTGACGCAGGACTGGGACGCGGCCTGGGACCGCGGGCGCTTTCCGCTGCGCGCGACGCTGTCCGCCGCGGGAGACCCGGCGCCGCTGGGCGCCTACGAGGTGCGCGCGGTCCCCCTCGAGACGGACCGGGTCCAGTTCGTCGCGAGCGGCATGAGCGCGCCGTCGCCAGGCGGTGACGGCGTCCGCCGCACGATCTCGGTCATCGTGGCGCGGCGCATTCGGCCCGTGTTCGAGCGCGACGGTTGGCCGGGCGCGCTGGATCTCCAGGTGCTCTACACCGATCAGGATGGGGTGCCGGACCTCCTGCAGTTCTCCGGGGCGTTCTCCGGCCGCACGGACCTCTGGAGCGGCGCCGAGACCCTGACCGGGGGAAGCCAGGCGGCGATCGAGATCGGCTACCACATGCTGGCGAGCTTCACCGACGTGGACGGGGACGGCGATCTCGATCTCGTGCTGTCCGATGAGCTTTCGCGCGAGCCGGGCGGCGCCGGCGCGCCGGCATCGCCCGTCTCCGGACGGACGCTCGCGCCGGACGACGCCGGACGCCGGCCCGTGAGCATGACGACGGCCGACGTGTTCGGTACGGGGCATCCGGTTCCGGTGCTCGCGCCGGGCTGGCTGTTCCTGCCTCCGGGCGCGCTCTCGACCGCGGTGCCGGGCGCCAGCACGGACACGTTCCGCGCCAGGATCGTGTACGACGGGACGCGCGTCGTGTCGTGGGGAGAGCTGTAACGCACTCCCCTCCTTGGCTGGGACGTGGGACAAGGGACAGGGAGCATGTGCGTCAACACGGGTCTGAGGCTTGAGGCTGGAGGCTGGAAGCTGGAAAGTAGAAGCCTGTTCAACGATTGCACGACACGTCCCTTGTCCCGTGTCCCCTGTCCCGGACGGGGTTGCCGGTCGCTGGTTGCTACGCGGCGCGCCAGGCGACGATGGTGAGCAGGACGAACAGGGTCGTGTGGGCAAGTTCGGTGAGTCCGATCCTCCGCATCACGAGCCGGCCGGTGTCCCGCCGCAGCGCCGTCAGGAGCGCCTTGCCCAGGACGGGGACCCACGCGACGCCCGCCAGAGGCGGCAGCAGACCCGCGAGGCCCATCCCGGCGATAACCCCGGCGGCGACGGCGTGGTACAGGACGGACACGGCACCGGCCCGCAGCCGGGCGCTCAGCGGGCCCGCGCGCTCGATGCGGCGGCGGACGATATAGCGGACGTGGAAGACGCTGGCGCAGAAGAAGAGCGCGCTCGTGGCCCACAGGCCGACGGCGTCCGCCGACAGCGCGCCCGTCTTCGCATAGGCGGTGATCAGCGTCACGAGGCTCAAGCCGGCGGTGCCGACCAGCTCCGCCTCGAGCGACAAATGGCGCCGCCGCCGCTCGAACCCGCCCAGGATGAGGACGCATGCCGCTTCGATCGCGCCGAAGGCGGCCAGCCAGATCAAGCGATGGCGCAGCATCAGCCACGAGCATGCCAGCAGGATGACCGCGCCGCAGACGGCGAGGAGCGTCAGGCGCCGCGCCGCTGCGGGACCGGTCCGCGCGGCCTGGCGCAGGTGCCGGCTGAGGAGTTCGCGTCCGATGAACCCGGCCAGGATCGCCGCCAGCAGGGCCCACACGCGTCCGGGGACCGGTCCCGGAGCGGCCCCGAGACCCAGCAGGAACGCGGCGGCCAGAATGGACCACGCCCCGTGCTGATGGGGCAGCTCCGCGCGGGGCGGGGTCGGGCCGGTTGGACTCATGGGGAGCGCTCCATCACGCCCGCCAGTATACGCTACCACAGAGACACAGAGGAAAGCTCCACCCCTGCGAAGCGCAGGGCGCGAAGCAGGGTGAACGTGCTGTGGCATCGGTGGTCCCACACTGAGACACCACCGCGTGGCGCCGGGACTGGAGAAGACTCCTCCGGGGGCGTACAATGCTTGCGCGATGTTGAAGTCGCTCAACCTGGCCATTGTGGACGTCGAGACCACGGGCGCGCACGCCTCGCATGACCGCATCATCGAGGTGGGCATCCACCGCGTCGAGCGAGGCCGCCTGGTCGATTCGTTCAGCAGTCTCGTCAATCCCGGCCGCCGGATTCCTCCCTGGATTCAGCAGCTCACGGGCATCACGAACGACGAGGTGGAGGACGCCCCGTCGTTCGATGCGGTGGCTCCCCGCGTGCGCCGGCTGCTGGACGGCTGCGTGTTCGTCGCGCACAACGCCCGGTTCGATTACGGGTTCATCCGCCAGGAGTTCGCCCGGCTGGACGACGCGTTCGAGGCGCCGTGCCTGTGCACAGTGCGGCTCTCGCGGGCGCTGTACCCCAGGCACCGGCGCCACGGATTGAGCAGCCTGATCACGCGCTTCGGGCTGCGGTGCGCCAACCGGCACCGGGCGCTGGACGACGCCGGGGTCGTCTGGGGGTTCCTCAAGCTGTCCCAGCGGCGCATCGCGCCCGCGCGCTTCAGTCGGGCGGTGACGCAGCTGCTGGAAACGCCGACGCTGCCGCCGCGGCTCGACCCCGCCGTCGTGGACGCGCTGCCGGAGGGGCCCGGCGCGTATGTCTTGTCGGATGAAGCCGGCGTCGTGCTCTACGTCGGCAAGAGCCTCAGGGTGCGCGCGCGGGTGCTGGCGCACTTCCGCGACGACCACCGGGCGGCGCTGGCCCGGACGCTCCGGGAGCGGACGGCGAGCGTGACGGCGCACCGGACCTACGGCGAGCTCGGGGCGCTGCTAGCGGAGCTGGCGCTCATCCGCACGCTGTCTCCGCTGTACAACCGCCGCGGCCGGGCCAGGCGGCGCTGGACCATCGCCCGGGAAGCCGCCGCGGCGCGCGGGTATGCCGCGATCGTCATCGAAGATCTCGAGACGCTCGCGGACCTCGATCCCGGATCGATTCTCGGCGTGTTCCGCAACCGGGCGCAGGCCAAGGCGGTCCTCGAGGAGCTCGCCGCCGAGCACCGACTCTGTTTCAGACTCTGCGGCCTGGAACGAGGACGAGGCGCCTGCGCCCGCGTCCAGCTCAAGATGTGCCGGGGCGCGTGCGCCGGCCGGGAACGGGCCGCGCTCTACAACGCGCGGTTCACGATAGCCTTTGCCGCCAGGCGCGTCGCCTCTTGGCCGTACGCCGGGGCCGTGGTGATCGAGGAACGCGACGTCCGCGGCGCCGGCGGCCACCGGTTCGTCGTCGGTGGGTGGCGCCTGATGGAGGCATCGGCCGTCCATGACGGCGCCGCGTCGGCGCTGCCGCTGGACGCCTCCGGAGCATTCGACTACGACGTGTACGGGGCGCTTCGGGCATACTTCCGACGGGGCGGACGCGCGCGGCCGCTGCCCGTCGCGTCCCTGCCGGAGGAGGCGGCGGCGCTCGCCGCCTGATTCGTCCATCGCAACGAGTCCACAGTCCACAGACGACGGTCCACCGCCATGACATCATGTGCAGCACGGTCATGAGAGTGTCCATGCGTGCACGAGTCGGGTATTGGGCTGTGGTCTGTGGACGGTGGTCTGTGGACTGTGAACGATGGACGATGGACGTCGCAGCGGCGGTCGGCGCGGTGCTGCTGGCCGTGGCGGCGGCGGGATGCGCGGGGTCGCGGCTGGCCGCGGGCTCGCCGGGCGCGGCGCCCGCCATGCCCATCGCTCCCGTCGCCGTGACGCCGCCGGTCCCGACGCGTCCCACGGACCCGCTGGCGGAGGAGGCCGAGCAGCTCGGCCGTCTGATCTACGCCTTCTGGAAGTCGCACGAGCGATTCCCGGCGAGCGCAGCGCAGCTCGAGGCGTTCGCCGAGGCGCGCGACCGTCCGCTTGCGTTCACCCGTTTACGAGCGCTCGCGCTGCGCACGAGCGTGTACGGCATGGTGCTCGACGCGGAGTTCGAGTTCACGTTCGCGTCCGCGCCGCCGGGCGCGGCGTCCCCGGTGGAGCCGGCGGCCTGGACGCCGGCGCGGGTCGTGTTCGACGCGACGGCGCCGCAAGATCCGCAGCTGACGGTGACGACGTCCTCCGCGGAGGCCGCGGCGTATCTCGACGGATTGCTGGCGGCCTGGCGGAGGAGCCGCCCGGAGCGGGAAGCCGAGGACGCGCGATGAGCGAGCGGCGCGTGGCGGTGGTGACCGGGGCGAACCGGGGGCTGGGTCTGGAGATTTCGCGCCGGCTGGCCGAGCGCGGCCTGCGCGTGGTGCTGACGGCGCGGGATGACGCGAAAGGCCGCGCGGCCGCCGCAGGGCTCGCCGCGGCCGGCCATCCGGTTGACGCGCATCAGCTCGACGTGACGGACGAGGCCAGCGTCCGTCGCTTCGGCGAATTCGCGCGTTCCTCGCTCGGACGGGCGGACGTCCTCGTGAACAACGCGGGCGTGTTTCTCGACGCCAAGCGCGCGGCCTTGGAGGCGGATCTCGGCGTCGTCCGCGCGACGCTCGAGACGAACGCGCTCGGCGCCTGGCGCGTGGCGCAAGAGCTGATTCCGCTGATGCGCCGGCACGGCTACGGAAGGATCGTCAACCTCTCGAGCGGGCTCGGCCAGCTCACCGACATGGAGGGCGGGTATCCCGGCTACCGGATGTCCAAGGCCGCGCTCAACGCGCTGACGCGGATGCTGGCGGCGGAACTGGCCGGGGCGGGGATCCTCGTCAACGCGGTCTGTCCGGGATGGGTCCGGACGGACATGGGCGGCCCCGATGCCGATCGCTCGGTCGAAGAGGGGGCGGAGACTCCCATCTGGCTTTCAACGCTGCCGGACGACGGGCCCACCGGAGGGCTGTTCCGCGACAAGCAGCTCATCCCTTGGTAAGGAACGCATCCTTGCCAAGTGCGGAATTCGGAATTCAGCTTGACATTATTATCATGTTATGGCATAGTTTCATCGGACAATGAAAACTACTTATATAATGAAATCAAGCTCGGCGTTGGAGCGGTTTGCGGAGGCGCTCCCCAGGCTGCTTCCGGCGCTGTCGCTCGGTCGGGTGGAAACCCGCGATGCGCGCGGCCGCGACAGGCGGCTGCACGTGCCGGCGCTGGCGCCCTCCGGAGAGCGGTTGAGGCTCTGCATCGCGGTCCGGGACGCGGCGGTGCCCGGCCGGGTGCGGGAGCCGGTCCGGCAGCTCAAGTCCGGCTGCGCCGGCGGAGCCGATTACCCGATGTTCGCGTCGGCGTATCTCAGTCCTCGGGTCAGGGAAATCTGCCGGGAGGAGGGGGTGGGCTACCTGGATCTGGCGGGGAACGTCTTCCTGGCCGTCGGCGGCGTGTACGTCGAGAAGGCCGTCGAGCGGAACCCCGCCCCGGGTCGGGGCCGTCCCGCGTCGGTGTTCAGCCCGGTGTCGAGCCGCGTCATCCGGGTGCTGCTCGAGGACCCCGCGCGGACCTGGAAACTTCAAGACCTGGCGCGCGCCTCCCGGGTCAGTCTCGGGCAGACCTCCAATGTGACGCGGGCGCTCATGGATGAGGAGGCGCTGGGGCGGGGACCCGATGGGCTCAGGCTTCTTCGGCCCGGCGCGCTGCTCGATGCGTGGCGGGATCAGGGGCGCACGCAGCCGGCGGCCGCGTACCCGGCCTACAGCTTCGAGCGGGATCCGGACCGGCTCCTGCGGCGGGTGGCGGACACCGCCGCCGCGCGCGGATGGCGCTACGCCGTCACCGGATTCGCCGCCGCGTCGCTCATGGCTCCGTTCGTCCACGGCATCGGCGCGGTGAGCTGGTACGTGCCCGGATCGGCGGATGTGCCGCAGTGGATGGAGGCGCTGGAGCTGCGCCCGGCCGAGGCGGGGCCGAACGCCGTGTTGCTCCTGCCGTACGACGAGGGCGTCGTCGATCGGTCCGCGGAGGCGGACGGCGTCACGCTCGTCGGCGCCGTGCAGCTCTATCTCGATCTGTGCCGGGAGCCGGGCCGGGGCCGGGAGCAGGCGGAGTTTCTCCGCCGTTCGATGGGGTACTGATCGCGATGAGCGCCGAACGCACCGCGATCAGCTACGGGCCCGGCGTGACGAGCGCGTCGCGCTCGGTGTTGGTGGAGCTCATGACGGCGCTGGGGGCCTACCGCGATGCGCTCATCCTGATCGGCGGGTGGGCGCCGTACTTCCTGCTCGAGCGGCATCAGCGGCCCGACGATCCGTTCGCGCACGTCGGCTCCATCGACATCGACCTCGTGGTGGACCCGCGGCGCGTGGGCGACCCCCAATACGCGACCATCGTCGAGCTCCTGCGCGCGCGGGGCTATCGTCCGGCGCTGGGCCGCCGCGGCCGTGAGATTCCGTTCAGCTTCGAGCGCACCGTGCTCTCGCCCGCGACGGAGAAGCCCTATACGATCCGGGTGGATTTCCTGACCCGGCTGGATCCGGACGGCTCGGACGGTCCGCACCTGGAGGTGCAGGACGCGCTCTTCGCCAGGAAGCTCGCCGGATGCGAGGCGGCGTTCGATCATCACACGATGATCGAGTTGACGGGCGTCCTGCCGGACGGCGGGGAGCACACGGTGCCGATGCGCATGGCGGACGTCGTCGGTTGCCTGACGATGAAGGGCATCGTGCTGGGCGAACGGTACCGGGAGAAGGACGCCTACGACATCTACGCGCTGGCGGCCCATTACGGCTCAGGGCCGGCCGCGGCGGCGGAGGCCGTCCGCCCTCATCGTGACCGCGCGCTGGTGGCGGAGGCCGTGGGGCGGATCGCGCGGGCGTTCGCCAGCCGGAACGCGACGGGTCCGGCATGGGTGGCGGCATTTCTGCTGAATCCGATGTTCGCCGAGGCGTACCAGCGCCAGGTCACGGACGCGTTCATGGTGGTCCACGAGTTTACACGGCTGCTCTCGGCTCCCCGTCCGGCACCGGAGCGCACATGACGCGCGTCATAGAGTCGGCAGAAGCGGTACGGTAAGCTTGATACCGGATGGGCAGCGGCGCCCGGGTCCGGTCGTGAGACGCGTCGAATCGAGGAGTCGAGCATGAGCACGCTGACGCAGTTGGTCGCGGAGCATCCCTTCTTTCACGGCATGGAACCCGACCACGTGCGGGCGATTTCCGCCTGCGCGAGCGAGGTGACGTTCGACGCGGGGGACTACATCTTCAAAGAGGGAGACCCGGCGCAGCGGTTCTACGCGATCCGCCAGGGCTCGGTCGCCGTGGAGATCATGATGCAGGGCGCGGGTGCGATCCCCGTTCAGACGGTGGGGCCCGGGGAAGTGCTCGGGTGGTCCTGGCTCGTGGCGCCGTACCAGAAGCGCTTCGATGGGCGCGTGCTTGAGCTGACCCGCGCCATCGCCTTCGATGTCGAATGCCTCCGGAGCAAGTGCGCGGGGAATCTCAAGCTGAGCCACGCGCTCCTGGAGCGGACGATCGAAATCCTCGGCCAGCGCCTGCAGGCCGCCCGGCTGCAGCTCTTGGACGTGTACGGCGCGCCCCGCTGATAGGGACTGTCCCGGGTGTGACGGGTGTGCCCTCAACACGTCGTCGCCACGTCTAACGGCGCGCGCAGACCCAGCGTGGCGCAGATCTCCTGATGGATCTCCAGCGGCGCCCCGGTGCCGTCGACCGTCACGACCGCCGTGCGCTCCCGGAAGCGCTCCAGCGCCGGCGCCGTCAATTCGTGGAAATCCCGCAATCTCGCCCGGATCGCATCCTCGTTGTCATCAGCCCGCCGCATGAGCTTCCTGCCGCAGGCGTCGCAAGTTTCCGCCGCTGCCGGGGGCTTGAAGAGCACGTTGTAGTCGCGGCAGCAGCCCGAGCAGATCCGCCTGGCGAGGATCCGTTCGACGGCCACGGCGTCCGGCAAGTCAATGAGCACGACGGCGTCGAGGTCGTAATGCTCGAGGAAAAAGCGCGCCTGGGGCACGTTTCTTGGAAACCCGTCGAGGATAAAGCCGTGATTCCAGTCGTGCTCGTCCAGCCGCTGCCGCACGAGTTCCGTCACCAGCTCATCCGGCACGAGCTGTCCTTCGGTGACGATCCGCCGGATGCGCGCGCCGAGCTTCGTGTGTCGGTCGAGATGCCGGCGGAAGATGTCGCCGATGCTGATATGCACCAGGTCGTGCGCCGACGCCAGCAGCGCCGCCTGCGTGCCTTTGCCGCATCCCTGCGCGCCCGTGATGATGTACTTGCGCATGACGCCTCCCATGGGTGATGGCCGGAACGTTTCGCCGGCAAGATGCCGAATGCGTCACTCTAGGCGATTCTTCCCCATCCGGCTATGATCTG
>DASWKB010000042.1:0-4159 GCA_036396895.1 bacterium | reverse complement strand
GACGTGCTGCGCGCCCACGCCGTGCGGCTGCCGCTCACCCGGTCATGGGACGATCTGTGCGACACCTGCGGCACCGGGGGAGACGGCGCCGGCACGGTCAACGTCTCCACGCTCGCCGCGCTCGTCGCGGCCGGCGCCGGGGTCCGCGTCGCCAAACACGGCAACCGCGCCGCCTCGAGCCGCTGCGGCAGCGCCGATCTTCTGGAGGCGATGGGCGTCAACCTCGAGGCGAGCCCCGAGCAGGTGGCCCGCTGCATCGAGGAGGCGGGATTCGGCTTCTGCTTCGCCCCGAAGTTCCATCCGGCCATGCGCGCCGTGGCGGGCGCCCGGCGCGCGCTCGGCATCCGGACGATCTTCAATCTGATCGGTCCGCTGGCCAACCCCGCGCCCATTGCGTTCCAGCTCGCGGGCGTGCCGGAGGCGCGCCTCGCGGAACCCATGGCGGAGGCGCTCTCGCGCCTCGGGATCCGCCATGGGCTCATCGTGCACGGCTCGGACGGGCTCGATGAAGTCACCACGACCGGGCCAAGCACCATCCTCGAGGTCCGCGGGGGGCGCGTCGAACGGCGCACGTGCGACCCGGCGGAGTTGGGCATCCCTCCGGCGCGGCCGGAGGCGCTGCGCGGCGGGGATCCGGCGACCAACGCCCGCATGGCCGCCGGCGTGCTGGACGGCGTGCGGTCGCCGGTGCGCGATCTCATCATCCTGAACGCAGCGTGGGCGCTGGTGGCGGCCGAGAAAACCGCCGACGTGCGGGAGGCCCTGGCGCAGGCGGCCGAGTCCGTCGATTCCGGGAAGGCCAAGCGGATCCTGGAGCGCGTGCGGGAGCTGACCCGGTGATGCTGGAGCGCATTCTTGCCCGCAAGCGCGATGAGATCGCCGAGGCGAAACGCCGGGTTCCGCCGGAGGAGATCCGGGCCCGCGCCGGACGGAGCCGCGTGACGCGCGGATTCCGGGAGGCGCTCGCGGCGCCGGGCCGGGTCCATCTCATCGCGGAACTCAAGCGCAAGTCGCCGTCCAAGGGCATGCTCAGGGAGCGCTTCGACCCGGTCAGGCTCGCGCAGGAGCTGGAGGAAGCGGGAGCCAGCGCGCTGTCGGTGCTGACGGATGAGCGGTTCTTCGGGGGGTCGCAGGACATCCTGCGGGACGTCAGAGCCTTTACGGAACTGCCGGTGCTGCGGAAGGATTTCATCCTGGAACCGTATCAGGTGTATGAGTCGGCGGCGCTGGGCGCCGACGCCGTGCTGCTCATCGTCCGCGCGCTGGACGCGCCCGCGCTGTCGGCGTGCCTCGCCGCCTCGGAGGAGCTCGGGATGGACGCGCTCGTCGAGATCCACGCCGAGGAGGAGCTCGATGCCGCGCTCGCCGGCGGCGCCCGGCTCATCGGCATCAATCACCGGGACCTGGCGACGTTCGAGTTGGACCCCGGGTTGTCCGAACGGCTGGTCGGCCGGATTCCGGCCGGGTGCGTGGTCGTCGCGGAAAGCGGCGTGCGCACGAGCGCCGACGTGGCGCGCATGGCGGGGCTGGGCGTGCACGCGCTCCTGATCGGCGAGGCGCTCATGATCGCGCCCGACGCCGGGGCGCGTGTCCGGGAGCTCTTCGGGGCGCTCTGGTCCGGACCGCCGCCGGACGCCGGGCGGGGCGCGCGCTGATGGATTTCCGGCTGCTCGCGCTGCTCGCCGGCGTCCTGCTCGTGGCGGGCGTCTCGGCGTGGCTGGCGGCGGCGGCGCTCGAAGAACGGGGCCTCATCGCGAAAATCGCGACGGCGGTGCTGATGGGCGCCGGCATCCTGCTCCTGGCGCTCCATCCGTACGCGGTCGTGCCGGAACGGCCCAAGGTCGCGATCAGATTTTCGCCGGTGCCGCCGTCGCCGGAGGCCGAGGCGTCCGCCGGCGCCGCCGCCGGGGCCGTGTGGTACCGGCTGGAAATCGAGAACATGAGCCGCGACACGCCGATCGCGGCGGTGGACCTGTTCATGCAGGCGCCAGGCGCCGTCGCCGGATGGAAGCTGCTCTCGTCGGCGCGGGCGTTCGGGCTGAGCCTCATCGACGCCGACGTGCGCCGGGCCTCGCTCCGGCCGGATGGGACCCTGCTGCAAAACCCGCCCAATCATCTCGAGCTCCTGGTGGATCGGATCGCGCCGGGCGGGGTTGTGCTGGCGGCCATCGAGGTGGAACCGGACCCGCTGTTGGCGGAAACCGGCTTCCTCGAGTTCCGCTACCGCTATCCCGGCTGGGGCGGGGGCGTCAACCTCGAAACGGGCGTGCACCCCATCGTGGCCAGGCCGGACGGATTCGCGCTCGATTCCTCGACCCGGCTCGACGCCGCGCCGCCGTACACGATGGTATTCCGGCCGGATGAGCGCCAGGATGATCCGGAAGGGCCGCGGGACCCGTAAGGGATGGTGACCCTGAAAACGATCGGCTGGGCGCTGGCCGCCGTCCGCCGGGCCGTCCGTCGCTGGGACCCTCCGGTGGTGGGGCGGTACAAAGCGGATCCGTTCACCACCCTCATCAGCTGCCTGATCAGCCTCCGCACGAAGGATGAGGTGACGCGCGAGGCCTCGCGGCGCCTGTTCGCGCTGGCGCGCCGTCCTGCCTCCATGCTGCGCCTCTCCCGGTCCCGGATCGAACGCGCCATCTTTCCCGCGGGATTTTACCGGACGAAGGCGAAGACGATCCTGGAGGTCTGCCGGATGCTCGAGGCCCGGTACGGCGGCCGCGTGCCCTCGGAGCTTGAGGCGCTCTTGGAGCTTCCGGGCGTCGGGCGCAAGACCGCGAACCTTGTCGTGACCCTCGCGTTCGGCAAGCCCGGCATCTGCGTGGATACCCACGTTCATCGGATCAGCAACCGCTGGGGATTCGTCAGGACCCGGACGCCGGATGAGACCGAGATGGCGCTCAGGCGGCGGCTCCCGGCGCGGTACTGGATCACGTACAACGACCTCCTCGTGTCGTTCGGCCAGCATCTGTGCCATCCGACGTCCCCGTGGTGCAGCCGCTGCCCCGTGTCCCGCCTCTGCCCGCGCCTCGGCGTGCGCCACTCCCGCTGAGTGAGACGCGCTGCGCCGCCGCATGGCGGGGACATGGGACACGGGACAGACATTCAGGATTACGGTCCGCTCCTGGTAATTCCAGCTTCCAGCCTCTAGCGTCCAGCTTCCGACCAACTCGTAGAACTCCAACACTAGTGAAAGCGATCTCATGTCCCATGTCCCTTGTCCCGCGCATTAGAATCGGATCCGCGGACATCCGTACTTGAATACCAGACAAATGTCTTGTATCGTGTGGGTGCAATGGACACCGAAATAGTCAATGATTCCATCGAGGTCGGCGCGCAGTTCGGGACTGGCGGGCTCAGGCCGGAATGGTTTGTCTGGCAGGGGCGGCGCCGGGTGATCCGTCAGGTGACGTGCGCGTGGCGGGAGCCGGACGGCGGGGTGTCGCACCGCTGCTTTGCCGTGACGGACGGCGTCATGACCTATGAGCTCAAGCTCGACCTCCGCACGCTGCGCTGGCGCCTCACCCGCGTCTCCGGCGTCTGATGGAATGATCAGGTTCGCGTAACGTGAAACGCGTAACGCGTAACGTGGCGTGCCATGTCCCGAAACGTGTCACGTGGCGAGCGGAACGTTGCAGTGAAAATTTGTCGGCATTCCAGCTGCGTGACTAACCCCTTCTATTCATGTTTGTTACGCAAATGCGACTTATCATAACTTATTTGTACTTAATCGGATATAGCATTTCAAGCTTGCATATCCGCTTCGAGCATGATACGCTTGCTTTTAACTTTTCACCGTTCTCTCCAGATACGGGAGCCGCCGATGCGCAGGGTGGGTGCATGGCAAGCCCGCAAGGTCACGTCCCTTATTGTCGCAAGTCTTGTCACGCTCTTCCAGGGTATCCCTCCGGCTGCTGCTGCGCGGTTCCTCGTCTTCCGGGAGACGTACGTGCGCGATGCGGAAGCTCCCGATTCGGTGACTGCGGAATTCTCCGTGCTCAATCCGGATGGCCCGTGGCTCTTGCGCGCTGTGAACGGCAGTTTGGAAGACGACACCGTGGAGAAGGTTTCCAGCTCCACGGCCAAACTTAACGGGGCCGACGTCCTCCAGCCAAATCAGTTCAGCCAGAGCGTCAATATCATCGAAGTGCCGGTC
>DASWKB010000041.1:0-33570 GCA_036396895.1 bacterium | reverse complement strand
ATTCTCTCCGGGACGCAGGACATTATCCGTGAGCTGCTCGAGTCGAGCCCGGTGGACCGGGCCCAGATTCTGGCCCTCGGGATCGGCTTGCCCGGCATCATCGATGAGCGCGCGGGCACGGTGCGGGACACGTCGCGGCAGGGCAAACGCACGAGCTACGTCGCGGCCCGGGACCAGTGGGAGGCCATGTTCAAGCTGCCGGTGCTGGTCGGAAACGACGCCACACTGGCCGGGTACGGAGAGCTGCGGCTGGGACTCGACCGGCCGTCGCAGAATCTGGTGTATCTCTATTCCGACATCGGGGCCAGTCTCGTCTTCAACGGCCACATCTATTGGGGCTCCGGCGGGAGCGCGGGCGAGCTGGATATTTTCGTTCCCTCCGATGACGACTACCTGAACTGGGTCAGCAACCCCGTCTCGGTGCTCCCGAAATACTGGGATCTGGGCCTGACGGCGGAGTTCAAGCGCCTGGTCAAGGAAGGCCACGCGACCATGGTGCAGGAGCTGTGCCAGGGCGACCCCGAGGCGATCAGCCTGGATGTGATCCTGCAGGCGGCTGAGGAGGGGGATGAGCTGGCCCGGCAGCTTGTGGAGCATGCCGCGATGAAACTGGGCATCCGGGTCGCCTATCTGGTCAACCTGCTGAACCCCGATGTCGTGATCATCGGCGGAGGCATCGAGCGGGCGAAATCGCTGCTGCTTGAGCCGGTGTGGCGCGCCGTGAAGAAATACGCGTACGAGGAGCCCGCCAGCCTGGTCGACGTGCTGCCCGCGCAGCTCGGAGAGAACGCCGTGGCGCTCGGGGCGGCGTGCTGGGTGATCCGGGAAGCCTACGTGCAAGCCTAAATGCGCCCACGATTGCATCTAAACATTGGGCGCATTGACCCTGAGCGAAGTCGAAGGGTACCCCCGCGACTCGCTTTGCTCGCTCGGGGTAAATGGAACCCATTCGAATGTTAACATGCAATGTGGGTTCCATTTAGAGTGCCGGCCGAATGACCGGCGCTGATTCAGGCCGTCAACGCGCGCGGACGGAGCGGGCGGGAGGTATGGGACCGAAACAAGTGCTGGCCCGGGTGCTGCAGTTCGGGTTGATTCTCCTGTTCCTGGCCGCGGGTGTTTTCGGCGTGATCGGGTTTCTCGAGGCCAAAAAAGCCGAACGGCACTCGGAGGCACTGCAGCAGGAGCTGGCGCAGCGCGAGCAGGAGCTGGTGGCGTTCGAGGGGGAGAATCAGCGGCTCACCCAGCAGCTCGACCGGTTGCGGCAAGAGCGCACGGAATTGCAGCGCCGGGCCAAGCTGCTGGATCAGCAGCTCGAAGCGACGGCGCAGGACTTGTCTCAGATCGAAGAGCAGCTCGCGCAAGCCGGCGAGCGCCGGGAGCAGCTTGCGGACGTCAAGGCGGAGCTGGAGTCGGAGCTCGCCTATGTGCGCGCCGAGCGGGACATGGCCCAGGGGGAAGCCGAAGAGGCGGAGCGTCAGGAGGAAGAGCTCGCGCGTGCGATCGAGGAGGTGCGCGTGAAGCTGGACGCCGTGAAGCGCGATCACGCCGCGTTGGCGTCGAAGCTGGCCGAAGGCGGCGGACGCATGGCGTCCGGAGTCCGGATGCTCTCGGACAGCCGTTCGGGCCCCTCCGGCAGGCTCAACATTCTGGTCGATTCGGGCGCGGCTCACACGGCGCCGACCGAGGATCCGGAGGCGATGCCTGAGCTCGACATGGCGAGCCTCCGCGAGCAGGATACGCCGGGCGGGCCCACGATCCACGGCCAGCTCGTCCAGGTCAATGACACGCATGGGTTCGTCGTGTTGAACAAGGGCAGCTCGGACGGGGTGGAGGTGGGGATGCTGTTCGAAGTCTTTCGGGAGAGTTTGCCCATCGGACGGGTGCGGGCGATCCGCGTGCGCAACCGGGTGTCGGCGTGCGACGTGCTGACGTCGGAGCCGCTGCAGGCCGGCGACCGGCTCGTCCAGGTGACCGTGCGATGAGCGCGCCCGGACGGCGGCGGAGAGTTCGTCCGGGGAATCGGCAGGCCGGGATCGAGGAAGTCGCCTCGATGGCGGGCGTGTCCACGACGACCGTGTCTCGGGTGATCAACGACGTGGCAACGGTGTCCGAGGACAACCGGCAGCGGGTGCTGGAGGCGATCAAGCGGCTCAAGTACCGCCCGAACCCCAGCGCCCAGCGGCTGGCCGCGGGCAAGTCGAACACGATCGGGCTCATCATCCCCCGCTACGAGGGCATTTTCCATTCCTACTACGCCATGCAGGTGATCCAGGGCATCGGCATCACCGCGGAGAGAGTGAATTCCGACCTCCTCCTGCACATCACGGACGGCAAGAGCCTGCCGTCAGGCGTGAACGGCCTGCTGTTTGTGGACATTTACGGGTGCGAGGATCTGCTCGACCGCGCGATCGATGAGGAGATGCCGCTCGTCGTCCTGAACCACTACCTCAAGGATCTGCCGGTCAGCTGCGTCGCCATCGACAACGAGTCTGCGGCGGAACGCGTGGTCGATTACCTGGTCCGTCTCGGGCACCGGGATATCGCCACCATCACGGGCGACCTGAAAACGCAGGCGGGTCTGGAGCGCTTCGACGGCTTCGTGAAGGCGATGAAGGCCCACCAGCTGACGCTCAAGGATTCGCATATCCGGTTCGGGGATTTCGGGCTGCCGAGCGCCAGGACGGCGACCGAGGCGCTGCTGGCCCTGGGGGACCGCCCGACCGCGATCTTCGTGGCCAGCGATGACATGGCGCTGGAGGCCATTCACGTCGCGCTGGGCAAGGGCGTGCGCGTGCCGGAAGAGCTCTCGGTGATCGGATTCGACGACAACCCCGTGTCGGTGCACGGGCGCATTCCGCTCACGACCGTCCGGCAGCCGCTCAGCAAAATGGGCCAGATGGCTCTGGACATCCTGTTCCAGCATATGAGCGGCAAGAAGCAGAACCCGACGAAACTCCTCTTGCCCACGGAACTCATCGAACGGCAATCCTGCCGACAGACGTGGCTTGAGCGGTGAGCGCTCGCCGCCCGCGGCCGACGGAGGACCCACACGCTATGACGAACCAGCGCACCCCACTCAGGATCGGCGTGCTCGGCGCCGGCGGCCTGGGAAAAGCGGCCGCGACCATCATCGGCATGAAGCGCCAGCTCCGGCTGTGCGCGATCTGCGACAGCAAGGGCTTCGTCGCATCGTCCGAATGGGTCGATGTCCGGGCGGTAGCGGCATCCGGCTCCGATTTGGTCGAGGGCTACCGGCGGGCGGAGGCGGACGGCTCCCTCGGCGGCCGAGCGGCCGCGTCCACCGCCACGGTGACGGCCGAGCACTGCGCGGATCCGATCGGCGCGGTGCTGGAGCGGGCGGGGGAGCTCGACGGCATCCTGATCGCCCTTCCGAATCTCCCGAACGAGTTCATCCCGGGCGTGATCGAGCGCGCCGCGCGCGCCGGGTATTCGCTGGTCTTCACGGATGTGCTGAAGCGGACGCGGGCGGTCCGGCGGATGTTCGAGCTCGATGAGCTCGTCAAAGCCTCGCGCAGCGTCGTCCTGACGGGGTGCGGGGCGACGCCCGGCATGCTCGCGGCGGCGGCGGTGCTCGCGGCCCAGTCGTTCATCGACGTCGAGCGCGTCGACATCTGGTGGGGGGTGGGAATCGCCAACTGGGACGCGTACAAGGCCACGATCCGCGAGGACATCGCGCACCTGCCCGGCTACAACGTCGAACGCGCCAAGGCCATGACGGACGGGGAAGTCGACGCGCTGCTGGACCGGACGGACGGCGTCCTGGAGCTGCGGCACATGGAGCACGCGGACGATGTGCTGCTTGAGCGGGCCGGGGTGGTGGACCGGCTCGAGCAGGTGGAGGTCGGCGGCGTCATGGATACGCGCCGGCCGAGGAAGCCGGTATCGACCACCATGACGCTCACCGGGATCACCTTCGACGGCAAGCGATCGAGCCACCGCTTCATCCTCGGCGATGAAACGACGATGGCGGCCAACGTGATCGGTCCCGCGCTCGGCTATCTGGCCCGCGGCCTGTGGCTCAAATCCCGCGGCCTCTTCGGCGTGTTCGGATCCACGGACGTCATGCCCATGGTGGTCCGGTAAACGGCAACGCTCTCCCCGCGGGGGAGCGGCGGAGGCGCCGATGAACACCTCGCTACGCCGCACCGCTCGGCCGCATCCCGCGCAAGACCTCCTCACCCAGCTTCAGGCCGACCTGGATTCGCTTGAGCGCCGTCAGCTGCTGCGCGGCATGACCGTGCTGGACGCGGCCGAGGGCTCCGCGGTCTCGATCCGGGGCCGCCGCATCGTCTGCTTCTGTCTGAACGATTATCTCGGGCTCTCCCGCCATCCCAGAGTCTCCGACGCCGCGGCGAGGTCGGCCCGGGACTGGGGCGTCGGCGCGAGGGCGTCGCGCCTGCTGGCCGGCACGACCCGCATTCATGAGGCGCTCGAAGGCGCGCTGGCGGAGTGGCACGGCGCGGCCCGCGCGCTCGTCTATTCGAGCGGGTTTCTCGCCAACCTCGGCACCATCACCTCGCTTGTGTCCGCGGGCGACTGCGTGCTCATCGACCGGCTGAGCCACGCGAGCCTCATCGATGCCGCCCGCGCAAGCCGCGCCACCCTCAAGGTGTTCCGCCACAACGACGTCGGCCAGGTGCGCGCGCTCCTCGGCCGCGCGGGCGGCTCGAGACGGAGCCTGGTCATCACCGAGGGCGTCTTCAGCATGGATGGCGACGCCGCCCCCCTGCGGGAGCTGGCGGAGGCCGCCGGCGCGCACGGGGCGCTCGTGTACGTGGACGACGCGCACGGCGCGTTCGTGCGGGGCCGGTGCGGTCGGGGCTCGCTCGAGGCCGCCGGTCTTGACGAGCGCTCGCCCGTCGTGTACATGGCGACGCTCGGAAAGGCGCTCGGGAGCCAGGGCGGATTCGTCGCGGGGCCGGCCGCCCTCATCCGGACGCTGGAGAACCGGGCCCGCAGTTTCATCTACTCGACGGCGCTCGCCGTACCGGCCGCGGCGGCGGCGCTCGAAGCGTTGCGCCTCCTCGGAGAGGAGCCGTGGCGGCGCGCGAGCCTGGAGGCGCGGGCGCGGCAGCTGCATGCGGGGCTGCGCGAGCGCGGCTTCAGAACTCCGGCTACGGCGTCGCACATCGCGCCGGTGGTCGTCGGAGCACCGGCGTCGGCGCTGGCGCTGGCGGAGGTGCTCTGGGACCGCGGCCTGTGGTGCCCGGCGATCCGCCCTCCGACGGTGCCTGCCGGCACCTCGCGGCTGCGCCTCAGCCTGACGGCCGATCACCGCGAGGAGGATGTCGAGGCCGTGCTCGGCGCGTTGGGTTCGGATCGCGCGCGGCGGATTCTCAAGGGACGCGTGCGCCGCGGAAAGAGGTCCGGATGAGCGGGACGCGGCGCGCTCGCGCGGGGCTCTTTGTGACCGCGACCGATACGGATGTCGGCAAGACGGCCGTGGCGTGCGCGCTCGCGTCGTGGTACGCGGGCAGAGGCGTCGACGTCGGGGTCATGAAGCCCGTGGCGACCGGGGCGGGGAGGCCCGCGGTATCCGACGACGCCAAGCGCCTCGCGCGGGCAAGCGGTGCGCGCGATGCGCGGCGGCTGGTGAATCCTGTGTGTTTCCGGGAGCCGCTGGCTCCGCTCACGGCCGCCCGGCGAGCGGGACGGACCATTCGGCTTTCCGGCGTGCTGGCGGCGTACGCGGCGCTTGCCCGGCGGCACGACGTGATGGTGGTGGAAGGCATCGGGGGACTGCTCGTGCCGCTGACGAGCCGGGCCTGCGTGGCGGATCTGGCCGCTCGGCTTGGCCTGCCGCTCGTCATCGTGGCGCGTACCGGGCTCGGCACACTGAACCACACGCTCCTCACCGTGGCGGAGGCGCGGCGCCGCAGACTGCCCGTCCTGGGGCTCGTCTTTACTGAGGCGGCGCGTCCGCGTCCCGCGGACCGGATCAGCCGGAGGACGAACCCGGGGCTCATCGCGGAGGCGACCGGTCTGCCGATCATCGGATGCCTCCCGTACCACCCGCCACCGCCTGGACAGGCGGCCTGGCAGACGTGGTGTGCGTGGGCGGCCCGTCGCCTGGACGGCCGGATTCTGGAGCGCGCCCATCGAAATTGGGGCAAGGGGCGGGCGTGGGAATTCCCATGAGAAGGTGAAAGATAGAAGATAGAAGCTGGAAGAAGGTAGAAGATGGAAGGTAGAAGATAGCTTCTATCGTCCATCTTCCATCTTCTACCATCTACGATCGATGGACGATGGACGCGCGATGGTGACAGCGATGGTGACAGCGGATTGACACTCGTAACTCGCTGTGTTACAGTCAGCACGGATTTCCCGGCGGAACCTGCGGACGCCGCGGGCGCGCCGTGAACGCAGACCCGCAGCCTGCACAGGGGAGGGTGGATGGCTCGCTCACAGGACGGGAAAGCGGTGGCGCCGCTCTTGGGCGTGCTGGCGGCGCTGGCGATCGTGGTGGCCGGCGTCGCGATCATGCTCCAGATGAGGGAGCGGGAGCAGCGCCTGGCGCGCGAGCGGCAGCTTGAGCTGGTGACGCGAGAGCGCGACGAGCTCCAAACGCAGCTCGCGTCCGTACAGCGGGAGCATAGCCGGCTCGAAGAGGACGTCACGCGGCTGCGCACCGAGCTCACGGAGTCGACCCGGCGGCTGGCTGCCGCGACCGAGGAGCGCGAAACGATGGCGCGCTCGATCGCGCAGCGGGAACAGGAGCTCGCGCAGGCGACCGGGCAGGTGGACCGCATCAACGCGCTCCTGGCGGACATCCGCAAGGACCGGGATGATCTGAAAGAGAAGCTGGCGCGCGCGTCCTCCGAGCGTGACGAGGCGCAGGATCAGCTGGCCGAGCTCCAGGAGACCAAGAGCCAGCTCGAGGCCAGCCTGCGCGACATGTCCGGCACCCCGACGGTGGAGCTGCAGAAGGTGGTCGTCGGCGACCGCCCTCAGCCGCGGGCGATGAAGGCGCAGACCGCCCCCTCGGTCTCGTACCTGTCATCGGACGTCTCCGCCGGCGCGGGCGCGCTGCAGGAAGACGCGGGACAGGTGCTGGTGGTGAACCGCGAATACGACTTCGTCGTGATGGACGTCGGCCGCAATCACGGCCTCTCCGTGGGGCAGGAGTTTCAGATCGTGCGCGGGGAGGAGGTGCTCGGCCGCGTGAAAGTCGAGAAGGTGTACGACGATCTGTCTGCCGCGGCCATCCTCGGGGAATCCTACCAGCACAGCATCCGCGAGGGCGATTTCGTCCGGTCCCTCTGATCCGTCGTGAGGGACGCGGGGCGAGGGGCGCCGCGTAGCGATGACGGAGAGTCGGCATTGACGGAACAGACGGACTAGACGAACGTTGATTCCAGCTTCCAGCCACTCTCTACCTTCCACCTTCTCTTGGTCATCCCCACCCCGCGCCCCGGAGCGAACGAAGTGAGCGGAGTCCTGAGCGAAGTCGAAGGATGCGCCCCATGCGCCATGCCCCATCGAGGACGCTGACGATGGACGTGATCATCCACCCTCCGACTCGCCCGCTGACCGGCACGCTCACGGTGCCGGCCGACAAGGCGATCTGCCATCGCGCCGTGCTGGCGGCGCTGCTGGCCGACGGCCGCACGACATTGCGTCCGTGGCCCGACGCCGAGGACTGCCGGCTCACGCTTGAGCTCGCGCGCGCGCTTGGAGCCGGCATCGGGCGCGACGGCGAGGAAGTGCAGATCTCGGGGACCGGCGGGCAGTGCCGGGCTCCCGGCGCGGCGCTCGCGTGCGGCGAATCCGGCTCGACCATGAGGCTCGCCGCGGGCGTCCTCGCCGGGCAGCCGTTCGAGAGCCGCCTCGTTGCCGGTCCCGGGCTCAGCCGCCGGCCGATGCGCCGAATCGCCGAGCCGCTGTCGCGGATGGGAGCGGACATTTCCGGCTCGGGCGCAGGCGGAGAGCTCTACCCCCCGCTCGTCATTCGGGGACGAGGAACGCTTGAGCCCGTCGAGTACCGCCTGCCCGTGGCGAGCGCGCAGGTCAAGTCGGCGGTCCTGCTGGCGGCCCTGGCAGGGTCGGGCCCCTCCACGGTGATCGAGCCGAGGCCGACGCGGGATCATACGGAACGGACCTTGGCGCGCTTCGGTGCCGGGATCAGCCGGGACCGGCAGGGGATCACCATCGCGCCGGGGCGGCTCCGTTCGCCGGGGGCGCTGGAGCTGCCGGGAGACGTCTCGAGCGCCGCCTTCCTGATGGCCGCGGCGGCGGGCGTCCCGGAATCGCGCGTCGTCGTGCGCGGCGTCGGTCTCAACCCCACGCGGATCGCGTGGCTTGACGCGCTCAGGCGCATGGGAGCGCGCCTCGAGTGGACCGTCGATCTGGGCGCGGACTGGGAGCCGCAGGGGACGCTGGCGGCGTCTGCCGGCGCGCTGAGGGCCGTCCGGATCGGTCCGGGCGAAGTGCCGGGATTGATTGATGAGCTGCCCATGGTCATGGCGCTGGCCGCGACAGCCGAGGGGACGACCGTGCTGGAAGGGCTCGAGGAGCTGCGCGTGAAGGAAACGGACCGGATCCAGTCCATGATGGACGGATTGGCGCGCATGGGCGCGCGCGCGCGGCTTGAGGGAACGGCGAGCGTCATCGTGCAGGGGGGGGCGCTCGCAGGCGGGCAGGTCGACGGCTACGGCGACCATCGGACCGTCATGAGCCTGGCGGTCGCCGCGCTGAAGGCATCGGGCCCTACCAGGATCCGCGGGGCGGAATGCGTGTCGAAGTCGTTTCCCGGCTTCTTCCAGGCCCTGCAGCATCTTGCAGGGGCGGAGGCGGTTGAGACCGTTGACAATCCCGGAAGGCTCTGTTAGCATGCGGGGGGTCCCTTCCAATGCCACAGGAGACAGCGCACACCATCCGGACGCATCAGCCCCGGCCGCCTGCGGACGGTCGGGAGGAACCATCGAGGCCGTCCGCGCGGCCATTTGAGCATTTCCCTGAGCGCATGCCCATCCCGTCGTTGTCGCGATTGAACGGCTCGGCTCGCCACGCCGCCCAATTCATCAGAGGGCTGTTGTCCAGCGACCTCGCGATCGATCTCGGAACCGCCACGACGCTCGTGTTCGTCAAGGGGCGGGGGATCGTCCTGTGCGAGCCGTCGGTCGTCGCCATCCAGCGCGGCACCTCCCGCGTCCTGGCGGTCGGGGACGAAGCCAAGCGCATGATCGGCCGGACGCCCGGCAACATCGCCGCCATCCGCCCGCTCAAGGACGGCGTCATCGCGGATTTCGAAGTGACCGAGGCGATGCTCAGATATTTCATCAAGAAGGTGCAGCCGCGTAAGATCAACAAGCCGCTGGTCATCGTGGCGGTGCCGTCCGGGATCACGGAGGTGGAGAAGCGCGCGGTGCGGGATTCCGCGCTCCGGGCCGGCGCGAGCGAGGTCTACCTGGTCGAGGAGCCGAAGGCCGCGGCCATCGGCGTCGGGCTGCCGATCCACGAGCCGGGCGGCAACATGATCATCGACATCGGCGGCGGCACGACCGAGATGGCGGTTATCTCGCTGGACGGGGTCGTGGTCTCCCGGTCGATCCGCATCGCCGGGGACGAGATGAACTCGGTCATCATCGAGCACCTCCGCAAAGCCTATAACCTGATGATCGGGGAGCGGACCGCCGAGGAGGTCAAGATCCGGATCGGCTCGGCCTATCCGCTCGATGAGGAATTGACGATGGACGTGCGCGGGCGCGACATGGTCACCGGGCTGCCGAAGACGGTGACGATCACGTCCGAAGAGGTGCGGGAGGCGTTGTCCGAGCCGATCCGGGAAATCGTCGAGGCCACCCGACAGACGTTGGAGCGCACGCCGCCGGAGCTGTCCGCCGACCTCATTGACCGCGGGATCGTCATGGCGGGCGGGGGCTCGCTCCTTCGGGGATTGGATAAGCTGCTGGCCGAAGAAACGGGGCTGCCGGTGCATATCGCCGACAACCCGATTACCGCCGTGGCCCTCGGAGTCGGAAAGGGCCTCGACAACATCCGCTATCTGCGCAGCCGGATCGCGATTTCGACGAAGACCGAGATCTGACCCGGCCGCTCGTCACGCTCTACCGCCGCCGGAGGACGAAGTCCTGAGCGCCGTCGAAGGGCGAAGTCCAGAGCGGCTCCGAAGGGCGCGTCCGGCCGGCTACGGCATGTCGGCATGACCGCTCCTCTCCGTTCGTCCGCCTCGCCCGCGCATGCCTGATTCCTGGTGGCCCCCCGCATCGGATCGCCGCCGTGCCGTCGCGCTCACCGCGTCGGCGGTTCTCGCATTCCTCGTCTTTCAGCCTCAGGTTCGCCGCGCCGGGCTCGTGGTGCTGCGCGGCCCGTTTACCCTGACGAAGTCCGTGGTGGAGGCGCTGTGGATGCTGCCCCGCCTGCCGGAGCTGGAGCGGGAAAACGGCCTGCTGAGGGCCGCGCTCATCCAGCGCCAGCTTGAGCTGGCCGGCCTGCGTGAAGCGCTCAGGCGGACGCAGACGGAGGCGGAGCTCGAGGCGCTGGAGGGCGCTCAGGCCGGCACCGTCGCGCGCGTCATCGGCCGGGCCCCGTTTCCCGGCCAGCAGACGGTGCTCATCGATCACGGCGCGCGGCAGGGCGTGGGCCTCGGCACGGTGGCCATCAACGCGGGCGGGATGGTCGGGCGCGTGACGGAGCTCATCGGCGCTTCGAGCGCGACGGTGACGCTGCTGACGGATCCGGACAGCCGCGTCGCGGCCGTGATCGAGCGATCGAGAGAAAACGGCCTCCTGGTCGGGCTCGGGCGAAGCGCCTGCGAGCTGCGCTATCTCGACAGCGAGACCGATGTGAAACCCGGCGACCGTATTCTGACCGCAGGGCTCGAGGGCCCGATTCCAAAGGGGCTGCGGCTCGGGACGGTGACCGCCGTGCGGCGTGATGTGGAAGGCGGATGGGCGACGGCGACGATCCGTCCCGAGGCCCGCGTGAACCGCCTGGAGGAAGTGCTCATCGTCCCCGCGGCCGGGCCGGAGGCGGACGAGTGATGGGCATCCTGGCGGTCTGCGCGGCGCTGCATGTCGCGCTCGTGGAGCTCATCGGCTCGCCCTGGTGGACGCCGAATCTGACCGCCGTGGGGTTGGTCATGGCCGTCGGGCGCGATCCGGGGCGGTGGCTGTCGGTGTCCGTCCTGGCGGGAGGCTGGACCGCGCTCTGGTGGGATCCCCATGCGGCCTCCGGCATCGCGGTCGGCGCGCTCGCGTCGGGCGGCCTGCTGGCGGTCGGGGCCCGCGTCTGGGACGGCGCGGATGTCCGCATCCAGACGTCCGCCACGGCGCTGCTGAGCGCGTGCATGGCTGCGATCGGCTTGTGGACGCAGGGGCTGTGGTCGCTTCCGCTTGCGGCCCTGGCGCTGGCGCACGTGGCGGTGACGTCGGCGGCGGTTCCCGTGGCCCGGTTGGCGGGGCGGGCGCGCCTTGAGGGGGACTTCGGCGAGGTCTCGCCCGGAACCGGGGGAGGGAGCGCGTGGCCGCCGGACTCGGCCGGCGCGCCCGCCCGCGGAAGCGGGCAAGGCGTCGATGACACGGGTCCCGGCGTGTCCGGCCGGACATGAGAGACGGATGATCCGCCGGCTGCAGTCGCTGACGCTCGTGTGCCTTGCGGCCTTCGCGGTCATCTGCCTCCGGCTCGTCCACCTGCAGCTGATCCAGGGCTCGCACTACCGGCACTTGGCCGAGCGCAACCGCATGCGCGTCATCCCGGAGCCGCCACCCCGGGGACTGATCCTCGACCGTGGGGGGCGCATCCTCGCCGGGGGACAGCAGGTGTTCCAGGTCGCGGTGGTCCCGCAGGAAGCGGAAGACCTGGACCGGCTGCTCGCGGAGCTGAGTCTGCTGTTGGATCGCCCCGTCGCGGAGCTCACGCGGCGCTTCAGGCGCGAACGCAGTCTCGTCTTCATGCCCGCCGCCGTGGTCCCGCGCGTCTCGCGCAGCATCGCGCTTCGTCTGGAGGAGGAGCGGTGGCGGCTGCCCGGCCTCGTGGTGCGCCCGGTGGCTGCGCGCCGGTACCCCTACGGGGAAGCGGGCGCCCACCTCTTGGGCTACCTCAGCCAGCCGACAGAAGAGGACTTGCCGCGCCTCAAGCAGTTCGGATTCCGGGCGACCTACCTGATCGGACGCACGGGTCTCGAGCGCGCCATGGACGACGTGCTGCGGGGTGAGCCGGGGGGGAGCGTGGTCGAGGTGGACCATCGTGCCCGGCAAGTCCGCGTGGTGACCCAGCGCGCGCCCAAGCCCGGTCAGTCCGTGACGCTGACGTTCGATGCGGGCCTCGCGTCGCTCGTTCATGCGGCGTTCGGAGAGCAGCCGGGCGCGTGCGCCATCGTGGACCCGTCGAACGGCGCCGTGCTGGCGACCGCGAGCGTGCCGTCCTTCGACCCCGAAGCCTTCGCGGTCTCCGATTCGGATCGGATCCGAGTCTATCTGGATGATCCGCGTTCGCCCCTTCTGGACCGGAGCCTGTGGGGCCGCTATACGCCGGGCTCCATCGCCAAGGTCCTCACCGCGGGCGCCGCGCTCGAACGCGGCATCGTCGATCCCAGGACCATCTTATCCTGCGCGGGCAAGGTCCGCATCGGCGACCGCGACATCCACTGCTGGAACCGTGACGGGCACGGTCCGCTGACCCTCCCCGACGCGCTCATGGTGTCCTGCAACGCGTACTTCATTCAGGTGGGGCGGCGGCTGGGGCTCGGCCCACTCCTGGAGGCGTTCACGCGCGGCGGACTCGGCGCGGCGCCGGCCTGGACGCTGGGCGGGGCTTCCGGCCATCTGCCCGAGCGCCGGATGACCGAGGGGGAAGTCGCGATGTTGGCGATGGGCCAAGGAGAGATCCTGGTGACCCCCATGCAAATGGCGATGGTCGCCTCCGCGATCGCGAACGGTGGCACCGTCTTCGCGCCCTGGGTGATCGACTCCATCGACGGCCGGCCGGCCGCGCGTCCCGGACCTGCGGGCAGGCTGGGATGGACGCCGCAGACGCTGGATGCCGTTCGTGCGGGCATGCAGGCGGCGGTGGCGTCCACATCCGGCACCGGGCACCGCGCGGTGAGTCCGCACGTCTCGATTGCCGGGAAGACCGGCACCGCGCAGACGCACCGTCCGGACGAGACGCACGGTTGGTTCATCGGCTATTGCCCGGCCGATGAGCCCCGGGCGGCGCTGGCGGTCGTCGCGGAGTTCGGAGGCTCGGGAGGCGACCTGCCGTCGGAAGTGGCGCGGACCGTGTGCGAGTATCTCATGGCCGCTCATGCGCCCGCCCGCGCAGGCGGGGCGCCGCCTGAGCGGATCGACGCTCCGGCAGGGCAAGCGCCATGAGCTCCCTCGAGCTGCAATCCAGGTCGGGCTGGGATCGCGGCCTGCTGGCGGCGAGCGCGGCGCTGGGCGTCGTCAGCGTGATCGTCATGAGCAGCGCGGCGGCGACCGTCAATCCGGGTCTGGCGCTGCGGCATGCGACCTGGCTGGCGATCGGCGCGCTGGTGCACGTCGCCGTCGCCCGAACGTCGTCCCGCCGGTGGACCGAAGCGTCCGTCCCCTTGTACGCCGCGGCGGTGCTGCTGCTCTTGGCGGTGGAGCTCGTGGGGGCCGTGCGGTTGGGCGCGACCCGGTGGCTGTCGGTGTTCGGATTCAGCGTGCAGCCCTCGGAATTCGCCAAGCTTGCGACGATCCTGTTCCTGGCGAGAACACTCTCGGACCAGCCCGCGCCGCTCTCCTGGCGCGCGTGCGGGCAATCGCTCGCGGTCGCCGGGGTCCCGATGGGGCTGATCCTGCTCCAGCCGGATCTCGGCTCGGCCTCCATCATCGGCGCGATCTGGTTGGGCATGGTGTGGACCGCCGGCGTGAGTCGGATGCTCGTGATCGGAGCGGCGGCGGCGGCGCTGGTGCTCTCGCCCATCGGTTGGCTCCTCCTCCACGACTATCAACGGACCCGGGTGCTCGTATTTCTCAACCCGCAGGTGGACCCGCTGGGCGCCGGCTACACGATCATCCAGTCGACGATCGCCATCGGATCCGGGCGGCTGTTCGGCCGCGGGTGGCAGGCGGGCACCCAGAATCAGCTCAATTTCCTGCCGGAGCATCATTCGGATTTCATCTTTTCGGTGGTGGGGGAGGAGTGGGGGCTCATCGGATGCCTCATCGTTATCGCGGTGTTCGTCCTGCTCCTCGCGCGGATCGTCGCCGTGGCCGGCGACACCGTGGATCCGCAGGCCAGGGCGCTCGCGGCGGGCGTGTTGTCGTGGATCGGCTACCAGACCATCGTGAACATGGGCATGGTCATGGGGCTGATTCCGGTCGTCGGGGTCCCGCTGCCCTTCATCAGCTACGGCGGATCGTCCATGGTGGCGCTGTGGGTGGCGCTGGGCTGGATCCAGAGCATTGCGAGGCGGCGGTCCGACTGACCGCCGTCCATCGTCCGTCGTCCATCGTTCCGAAGCAACCGCCGACCAGCAACCAGGACGGGGCATGGAGCGGGGATTACCATGAGAAGGTGGAGGGTAGAAGATAGAGGGTAGAAGGTGGAGGGTAGAAGATAGAAGGTAGAATGGCTATATTCCACCTTCCACCTTCCACCTTCCATCTTCCATCTTCTACCTTCTCATTGTAATCCCCACGCTGCGCCCTCGCCCCGTGTCCCGTGCCCCAGCGATGACGGAGAGACGGCATTGACGGAACAGACGGAAAGGACGAACAGGAACACGGGAAGCTTGGACAGATGCACGGATGCACTCACGCCATGTTTCATGATGGCACAAGACCGACTGCGCACGTGGCATGAACATGTGTATGCATCAACATGTGAAGTCACCTCGATGAAAAGTTGCCTGCGTGACTTGATGCGCACGCGGCGCGCATGGTATAGTTCATAACGTACGGTCGCGCCGGTCGCGGCGAAGGGTCCAATTCGCCGCGGAGTTCCGTCGCGCGCACAGCATGTTCCTGTGCACAGGGCAAACCATCCGTGAGGGTGGGACCCCTCCTACGCCGATGCGCGTGCGCGCTCGGCTTCGGAGGGCCCTGCGAAGCCAACCGCGAAAGCGGATCGGCGAAGCAGGGGCAAAGCTACGGGTCCTGAGCGATCCCGAGCGATGGTGAGCGAGGCCTCATCGGCCGAGTCGAACCAGAGTCGAGGGAGAGTCGAAGGACAGCCGGGCTGCCACGGGAGGCCGACACGCAGTCGCCCTGTCTCACGGAGCGCCTGCGTGTTTTTATTGCACCGGTGATGATGATGACGCGAGTCACGCGAACATGAAGCGACCTGATCCCGACCACGCGGCCCGGGCTCACCGGGTCATGGCCTGCCTCAACCGCGAGCAGGTTGACTACCTCGACAAGATCGGGAAGGACGCGCAGTTCTCCTCCGGCAGCAAGCTCTCCCGCACCCAGATCCTGGCCGCCATGGTGAATGCGCTCAGGCGCCTCGAGCTGAGCGGCGAAGGGATCAGGACGATCGATGAATTCGAGCAGCGGATCTTCGACGCGATGTCGGGCGAATCGGGCCCGCGGCGGGGCGGGGCGTGACGCGATGGGACACGCCGCCATGACCATGGACTCCCTGCTGCGGCTGGCCGCCGAGCGGGACGCAACCGACCTGCACTTGACCGTCGGCCTGGCGCCGCACCTGCGCATCCACAGCCGCCTGACGGAGCTGGACTCCGGGCCGCTGACCGCGGCGGGCATGCGCGAGCTGACCTACGGGCTCCTGACGCCCGAGCAGATCGAGGAGTTCGAGCGCGAGCGCGAGCTTGATTTCGCGCTGTCGATCGAGCACGTGGCGCGCTTCCGGGTCAACTTGTTCTACGACCGGGGCGAGGTGGGCATGGCGGCGAGGAGGCTGCCGCTCAGGATCCTCTCGCTCGAGGAGCTGGGGTTGCCGGTCGACGTCATGTCGTCGCTGTGCCGGAAACCCAAGGGGCTGGTGCTCGTGACGGGCTCGACGGGGTCCGGCAAGACGACGACGCTCGCCTCCATGGTCGAGCACATCA
This sequence comes from bacterium, assembly GCA_036396895.1. Lineage (GTDB taxonomy): Bacteria > Omnitrophota > Gorgyraeia > Aquiviventales > Aquiviventaceae > DASWKB01. The sequence goes on along the minus strand of DASWKB010000041.1, from coordinate 17,552 downwards.
ACACGACGCGCGAGGCCCACGTGGTCACCATCGAGGATCCGATCGAGTACCTCTACACCAGCCGCCAGGCGCTGATCAACCAGCGGGAGGTCGGGCGGGACACGCGGACGTTCGGCCGCGCGCTGAAGTACGTGCTGCGGCAGGACCCGGACGTCATCCTCATCGGTGAGATGCGTGACCTCGAGACCATCGAGGCGGCGCTGAGCATCGCGGAAACGGGGCATCTGGTGCTCGCGACGCTGCACACCTCCGACGTCGTCCAGACGGTCAACCGGATCGTGGACGTATTTCCGTCCAATCAGCAGAATCAGGTCCGCATGCAGCTCTCGCTTGAGCTCGTGGCGGTGGTGTCGCAGCAGCTGGTCCCGCGGGCGAGCGGGGTGGGTCGGGTGCTGGCGGCGGAGATCCTCGTCGCGACCCACGCGGTCCGCTCCCTCATCCGGGAACAGCGGCTGCACCAGCTCTACACGGTGATCCAGACCGGGCAGCGCGAGGGAATGCGCACGATGAACCAGGCGCTGAAAGCGCTGTACGAGGAACGGGCCATCACGTTGGAGGAGGCGCTCGCGCGCTCCAGCGATCCGGCGGAGCTGGAGCGCATGCTGACGGAACGGGCGTCCCGGTAGCCGGGGCGGGTGGAGGCCGGCAGAATGCCGAAGCGCATCATCACGAAACGAATCGGCGAAGTCCTCATCGAGCGGACGGTGATCACGCGCCAGCAGCTCGAGCAGGCCCTGGCGCACCAGCGGGGGCACGGCGGGATGCTCGGGCAGATCCTCATCCAGCTGGGATTCGCCAACGAGGCGGAGATCGCGCTCGCGCTGACCGCGCAGTACGGATTTCCGTACCTGCCGCTGGAGAACTACGAGGTGGACGAGGACCTGATGGCGGTGGTCCCGGAGCGGGTCGCCCGCCAGTACTGCCTGATCCCGGTGGACCGGATCGGGAACGCCCTCACGCTCGCCATGGCCGATCCGACCAACGTCCAGGCGATCGAGGACATCGAAATGCTCACGAAGTGCGTCGTGCAGACGTTCGTCAGCACCCCGTCGGAGATCAAGAGCGCGATCCAGAAATACTACAAGAAGCCCGCGGCGGGCGGCGGGGCCGACGGCGGCGGCGCGGCCGCGCCATGAGCCGGAGGATCGGAGCCGGATGTCGAGCCTGAAAGACCGCATCACGCAGGTGCTGCTCTCGCACAAGCTGATCACGCGCAAGCAGCTTGACGAGGCGCTGTCCCTCCAGCGCGAGCAGGGCGGCAACCTCCAGAAGATCCTGGTGGAGCGGGGCTACGTCAAGGAGCCGGATTTGGTCGGCGCCATCAGCCAGGGACTGGGCATCCCCCCCATCAGCCTGAGCCGGCTCAAGTTCGACGCGGGGCTCAAGTCGCTGATCTCCCGGGAGCTGGCGACCCGCTACCAGCTGGTGCCGGTGTCCCGGATCGGGCAAACCCTGACCGTCGCGATGGCCGACCCGTTCAATGTATTCGCGCTGGACACCCTGACGTCTCTGACGGGGCTGTCCATTAACCCGCTGCTGACGACGTCCCGCGACATCCAGGAAGCCATCGACCGGTACTACGGCACCGGCGTCGAAGAGACGCTGAAGGAGATCGTGCACGAGACGGAGGACGGCACGGTCGAATTCGTCACCGACGCCGAGATGGACGACACCGACACCGAGCGCCTGCTGAAGCAGACGCAGGAGACGCCCGTCATCCGGTTCACCGACACCATCCTGAAGACGGCGGTCGGGCTGCGGGCCTCGGACGTGCTCATCGAGCCGCGCGAGCGGAGCGTGCGCGTCCGGTACCGGGTCGACGGGATCCTCCAGGAAGGGCAGTCGCCGCCCAAGCAGCTCCACAACGCGATCGTGTCCAGGATCAAGGTGATGTCGGAGCTCAACATCGCCGAGCGCCGCATCCCGCAGGACGGGCACTTCCGCATCCAGACGGGCGGGCGGTACGTCGAGCTCCGGGTCAATATCCTGCCGTCCAGCTTCGGGCCGAACGTGTGTCTGCGCGTGCAGGATAAGGGCGCCGTGACGCTCGAGATCGACTCGCTCGGGTTCGCGGCGGAGGACCTGGAGAAGATCAAGACCTGCGCCCGCCGGCCGCACGGCATGTTCCTCACCACCGGCCCGACCGGCACGGGCAAGACCACCACGCTGTATTCCATGCTCCGGCTCATCGACTCGCCGGAGAAGAATCTCGTCACGGTGGAGGATCCGGTCGAGTTCGAGCTGGAGGGCATCAACCAGGTGACGGTCAAGGCGGATATCGGCCTCACCTTCTCCGCGGCCCTGCGGTCGATCCTCCGCCAGGACCCCGACGTCATCATGGTGGGGGAGGTGCGCGACACCGAGACGGCCGACATGGCCATCAAGGCGGCGCTGACCGGGCACCTCGTTCTGAGCACGCTGCACACCAACAGCGCGTCGGGGACGATCACCCGCCTCGTCAATATGGGCATCGATTCGTTCCTGATCACCTCGAGCCTCATGGCCGTCACGGCGCAGCGCCTCGTGCGCAAGGTCTGCCCGAAGTGCGCTCAAGCCTACCGGCCTCCGCACGATCTTGCCGAGCGGCTGGGGCTGCTGGAGTCGGACGGGAAGCCGGTCGAGCTGGTCAGGAGCGAGGGCTGCCGGACGTGTCTGCAATCGGGCTATACAGGCAGAGAGGTCATCGCGGAGGTCCTGCTCCTCACCCCCGCCGTCCGCGAGCTGGTCATGAACGGCGCGACCGAACGGGACGTGGAGCAGCTCGCCAGGTCGCAGGGGATGCGGTCGCTGCGCGAACAGGGTCTCGCCAAAGCCAAGGCGCACGTGACGACGCTGGAAGAGGTGTTCCGGACCACGGTCGGGGAAATGGTGGAAGGATGAGCAGCTTCGCCAGCCGCATTGCGGGCCTCCTCATCGATCAGGGCGTGGCGAGCAAGGAGCAGCTCGACTCCCTGCTGGCCGAAGCCGCCGACAGCCGGAAGAACTTCGCCCGGATTCTGATCGACCGGAACATCGTCTCGGAAACCAAGCTGACGGAACTCCTGGCGGGCGAATTGGGGCTGCCGCTCATCTCGGTCGCGAAGTACCGGATCGACCCCGCCGTCGCGACGCTGATTCCGGAACGGCTGGCCCGCCAGTACAACGTGCTGGCGCTGGCGAAGCTGGGCGAGCATCTCGTGGTGGCGATGTCCGACCCGATGAACATCTTCGCGATCGACGATCTCAAGGCGCTGACGCAGACCGGCATCAATCCGGTGCTGTGCTCGGAGACCGAAATCCGCGAAGCGATCGAGAAAGTGTACGCCCCGGACCGCGCCGCGCAGGAACACAAGGCGCTGACCGATCTGGCGGAGGTGACCAAGGTCGAGAGCCTCGAGACGGCGGTCGATCTGCTGCTGGATGAAACCGGAGAGAACGAAGCGCCGGTCGTGCGGGTGATCAACCTGGTGGTGGCGGAAGCCATCCGGCTCCAGGCGTCCGACATCCACATCGAGCCGCTGCCGAAGAGCCTGCGCGTGCGGTACCGGGTGGACGGCCGGCTCATGGACGCCCACCGCCTGCCCAAGACCGTGCAGGGACCGCTGCTGACGCGCCTGAAGATCATGGCGGGGCTGGACATCACGGAGTGGCGCCTGCCTCAGGACGGGCGCTTCAAGGCGCGCATGCAGGGGCGCGAAGTGGATTTCCGGGTGTCCGTGCTGCCCATCGCGCACGGCGGCAAGATTGTGCTGCGCGTGCTGGACAAGTCCAGCCTGAGCCTTGGATTGGAGCATCTCGGGTTCCTGACGGACTCGATCAATCTGTTCAAGTCGGCGGTCAGCCGGCCGTACGGCATGGTCCTGGTGACGGGGCCGACGGGGTCCGGCAAGTCCACGACCCTCTATTCCATTCTGAACGGGTTCAACCGCGCGGCCCGCAATCTGATCACGATCGAGGACCCGGTCGAGTACCAGATCGAGGGCATCACGCAGGTGCAGACCAACCCGGACGTCGGCTTGAGTTTCGCCAGCGGGCTGCGGGCGCTGTTGCGCCAGAGCCCCGATGTGGTGATGATCGGCGAGATCCGCGACTTCGAAACCGCGGATATCGCGATGAAGGCGAGCCTGACGGGCCAGCTGGTGCTCTCGACCCTCCACACCAACGACGCCGCCAGCGCGGTCACGCGGCTGATCGACATGGGGGTGGAGCCGTTCCTGGTGGCCTCGAGCGTGAGCATCATCGAGGCGCAGCGCCTCGTGCGCAAACTCTGCGGCAAGTGCCGCCAGCCCATCAAGCCGGATCCGTCTGTGCTGGAGCAGCTGGGCCTGACGCCCTCGAAAGGGGACACGTATTTCCGGTCGAGCGGCTGCCCGCAGTGCAACGGCAAAGGCTACCGGGGGCGCCTGGCGATCGTCGAGCTGTGCCTCGTCGATGACCGGGTGCGCGAGCTGATCGTGTCGCGCGCCCAGTCGTGGGAAATCAAGGATTACGCGATCAAACGCTTGAAGATGGTGCCGCTGCGCCAGGACGGGCTCCGGAAAGCGGCGTTGGGATTGACGACGCTGGAGGAGGTTCTGGCGGTGACCGCCGAGGAGTAGCCATGCCGAAATTCGCGTTCCTGGTGAAGGACCGGACGGGCAAGACCCACAGCGGGACGCTGGATGCGAGCTCCCGGAACTCGCTCCTGGAACAGCTCTGGAAGCAGGAACTCACGGTGCTGTCCGTGGACGAGCAGACCAAGCCCGCGTCCACGCTGATGCGCTTCAAGGCCGGCGCGTCGAGGGTGAAACTCGGGCACCTGGTGATCTTTTCCCGGCAGCTGGCGACGCTGGTCGAGAGCGGCATCTCCATCGTTCCGGCGCTGGGCGTGCTGCGCGAGCAGGCCGAATCACCCAGCCTCCATCAGGTCCTCAAGAAGGTGCAGGAGGACGTTGAGGCGGGCTCGAGTCTCTCGGAGGCCATGAGCCGGCACCCCGCCGCCTTCTCGGAACTCTACGTGAACATGGTTGAAGCGGGGGAGTCCTCCGGGCAGCTGGACGAAATCCTCGACCGCCTGGCCACCTATCTGGAAAAAATCGGCACATTGCAGCGGAAGGTGAAGTCGAGCCTCGTGTATCCGATCTTCGTCTCGCTGCTGGCGTTCGGGATCACGTCGTTTCTGCTCATCGTCATCGTGCCGAAGTTCAAGGAGATCTTCACCTCCCTGGGCGGGCAGCTTCCGCTGCCGACGCTGATCCTGCTTCAGATCAGCGAGCTGATGAAACGCTTCTGGGTGGTGGTCCTCATCATGATGAGCGGGGCGTTGTTCGCGCTGAATCTCTGGCGCCAGACGCCCGCCGGGCGCATGCGGCTGGACCGGCTCAGCCTGAAGCTGCCCGTATTCGGCAAGCTGTTCCAGAAGGTGGCCATCGCCCGCTTCTCCCGCACGCTCGCGACGCTGGTCCGCTCGGGCGTGCCGATCCTGCGGGCGCTGGAGATCGTGGCCAAGACGTCCGGCAACATGATCGTCGAGCAGGCGGTGACGTCGGCGCGCTCGAGCATCAAGGAAGGAGAGAATATCTCCGCTCCGCTGGCCGAGAGCAAGGTCTTTCCCGCGATGGTGACGCGCATGATCGCGGTGGGGGAGAAGACCGGGGAGCTGGAGAAGATGCTGACCAAGGTCGCGGACTTCTACGAGAACGAAGTGGACGCGGCGGTTTCGAGTCTCACCAGCCTGATCGAGCCGCTGGTCATCGCCATTCTGGGGATCGTCATCGGCGGCATGGCGCTGACGCTGCTCCTGCCGGTGTTCAACATCACCTCGCTCATCAAGTGACCGCTCGGGAACGCGTGACACGTGGCAGGTGACACGTCACAGCATAGCAACCAGCAACCAGCAACCAGCAACCAGCAACAAGCGACAAGGGAGAACCACACGGGACGTCCGCCCTCCTTGTTGCTTGTCGCTTGTTGCGTGTTGCTGCGTGGGCGGGAGTTGACACTGGGTCAGGTGATGTGGCATAGTTGAAGTGCGCGGTCGCCCTGCCCGGATTCGCCGGGACGGATGAGCCGCGGGCACATTGACAACCGGGTCCGAGTGATCAAGCCACACCCGCCGCAAGGCGGGGCCCCCTGGCGCCGGCCGGAAGAGGACTTGCGCTCCATCCGGCGTGAATGGTAGTATGGCGGCCAGGGCGGAACGCGTGCGCGCGTTCCGGGAAAGCCACAGACCCTCAGTGAGTCGGGGCACACCGTGGGCCGGACACTGGGGGTGGCTGGGTTGCCGCTGGGAAGAACAGAAGGGACTGCTATTGCCCTGCGGCAATAGCATTTTTTGTTTTTCAGCGGTGGAACCACCTCATCGCCACGGTCTGTGGAGCGCGGCTTGGGAGGAGGTGACGTCGGATCGACAACGTGCAGGCGGGACGCAGAACGTGGTGAAGCGGAGCCGCGGCCGGATGACCCGGCCCGGAACAGGGAGGAAAGGGACCAGATGAACAGGCGACTTCGGGCACGTGGTTTCACCCTGGTCGAAATCATGATCGTCGTAGCGATCATCGCGCTCTTGGCGGCGGTGGCCATTCCGAACATTCTGCGCGGACGCGCGACCTCGAACGAATCCGCGGCGATCGGCAACCTGCGTGCGCTGGTGGCGTCCTTGGAGATGTACCGGTCCGTGAACAACGTCTATCCGGCGACGAACACCTGGCAGGCCCAGATGTACGGCGCGGACTGCGCGGCCGGCACGGCGCCGGCGCCGGACTTCGGCCCGCCGTCGTTCTGCGTGAGCATGGCGGCCAGCACGATCCAGGGGTTCAATTACACCTACACCGGCGCCGCGGCGCCGGCCCAGACCTACACGGTTCTGGCGGTGCCGACCACGCTGAATACGACCGGCACCCGCTCTTTCCTCGCGACGGAGTCGGGTTTGATCCGGCACTGCGTGGGGACCGGGACGGCAGCGAACATGGCGACGAACGCCACGATCGACCAGGCGCCGACTAATCCGTGCACCTGAGCGTGAGTGTCTGATCGTTGCGTAACGGCAAGTCGTGGTGCACGAGCACCAAGGGGAGGACGGCTCGATGGCCAGACGGGCATCGGGCCGTCCTTTTTCCTTGTTGAGATGAGGAAGCAACAAGCAACAAGCGACCAGCAACATGGGTTGAATCGGGATGTGGGATTGGGACGCGCAATTCGCGCATGAGGTGCCTTGTTGCTTGTCGCTTGTCGCATGTTGCGACTTGAGGGATAGATGACGACATTTCGATCGAAGGCGGGGATGACGCTCATTGAAATCGTGTTGGGGATTTTGATTCTCGCGATCGGCGCGATGGCCATCCTGGGCGCGTACTTGAGCCAGGTCGTGCTGAACGAGCACGCGCGCAATTTGTCGCTCATCGCCCAGGACGCGCACCGCGTGCTGGAGCAGATCCGGCAGCAGAACGCGACGGGCTCCTGCGCGGTGCCGAGCGCGGCGATCGCGGGCGGGTGGGACGCGTGGCTCGCGGGGCAGAGTCCGGGGAAGAGCCTGCCGAGCCCGAGCCCGAACACGGAAGAGGAAATATTCGTGACGTGCCAGGACCAGGACGGGGGCGCGGCGGCCTCGGATGCGTGCGGTCCGAACCAGACGGGCTTCTCGGAATGGCGCGTGGGCGCGGGCAACACGACCTTCGACCCGATCCGCGTCACGGTGACCGCGTGCTGGCGCCACCGCGGCCGGACGATCGGGGAATGCGCCTGGAGCGGAAGCGCCTTGACGGCGAGCGACGCCGACGCCGACGGCGTGATCGAATCGCCGGCCATGCTGACAACACTCGTCACCTGCCGTCAGTAACTGGGACAAGAGACATGAGACAAGCGACATGTCCGGAATGACGCATCGCCTGATTCGCGGGCTGCGTGTAGGCTGCGGGCCGTGGGCCGTGGGCTGCGGCGCAATCCGCAATGCGGCCCCGCGGCGACGTGCCAGGCGGTCGGGGCTGACGATCGTGGAACTGGTGGTGGTGGCGCTGCTGTTGGGGCTGATGACCGCGGCGCTGCTGAGCACCTTCCTGAGCGGGCAGGCGTCGTTTCTGTCGACCGACGCGTCCATCCACGTGCAGGAGGAAGCGCGGCGGGCCTTCAATACCGTGGTGCGCGAGCTGCGCGAAGCCGGAGGCGTCAGCACGACCGCGCTGCCCAACGGCGCGATTCAGCTTAACTTCCAGATTGCCAGAGGGTATAATCAGGCCGGCTGCCCGAACGCGATCTGCTGGGGCAGCGAGCAAGCCTTAAACGAATGGGTGCATTATTCCATCGTGGGTAACGCGGGGAATGCGCGGCAGCTCATCCGCTGCACGGATACGAACGCGACCGGGGCGGTCACGGCCGTCGTTGCGGGCTGCCGGGTGCTGGCCAACCATGTGCGCCATCCGAACGCGGCGAACAGCGCGGCGTTCGTGTGGGACGCGGCCAACCGCATGGTGACGATCAATCTGGAGATCGAATACCAGAACCCCGCCCTTCCGACCGGCGTCCGGACCACGGGCGTCCTCACCTCCCGAGTCGCGCTGAGGAACCCCTAGCGCCATGGGCCGATTCCCCTCACCTGGGTCCTGGAAAGGCTCCGCGAAGACACTGACCAAACGGTTGGTGACGGTGCGGCCTCAGGAACCGAAGTTGACGATCGGCGTGGACGTCGGCTCGACCTCGGTGAAGGCGGTCGCGCTCGGCCGCGTCGCCACGGGCGGGGCGCGGGTCGTGGTCGGCGCGCAGGAACTCCCCATCGGCAACGGAACCGCCACGGCCGCGAGCGCGCTGCGCAGCGTGCTCGAGCGGCTCCAGACGCCGCTCCGGACGGTCACCCTCGGAGTGAGCGGCCCATCGCTCATCCTGCGCGTGGTGGAAATGCCCTCCATGAACCCCGCGGAACTGAAGCAGGCGCTCCCCTTCGAGGCCCAGCGGTACCTGCCGTTTCCCGTTCAGGAGGTTGTGCTCGACGGGCAGATTCTCGAGCAGGCGCCCGGCAAGAAAGCGTGGGTGCTGGTCGTGGCCTGCAAGAAGGACGTGGTCGCCAAGCAGCTCGCGCTGGCGAAAGAGGCGGGGGTCGAGATCGGCGTGCTCGACGCGGACGCCCTGGCGCTGGCGAACGCCTTCCTGCTTCACGCGCCCGCGGCCGGCGGGGGCGAGCAGAGCATCTGCGCGGTCATGAACGTCGGCGCGCAGCTGACCAGCGTGGTCGTATTCCGCGGACGGACGCCGTTTCTCCTGCGGGACATCCCGTGGGGCACCATCCGGCTGCTTCGAGAGGCGGCTCAGCAGCTCGGCGTGGAGCCCGCGGAAGTCCGGCGCGCGATGGGCGAATGCGAGCCGAGTCCGGAGCTGCGCGAGGCGCTGAAACTCATGTGCGAGGGCCTGGTCGTCGAGCTGCAGCTGTCCTTCGACTACTATGAAAACCAGTTCGGCCGCCCCCCCGATTCCATGTTCATCGGAGGCGGCGTGAGCCGGTCCGGATGTTTCGTGGATGCGCTCCGCCAGCACCTGGCGCAGACGGTGGTGCCGTGGACGCCCGCCGAGGGCCTGGAGAGCCAGTTCGCCGTTGCCTACGGGCTGGCGCTTCGGGCGCCGTAACCGGCGCCTTGACGGTGTGACTGAGGGTCAGACACGCATGTTGAACATCAACCTCCTGCCCGCGAACATGCAGAAAGCGGGCCCGTCGTCGATCGAGCAGTTCTATCGGGCTCCGCTGTTGTGGGTCGTGCTGGCGGGCATGATTGTCTGGGCGGTGGGGCTCCTGGGCCTCGTCGGGTACCGGCATCGGGAGCTCGCCGTCTTGGAAGGGAAGGTTCAGGAACTGGCGCCGCAGCGGGCGGTCGTCGATCAGCTGCGGCAGTTCGTCGAGCAGCTCAAACGGCTGCAGACGGCCTATGCGAAGCTGGGCTCGAGCGGGTTTGAGTGGTCGCGCCGTGTCGACGCGATGGTCGAGCTCACCCCGGACGGCATGTGGTTCACGGACTTCACCTTCGATGACAAGAAGGGCTTTTCCCTCGAGGGGCTGGCCATGGAGCGCAGCGGGACCGAGATGGGCGCGATCGGCCGGCTGGTGCAGGACTTCCAGCAGCACCCCAGTTTCTCCGCGAAATTCAAAGACATCCAAATCGATTCGATCAAGCGGGTGCAGGACCAGGACGTCGAGCTGGTCCGGTTTTTGATCACGGGCAGTCTGGTGGAGGCGCCGGCCTCGTAGCCGGCGCATGGAGTCGCGATGGTGAAGGGGTTGTCGAGGGAAAAGCGGATCGCGCTTGTGGTGGCCGCCCTCGGGATCGTCATTCTCGGGATCTACGCCATGGGCATCGTCGGTCCGCTCTGGCGCAAGTCCGCCGACCTCGGGCAGAAGGTTCGGCAGGCGCGCGAGCAGCTCAAGACGCTGAGGTCCGCGCTCGACAGCGAGAGCGTGCTCCGCCGCGACTATCAGCAGCTCAGGCAGCAGGTGAAGGCCTGGGAAGACCGGCTGCCGTCCGTCGGGCAGCTGCCCAGCGTGCTCGAGGATCTGTCGGGCTTTGCCAACACCGCGGGCGTCAAGATTCAGACGATCGTGCCGCGCGCGCCGACGATGTCGACGCTCAACCCGCCGCTTCTCGGCGTCGGAATCGAGTCCCCGTACCAGGGCGTGCCGGTCCAGATCGAGGCGACAGCGGGCGTCCATCAGCTGGGCGCCTTCCTCAGTTTGATCGAAGGGCACGGCGTGCCGATGGATATCCTGGGATTGCGGGTGTCCGGCGACACCAGGGACCCCTACCGTCACCGCATCAATTTGGTCATCAGGCCGTATTTGTCGGTCAACGAGCCGGCGTCTGCGTCCGGCCCGCCTGTACGGCGCGCGCGGCGCGCCCGCCCGGAGTCGCAGGATGCGCCCGGGTGAGCGCGCGGAGGTCCGCCTACGAGGACGCGGGGCATGGCTGCCCTGCATCCTCGCGGCGGTCTGCGCGAGCGGTGCGGGTGGGACCGTGTGGGCGCAGGGGAGCGAGGCGTCGAACCGACCGGAAGGGATCCGGTATGACCCGCGCGGGCGGCGCGATCCCTTCAGCCCGTTGGTGAGAGACGGGCAGTTCGTCGGGGTGGCGGAGGGGATCGACGTGGGCGCGCCGCCGCCGCTGTTGTTCGGCATCCTGTGGGATCCGGACGGGAAATCGATCGCGCTGATCGATGATGAAGAGGTCAGGATCGGCGAGACCGTGTCCGGGTACCGGGTCGAGCAGATCAAGCAGGATCACGTGGTGCTTCGGAAGGACGAGAAGGAGCTGGTGCTCCAGCTGCCGTTCGAGGAGGCAAGTCGGACGGGGCCGGGCGGCGCCAAACCAGGGAGGGTCCAGCCGTGAAGAGGCTGCTGTGGGCGATTGGAGGAGCGGTGCTCGTCAGCGCGAGCTGGTGGGTCCTGCAGCCGCAGACGGTGGCGCGCGCTGCGGACGAACCGGTGACGGCGGTTGGGGAGTCCGGCGTGGTGAGCGGGGAAGCCGGGCTCATCAGCCTGGACTTCAAGGACGCCGACGTCCATCAGGTGCTGCGCGTCATCGCGCTGAAGAGCGGCGTCGACATCGTGGCCGGGCCGGATGTGAACGCCCAGGTCACGATCAAGCTGACGAACGTGCCCTGGGAGCGGGCGCTGGATATCATCCTGCGCACGTACGGCTTCACCTTTGAGCGCCAGGGCAATATCGTGCGGGTCATGACGGTGGACGCGCTGGAGCAGGAGGCGTTGTCGACGGAGGTGTTCCCGCTCGACTACGCCGACGCCTCCAAGGTGCCGGACATCATCAACGACATGCTGTCCGATCGGGGGCGGGTCCGGTTCGACGCGCGGACGAACACGATCATCGTCACCGACATTCCGCCGTCGCTGTTCCAGATCAAGGAAGTGCTGCGGCGGCTCGACCTGCCGACGCCGCAGGTCCTGATCGCGACCAGGATCGTGGAGACGAAGCTCGAGGAGGACGAGAACCTCGGGATCGACTGGAACGACAGCCTGAGCGTCACGCAGACGGCCAGCACGTTTCCGTCGAGCTTTCCGTTCGTGGCGGACAGCACGTTCGGATCGGTCGGGGACATGTTCCTGGCCTCGCCGGTGCCGAAAGGCGCGGCCTCCTCGATCATGCTGGGGACCCTGACGGGACCGGCATTCACGGCCACGCTGAACATGCTCAAGCAGCGGACGGACACGAAGATCGTCTCCAACCCCACGCTGGCGGTCCTGGACAACCAGGAGGCGAAGATCCACATCGGGGAAGAGTTCCCGGTGCCGAACTTCTCGGTCGACCCGTCCACGGGCAACACGACCGTGAGCGGATTCGACACGAAGACGCTGGGGACCGTGCTGACCGTCAAGCCGCACGTCAACCCGAATCGAGAGGTGGTAGTCGAACTCAAGCCCGAGATCGTCTCGTTTCTCGCGAACGTGTCGTTCGCGGTGACCGGCGCGCAGTCGGTGTCGCTGCCGCGTTTCGGCACGCAAACGGTCGAGACGCAGGTCCGCGTGGCGGACGGCAACACGATCGCCATCGGCGGACTGATCAAGGACACGCACATCGTGCAGGAGAGCAAAGTGCCGATCCTCGGGGACATCCCGCTGGTGGGGCTCTTGTTCAAGAACGTTCATCGGTTCGGAGGAGGCACGAGCCCGACGCTGAAGCAGGACCTCCTGATCTTCCTGACGGTGACGTTGCTGGAGCAGCCCAAGCGGGCCACGGCGCACGCGGCGCCGTGACGCGCGGGAGGGAATGCAACCGTGAGGGGGACTACGATGCGCACACGCAGGCCGTGGGGTCTTCGCGCCGTCGCGGCTGCGGCCGGTTTCGCGGCGGCAGGCGGGGCGGTGCTCGCGGGGTCCGGCGCGCTGTTTGCGCAGGAGGACCGATCGTCCAGACGGAGCCGGACGAGCAGCGCCGAATTGAGCGTGATCGAGGACAAGCTGGATCAGGTTCTGGACAATCAGGAAGCGATCCTGGAACGCTTCGACGCGGTGATGGAGGAGCTGAAGATCATCAAGATCCGCGCGTCACTGCGCTAGTCTATGCGCTAGCGCAGAATGGCCAAACGGAAGCGTACGGGCAAGGGTGCTGGACATTTGCGCAGCACATGTTCAGGGGGAGGACGGTTGCCGGGAAGCACGCGCGCGTGCACCGACCAACCGTCCTTCTTGCGTGGCAGGTCCGGCGCAGCTTGAAAAATTCGCGGAGCGAATTTTTCAAGGAAACGATACCGCGTGGGAGCGCCTGAAAAATGGTAGCGCTTCCTTGACGCTTTTTTTGCGCGTATGGTATACTTCGACTGGACGATAAAACGGGAGCGTTCCGACGACAAGCTTGCCGAACTGGGTTGACCTTGCGATTCTAATTGTTTTCTGGAGAGGATGTTACGGCGGCCTCGCCCGCGGGTTATTCCCGGAGCTTGTTCGGCTCGCCGTGGCAGTGGTCATCACCGCGCTCACGCTGAACTACGCGGGGATCGTGATCGTGACGGTTCAACCGCTGCTGGGCGGGGGGCTGCTGGCGCAGTTCCTGCTGTTTCTGGCGTTCTTTCTCACGCTCGTGCTGATCGCCAGGCTGACGATTCGGCAGGTCGCGAAGCTGACCGAGCTGGATAAGCGCACGTGGGGCCTGCACGCCCTGGGGCTGCTGGTCGGCGGCGTGCGGGGGCTCTGGTGGGCGGGCTGCCTGACGGTCCTCCTCGTTTCGACCGGGGTCCCGTATCTGCGAGCCAGCGTCATGGACCGTTCGCTCATCGGCGGTCGGCTGACGGGAATCGCGGAGCGCACGCTGGTCGGTGTGGCCGACCGCTTCCCGGGCGCCGGGTTCCGCAGCCGCGTGCTGATCCCGCCGGTCGTCCGGTAGCGCCCCGTGCCGCGCCGCGGGCGTGGCGCCGCCGGAGATGCCATTGTCCACAGACAGGGGACGTCATGCCGCTGATTCCTGACTCCGTGATTGACGAGATTCAATCACGGACCGACATCGCCGAGTTGATCGGGCGGTATGTGCCGCTGAAGCGGGCCGGACGGCACTTCAAGGCGCACTGTCCGTTCCACAAGGAGCGGACGCCGTCCTTCGTGATCAATCAGGACAAGCAGATCTTTCACTGTTTCGGCTGCGGCGCCGGCGGGAACATCTTCGGGTTCCTGATGCGCTACGAGCGGCTGACGTTCCCGGAGGCGGTTCGTCAACTCGCGGACCAGCTCGGTGTCCGGCTCCCGGAGCACGCAGGCGAAGTCTCCGAGGTATCGGCACGGATCTTGCAGGTCTTGGAAACGGCGTGCGGGTGGTTCGAGCGTGTCCTGGCCGGCGAGGCGGGACGCGAGGCGAGCGCCTATATCGAGCGTCGAGGCGTTCCTCAGGAGGCCCGCGGGCGGTTCCGGCTCGGCTTGGCGAGAGACGGCTGGGATCATCTGCTCACGGCCGCTGGGGCGAAGGGCGTGAGCGCGCAGCAGCTCGAGGCGGCCGGGTTGGCGCTCCGCGGCCGGGCCGGGCATTACGACCGGTTCCGGCAGCGGCTGATCTTTCCGATTCTGGACATCCGGGGGCGCGTGGTCGGGTTCGGAGGGCGCGCGCTGGATGATCAGGAACCCAAGTACCTGAACAGCCCCGAGACCGCCGTGTACAGCAAAGGCCGCCACCTCTTCGGCCTCTGCCAGTCACGGGACTCCATCGCCCGCGAGGGCCGGGCGGTCGTGGTGGAAGGCTACTTCGACTGCGTGGTGCTTTCCGGCGCGGGTCTGGAATGCGTCGTGTCGCCGCTGGGGACGGCGCTGACGACGGATCAGGCGAAGCTGCTCAAACGCTACGCGGAACACGTGATCCTGGCTTTCGATCCCGACGCCGCGGGGGATCAGGCGGCGTGGCGGGGAGCGGATGTCCTGGTGGAACTCGGCCTGCGCGTGAGCGTGGCGCAGTTGCCGGCGGGCAAAGATCCCGATGAGGTCGTGCAGGAGTCCGGCCGCGCCGGACTGGAACGGATCCTCGAGCGGGCAGTGCCCCTCATCGACTTTCTGATCGAGACGGCGAAGGCTCGGCACCCTGGCGGCGCGCCGGAACACAAGGTGCGCGCGGCGCATCTGGTGCTGCCGACCGTGGCGAAGATCGGCGACGCGATTCTCAGGCGGGAGTACGTCAAGCGCCTGGCCGACCGGTTGGGGCTCGATGAAGGCGCAGTGATGGAAGAGTTGCGCAAGCAGGCGGGGAGGGGGCGCGCCGGAGACCCGGCCGTCGCCGCGCTGCCGCCGGTCCGCCGGCCGCCTCGGGCGGGAGCGGAGCGGCTCCTGGCGGCGCTCGTGCTGGAAGACCCGTCGTGCTGGGACCGGGTGCGCGCCGAGATCAGGCCCGACGACTTGACCGACGCGGAGAGCCGCGCCGTGCTGGAGCTGGCCGATGTCGCATCATCGGAATCCGGCGGGGCGACGCCGGCGCGGCTCCTGTCCAGGCTTGCGGCGCAGGGACGCGACGCCGACGCAGCGGAGCTGCTGGCCCTGGCGGAGAGCGTGGCGGCGAAACCGGAGGCGCTGGAAGAGTGCATCCGGCGCATCCAGGCCGGCACGCGGCGGCGGGAGCTGGAACGGCTGGACGGAGAAATTCGCGCGGCTCAAGATGCCGGGGCGGACGAGCGGGTCTACGCGCTTCTTGCGGAATATCAGCGGCAGGTCAAAGGGGGCTGAGGTCATGGCCACGAACAAGGGGCACAACAAGTTGATGCGCGAGCGCCTGGCCAAGGTCATCATGACCGGGCGCGACAAAGGACATCTCACGTACGAGGAGCTCAACCACCTGCTGCCCGAAGACGTGGCGTCTCCGGAGGAGATCGACGAACTCCTGACGCTGCTGGGAAAGGAGAACATCCAGATCGTGGACAAGCCCAGCAGCGCGACCTCCAGACTTCCGGACCGGGAGGAGAAGGAGGCGCGCGAGGAGGAGCCGGTCGAGGTGCCCGAAGGCGGCCAGCTGGATGATCCCGTCAAGATGTACCTCAGGCAGATGGGGCAGATCCCGCTGCTGACGCGCGAGCAGGAGCTGACGCTCGCCAAGAAGATCGAGGCCGCGGAGTTCGCCTACCGGGACGCGGTGTTGGGCATGCCGCGGACCCGCGAAGAGATCCTGCGGCTGACAGACCTCCTGATCGCCGGGGAACTGAATCCCGAGGACTATTCGAAGGACGATCCCAACCTCAAGCGCGAAGAGCTGGTCGCCCAGCTCGTGCAGCTGCGCAAGCGGCTCAGGCAGTCGCAGTCGGCGCGCGGCGTCCGGCACGTCATCGATGACTACAAGCTGACGATCCAGGCGATCGAATGGCTGGTCGAGGAGGCTCAGCACCGGCTCCGCGCGATCGAGACGCTCGATCGCCAGACGGCGCAGCTCAACCGCATCCGGCGCCGCAAGGACGCGCAGCTCAAGCTGCGGGTGCTGGCGAAGGCGCGGCGCGACCACATCCGCCGGCAAGGCTTGGCTCCGGAGAAGCTCCGCGACGTCCTCAGGGAGATCGCGCAGCGGGAGCAGGACTACGCCAGGGCGAAGAAGGAGCTGGTCGAAGCGAATCTGCGCTTGGTCGTGAGCATCGCGAAGAAGTACACCAACCGCGGGCTGTCCTTCCTCGATTTGATCCAGGAAGGCAACATCGGGCTCATGAAGGCGGTGGAGAAGTTCGAGTACCGGCGGGGCTATAAGTTCTCGACGTACGCCACGTGGTGGATCCGCCAGGCCATCACCCGGTCGATCGCCGATCAGGCGCGGACGATCCGGATTCCCGTGCACATGACGGAAACGATCAACAAGCTCATCCGGGTCTCGCGCGCGATCGTTCAGGAGACGGGTCGGGAGCCGGCTCCGGAGGAAATGGCGCGGGCGACCGGGATTCCGGTGGACAAGGTCCGGGGCGTGCTGAAGATCGCCCAGGAGCCCATCTCGCTCCAGACGCCGATCGGCGAGGAGGGGGACACTCACTTCGGGGATTTCATCGAGGACAAGCACGCGGTGTCGCCGGCGAATGCGACGGCATACAGCATGCTCAAGGAGCAGATCGACGACGTCTTCGCGTCCCTGTCCGAGCGGGAGCAGCACGTCCTGATGCTCCGGTTCGGACTGCAGGACGGATCGCCAAGGACGCTGGAGGAGGTCGGCCAGATGTTCAACGTCACGCGGGAACGCGTGCGGCAGATCGAGTCGAAGGCGCTCCGGAAGCTTCGCCATCCGACCCGTAGCCGGCGGCTGCGCAACTTCCTCGAACTGACGTTCTCCCCGGAACGCGGCCACCTCACCTGACGGGGGGGCGCGACAGCCTATAGAAATCCGTGTAATCCGTTGTTGAGGGGCTGGTAGCTCAATGGTAGAGCAGCTGGCTCATAACCAGCTGGTCGCAGGTTCGATCCCTGCCCAGCCCACTCGCCGCTTCCCGGTAGCACCCAGCAACCAGAGACCAGCAACCAGGCGACCGGGATGGGGCATGGGGAACGGGGCCGGTCCTTCGACTTCGCTCAGGACTCCGCTCACTTCGTTCGCTCCGGGGCGCGGCGTGGGGCGTGACGTGGGAACAACCATGAGAAGGTAGAAGGTAGAAGGTAGAAGGTGGAATTGCTCCCT